>CAMHJQ010000015.1 GCA_946185485.1 uncultured Prevotellaceae bacterium | reverse complement strand
GTATGCTGTTTCCTTGGTGCAAGTATGCTGTTTCCTTAGTGCAAGTATGCTGTTTTCGACTCGTAAAGATGCTTTTTTGATGGACAAAGGTCTTCTCTTCAGGCTAAATAACCGTCACGAAGTGTATTTAATGTAGTTTTAATGTAGTTTTAATGTAGTTTGAATGAGCTTTTGGAATGGTGTAAACGACTTATTTATAGTTATATAATTAAATATAGTGTAGTTGTGTAGTTTGTTTTGCTGAAAATTCATGTGTACCTTACAGAGGTGCACAAAGGAAAAGACCGCCACGAAGGACGGTCATAATTATAATAAGTATGACAGGAACTGAAGTGAACCCCAGTCCCTTGTCACTTGGTTTCCTCCTCTTCTTCCCAATCCTCTTCTTCCCAATCGCCATTGTACTTACGGGAGCCGCCCTCGCCGTCCCACCAGGGGACGTTCCTTTTGGGGTCGCCGCTGCCAGCCAGTAACTGGCACTTGTGTTGCAGTTCCACTACTCTGAATGATGGCTTCTCGTATGCTCTCTTTTTCATAATTCTTTCTTTTTTATCCCTGCATTATAGCCGCCCCTTATCAAGGGGCTCTAAACCTTACTTGATTACAATCTTACGTCCATTGTTGATATAGATGCCCTTTCTGCTGGGCTTGCCGCTCAGGCGCACACCGTCGAGCGTGAATGCAGCGCCACACTCTGCCCCTTGGTCAGAGAACCATGCCTCGCTGTCGAAGGTCATCTTGCCCGTCTTGGTGTCAATCTCGCCGATGGCGGTAGTCTCGCCGCTGCGGCTGACGAGGCGCACGGTGATGCTCTGGGGCAGGTCGTCGGTGGCGGCTGCGCGGGTCAAACCGGGAGCCGGGGCCGGGGCCTCCGTGCCGACATACGACAGATAACAGCGCATGGGCTTGATGAAGGCACCTGTAGTGAAGCGGACGAACTGCCCAGCCTCAACGGTTGCCGCGCCGCCAGCCTCGGTGCCACTTTGGGCTGCAAAGCCGTAGTCATTGCTGGCAACTGCCCAACTCTTCCCTTTGTACGTGCCGTGGAAATTCCAGGCTGCATCGGTCGTGGCGCCGCCATAGAGACCGTCGTTGGCCGTCGTGGTCTGCAGCGTCACGACTCCGCCCGTCATGCTCGAGATGTTCGGGAACGTCATCGTCGTCGCATCGTTCGGCATGAATACATACGGCATGTTGGCCGTCAGCGAGGTCACGTTATTTGTGCCTTCTTCGCCCGGCTCTACCATCGTGCAGACCCACTTGTGCAAGCCTTCGTTGTACACCACTTCTTTGAAGCCGAAGAACTTGCCGCCCTCGTTGCCGTTGCAGATATAGTTGAACGGCAGTATCACCGTGGCGGCCTGTGCTGTGTTGAACGGGCGGTTGTAGGTCACGCTCTTGATATTGCCTACCTCCTCCGTGATGTTCACGCCCACAACGTTGACGCCTGTTCCCAGATTGTTTGTGCCGTTGATGGTCACGTCGGCCCTCTCATTCCCGTCATTGAAGCGGTATTCAACCACTGCGTCGCCGTACTTTGGCGTGTAGTAGTTGCCGTCGTAGAGGAAGCCGTTCTTGTAGCCATCCACTATTCCGTGGTCGGTGGTCGCGGCTCCGAGGTTGGCGGGTGCGACGGTCGCCGTGGCTGCGGGGCGGCCCTGCCTCTTGCCGAGGATGCTGGTATAGTAGCAGTTCGTCATGTGGTAAGTCAGGGTCGGCTCGCTGTTTGGAAAGACGAAAGTGAAGCAGTTGCCGCCCAGCGCGTATTTGCCCGTGCCGTATGCAGCGGGAGCGGACAGGCAGTCGGTGAACTTGATGGTCATGTTGTTTCCATAGTCCCATCCTATGAATCCGTGGCAGGAGGTGGTCACGCCAGCCTGGTCTGGGTTGTAAATCAGACCGTCATACACGCAGCCCGTGACGGTGCAGGTAGCGTTAGTGCCATTCCAATCGGCAATGACACCGCCGTGAAGGGCGCCGTCGCTGACTGTGGTGCTGATTTCGGTGCTCACGCGGCAGTTATTGATGGTGATATTGCCCTCGGAATGGCCCACCAGACCGCCCAAACTCTCATAGGTGCCGCCCGTGATGGTGCCGCCGACGTGGAGGTTGCTGATGGTGGCGCCATTGATGTAGTGGAACGGGGCGCAGAAGTCCTCGGCGGCAGTGCGGTTAAAGGTCAGCGTATTGCCCTGTCCGTCGAACGTGCCCTTGAACGGGTGACCGCTCTTGCCTGCCATCTCCGACGAACTGACATTTCCAGCGAGTTTCACAACCTTGCCGCTGAAGCCGTCGGGAGCCAAGTCGTAGTTTGTGGCAAAGCAGAACCAGCCCCAGCCGTTGGCGGTCTTGATGGTATATTCGTCGGTGCCAGTCTCTGCGAAGTCATCCTCGCTGATGGAGAACGTAGCGCCGATGGTGACATCCTCTCCGGGCATGGTGAACGTGTATGTGTTGCTGCCGTTGTCGGTAATACCGCTGCCGATGCTGTAGTTTGTCGTTGAGCCCGTCACGGTCAACGACTCTAACGTTTCACCGAACTTCGGCGTGAAGGTGATGGTGACAGTCTGGCCATTGCCGGCATAATTCCCGGACTTGTCAGTGGTGAACTGCGGATAGTTGTTATAGACGAAATGATAGTCCGTCACGCAGTAACTCGTCGTCTGCAGTGTATAGCCCGTGCCTCCGGCGGTGATGGTGACGCTGGCGGTGTATGTTCCCGTGGCGTCAGGTTCGGAGGTGCCATAGTCCTCGTTGGTGTCGGTTTTTATGTAGGTGATAGAGCCGATTGTGGCTTTCGTTTCCGATTTAAAGTTTTCAAATCCCGACATGCTTGCGGGATAATTCCAGCCATCATGGTATATGAGATATGTCGGCGCCATCAGCGACGTGGATATCTGATAACTGGAACTTGCAAGATTGCACTCCTTGCCGTCGTCGTGGGCGCAGGTGGCGGTCAGCGTATTGCCCACGGCGTTGTACGAGAAGTTGTGGGTGTGCGTCTGTGTCGATGCCGTCGGCTCATAGGTGATGGTGAGCGTGCCACTTATCAGGAAAGATGCGAGCCTGGTGGTTTCAGAGTTCCTCATCTTGATTTCGAGATAGTCGTCTTCGCTTGCAAGTTGCAATCCGTCACCGTTCGTGAAGGTGAAGGTCATTGTCGATGCTGTGCTCATGCTCATATCCTCTGTATATGAGTTCGTCCAGATATCGCCCTTTCCGATTTTCACGTAATGCTCCGTGCTAGCAACACTTGTATCAAACATAAATCTGGCACTACTAAACGTCAGGCTCTTGACCTTGCCGCTTATATGAGGATATAATTTGACTGTACCTGCATTGCCGCCAGTATTAGTTCTCATAGTGATGAAACCACCAGAGGATTCCATAGTCTTCATATTCGCGACGGGAACGAGAAAAACATTGTCTTGGTATGTGATGGTGCCAGAACCTGACGCATTGGAAATGGTAAACGTCTTCGTTTCGTCTGTCGCCCACGCCGTCTGCGCCATCGTGAGCATCGCGGCGAGGGTGAGGATGAGATGGAATGATAGTTTCATGTGTTTGAGCGTTGCTCGAACATTGCTTTCCCCTTCGGCCAGCGACCGTTGGTTCTCACACTCGACAAAGCTCATGCGAGCATGGCTCTGCTCTCGTTTAATCGAATGTTTCATACTCCTCATTTTGTTTCTTTTTTAATTGTTCTTGTATTATGGTTACTTTATAATTCTCTCATCAAAGTCTGGTAGGGGGAAGCACTATCGGTATGGGCATAAAGAAAGCGCAGACCCCGTCCCATATTCTCTACCGGGCCTTGCACTGCCCCAATACTACTATGGTTGAAGTCTGCGCCATAAGGCACAGCTTCAATGTAGTATTGGTTTTGCTCATAAAAATCTCGTTCGAGGTGCAAGTTCGGTAGAGAGATTGAGCAACAAAAAGATTCGTGTTCAGAGAACACGATGCAAAGATACAACTTTTCTTTGTAATCTATTGCCTTTTTGCCAAAAAAGTTGTAATTTTGCATGCAAATTGATTATAGAAATGAGTAGTTGGCAAGATAAAGCAATCAAGGCACTGGAGGACAGTCTGCATCCTGTTCCTCAAGAACTGAATGTCATAGACTGGAAATGTGCGCTTTCAGATAAGTCAGACAGACTGGCACAACACATTTGTGCCTTTTCCAATACCGTTAATGGCGGTTTTCTCGTTTTCGGCGTGAATGACGATGCGACGTTTACAACACTGTCAAAGGATGAGATTGAGGAAATATCCAACAAACTGGGTAATATTGCCAAGAATAATCTGGCGTGGTCAGTCCAATTGGAACATGCCGTTGTTGACTATCACGGACACACTCTGCTATTCATCCGCATACCAGAGCAGACAAACAAGCCCATCTACCTTCGTGGAAAGGACATCTACGAGGCGTATATCCGTTCAGCAGGGCATACCGTTAAGATGTCGAAAGAGCAGGTGCATGAGTTGATTGCCCAATCTCACGGTCTTTCTTTTGAGGATAGAGTGGCGAAGAGCGGTGTAAGTATGGAAGAGGTGGAGAATCTGCTGGATTGCCAGAAGATGTTTGAACTGCTGGGCAGAACAATCCCATCAGACAAACATCAGGTGATGAAACTGATGGACGAGTATGGGCTGATTTCTGAAAGGGATGATCTCTATGACATCCTGAATCTCGGTGCGATTCTCTTTGCTAAACAGTTAAAGGATTTCCCGACGCTCAGGGGAAAGGAGATTATAGTGAGACGCTATCAAGGCACGAACAACCGTATCTTGTCATTAGAGTATATATGTCAGACGGGTTACGCTATCGGCTTTAAGGATTTAGTTGATTTTGTCAGCAAGAACACCAGTGTTGAGAGCATAGAGATACAGCGTGAGGCAATTCCCTCATATCCCATTGTGGCTATAAGAGAACTCACAGCCAACATGATGGTCCATCAAGATACTGCCATCAAGGGTATGCCGCTGACAATTGAAATCTTTACAAACCGACTTACTTTCACAAACCCAGGATCCTCGCTGAATGATGTGAACCGTCTGATAGACCTGCCGCCACATTCACGCAACGAGTCTATGGCACAGATGATGCTCCTGATGGATATGTGCGAACGTCGAGGCAGTGGCATAGACCGTGCAACAGATGCTATCAGTCAGATGAAACTCCCTGCCTATAAGGCTCAAAGTGGTGATGACTACACGAGGATAACGCTATATCCAAAGAAGAAGGTAAGCGAGATGACCCGGGAAGAGCGTATCGCCGTTTGCTATCAGTATGCATGTCTGCTATATGAAGAAGGGATGGCAATAAACAACCAGATTATCCGTGAGCGTTTCAACCTGAACAAGAATCAGACAGTGATGGCCTCGCGCATTCTTGCTGATGCTCTTGAAAGTGGTCTTATCAAGATGAAAGACCCCGAAACAGAATCCAAGAGGTACACCTCGTATATACCTTATTATGGATGATTGACTTTTCGTATTCCTCCTTCGCCCCCTCGGCCATTCAAACCTACTTGATGGCACTCGGTTTGGTGTCGGTTCTTATTTTCACGCGAAACCATATAGAGATAAAAAGCATTGATTATCAAGCATTTCCAATTTTCACACGAAACCACGTTAATATATTTATCCCTTAATTTCCAAAGACATCTGGCCTAAATTTCGTATCTATATATGACAGGTGCCACTCAAGATGCCGCAATCGCTTTCCAATATAGTCATGGGGACAGATACTGGGTATGGGTGCCTGACTGTAGTCGCTGGGACAGGTACTTGGGTATGACGGCTGCTATGACTCAGGTACCTGTCCCCACGGCTACCTCAGGTCGGTCAGCATCTGACGCACGTACTGCACCTGATGCCCAAGAAGGAACGATATCCAAAGATTGGTGTCGATGATGACTTTCTTCATTTGGCGTATCTCACGGCTTTTACCTCGTCCATGATTTCCTCTTCAGTCAATGCTGGCGTTGCCGGACGACTACCTACGAAGCGGTCGAGCAATTGCTCGCGGGTCTCTGCCTGCCATCCGAACTTGCGGATGAGTTCGCGGAAGAGCGACCAGTCAACAGCTGGCACGTTTACGTAAACGCCTTGCATCTGTACATTGTTTGCCATTATTGCCATAATCTTAACATGTTAAGTTGAAACGTTTCCGCTGCAAAGATACAAAAAGTTTGTGAATTACAAGCGGTTTGCTATAAAAAATTGCAGATAAAAGACACAAGGGACTGGTTCTCTCTTTGAGAGTGTGGCGTTCTCTCCTTGAGAGTGTGGCGTTGCAATGCAATCCTGTTTCACACCTACCGCCGTGATATTGTATTTGAGAAAAATTACTCGCTGATTATTTGGTAGTGAAGATGAATTAATAGTTTTTTCATTGTTAGAGATTTGCTTTTGCAAAGATCATCGCGGGGATTTGTGTCCCCGCGATGACAATGGTATTTATTTGGCTTCAGGTAGCATGATGACCTCTATGTGGTTGCCACTCTTGAGCAACTGGTTCAGGAAGTCGCGCACGTTGTCGGTGGTCAGAGCCTCGACGGCTTTCTTATAGTCGGTGTAGACATCCAGGCCATAGTCTTTCCACGTGGTGATGGTGTTCACCCAGTAGCCGTTCTTCTTGGCATCGACGTCAAACTGCTTGAGCATGTACTCCTTGACCTTTGTCAGCTGGTCGGCATCGACAGTCTTCTGCATGCCGGCAATGCCCTCGTGGAGCAGACGGACGGCAATCTCCTGCTTGTCGGGGTTCATGGGGCAGTAGCCCTGCAGCATGGCTTTGGGCTGGCGGCTGCTGAGGTTGAAGCCACCGGCAGCACCGCACGAATAGGCAGCACTCTCGTCCTCGCGGATGGTCTTCAGGTAGATCATCGACAGCACCTGACCGACAGCGTCGAGCTTGACGATGTTGTCGAGGGTGTAAGGCATGTCGGCATACCACATCTCGAAGGCTGTAGCCTTGGGTGACTCCGTCTTCACCTTGAAGTTGTTGACAACCTCGCCCTTCGCCAGTGTCAGGATTTCGTTGAAGTCGTCAGCCTCTCCCGTTGAGGGGAGCGAGGCAATGTACTGCTCGATGAGCGGGCGCAGGATGGCCTCGTCGAAGTTACCGCAGAAGATGAAGGTAAACTGTCCGGCGTTCTTGAAGCGGTCTTGGGCAATCTCCAGGATGCGGTCGTAGCTGATGTCCTTCAGGTCCTTGATGTCTATCTGTGCAAAGCGCGGGTTGTGGGCATAGAGGGTTGCAGCCAGCGAGTCGCTGAGCACCATGTCGGGCGACAGACTCTTGTTCTTGAGTGCCATATCCAGCTGGGTCATCAGGTTCTGGAACTGTTTCTCGTCCTTGTTGATGGCAGTGAAGTAGAGGTACTGCATCTGCATCATCGTCTCAATATCCTTCGGTGTGGAGTGGGCGGTGATATACTGGCGGGTATTGCCTAACGTAGCGTCGGCATTGCACTCCTTGCCGGCCAGTGCCTTCTGCAGCTCAGTGCTCAGGAAGTTGCCGATGCCGCTCATGCCGATGGCCTGGTCGAACACCTTCAGGTTGGCGTAGTCGGCAGCGCCGTAGACGGACTTGCCGCCCTTGCCGAAGGCCTGCATCTGGATTTCGTCGTCCTTGAAGTCGGTCTTCTTGAGGATGACGGTGGCACCGTTCGAGAGCTTCAGCTCCTTATAGCCAAAGGTAGTATTTTCCGTCTCGCTGACTATCTTGCCGGGCTGCAGCTTGGTAACGTCCACCAGTGGCTCGTCTTTCACGTTGTCCACGTATGCCTCGATGGTCTCGGCGCGTGCTGCTGCGACGGCTGCTGCCATCTGCTGCTCGGTGGGATAGTTCTTACCCTCCTTCTCCTGTGCCAGAATCATGACGACGAGGTTGCTGTCGGTCTTGCTGATGAGGTCGGGCAGCATCTGGTTGATAGCCTCTACGGGGATGTTAGGCACCAGCATCTGCATTGTGCTGAAGAGTTCCTCCAACGGCGGGATAGGCTCGTTGGTCAGGAAGTGGTCGCGGTAGGCATTGCCAAATTCGGCGTTCTTGCGCTTGTCGCGGTTGGTGTATGCCTTCTCCAGTCCACTCAGGTAGTCGGCCTGGGCGCGGGCATACTCCGTGGCGGTGAATCCGTACTCCAAGACGCGGCGTGCCTCGCGGTAGAGGGTCTGCAGGGTCTCCAGGTCCTTGCCCTCCTTGGGAATGCCGACGAGTTCGAAGCAGTCCTTGGTCTTCGAGAGCAGGTACTGTCCGTCGTCGGCCATGGCCTGGAAGAACGGGCACGACTCCTCCTGTGCCATCTCCGACAGGCGCTGGCCTATCATCTGCGAGATGACGCTCACCTCATAGTCCTGTATGAGATATGCCAGTGTAGTCTTCTCCTCGGGGGCTATGGCGTCGTGTTTCATCATGATAGCTACTTGGCTCATCTGCTGCTCCTTGTCTTTCTCGAAGATGTATATGGCCTCCTTGTTGTCGGGTACGGCCTCGGCCACCACTTTCGGGGCGTTGGCATCGACCTTGATGCCGCTGAACAACTCCTTGATCTTGGCCTCCATGTGGTCGACGTCGATGTCGCCGACGACGATGATGGCCTGGTTGTCAGGACGGTACCACTTGTGGTAGTAGGCGCGCAGCGTCTCGGGACGGAAGCTGTCGATGACGGACATCAGTCCGATGGGCAGGCGCTCACCATACTTGGACCCCGGGTACATCTTCGGCAGTGCGCGCTGGAACATGCGCATGTCAGGACCCTCACCCATTCGCCACTCGTTGTGTACGACGTCGCGCTCCTTGTCAATCTCTTCGGGTTCGAGGAGTAGTCCGTTCGACCAGTCCTTGAGGATGAGCAGACAGGAGTCGAGGGCTGTGGCGCGCTTGGTGGGCACGTCGCAGACGCGATAGACCGTTTGGTCGATGCTGGTATAGGCGTTCAGGTCGCTGCCGAACTCCACGCCCAGCGAGCGTGTGAACTCGATGATACCGTTGCCCTTGAAGTGCTCGGAGCCGTTGAAGGCCATGTGCTCCAGGAAGTGGGCCAGACCGCGCTGGCTGTCATCCTCTTGGATGGAGCCGACACGCTGGGCGATGTAGAAGTTGGCCACGTTTTCGGGGTAGCCGTTATGACGGATGTAGTAGGTCAGTCCGTTGTCCAACTTACCAATGCGTACTGCGGGATCGATGGGGATGGCTGGCAGCTGCATGTCCTGCGCCACCACGGCTGTGGTGCAAACGAATGCCACCGCAGCGAAAAATAGCTTTTTGAAATTCATAGTTTTAATGTGATTATTGAATAATTGATGTTACAGTAGATGATAAGTGCCGCCGGCGAGGGGCTTGATGACGCCCTTCATCTCTAACTGGAAGAGCAGGGCGGTAAGCTGGCCGACAGGAATGTTAGTCTTGACACTGATGATGTTCAGCTGCAGGTCATTGGTCTGCTGGAGCAGGCTGACTACCTGTTGCTCTTCGGATGTCAGGTCGGGGAAGAGTTGCCGCTGGACGCCCTCCTTCTGCTGCTCGACGGTCTGCCAGCGCATGGTCTCTAAGAAGTCGGCAGCCGAGGTGATGAGGGCAGCGGTATTGTTGCGTATCATGTGGTTGCAGCCTTCGCTATAGGCCATGCCCACGGCACCGGGGAAGGCAAAGACATCGCGTCCGTATTCCTGGGCGATGCGGCAGGTGATGAGGCCGCCGCCCTTGTAGGCACTTTCGACGAGGATGGTACAGTCCGACATGCCTGCCACGATGCGGTTGCGCTGGCGGAAGTTGTTGGGCAGTGCCTCCGTCTGGCTGACATATTCCGTCAGCAGACCGCCCTGCCGGACCATCTCCGCAGCGGTATCGCGGTGGGCATAGGGATAGATCTGGTCCAGTCCATGTGCTAGTACGCCTACGGTCTCGTAGCCTTGCTGCAAGGCATTGCGGTGGGCGCAGATGTCGATGCCGTAGGCCAATCCGCTGACGACGAGCACCTGTGGGCACAGTTGTCGCAGGTCGCTGATGAAGTGGCGAATAAGGTCCTGTCCATAGGTGGTACAGCGGCGCGTGCCCACCATGTTGAGGACGTAGCGTTGGTTGAGGTCTGCCGTACCTTTATAATATAATAGGATAGGTGCGTCTGGACATTCTGCCAGTCGCTGCGGATAGTCGATATCGTTGATGGCGAGTGCGCGGATGTTGTTCTTGGTGATAAACTTCATCTCGGCGGCAGCCCGCTTCAGCGCATCGTCCCAGTGCTTCATCGATTCACACAGGCGTGGCGTGGCGTCGGGGATGACGTCACCGATGTCGTTGCGGTGCTCGTAGACAGCCTGTCCGCTGCCCAGCGCCTGGTAGAGCTGCAGGGCCATGGCCGCATTGAATCCCGTCATGCGGGTCAGAGCTATGGTGTAGTATATCTCGTCAGGCATTGTCATTCTTGGGCATCGATGTATTGGCGAAACGCTTGGTTGTATTCCTCGCTGTCGCTGAGGCTGCCGTTGACCAGGCAGACCAGCGTGATGTCGCCGCGGAAGCAGAGTTCCTCGTCTGAGGCACGGAAGATGTCCTGATGGAAGATGTATTTGATACCCTGCTTCTCGAGCCACAGGCGTGAGATGAACTCGTCGTCACAGCGCAGCGGCACCTTGAACTGCAGCTTCATGCGTGCCACCACGGCATCGATGCCTTTCTGGTGCATCTCGGCAAAACTTAGGCCGCACTCCTTCAGGAAGAGGTGGCGCGTGTGCTCGGTGTAGTGGAGGTAGTTGGCATTGTTGACGATGCCTTCGATGTCGCACTCGTAGTCGCGCACCTCCATGCGGGTTTCAAAAACGTATTTATGCATTGTCAATTATCAATTATCCATTATCCATTAGCGCGAAGCGCGTAAATATTCATAGCCGATGCGACAGCGCAGGCAGTCCTTGCGGTCGCAGTATTCCTTCTTGAGTTGGATGAGTGCTTGTGAGTCGCCAGCCGACCTGACCTGCAGTCCACACTCCTGCCACATGCGGACGATGTGGTTGTTCTCGGCCTTGAGCTGTTCCAGGAAGTCGAAGGCGCGGTCGCACAGTTCCTCGTGCGAGGTGTGGCGTCCGTAGGCAAAGAGCAGGGGTATGCAGGTGTTGATGATGAGCAGGTTGATGCTGAACGGCGACAGGTGCTTGGCATTGCGTACGCTCTCCGAGCCGAAGGTGTAGTGTGTCTCCCAGTAGGGTGTGACCTGCGTGCGCAGTTGTTCGCTGAGGCTTGCCATGTCGCGGCATTCCATCAGCTGCGACAGTCCGGCCTTACGCTGGTAGTAGAGGTTGGCCAGCTGGGCGATGCGGATGTGGGGGAAGTTCTGGGGGCGCAGGCGTAGGAAGCGCCAGCGCTTGTAGTCCATGGGTTGCAGTTGGAACTTATGTGCCAGATACTGGTATTCGTTGCGCAGCTTGGCGAAGTAGCCCTCGTTCAGCGCGTCCTGCTGGTAGCGCTCGGGGATGGCCTGTAGGTCCAGCAGTCCTGCCTGCCCCAGGAAGATGGCCTCTATCTGGAAGAGGTCGTCGCGGTGCTTGCCAGCGGCAGCCAAAGGAATGTGACGCGCCCACTCCTCGAAGGCGTCGCCATTGATGCCGAAGCCGTAGTTGCGTGCCAGCGTCATGAAGTAAGCATCCTCCCACGAGCCGTTGGCCTGTCGGGCGCGCTGCTCGATGGCCACGGTTTTCTGTTCCAACCGCTCGGTCTGCAGGGCCGCCATCCACGCATGGACGGTGAGGCTGGCCAACGAGGGTATGATGCGATAGCAGGGGGGATAGGAGTCTGTCTTCAGCAGCTCTTCGTAGTTGTTGAGTACCGACAGCGGTACCGTCAGGCACAGCTGCGGGATGAAATTGCCCTGCTGCGTCTGCACGTCACGGTCGGCAATGCCCACGACGTGGAGCACCACGTTGTCGTAGTTGGCATCGTGGTCATGCCCATGCACATACCAGTCGCTGGCTTTGTCGTGAATCTCGACATTGCCCACCCACAGCGTGCCGCCAATCTTCACCTTGGCATTGAAGAAATCGGGGCCGGCATTGCGGTTGTGCAGGCCGGGGTCTATCACCTCCACCAGCCGTCCGTCGGTCGTCTCCAGCGGCTTTGCAGACCATAGCTTGTGCTTCCAACAATAGTGCAAGAGCTGCTCCATAGTTCGCTATTTCGATTCAGGCTTGACCACCAACAGCGTCTTTCCGAAGTTGGTAAAGGTCTCGAACATCTGACGGATGGCGGGATAGTTCTTGGGATCCTGCTTTACCTTGTTGACGTTGAAGAGGTAGAGTACCTGCAACTTCTGGCCAATCTGGCTGACGAATAGGCGGCCTTCAATACCCTTGTCGGTCGTCACCATGTTATACTGTTCCGGTTTGTCGACTAGCGCATAGCCTTCCGGCAGGGTGATGTTGACTGTCATCATCTCTGACGTCAGGCTGGGGAATTCGACTGGCATCAGGCGGTCCTCCGTAGCAAATGGACGTGGCTGGATGGGGGGAGTGGGGAAGGGGCAGAAGCTGATTTGTCCGTTGGCAACCGTTCCCAGGTAGTTGACTGCCGTACTATCCTTAGCTTTTGGTGCAAACTCGGTGCTGTGCTGCTGCTGACGGAACGACTGGGCAGCCACGCCTTCGTATTGTGTGGTCTGTGTTCCACGTATGGTGCCGTCAGCCGACAGCGTTGCCTCGATAGCGGTGACGGTCTTGGCCTTGATGGTTTTCTGTAGGTCTACCCATGTGCTGCCCTTGGGGTTCACCAGCCGGGCGCGGTCTGCCAGGAGTATGGCAGGTAGCACGTTCAGCCAGCCGCCAGTCGACGTGGCGTCGACATAGGCATATTGGCCATTGGTCTGTTTGACGCCGACCACGTAGGTGGTGAGCTTCTGGAACGAGGGGAAGTTGTAGGGCAGCATGCCCTGGTCACGGCTGCGGAGTACCACGGGAAGCGCCTCCAGGCCCACATCCTTCAGCGACTGGATGAGCAACATGTTGATGTCGGCATTGCTGCCCGTACCCTGCTGAAGCACTTCCTTGGTGGGTTGTGGCCACAGGTCGTATTTACCGTTCCATTTGACGCGACCCGTCACTAACTGATAGACGGCGGCGGCCCGCTCCTGTACGTCGGCGATGTCCTGGATATGAGCCTCCTGCAGTTCCTGATGCAGCGGGCTGTGGGCATTCAGTTGCAGATTGAAAGCGTCCGAGCCGAGTATCAGCTCGTCAATCTGCTGCCACGTCTTGGCAAAGTCCATCTGCGACATGCCCGGCAGGCGGTAGGTCCTCAGTTCGGCCGTGATACCTGCGCAGTAGTCCTGAATGTTCCATACGTAGTCATCTTTTGGCATAGCCCTCAGGTTGCGGCCTATGTAGACGTAGTGGTTGGTGGTGATGGTCATCGGGTTGGCCAGCGGGTCGCTGACAAGCTTGAACTTCATGGAACCGGCGGTACAGGTGTATGTCAGTCGCTGGATGCCATGGTCTTCGATGTTATAGATGAGGTAGCTGGGGATGTCCATGTCCAGTTTGGCATAGACTACGGGGATTTCGCATTGGGCATACCAGTCGCGCAACTGCCAGAAGAGTTGGCTGTGGATGTTGTACTCGTATTCTATGACGGTGCCCTCCTTGACGTTGGGAACAGTGAACTCCACGAGATAGTTCTGCTCGTCAATCTTCTTATTCACAATGTCGCTTTTCTTCAAAATGGTTTTCACCATCTTTCCACCCTCCATGTTGAAGGCCGTAGCCTTGATGTCCTCTACAATATCGTCTGCATCCGTACCAAAGACGCCTTCCGTCATGGAAACGCCCTCGCCCTCAAAATAGGAGTCAGAACTGCCTCCGGGCTTCGGAAGGGCCATAGCCGTGACTTTCGTACCGCCGATGCTGTTGATGGCCATGTGCTGCTGGTAGGGTATGACCACCTTGGCGAAGCGGGCACCATCGGGTTTCAGTACTTTGATGCGCACCTTTTCGTGATAGTCTATCAAGTAGGTGATAGACTGTATGGTGTATTCCACATCGGTCAGCCGGCAGAGCACAACGGCATCGGCCTGCGGGTCGGCCTCGTAGGTGGTCATCGTCAGTTCTTCCTTGGTTGGTTTACCGAATTTCATGTTGACATTTTCCTGTGCCCAGGCCGTCAGCATGGTCATGGACAGAGCAATGATAATTAATAACTTAGGTTTCATGATGGTTTATTTATTAGGAAATCAGCCACAAAGGTACGAATAAGCGAGGACAAAACAAAACAAAAGTCCGTTTTTTTGTTTTTATTGTCGAGCGAAAGTAACTTCGGCGAAGCCAAAGGTACGAATAAGCGAGGACAAAACAAAACAAAAGTCCGTTTTTTTGTTTTTATTGGTTTTATTCACTGTCCGATGTTCAGTCGCAGTCCCAGTTGCAGGCTGAACGTCAGGGGCTTGTCCTTGAAGTAGTTCTGCAGGCGGCTGCCGTTGTCGGGATACCAACTCAGGCCGGGCTCAGCATACAGTCCCAACAAGGGGATGACGTCATACTGCACGCCGAGGCTGCCGTTCAGCGACCATTGCATGCGGTCCTTGGGCAACGGCTGGTTCACGCCCTCTGTCTCCAGGTGTGTCGCTACGTTCCAGTCGGCCTTACCTCCTGCCGACAGATAGGTCTTGAAGCCCTTATATTGCCACAGCCGGTAGTTCAGGACGAGTGGAACGCCGACATAGTGCAGCGTCTGCTCCTGCTGTACCTGTTGACTACGCATAATCTGGGTGAAGTCCGACAGCAATTTTGTATAGACCACGCCCGTCATCAGCGACAGCCGGTTGGTGAGCGGATAGCTCAGCGTCAGTCCGAAGGTGACGGGCTGATAGTGGTGCTGGTGCTCCTCATAGCCCGACAGCGTGAAGGATCTGTAGCTTCTGCCGGCTGCTACTTGGCTGTTTTCGTAGGTGTTCTCAAACTGCTGTGCCATGCTTGGAGCCATGATGACACCGTTATGGTCGTTCTGGGCCCCCATTGCATTCATGGCATACAAGCCAATGGTGGGTGATGCCTTTTTGGTGGAGGGTTTTCTGGTGGAGGGTTTTCTGATGGAGGGTGGAAGGTGGAGGGTGGAGGGAGAATTGTCTGTTGCAGGGTGTTCTCCTTCCACTTTCCACCTTTCACCCTCCACGAAATGAGCTTGGGGGGTAGGAGTGCTGGTCGTGTCTGCGTCAGCGGCAAAACCGCTGACAACAACAAAGCCAGGCATCGTGTTGTCAGCGGTTTTGCCGCTGACCACCTGGCGCACGGGCGTGGCCGTGTTGGCTTTTTCTGTTTGGATGTCCTGAAGAACGGGCAATGCCGGCTCTACGTCGGAGACCATGACATTCTGCATGTTTTCTGCCATGCGTTCGTCATGACTGTCCCACAGCAGGTAGCCGCCTCCTAACATCAGGGCTGCCAATGACGCTGCTACCGCCCACCGTCGCAAGGCCATGAAACGGGACTGTCTGGGCTGAGGTTGTTGCTGGAGTGCGGCCTCGATGTCTGCCCATAATCCTTCTGGCGCAGCCGTCTCGTGCTCCGCCAGCTTGTCGTGCAGTTGTTGTGTCCACTTGTCCTGTTTCATATTCCTTGTTCGTTGAGGTATTCCTTGATTATTTTTGCCAGCATCTTTTTCGCCCTGAAGAATAGCGAGGCCGAAGTGCTTTCCTTGATGTCCAAGAGTTGTGCTATCTCCCTGTGCGACTGTCCGTCAAAGACGAAAAGGTTGAGCACCGTGCGGTAGTTGGCGGGCAGCCGACCGATCATCTCCAGAAGCACGTCGGGCGGCACGCCCTCTGGCATCGCTTCCGATGCCCCTGTGAGGTAATTGTCAGCTACGGTATCATCCGCCTCGTCCGGGATGCCGCTGACCAGTACGAAGCGCTGGTGCTCACGCAGGTAGTCGACAGCGCGGTTGCTGACGATGCGGCTCACCCATGCCTTCAGCGACCCTTCGCCGTGATAGCTGAACTGCCCGATGGAGGTGAGGATTTTGACAAAACTGTCTTGCAGCACGTCACGCACCTCGTCGCGCTCAGGTATATACCTCAGCCCGATGGCCATGGCATAGTCCGCATAGCGTTCGTAGAGTCGGCGCAGTGCCGCCCGCTCACCGTTGCGTATCGCCTCCAGCAGTTGTCTTTCCGTCTCCACCACCTGTTTTTATCTGATGCGTGTCTTGGCGTTATAGTAGATGGTGACGGGCTGTGACAGCGGCTGTTCGCGTTCTTCGTTGGTAATGGTATTGGAGATGAAGAAGCCCCTGATGGGGATGGCTATCGTCCACAGACCCGTGTCTAACCTGAAGATGGCATTACCATAGTCGTTGCTTAGCAGGTCGATACGGTAATCGACATCGGTGATAGTGGCATAATAATAGCCAATACTATAAAACCGCTTTCCATTTTTTTGGTCAAATATCGCATAACAAAAGTTGTAGAGCTCCATTTGTTCCGAATAGCCTTGCGTCGAGGGATAGACCACTATGGATTTTCCTTGGGGTTGCGGGCTTTCTGCTCCGCTCTTGTCGGGGAAACACAGGCGGGTCAGGTAGTCTTCCGGCAGACGGAGCTTCAGGCTTCTGCCGATTTCCAGCCGGGCCGTGTCCACCACCTGTTTGTTGACTGTCCATTCACCGTCGTAGATGCCAGCCGCATCCGAATTAGCGTTAAAGTGTGGCGGTTGATAGCTCAACATATCGCTGTCATTTGCACATGCCGCCGTCAGCAGCAGTGCCATCGCCCATAATACAAATATTTTTTTTCTTTTCATCTCGTTACGTTATGTTTTTTTAGTTATAACGCAAAAAAGGCTGAATCTTGCACTTTGGAGGCAAGTTTTTCTTTGGTTAACACCTTTGAAGCCACTTTCGACGGGGAGGACAAAACAAAAACCGCTTTTTGTTTTGTCCTTTCCTTTTTTATTCGTACTTTTGTCGAAAACTTAAAAAACGGTACGACTATGAGTAAGCACAAGAGTGGTAAGCGACTGACGAAACAGCGCTTGGTGGAGATGCTGCAGACCTTGTTTCAGCAGAACCCGAACGAGACATTCTCGTTTAAGCAGATCTTTAGGAACCTGAAACTGTCGACGCATCCGGCCAAGATGCTGGCAGTGGAAACCATGGACGAGATGGCATGGGACGACTTCCTGACCAAGGATGGCGACAATGCGTATCGGCTGAACCTGAAAACACAGGTACAGGAGGGTACGTTCATCCGCAAGGCTAACGGCAAGAACTCGTTCCAACCCGACGACGGCAGCAAGAACATCTTCGTCTCGGAGCGCAACTCGCTGTTTGCCATGAACGGCGACCGCGTGCGCGTGGCCATGATGGCTCGCCGTGAGCGGCATATGAAGGAGGCGATGGTGGTGGAGATTCTGTCGCACAAGGTCAACCAGGCCGTGGGTAAGCTGAAGGTGGAGAAGGACTATGCCTTTCTCGTGACTGAAGGAAACATCTTCGTGCACGACGTGCTGATACCGAAGAAGAAACTGAAGGGCGGCAAGACAGGCGACAAGGCCGTGGTCAAGATTACGCAGTGGCCGTCGAAAGAGTCGAAGAACATCGTCGGCGAGGTCATCGACGTCCTGGGCAAGGAGGGTGACAATAACGTCGAGATGCATGCCATCCTGGCCCAATATGGGCTGCCGTACAAGTACCCGAAGAATGTGGAGGATGCCGCAGAGAAGATGGATGCGGGTATCACGGAACAGGAAATCAAACGTCGTGAGGACTTCCGCGAAGTCTTTACCTGCACCATCGACCCGAAGGATGCCAAGGACTTCGACGATGCCCTCAGCATCCGTAAGCAAGGTAAGTTTTGGGAGGTTGGCGTCCACATCGCCGATGTCAGCCACTATGTCAAGGAAGGTTCCACGATAGACAAGGAGGCCACGAAGCGTGCCACGAGCGTCTATCTCGTTGACCGCACCATACCCATGCTGCCCGAGCGCCTGTGTAACTTCATTTGTTCGCTGCGCCCCGACGAGGAGAAGCTGTGCTATAGTGTGGTCTTGACACTGGATGACGAGGCCAACGTCAAGGACTACCGCATTGTGCATACTGTCATCAAGAGCAATCGCCGCTATGCTTACGAGGAGGTACAGGACATCCTGACGGGTCGTGACGGAGACTATGCTGACGAATTGCGCACCCTTGACCGGCTGGCAAAGCATCTGCGTGAGCGCCGCTTCAAGGGCGGGGCAGTGAAGTTCGACCGCGAGGAGCTGCACTTCGACATCGACGAGGACGGCAAACCCACCCGCGCCTACTTCAAGAAGAGCAATGACGCCACCCAGCTCATCGAGGAGTTCATGCTGCTGGCCAACCGCACCGTCGCCGAACACATCGGCAAGGTGAAGTCCAAAAGTTCAAAGTCCAATGCCCATAGTCCAAAGGCCAAGACCTTCGTCTACCGTATCCATGACCAGCCCGACCCCACGAAGTTGGAAACACTGCGCGAGTTTGTGGTGAAGTTCGGCTACAAGATGAAGACCGCTGGCACCAAGGGAGCCATCTCGCGTTCGCTGAATGCGCTGATGGACGGCTGCCAGGGCAAGAAGGAGCAGAAACTCATCGAGACCGTCGCCCTGCGTGCCATGATGAAGGCAAAGTACTCGACGCACAACATCGGGCACTATGGTTTGGCCTTCGAATACTACACCCACTTCACATCACCCATCCGCCGCTATCCCGACACAATGGTGCATCGCCTGCTGACAAAATACCAGGAAGGCGGACGCTCTGCCAACCAGGAGAAATACGAGGAACTGTGCGAGCACTGCTCGGACATGGAGCAGACGGCACAGCAGGCCGAGCGTGACAGCATCAAGTACAAGATGGTGGAGTTCATGGCCGACAAGATCGGCAACGAGTACGACGCCCACATCAGCGGCATCCAGTCGTATGGCATCTACTGTGAGATTGACGAAAACCACTGCGAGGGCATGGTGCCCATGCGTGACCTGGATGACGACTACTACGACTTCGATGAGCGCAACTACTGTCTGGTAGGCCGCCGTCATCACAACAAATACCAGTTGGGCGACCCCATCCGCATTCGGGTGGCTCGTGCCAACATCGAGAAGCGCCAGCTGGACTTTACCATAGCAGAGAAATGACAAGCATACTAATCACGGGAGCGAGCGGCTTCATCGGGTCGTTCATTGTGGAGGAGGCGCTCCGGCGGAATTTTGAGGTGTGGGCAGCTGTGCGCAAGAGCAGCTCCCACCAGTTTCTGACCGACGAACGCATCCATTTCATCGAGTTGAACCTGTCGTCCGAGGAGGCCCTGCGCCAGCAGCTGGCCGGCCACCGCTTCGACTACGTCATCCATGCCGCCGGCGTTACGAAGTGTCTGGACAAGCAGGACTTCTTCCGCATCAATACCGAGGGCACCAAGCATCTGGTGCGTGCCCTGCTGGCTTTGCAGATGCCCTTGCGGCGCTTCGTCTACATCAGTTCGCTGAGCATCATGGGTGCCATTCGCGAACAGCAGCCCTACGAGGAAATCCGTGAGAGCGACACGCCTCGTCCCAACACCGCCTATGGCGAGAGCAAGCTGCAGGCAGAGCAATGGCTCGACACGCAACCTATACCTTATATTATATTAAGGCCCACGGGAGTCTATGGTCCCAGGGAGCGCGACTACTTCATGATGGCCAAGAGCATCCAGGCGCATACCGACTTCGCCGTGGGCTTCCGGCAGCAGGACATCACCTTCGTCTATGTCACCGACGTCGTGCAGGCCGTCTTCCTGGCTCTGGAGAAGGGACAGACGGGCCGACGCTACTTCCTGTCCGACGGCGAGGTGTACCAGTCCGCAGCCTTCAGCAACTACATCCGCCGCGAGCTGGGCAACCCCTGGTGGATACGCATCACCGCCCCCCTCTGGCTGTTGCGCGTCATCACGTTCGTCGGCGAGTATGTCGGACGGCTGACGGGCAAGGTGACGGCACTCAACAACGACAAGTACTACATCATGCGGCAGCGCAACTGGCGTTGCGACATCACCCCTGCATGCCAGGAGCTGGGCTACAAGCCACAGGTCAAGTTGGAAGAGGGCGTCCGCCGCAGCATTAAATGGTATCGCGAAAATGGCTGGCTCTAAAGTTAAAAGTACAAAGGGTCTGCTCACCGTCGAATGGATAGCCATGGGCTATCTGCTCGTGACGCTCGTCATGATGGCAGTGACATGGCCTCGGCTGGTCAATCCTGGCGCCATGCTTGGACTGCGCGCCGCCTTCGTGGCCGCTACCTTGGCGGCATGGGGCATCTATCGGTGGAAGCCATGCCGGCTGACCATGCTCCTGCGCATCGTCGTGCAGATGGTTTTTCTGTCGTGGTGGTATCCCGACACCTACGAACTGAACCGTGTGCTGCCTAACCTCGACCACGTCTTTGCCAGTTGCGAACAGGCTGTCTTCGGCTGTCAGCCGTCATTGCTCTTCTCGCAGATTGTTCCGTGGGGGTGGTTTTCGGAACTGATGTGCTTAGGCTATGTCTCCTATTTCCCGCTGATGCTCATAGTGTACCTCTATTATTTCTTTCAGCGCTACCATGAGTTCCAGATGTGTGCTCTCGCCATGCTGGGTTCATTTTTTGCCTACTATGTCATCTTCATTCTGCTACCCGTCACGGGGCCCCAGTTCTATTACCTCGCCGTGGGCACCGACCAGATAGCCCAGGGCATCTTCCCCAATCTTGGCGACTGGTTCCTGACGCATAGTGAGCGCATGGCGGCTCCCGGTTGGAGCGACGGCTTCTTCTACCATCTGCTCGACATCACCCACGATGCCGGCGAGCGTCCCACCGCCGCCTTCCCCAGCAGCCATGTTGGTGTAACGACGGTCATCATGCTGTTGGCATTGCGCACCCGCAGCCGTCGCCTCATCCTCACCATCTTGCCGTTCTACGTGCTGATGTGCTTCGCCACCGTCTACATCTACGCCCACTATGCCATCGATGCCATCGCCGGCCTCGTCACTGGCATCATCTTCTATTATGTGATAAACACTGCGATTTCAAATGAATAACTCAGAAAACGGAGTTACTGGTCCCTATCTTATTATCGTGGCCATGTTTGGCTTGTCGCTACTCTACGGCATTGGTTACGGCACCATCAACATTATGCTGACGGGAAGAGTAAGCAATACGCTGATATGGTTCCTGCCATTGTCGGGCGTGATAGCTTTATTAGCGTGGGGTTATGTCCGAAAAGCGTTCAGCTGGGCTCCGTTTGTGCTTGTCGGTTATATTTTGATGATGATATTCATTCTCCCCGCTAAAGTGCAGAGGATGGTGTGGACAGGTCTTGTCACCGAATGTCGCTACGAAACAATTTACTTGATGGGGTATGACATGACGACTCTCAATGGTTCCGTAACGCGTCATTATCTTCAGGCGGGCGAGCATTATCTTGCCAACGAGACACCTTTCAGTATGGTAAGCTATGAGGTGCTTTACGGCAAGGACGACGGTCGGGAACTGGAGTGCAAACGTTTCGAGCCGTACAGCATAGATGTTGGCGAAAAAGCTTCAGAAGAGGCTCCTAAATACAATGTTCCTGATGACTACGTTGTAAGTTCGCGTTTATATCGTGGTAAGGTGAAGCGAGAAACCTGCGTGGAGAATTATCTGTGGTTTGAGCGTGGCAAAGAGCGCATTACGCCGCAGGGGCTCTTTCCTTATTCCACGTTGACTATAGCCCGCAGTTCTTATACACCCGATGTGATTGTAGAAGGCATAGAAGGCGATATCGTATTGGTCAATAATATTGAAGAAATGCTGCAGAGAAAGAAGGAAGTGACTGACACATACTGCAAGGCATTAGGAATTGTCTCTCCCTAAACCAACAAGAGTTATTTCTCTCGATATCCATATTTTGCCGCCATTTTCTTGCAATAATCCTCGCAGCTCTCACTACAATAGCGTGGGTCATAGAATTGAACCCAATAACCGGGATTGCTGCGGTCTGGATTTTCTTGCTGCACAGATTTTTGATATGGATGGGGAGTTTTTCCTGTTGTGTCACTTTTGTTATTTATTGGCTCAACACTTACAAAATTTCCGTCCTCATCTGTGTAAAGTCCACTCATACCCAAAGGGGTGAGTTGATCTTTAATTTGCTCGAAATAATCTTCGTCTATCGTTATATTCATTTTTGTTTGTTCATTAATGAATGATTACTTGTATACTTATCGGTTTAATGATATCCCTTCCCTGAGCAAGATATGCATTTAACTGTGCCTTTACCGACGCAAGTGTAGCATTGTATGGTGCCTCTACGGCAGGCGTTGCAATTGTGTCTCACACCTTTTTGAGTCCAGTAGCCCGTTCCTTTGCACGCTTTACATGTGAGATGGCCTCTACCCTTACAAGTGTAGCAATTCACCTTACCTGAGCCATTGCATTTGAGGCATTTCTTGTGTTCTTTTGTATTGGTTGTATTGCCGACCGACGACCGAGAATTAGATGAATTGTTAGAGGAACTCGTGCTGGAGGAATATGTTGTCCGCGTGGAGCCAGAATTGTATGTCGTGTTCCTTTTTGTAGTCTGCCTTTCTCTTTCAGATGTTGTATTCCTGGAAGTGCTGTTGTATGTAGATGTCTGTGTTGCTGTGCTACTGTTCCTGTTTATACTTTGCTTGTTTGACGAAGAGTTGTATTTGTTGTAATTATTACTTTGATACGTATTGTTTCGAACAGGGGTATATGCAGTGAGAGAATTAGAGGAACTGGAACTACTGTTAGAACCACTGTCTGAGCTGGACGAAGAGGATGCTAAAGAAGGTGCAGAAGATTTATAGAACGCACCTTCTCCGATTTTTGTCACGCTGTTAGGAATGGTGACGGGTGCCAGGGCGTAGCATTCTGAGAACGCACCGCTTCCGATGCTCGTCACACTGTTGGGGATAGTAACGGATGTCAGGCCAGTACAACCATAGAAGCTCCATTCTCCGATGCTCGTCACGCCGTCAGGGATAACTAAGTCGGTGATTTCCATGTCCACATCATTATAGAGATGCTTGGCACGGTATAGCGGATTGGAATCTACAAAATTAAAAGTGATACCGCACCAGGCAGCAATATCGCTGACAACGACTTTCGATAGTCTTCTGCAACCATCGAACGCCATGAATCCGATGTTCTTCACGCTGTTGCCGATGGTGACGGTGGTCAGGTCTCTGCAATCCTTGAACGCCTCTTCTCCGATAGTCGTCACGCTGTTGCCGATGGTGACGGAGGCCAGGCTCCAGCAACTACTGAACGCCCTTTTCCCGATGCTCGTCACGCTGTTGGGGATATCGACGGAGGTCAGGCTCCAGCAGCTGCCGAACGCCTCTTCTCCGATGGTCGTCACGCTGTTGGGAATAGTGATTGACGTTAGGAAGCAATGGTAGAACGCCTTTTCTCCGATGCTCGTCACGCTGGCGGGGATGGTGACGGATTTCAGTCCGAAGCACTCAGAGAAAGTATTCTCCTCGATGCTCGTCACGCTGGTGGGGATGGTGACGGAGGTCAGGCCGAAGCATTTATAGAACGCCCAACTTTTGATGCTCGTCACACTGTTGGGGATGACGGTAGTTCGGCAGCCCGTTATCAACGTGTTGGTAGCTGTCTCAATAATGGCATTACAGCCTTCGCGACTGTCATACACTGTATTGCCATCAGCAACTACAACAGATGTCAAGTCAAGGCAACGATTGAACGCCAAGAATCCGATGCTCGTCACGCTGGTGGGGATGGTGACTGATTTCAGGCCGCTGCAACTATAGAATGCCCTTTTTCCGATGCTCGTCACGCTGGTGGGGATGGTGACGGAGGTCAGGCCGGCGCAGTTATAGAACGCATCTACTCCGATGCTCGTCACGCTGGCGGGGATGGTGACGGAGGTCAGTTCACTGCAATCTTCGAAGGCACTTTCTCCGATGCCCGTCACACTATAAGTTTTACCTTTATATGTAATTGACGAGGGGATAGCTACAGCTCCTTTATAGGTCTTTTTCTTTAATTTCTTGTACGTCACCTCGGCCGTTGTTCCCGACAGATTGTAGAATATGCCGTCAACTTTAGCATCATACGCATTTGCTGCGAGTGGCAGCAACATCATCATGAGCAAAAGGAATAGTTTCTTCATATTCGTATCGAATTAATAGGTTAGTAATTTGCTGCAAAGATAAAGAAAAAATGCATAAGATACAAGAAATAAGTAGGAAGGCTTAGGTTAAAAAAGGTTATTTTCTTGTACCCAAGTAGAAGGTATGCCAATCTTCTGCGTTTAGGTTATAGAAATAGGGCATAACGTATGTAATAACCAAAAAGAAAAGCAAAGACGAAAGTAAGATTAAACCGTTGGTACAACGCACTTTTGACCGTTCTGCTGTCAAAGATCACATGTTGACAGGCACGCTGTGAGGTTGAACTGATAAGGCGAAAATAATCTTTATCCTTTTTGACATACATTAAACTAAGTACACAGCGAAATCGACCCTAATGTGTAAAAAGGCGTCAGATGGGTCATGGAGGCACTTGACCCGCTTGTGTACCATAAAGGACATGATGTTCTGTTATTACGGGTTATGGGGGTAGGGACTGTTAGCCCAATCATGGGTCAAGTGCCTCTCCCCACGACCCTTTTTTACGATTCACGCTGATTGCAAAAGAGACCTCCCGTCCTCCCGTCACGGGCTTGAAACCTCGATGTACAGGGGCTTTGAGCCACGGGAGGTATGTCCATAAGACCTCCCATACACCTCCCGTACTTCCTCATGCTGTTAGGGAGTAGTGACGGGAGGTCTACGGGAGGTGTCTGCAGCACACCTCCCGTGCCAGAAACCCTTTGTACATCGGCATTAGAAGGCTGTGACGGGAGGACGGGAGGTCTTTTTCGACGTGCGTCTGTTCTGACACCCGAATGCCGTGTTGCACCATGCCTGAGAGTACCTTCCAGCTCCTCGGCCAGGAGCACCCTGCAGGAAATTTTCTTGCGCCGTGCAGAGAATGTTCCTGCGCCGTGCGCCGATGGTCCTGACGACATGCTTCATTCATCGAAGTGACGTTCTCGGCAGGTCGAAGTGACGTTCCCGGTTAATCGAAATGGCGTCCTCTTCGGATGTGCCATGCTTGGTCCATGCAGATATGCTGTTTACATCATGCAAATAGCATATCTGCATTATCCAAAGATGCTGTTTGGATGGGGTCAGAATGCGCTCCTTCGATTAGAAGAATGCGCTTCTTCACATCCGAAAGTGCGCTCTGACAAGAGGCTATATGACTTTTTTCCCTGTGATTGAATACAGCGTGACCAGGGGTTCTGTGATCATTTTTCTTTGAGGGTCATGGGGACAGTGCTGTCCCCACGACCCTGTACCTTAACCTCAGTCTTGCTTCGTAGTTCCTTCTTTCCTTGTCCGCTATTTGCTCACTATATGTTCGGTACTTGTTCGGTCATATACCGAACATCTACCGGACAAGTATCGGACATCTACCGAACATTTATTGGGCCTAAATAGGGACTGCTCCCTTACAGCATCCTTGTTACATGGGAGCTACTTGCTTGCTATACCGGAGATGTGCCTTTGATTGATATGAGATAGTCCGTACTTAAGCCATGGCTTTCACTTTGCAAATATACGAAAAAAAAACAAAAGCAGGATATCTTCTCACCATAATTCTGTCTTTTTGTCTGGGAAGTCGAAAGAATGTTGTAACTTTGCAGTCGTAAAATGAAAATGATGATGGTAAGGAATATCTTATTCATGTTCGTGCTGGGACTGTCGATGCTGACGGCAACGGCACGTGACTATAATGTGGTGGACTATGGCGCGAAGTCTGACACTACGGTGCTCTCAACGAAGGCCTTGCAACAGGCTATAGACGACTGTGCGAACGCCGGGGGCGGCAGGGTGGTAATACCTACAGGACAATACAAGACAGGCTCCATTGTCCTGAAGTCGGGCGTTCACCTCTATCTGGAGCAGGGCGCCACGCTATATGGCAGCACTGACCTGAAGGACTACCGGCCGATGAAGTCAGACTATGTCTCGTTGCGCACGCAGACATCCACCATTCAACTGATCTATGCTGACCGTGTCAACAACGTCGTGATTGATGGCTGTGGCACCATCGACGGTAGAGGCCGTTCATTTAAGAAGCTGTCCTGGAACGACGAGGGCATCACTCGTCCGCACCTGATACGTTTTATCCAAAGCAACGACATCACCATCAAGGATGTCACGCTGAAGAATTCCGGCTGCTGGATGCAGCACTACCTGGCCTGCGACCGACTGAGAATCGAGGACATCAAGGTCTTCAACCGCAACAACTACAACAACGACGCACTCGATATTGACGGCTGCCACGATGTGATAGTGAAAGGCATCATGGCAGACAGCGATGACGACGGTATCACCCTGAAATCCACCTCGCCCCGCCTCTGCGAGAATATCCGCATCAGCGACTGCGTCGTTTCCAGCCATTGCAACGCCGTGAAACTCGGCACAGAGACCAATGGCGGCTTCCGTCATATCAGTATCTCAGGTATCGTGGTGAAGCCCAGCAGCGACCAGAAGGAGAAGTTCTTCGGGCAGTGGAAGGGTTCCTCGGCCCTCTCACTGGAAATCGTTGACGGTGGCGTGCTGGAGAATGTCAGTGTCTCAGACTTCACCGTTGAGGGCACCGAGTCGCCCGTCTTCATCCGTTTGGGCAATCGTGGCAGAGGCTATCAGCTAAGGGAAGCAGGGGGAACGTTGAGTGGGAAGGGCAATGACGACACCATTACCGAACTGATTCCTGTCAACCATGTGGGAAGCATCGATGGCATCCGCCTGGCGAATTTCCAGATTCGCAATGCCGGACCTGTAGGCTGTTCCATCACGGGACTGCCCGGCTATCCCGTACGCAACGTGTGGCTCTCGAATATCTCTATCCATCACCAAGGTGGGGTGGAAGCCAGCGACCTGCCAGCCATCAGTGACGCGATAGCCGACGAGAAAGAAAAAGCCTACCCAGAGGCCACGATGTGGGGCAACCTGCCGGCCAAAGGTTTTTATTTGCGTCATACCCGTAACGTACACTTCGACAACGTGACAGTCCTGACGGATGCCCCTGATGCTCGTCCCGATTTCGTACGTGACGATGCTGAATGACGTTGTAAAAAAGTTAAAGTACGTTATTTTCTTCTGTTTGGGTAGAAGGAATGACGATGGTTTACGTTTAGGCTATAGAACAACGAAAAACGTAAATCACAACAAAAAAAGAAAAAGTAAAGATGAAAGTAAGATTGAACCGTTGGTACAACGCTGTTTTGACAACCCTGCTGTCGGTGTTGGGCTATGGGTGTTCGTCATCGTATGATGACACTATTATTTGTTTGTATGGCACCCCGAGTGCTGACTATATCCTGAAAGGGCAGGTGACGGACGAGGCAGGCATGCCTGTGAAGAACATTCAGACGTCGGCAAAGATGATTAGCAAGACAGAGGCTGGTGTATATACAGGTGAAATCAGCTCCAGTCAGACAGATGAAGCGGGTCGTTACGAGTTGAAGTACGAAGGAATGGCCAGGTCTGATGTCAAGATTGTACTTGAGGACGTCGACGGCGAGGCTAATGGCGGTGAGTTCCTCAGCGACACCCTTGACGTTGACTTCAATAAGGCAGTGAAGGTGGGCGAGGGAGACAACCACTGGTATAGCGGAAAGTACGAACTGACTACCGACGTCAAATTGAAGAAGAAGCAATGAAGGCAACACCGCTGACGCTCAAGAAGCGACTGGCCCTCGAACTGTGGCGACAGAAGGAGAATAGCATCTGCAAGGAGCACCCCCTGAGGCAACTCTTCTGGGAGTGCACTTTGCGCTGCGACCTAAAATGCCGCCACTGTGGCAGCGACTGTAAGATGAAAGCCGAGAGCCGCGACATGCCCAAGGAGGATTTTTTGCGGGTGCTCGACAGCATCGCCAAGAAGACTGATCCTCACAGCGTGTTTGTCGTGGTCTCTGGCGGTGAACCGCTGATGCGCCGTGACATCGAGGAGTGCGGACGCGCCATCTATGAGAAAGGCTTTCCCTGGGGCATGGTGACCAACGCCCTGCACCTCACGCCCCAGCGCTGGCAGGGACTCCTACGGGCTGGTATTCACACGATGGCAATCAGCCTCGACGGTTTGGAGGAAGACCACAACTGGATGCGTGGCAACGACCAGAGTTTCCAGATGGTGAGTCAGGCTATCGACATGCTCGTAGCCACCGAGGGCTTCGTCTTCGACATCGTCACCTGCGTCAACCGTCGCAACTATCCCAAGCTCGATGCCATCAAGGAGTTCCTCATTGCCAAGGGCGTGAAGCGCTGGCGGCTCTTGACCGTCTTTCCCGTGGGCCGTGCTGCCCTCGACCCCGACATGCGGCTGACCAACGAGGAGTTCCGTGGGGTCTTTAACTATATAAATAAGGTACGCGTGGAAGGTCGCATCCGTGCTGACTATGGCTGCGAGGGCTTCTTGGGCAATTACGAGGGTGAGGTGCGCAACCGTCTGTTCGCCTGTCAGGCGGGTGTGACGGTAGGTTCCGTCATGGCCGACGGCTCCATTGCCGCCTGTGCCAGCATTCGTGCCGACTACCATCAGGGCAACATCTACAAAGATGACTTCATGGAGGTCTGGGAGAACCGCTATGCCGCCTACCGGCATCGGGAATGGATGCGCACAGGCGAGTGTGCCGACTGCCAGTACTTCCGCTATTGTCAGGGCAACGGCATGCATCTGCGCGATGGCGACGGCAAACTACTGCTCTGTCACCTGCACCGCCTGCAAGAAACCTGAGTATAAAAAAGAAACGGCTCCGTTGTAACACGGGGCCGTTCTTGCATTTCTATTGTCAGGGCTATTAGTTGAAGTAGTACTTTACGCCAACCTGGAAGCGCCAGCACTGGCCGTAGCTGTGGGTGTAGTCCCAGGTAGTCGTCATGTCTGTGTTCATGCGGAAGATAGGCTGTGCACCCTTCTTCACGTCAGAAGCATTGGCGACGCTGAGAAGCTTGAACATGTTGTTGCTCATGCCGGGAATCTGCTTGGCAACGCCCCACTTGGAGTTGAGCAGGTTACCGATGTTCTCGACGTTGGCGATGAGCTGCAGCTTGTGCTTGGTATTACCAACCTTCACGTCGAAGTCGTGAGCCCACTTGAAGTCAACGGTGTGTACCCAGGGTGCGCGTCCGCCATACACCTCGGCATACTGGCCTTTATGGTGCTTCAGGTAGTCGTCCTGTTCGACGAAGTCCCAGAAGCGGGTGCGGTCGTCGTCGGTGGCAAACTTAATCTCCGAGTCGTCACGCGGGATATACATCAGGTCGTAGGCCAGACCGTCGCCGTTGATGTCGTTGCTGTAGCAGTAGCTATAGCCCGAGGGTGAGTAGCCGCTGTAGAACAGCGAGTAGTGATCCTTACCGTAGCGGTAGCTGATGTTGGCAATGACGCGGTCGGGTGTGACGAAGCCGGAGTTGCGCACCTCGATGACGTTAGGACCGTTCACGGTGTGCAGGTAGTTCCATGCCGACGAGGCGTTGGAGCCCGGCATACCCGTTACTTCCTTGTTCACGGTATGGGTGTAGGCCGCCATGATGTACAGGTCCTTGATAGGCTCGGCATTCACGGTGATGTTAGCCGTCCAGCCATAGCCCTTGTGGTTGTTGGTCAGCACGCAGGCGTCCTTGGTGAACGTCTTGGTGGAGCCGTTCACGTCGGTGTAGGTGGGATTGTAACGGTAGTCGGAGGGATAGATGTAGCGGTTGTCTGCACCAGGCATACGCTGCCATGTCTCGTCAATAGACTTGACGTTGTAGTTGTCCAGGTTGACGGCGTTGACATTCTTTGTATAGGTGAACTCACCTGTGACGGTCAGCGGGAAGTTGACGGGCACCTGATAGTCGATGGCGATGCTGGACTTCCATACCTGCGGCATTTTGAAGTTCTTGTCGATGCCTGCGACGGATGAGGGTACGATGCCATTGGCGTTCTGGCTGTAGGGAGCACCCAACTTTTCACGAATCTGGTCAATACCGGTCGTCACGCCACCGGCGAAGTTAGCCAGGCGCGAGTCGCCGGCACTGGCGATGACGAGGTTCTGCAGCATACCCGAATTCTGCGGCATGTTGGTGAAGAATACGAGGGGCAGGCGTCCTGCGAAGAGACCCGTACCGCCGCGCAGCTTGACGGAGTGGTCGCCGAAGATGTCCCATGAGAAGCCGATGCGTGGCGAAATCTGGATGTTAGCCTTGGGCCAGGAACCTACGTCGAGGTGGCGTCCGCCGAAGTCGATGCTGGCGAGCAGCGGGTTGGCCTTCAGGTCGTCGTTGTAGAACGAGATGTTGTCGAAGCGGATGCCGTAGTTCAGCTTCAGGTTCTCGAGGATGTTCCACTCGTCCTGCGCATAGAGGCCAAACTGGTTGAAGCGTACCTTTGACGAAGGATTGGTTTCGCCGTCATAGCCGTAGGCCAGTGCCACGCCGATGGGAGCTTCGCCGTTCATGAAGTCTTCCATGCTGGCATAGCGGTAGTAGCCCGTACCCTGACGCATGTAGTTGTTGAGGGCCATCTGGTGCTCTATGTTCAGACCGGCAGTAATCTTGTGGTTGCCCATGTAGTAGGCGAAATTGTCGTTGATGGTCAGGATGGTGTTCTGTACGCGGTTGTTGTAGGTGTACAGCTCATAGCCTAACGTCATGTAGGGGTCTCCGTCCTTCATGATGTCAATCATGGGGAAGATGGACGAGTTGCTGCTACGCGGGTCGTCGATGTCGGAGTAAGTCACCAGCAGCTGGTTGGAGATGTTCTGGCCAAAGCGGCTGTTCAGGTCGAACGAAACGGTGGTCACCTTATTATCCTGACCATAGAACGAGTTGGCAAAAGCCATGGAGCTGACACCTACGCAGGACTGTGACAGACCGCCGACATCACGAGAGGTGGCACTGGGGGGGCTGTACTTCGAGTTGTTGGTGTGGTTGAAGCGGACAGCCAGATGGTGGTTCTGATGGATGTTCCAGTCAATACGGGCCAAGTACTTGTTGTTGGTGATGCCGCCGGGGTAGTCGATGGCAGAGCCCGTGTCGTAGCCATACTTGTCCTTGACGAACTTCGAAATCATCTCCATGTCGCTCAGCAGCGTGCGCGACGTATAGGTCTTGGTGTCGCCTGGCTCGTAAGTTCCGTATGCCGGATGCCAGTAGGTGGGAATGCTCTCCATGTCGGTACGCTCGTAGTTGACGAAGAAGAAGAGTTTGTCCTTGATGATGGGACCGCCGAGGGTGAAACCGTAGGTCTTCTGCTCGTCGGGGTTGGGCTCGGCATTCTGTACGCCGTCAACGCGGTTGCCGTGCATGTCCTCGTTGGTGTAGTAGTAGTAGGCTGTGCCCTTGAAGGTATTCGTACCCGACTTGGTGACGGCATTGATACCGCCGCCGATGAAGTTGGTCTGGCGGACATCGTACGGGGCAACGACCATCTGAACCTCATCGATGGCATCCATCGACACGGGGCTGCCGCCGCCGGGCAGGTTGGCATTCAGACCGAAGTTGTTGTTCAGGTTGGCACCGTCGAGCGTAAAGTTCGACATCTTACCGTTCATACCACCGAAGCTATTCGAGCCGCCATAGTAGGGCGACAGCTTAGCCAGGTCGCCGATGGAACGGCTGATGGTTGGCAGCTCCTGAATAGTGCGGTTGTTGATGTTGGTAGTGGCACCAGTCTTCTCGGCGGCAAACTTCGATGCCTTACCGCTGACGATGATTTCAGTCAGCTCGTTGGCATCCTCTGTGAGCCATACGCTCAGGTTGTAGGTTTCACCCAACTGGAGCGTGATGTCCTTGAATGTCTTGGTGGAATAGCCAATGTAACTGACTGTGACAGTGTACGGACCACCGTTACGCATACCCTGAATGGTAAAGCGACCACTTTCATTAGTCACTGCGGCATACTTTGTTCCAGAGGGTTCGTGCACGGCCTGGACGGTAGCGCCAATAACCTCTTCCTTGGTGTCCTGCATGGACACTTTACCTGTCAAAGCAGAGTTTGTAACCTGCGCCATAAGTGTCAACGTGGAGGTCAACAACATAGTCATGAATAATAATATCTTCCTCATAATAAGAATTGAGTTTGTTATCTGGCTGCAAATTTACTAAAAAAATACATACGAACGTTATATAACCCCAAAAATTTAAAATTCTTTTTGTCGTGTGCCCATTCTGGCTTCTACGACATTGACTACATAGTCGCCAAGTTTCTCGCATTCGTTGATGATATCCATGTAGATGGTACCCACAGCGTAGGTGTAAGCGTGGTTGTTCACATCGGTGATGTTCTGGGTCTTCAACTGGTTGCGGTAGTTGTTGATTTCGTTCTCGATGTTGAATGTGCGGTTGACGTCGAACGACTCCTTGCGGCCACCCATCAGCCGGTTCATCTGTGACAGCGACTGGTCGGTCAGCTCCATCATCTGGTGCAGGTGGTCGTACTGCTTGTCGATGAAGTGATCCTCCTTGCCGTTATACTTGCGCGAGATGGTGCGGGCCATATTGAAGCAGGCGTCACCGATGGACTCCAGCTCGCTGACCTCACGCAACATGGCACGAATCTTGGCCTTGGTGTCGTCTGACAAATGGGCGTCACTGACGTTGTTCAGGTAGTTGGCAATCTCCAGTTCCATGTTGTCGCTGATGCCCTCGTACTTCTCAATGCGGGTGTATAGCTTGTTGAAGTCGCCCGCCTGGCTGTCCTTCTTGCTGTTCGAGCTCGACGACAGGGTCAGCAGTTCGCGCACCATGCCAAACATGCGCTGCATACGCTCGGAGAACGACTGTATCTCCTTCTGAGCCTCCAGCACCGAGAGCTCGGGAGTCTTCATGAAGCCGGCAGTAATGAAGTGCAGACGGAAGTCCTCCTCCTCGTCCACCTTCTTGGGCTTGATGACCCAGCAGACGAAGCGCTCAATCTGCGGAATGAACCAGATGAGGATAAAGGTGTTGGCGACATTGAACGAGGTATGGAAGGCCGCCAGCACGAAGCTCAGCTTAGCAGCGTTGGCCAAGAATGCAGTGGCACCGACCGTCTCCTTGTCCAACGCCACGTCGTAGCCTACCCAGCCGCACACCATGTCGATGAACGGACGGAAGACGAACAGGATCCAGATGACGCCGAAGACGTTGAAGAACATGTGGGCCAGGGCCGCCCTTCGGGCCTGGGTGTTGGCCGACATGGCTGCCAGATTCGAGGTGATGGTGGTACCGATATTCTCACCCATGACCAGGGCGATACCCTGATAAATGGGCAGTGCCCCGCTGGAGCACAGAATCATGGTGATGGCCATGACAGCTGCCGACGACTGTACGCAGAAGGTCAGTACACCGCCTAAGAACAGGAAGATGAGCGTGGTAATGAATGAGTTGGGGTCGAACGATGCAAAGAAGCTGAGCACCGTCTGGTTCTCGCCTAAGTGCATGTCCTGTCCCGTTGCCCGTAGTATGGCCAAGGCAAAGATGAGGAATGCCAGTCCGAATAGGAAGTCACCGATGTATCGGTACCTCTTCTGGTAGATGAGGATGATTCCGATGAAGAATGCCGGAAAGGCCAGATTGCTGACGTCGAACGACATACCTGCCGACATGATCCATGCTGTCAGTGTCGTACCGATGTTGGCACCCATGATGACGGAAATGGCCTGTGCCAGTGTCAGCAAACCAGCGTTGACGAACGAGACGGTCATCACCGTCGTAGCCGTAGAGGATTGTACAGATGCTGTCACAAGCATACCTGTAAGCATACCTGTAAAGCGATTGGTGGTCATAGCTCCCAACACATGGCGCAACTGCGGACCTGCCATTTTCTGCAAGGCTTCACTCATGGTCTTCATACCGAACATCAGCAGAGCCAGAGAGCCCAAAAGCTTAAAAAAAATCCAAATTGACATAAATATTTATTGTTTAATTTTCAATATTTAATTTTTCTTCGTATCTTTGCCGAACACTTAAAACGATAGTTTATGGAACAGCAAATTAAAATTCGTTGCAAAAATAACAAAAAAACTTTAAATATCAGCATCGGAAGCACACTTTCTGAAATTTTTTCTCAGTCTGGGCTCCAAATGGAGTTCGGTCCGATTAGTGCAAGGGTCAACAATAAGGTAGAAGGCATGCACTTCCGCGTCTATAAACCCAAGGATATCGAATTTCTGGATTTACACGATTCCTCTGCCTTACGGATCTATACCCGCTCGCTCTTTTTCGTGCTCAACAAGGCCGCTCACGACCTGTGGCCTGACTGTACGGTCGTCATCGACATCCCCGTTTCCAACGGTTACTATATCGACCTGAGGCTCGATCGCCTCGTCACCCCCGACGATGTGCATGCCCTGCGCCAGCGGATGCAGGAGATTATCGATGCCGACCTGCCCATCCACCGCCACGAGACCACGACGGAAGATGCCATCCGCATGTTCACCGAGTCACGCTCGTTCTCCAAGGTCAAGTTGCTCGAAGGCAGTGGGTCGCTCTATACCACCTATTATGATATTGACGGCTATGTCGACTACTACTACGGTGCTCTGCTCACCTCGACGGGAAAGATTCATCTCTTCGGACTCGAGTATTATTTCGACGGACTGCTGTTGCGCTTACCCTCACAGCAGAACCCGGCACAGCTGGGGGCCTTCATCCGGCAGGACAAGATGTTTGAGATATTCCAGGAGCACCACCAGTGGCAGAACATTCTGGGCATGCGTACCGTGGGTGACCTGAATCAGGCTATCAAGCATGGCAAGACCAATGCCCTGATCCAGATTGGCGAGGCCCTGCAGGAGAAGAAAATCTCGCAGATAGCCGACCAGATAGCCAACCGCCCGGGCATCAAGATGGTGCTCATTGCCGGTCCGTCAAGCAGTGGCAAGACGACAACCTGCAAGCGTCTTTCTGTCCAGCTGGCCATCAACGGCATCCGGCCCATCGGCATCTCGCTGGACGACTATTTCCTGGACCGCGAGAAGACGCCGATTGATGAGAATGGCGACTTCGACTTCGAGCATCTGCACGCCCTGAACATCCCCCTGCTCAACGAGCAGCTGAACGCCCTCTTCCAGGGCCAGGAGGTGGAGTTGCCCCGCTACAACTTCCAGACGGGCAAGAGCGAATGGAGTGGCAAGAAACTGCAGCTGAAGGGTAAGGAGGTGCTGGTGGTGGAGGGCATCCATGCCCTGAATCCCGAACTGACGGCCCAGATTCCCGACGAGCAGAAATTCCGCGTCTATGCCTCGGCACTGACCACCATCCTGCTCGACAACCACAACTACATTCCCACCACCGACAACCGCCTGCTGCGCCGCATCATCCGCGACCACAAGTACCGTGGCGTCTCGGCACAGGAGACCATCCGCCGCTGGCCCAGCGTGCGCAATGGCGAGAACCGCTGGATATTCCCCTATCAGGAGAATGCAGATGCCATGTTCAACTCGGCCATGTTGTTCGAGCTGGCCGTCATCAAGCAAGAGGCGGAACCGCTGCTGGAGCAGGTGCCTGAGAATTGCGTGGAATATGCCGAGGCCTATCGCCTGAAGAAGTTCTTGCGCTATATCCGGCCCATCTCCGAAGACCAGATTCCGCCGACGTCACTGCTGCGCGAATTCCTCGGTGGTTCCTCGTTTGAGTATTAGGAATATACCATTAAACCGAATAAAAATGCAATAAAGGGGAAGAAATGGTCCCTTTATTGCATTTTTATTGCAATTTGTTTGGCTTTTACATAAATATTTACGACCTTTGCACCCTGATTGAAATAACATATACATATTTATATATTATGGCTGAACAATTAGAAGTGAAAGAGTTGGACCAAGTGGTTGTCCGCTTCTCTGGTGACTCCGGCGACGGTATGCAGTTGGCCGGAAACATTTTTTCTACCGTGTCGGCAACGGTCGGCAACGGTATCTCTACGTTCCCTGACTATCCCGCCGACATTCGCGCCCCGCAAGGCTCTCTGACGGGTGTCTCTGGTTTCCAAGTGCACATCGGTGCTGGCAAGGTCTACACCCCGGGCGACCAGTGCGACGTGCTGGTGGCGATGAATGCTGCTGCCCTGAAGACGCAGTACCGCTACGCCAAGCCGGGTGCTACCATCATCATCGACACCGACTCCTTCGGTCCCAAGGATCTGGAGAAGGCGCAGTTTGCTACTGCCGACTACCTCGGTGAGATGGGCATCGACCCCGACCGCGTCATCCAGTGCCCGCTGACCACCATGGTCAAGGACTGCCTGAAGGACACGGGCATGGACAACAAGGCCATGCTGAAGTCGCGCAACATGTTTGCCCTGGGACTGGTCTGCTGGCTCTTCGACCGCGATCTGTCGCTGGTCAGCAACTTCCTGAAGGAGAAGTTCGCCAAGAAGCCTGCCATCGCCGAGAACAATATCAAGGTGGTGCAGGCTGGCTACGACTACGGCCATAACACCCACTCCAGCGCTACGAACGTCTATCGTATCGAGTCGAAGGAGAAGGTGCCCGGACGCTATATGGACATCACCGGCAACAAGGCTACAGCCTATGGTCTGATAGCCGCTGCCGAGAAGGCTGGCCTGCGTCTCTATCTGGGCAGCTACCCCATCACTCCCGCCACCGACATCCTGCACGAGCTGTCAAAGCACAAGTCGTGTGGCGTCATCACTGTACAGTGTGAGGACGAGATCAGCGGTGCTGCCTCGGCCCTCGGCGCCTCGTTTGCCGGCGCTCTGGGTGTGACGTCGACATCGGGTCCTGGCATCTGCCTGAAGTCAGAGACCATGAACCTCGGCGTCATCATGGAACTGCCGCTCGTCGTCGTCGATGTGCAGCGCGGCGGTCCTGCCACGGGTCTGCCCACCAAGTCGGAACAGACGGACTTGCTGCAGGCGCTCTTCGGCCGCAACGGCGAGAGCCCCATGCCCGTCATCGCTGCCCTCAGTCCTACCGATTGCTTCGATGCCGCCTATCAGGCCTGCAAGATAGCCCTGGAGCACATGACGCCTGTCATCCTGCTGACCGATGCCTACGTGGCCAACGGCAGCGGCGCCTTCCGTCTGCCCGACATCGCGAAGCTCGATGCCATCAACCCGCCGTATGTTCCCGAGGAACTGAAGGGCACATGGACACCCTATATGCGTGCTGAGAACGGTACCCGCTACTGGGCAGTGCCCGGCCGTGAGGGCTTCACTCATATCCTCGGCGGACTGGAGAAGGACTCTGAGACGGGTGCCATCTCTACCAATCCTGAGAACCACGATCTGATGACTCGCCTGCGTCAGCAGAAGATTGCCAACATCCAGGTGCCCGACCTCGAAGTCATCGGCGACAAGGATGATGCCGACCTGCTCGTTGTGGGCTTCGGCTCTACATACGGTCACCTGCACTCGGCTATGGACGAGCTGCGCCAGAAGGGCTACAAGGTGGCTCAGGCTCAGTTCAAGTACCTGAACCCGCTGCCCAAGAACACCAGCGACGTGCTGAAGAAGTACAAGAAGGTGGTCGTGGCTGAGCAGAACATGGGTCAGCTGGCTGCCTATCTGCGCATGAAGGTCGACAACTTCGTACCCTTCCAGTTCAACCAAGTCAAGGGCCAGCCCTTCGTCGTTGAAGAGTTAGTGAACGCTTTCGAGGATATCTTGAAGAAGTAAAAAGGTAAATAAGTAAAAAGGTAAAACAATGAGTTATACTGCAAACGATTTTAAGAAAGGACAGCCACGTTGGTGTCCTGGATGCGGTGACCACTTCTTCCTGGCATCGTTTCACAAAGCATTGGCGGAAATCGGCGTAGCTCCACAGGATACTGCCGTCATCTCAGGTATCGGCTGCTCCAGCCGTCTGCCTCACTATATGGCCACCTACGGCATGAACACCATCCACGGCCGTGCTGCCGCCATAGCCACAGGTGCCAAGGTTGCCAACCCCAACCTCACCGTATGGCAGGTGTCGGGCGACGGTGACGGACTGGCCATCGGTGGTAACCACTTCATCCATGCCAACCGTCGTAACATCAACCTGAACATGATTCTGCTCAACAACCGTATCTACGGTCTGACCAAGGGCCAGTACTCGCCTACCAGCCCCCGTGGCTTCGTCAGCAAGTCGAGCCCCTATGGCACCGTCGAGGATCCCTTCCGTCCTGCTGAACTGTGCTTCGGCGCCCGTGGCCATTTCTTCGCCCGTGCCGTTGCCACCGATGCTCCTGGAACCATCGAGATTCTGAAGGCTGCCTATGCTCACAAGGGTGCTGCTGTCTGCGAGATTCTGCAGAACTGCGTCATCTTCAACGACGGCACCCACGAGGCCGTATATAATAAGGAGGGCCGCAAGAAGAATGCCATCTACGTGCGTCACGGCGAGAAGCTCGTGTTCGGCGAGAACTCGGAGTACGGACTGGTGCAGCAGGGCTTTGGCCTGAAGGTGGTGGAGATAGGCAAGGACGGCTATACGCTGGACGACGTGCTGGTGCACGATGCCCACTGCGAGGACAACACTCTGCAGCTGAAGCTCGCCCTGATGGGCAATGGCGACGGATTCCCCGTAGCATTAGGAGTGATTCGCGATGTGGATGCTCCCACCTACGACGAGGCCGTCCATGCACAACTCGCCGAGGTCTCTGGCCAGAAGAAGTACCACAACTTCACCGAGCTTCTGGAGACTAACGACACTTGGGAGGTGAAATAGCACCTCCTACAGGAGGTCTTTCACTCGGAGGGTGTAGCTACTTCAGTACTTCCAGCATGTAGATAGCATCTAGACTCCAAAGGGCAGCATCGTTGGTGTTCGAGGTGCTATCGCCATGTAGCCAGAGGGCATCCCAGACGGATGCTGTGCGCTGGGGGTCACGGTCCATCCAGGCGGCGTATGCCTCCAGTCGCCTGACGGGGAAGCTGCTCTTCCGGATGTCGAGTGCCATCTGCTTGTATCGGCGGGCGAAGTCCAGCCAGGTGGCTGCAAACTTGTCATCGCGCACCATGGGCATCAGCTCGTTCATCAGCTCGAATCCTCCCATGATGGTCATCAGGTGATTGGTGCTGCGTACCGACGGGTCGCCATCGTAGGTAATCTTTCCTGTAGCGGGGTCGTAGCCCTTGGCGAGATTGCCGGTGAAGATGCCGTCGGGCAGTGCCGCGATGCTCTGAAGTCCTGTCCGTATCTTGTCGCGATACTTTGTCGTGCCGAAACGCTCCCACTCCGTCATCCAGTTGCCAGCGTATGCCAGCCAGTCGGGACCAATGCGCAGTCGCGCCGGTGCCTGGCAGGGATACTGGCTGCGAGGCTCGGCCAGTCGCATGGGGTCGAGGTGGTAGAGCAAGGTGTCGGCATCGGTCTGCTCCCGCATCAGGTCGCCCGTCCGTTCGTCCGTCGTCAGGTAATAGTAGAAACGGTCGAAGGCGGCCTGACTGATACGGGCCTCCTTGGCACCACAGCCCCAGTGGGTGACATTATGACGACTGCCTAGCGGAGCAAACGGTCCGATGTGGTAGGTGTCCACCTCGCTGCAATGACGGGTCATGGCCTCAGCCATGCGCCAGATGTCGCTTCGGCCCGTTCTGAGGAAGTTGTACCAAAGCCACATGGGGGTGGCCAGTTCGGTATTGTCCCAGGCAAAGCCCCCCACGTCGTAGCGCCATTCCTGCCGTTCGTCATCGTAGGTGTGCATCACGTCGCCATAATTCCAGAAACCATACCACTTGTGCTTCTCTATATAACCCTGGTATGCCTTGATGAAGGCCTCCAGCCTTTGCTCTACCCTGTCAGATGGGTCCTTGGGCAGCGACCAGATGCCAAAAGCCTGTTTCTCGTGAAGGTACACCGGGGTGGGCAGCAGACGGGCGTCAGCAGCGAGCGCCCGGGCTGACTGTGTGATGGCATCCTTTCCCGGATAGCCGTCGTAAACCATTAGGGTCAGCGTGCTGGTGCGGGCAATGCCGTATGGCGTGCTCATCCCCTCCTGCACATCCTCGTAGCTAGCCAGCAGGTTGTGGGCTATCGTGTCATAGTGGCACAGGTTCATGGCCTCGGCCTCAGGACTCCATAGCCACATCGTCAGTTCGGCTTCCTGACTGCGGGCTTTGTTGACCTCGATGGTGGAGGGGTATGACTGCCAGAAGTCCTTCATGCAGACACCCAGTCCTCCGCTGACATCGCCCACAAAGGCATAGCCCGGCGCACGGGTGCCTGTGAGGGTTCCTATCCATGGACTCTCCGAGGTGGCACGCTTGCGGATGGACCAGGCATTGTCGGTCAGTTGTGAGAGCCGGTAACCATCCCACTGGGCCCAGTGGTCGAGCAGCTGGCGGTTTCTTTCGTCAAATGCGGTGTAGTCGGGAATCCGTTTTCCTGCCATCTGTTCAGCCTGAAGATTGCGCCGCCATTCCCCCTGAAGGGTCAGAGGCCTGCGACCGTCCAGGGGTTGAACGGGCTCAGTCCAGATGCCTCCCTCGTTGGCAAAGGCGATGTGACGATTGTAGGCTGCCTCTCGCATCGGGACATGGAAACGCACGCCAAGACTGCGAATCATGTCCCGTTGGGCCTCACCATTATATATAAAAGTATGTACGATGCGCACCTGCTCACTGCCGGCATAGAAATACATCCTGACCGTGAAGGGTAGCCACTGCCGTCCATCGTCAGAAGCGTGGGTGCCACTGACCTTGACGACTGTACACACACGACCTGACCTCTCCACTACCACATCAGAAATCCTGGATAGATATGCTGCATCCGGTGTCGTGGCAATGAGCGATGCCGAACCGCCTATCCGCCGCCCGTCGAGACAGAGACTGTCCAGCAGGCTGTTGCCTGATTTGGAGAGGTATGCCGTCAAACGTCCCGTATGCACCGTGATTTTGTCCAGATGCTCTGATGCCATGATGTCGGAACGGCTTTTCTGCTTGCTTTTCTCGCTGACGACCTTGATGTCATCGTTTGCCGGGTTCACTACCGAACTGATACCTGCCCATTTCACCGAGCCGTCTGGCCAGCGGGCATTGACCCATGCATCCACGGGCTCGTGATTCGACAATGCCAGCGTCGATACATCCTTCAATTCTCCCTGTGCAAATGGTACGCCAAAACTCATGGGAACGGGTTCCGCCGGTCGTTCTCCTACCCAATGCAAGGGGATTCCTGTGGTGGTTAAGGAACAGGAGGGTGTCTGGTGGACCTTGAAGTTGGTGATTCTGGTTCTGGAAAGCGTCGTGCGGAATCCGAACCATCCCTCCTTGAGTGGCTGGGGGTCCAGATAGTCCACGAGGCATTCACCATCCATATAAAAACGAGTGCGTCCTGTTGTTGTGCTCTCTATCTTGACATGATACCAATGGTTGGCTTTCAGCAGATGGTCCTGATCCGTATATTCCTTCAGGATGGCAGGCCGCTTGGCGGCATCGTCCACGCCAGCCTCATCACCGTCGTAGCGGCGGAAGCGGGTCGTGGTATTATGGTTACCGCCAAAACCGAGGTAGTACATCTGGAGGGTATAGCATCGCAGAAAGATGCCACTTCGCCAGTTGGCCCTGGCCCAAAGGTCCTTGGCATGAGGGTCAGAAGCTAACCAGAACGCATTCAGGTCGCTCAGACGGTCACCCGGTTTCCCTTCATCCACCACACAGGCATCATACTCTACCGTTGTGCCCTGCTGCATCTTCTGCTTGCGCCAGAGTGTCAGCCCCTGGGGCGAGAGGATTTCGCAGGTATCACCCGAGAAGGTTACTTGATACTTGGGCGATTCCGACTCCACTTGCCAGTACTTGTCAAAATGACGTTTGTCCAACCCCGACTGCGCCTGTAAGGTGTGGCAGGCCGCTGCCAACAGAAAGGCTACGATAATTCTCATGTTCATTGGTCTAGTTATTTGGTTGCAAATATAATAAAAAATATTCAATTCGAGGTCAAGATAGCAGAAATATCATAAATAATGTGTATCTTTGTCACCGAAAAAACAAATCATGACGAAAATGAACAGGAAACGAATCTTTACGATGACGCTTTGCGTCGTCACAGGACTGTTGGCAGCATCGGCCCAGCAAGTAACGACCGAGGTTGGGGAAACCAACGACAACAACACACCGCTCCACCTGATGAAGCCGGCCTACAGACTGGGCTATGGCATACCCACTGCCGAACAGGTGAAGCAGACCATGGACCGCGTGCTGCGATATATCGACGGAGAGACGCCTGCCGCGCTTGTTGACAAACAGACGGGCAAGGAGGTGACCCGACTGAAGGACATGACAGCCAACACACAGTTGAAACAGGGAGGCTTCCGACTGACAAGTTATGAATGGGGGGTTACCTATTCTGGCGTGCTGGCAGCCTTTGAGGCCACGGGCGACGCAGCCTATCGTGACTATGTGGTGAAGCGCCAGCAACTGCTGGCCGATATCGCGCCCTATTTTCAGAAGATTTATGCAACAAACAAGGCTATCGATGTTAACATACGACGTGTCATCGACCCGCATGCCCTCGACGATGCCGGGGCCGTCTGCTGCTCGATGATCAAGGCTGAGCTAATGGGTGTGAGTGCAAAGGACGCCCTGCGACCGCTCATCGACAACTATGCCGACTACATCATCAACAAGGAGTACCGACTGGTCGACGGCACCTTTGCCCGTCTGCGTCCGCAGAAGAACACGGTGTGGCTTGATGACATGTTTATGGGTGTACCTGCAGTAGCTTATATGGGCAAGTTGACAGGAGAGAGCCGCTACTACGACGAGGCCGCACGCCAGGTGGTACAGTTTGCCAGCCGCATGTGGGTAGAGGAGCAAGGACTGTTCCGTCATGGCTGGGTTGAGGCCATGGACCCCCATCCTGCCTTCTTCTGGGGACGAGCCAATGGCTGGGCCCTCCTGACGATGAGCGAAGTGCTCGACGTGCTGCCTGCCGACCATCCGCAGCGACCTGCCATCCTCGATCTGTTCCGCAAACACGCGTCCGGCCTCGCCAAGCTTCAGCATCATGACGGCTTCTGGCATCAGTTGCTCAACCGAAGCGACACTTATCTCGAGACCTCAGCTACTGCCATCTATGTCTATTGTCTGGCCCATGGCGTCAACCAAGGCTGGCTTGACGACAAGGCATACGGACCAGTGACCCTTTTAGGCTGGCACGCCGTAGAGTCACAGGTCAATGCCAAGGGGCAGGTGAAGAATGTCTGTGTGGGCACGGGCATGGGCTTCGATGCCGCCTTCTATGCTTACCGGCCTGTTCACGTGATGGCTGCCCACGGATATGGTCCTGTCATCTGGGCGGGTGCTGAAATCCTCCGCCTGCTCCGCCAGCAGCATCCGAAACTGAACGACAGTGCCGTTCAGTTCTACGATGAGGAGGTGCCCACCGACAACGCAATCTTCAACTACGACGGAAAGATACGATACTAAGCTTTAGAAGTCGAACTGACAGCCGGCGCCAAGCACATAGTTGGTGCGTGTGAAGGTATCGTTGATACCCTCGCTGGGATAGTTGGTGCGGTCGTAGTCGTCGTACATGGTCTGGAAATAGCCAGCAGACAAGGTGATATTGTCCTTTACCTTATAGCTGAAGCCAAGACCGATGCTATAACTGTTGACAACGAACGACATGTCGTTCATGTATTCATCGGAGAGTCCGTAGCGCGTCAGCTGACCACCGCACGATACGTTCAGCTTATCGGTGACATCCCACTCGACACCAGCCAGGAACTCGTTGGAGTCGTGTTTCAGCAAGTCCTGAGTATTGCCATACCAGCTGGCGTTCTTGTCGAAGAAGTGGTGCCAGCCCAGGTTGAGGCTGACCACATCGATGGGCTTCCACTGAGCTCCTATGGTAAGCAGGGCAGGGACATCCTCGTTGACCTTTTCACCGTCACGGAACTTATTGACAGCGGCAATCTCGCTGGCCTCGTTGACGGTAGACTCGTTTTTCATGCGAATCTGTGTCTTGAACTCGTATTTGGCAGCGAAATTGAAGTTTTTGTACTTGTAGTCGACACCGATGATGGGTGCAATGCCAACACCATCCTGATTACAGAGCAGATTGACACCCTGAGCATACTTTTGCAACTGGTTCAGGCTTCCCTTGGTAGACTCCAGCTTTGCCTGTGTGAGGAGCAGATCTTCCGGGACAGGAATGCCTGCAGCCTGATACTGGGCGATACCTTCATTGACCTTCTCAAGATTGGTGGTGATGGTGGCGTTGGTCACTTGAAGGTAATCGGAAAAATCGACGTAACCTCCTTCGGTTTTCACCTGTATGTTACTGATTTTGGCCTTGTAGGAGGCATCGCCATACAGCAGTCGCAGACCGCCATAGACCGAGAGGTTGGGGTATATCTTGTAGGCGGCACCGAGCTGGATACCATAGTAGTACTGGCGGCCTTTCATATATCCGTCCATGTCGTAGCCCTGGGCGCCCAGAGGCAGCAACATGTAGCCAATATTGCCGACAACGCTCTCGAATGAGCCCAAGCCATCGGCAAATTCACAGGCACCGCCACCACTGGGGATTGACAAATTCAGCTGGATGCTCCAGTTATTTATGTTATAAGCTGCCTGTAAAGATGGAACAATGGGAGCGGTAGCAACGCCCTCGAATTCCTTAACGCTTTCACCATTGTTCTTCTTGCCCAAGGCAAAAGAAGGGTTGGTAGATGTGATGGTACGTGTCTGATGGACATACTGCCAGTTGAAAGCCACATGGAAACCGTCGGAAAGAAATGCCACACCAGCGGGGTTGCTGTAGACACCATCAAGTCCGATAGCGGCATCACGTGCGGGGTTCTTTAAAAACAAAACACTCTGGTTGGTGTTGGTTAAGATACCTCCTGCGAAGGTAGAGGTTGCTGTCATCGTGAAAACAATCAGCGATAATACGATTTTTTTCATTTTTATTGATTAATTTTTCCTTAAAACGGGTGCAAAGGTAACGTTATTGCACAAAACAGCGGCAAAAGTGCAGTGCAAATTAACACACATTAACCAAAAACTGCACACTTTCTGCACAAAAGTGCCAAAATGTGCAGTGAATTGTGTCCGAACACGGGCATTTACCAGCATGTAGTTGTTGACGTCTGACAGCTATTGCTTTTCGTCCGGATAGCTGACGCGAGTGTGGTAGATGGTCTTCAGTTTTTCAATCAGCACGGTCTTGGCATACTGGATGTCACGGAAGGTGATAGGACACTCGCGGAAATAACCCTCAGCCACTTGACTGTCGACAATTTTCTCTACCAAGTTGCGAATGGACTGTTCGGTATAGTCGGTTAGTGAGCGCGAGGCTGCCTCGACGCCGTCGGCCATCATCAGGCAGGCATGTTCACGGGTGAAGGGGTTGGGACCGGGATAGGTGAAGAGCAGGTCGTCGACGGGTTCGTCGGGATGCTCGTTCTTATAGCGGATATAGAAGAACTTCGCCTTGCCCTGACCATGGTGAGTGGCTATGAAGTTGCGGATGACCTTGGGGAGGTTATACTTGTCGGCCATCTTCAGACCCTCGGTGACATGGCTGATGATGATTTGTGCACTCTCGATGTCAGTAAGCATCTCATGCGGGTCGATACCTGACTGGTTTTCGGTGAAGTAGATGGGATTGGCCAGTTTGCCGATGTCGTGGTAAAGGGCTCCCGTACGGACCAGCTGTGCCTTGGCGTCAATCTTGTTGGCTATCTCACCCGCCAGGTTGGCTACCTGTATGGAGTGGTTGAAGGTGCCTGGTGCCACCTCACTCATGCGTTGCAGCAGGGGATTGTTGGTGTTGGACAACTCGATGAGGGTGATGTCGCTGGTAAATCCGAATGCTTTCTCGATGAGATAGAGCAGGGGATAGGCGAACAGCAGTCCGATGCCGTTAGCCACGAGGTAGTTGTAGGTGCTGTAGTCTATTTGAGAGAGTGCCGTGGCACGGCTCCAGTCAAAGGCCAGGTTGACAGCCATGGCAGCCAGGGAAATGACGATGGCTGACCTGAAGAGCTGTGAGCGTTGTGACAGCTCGCGCAGCGACGAGATAGCCACCAGTCCTGCCACAGTCTCGAGTACGATGAACTCGAAGGGATGCTGTAGCATGAGTGCGCAGATGAGTATCATGATGACATGTGTCATGAATGCCGTTCTGGAGTCCATGAAGACGCGTATGAAGATGGGCACCATGGCATAAGGGAGGATATAGACGTGGACGAAGGTGTTACGTATCAGCAGGGCTGTCAGCAGGGCGAAGATGATGATGAGTGCATATAGCATCGTGATGCTTCGTGGCTTTTCAAAGTAGTCCTTGCGGTAGAGGGAGAGATAGACGGTGAAACAAATCATGAGAATGGAGACATAGAGAATCTGTCCCAACAACGATATTTGGTTGCGTGTCTTGTCCTGACTGCGCCGGTCATTCTCGCGCATGTACGACTCAATGATGCGTTTTGTGCGCTCAGTGACGATCTCACCTTGGTCGACTATCTTCTCGCCCTGTTGTACGAGTCCGCTGGCCAGGGGGATGGAGGCGATGAGTTCGTTCTTACTGGTCTCGCTGCGCTCACGGTCGTAGGTCAGGTTAGGGACAATGTAGTTGTTGAGGTTGCATTTCTGCAGCTGTTGTCGCAGAGCAGACAGTTGCTGGTCGGTAAACAACTTCTCGTAGGCCTTCTTGGTGGAGTAGATGTTCATAATAGACTCGCTGGTGGCCTGTTTTTTGCTAACGACACGTATCATGACCGAGGTGTCGCTTTGGAGTTCGTCATACTCCTTGGACTCCATGATACCATTATCATAGATGGCTTGCAGCCTGTTGCAGATGAGGGGGACGAAGTATTCCGGAACATCGGGGATGCCATCGGCATAGTCGGTGGCAAATTTCTTGACCATCTGAGGTCCCTTCTCTGCATTATATCTATAATAGGGCTCGTATAGTCGCATGACACTGTCCTGCTCCTGCTTGATAACCTCGTCAGACTTGTAGACGGGAAAGTCGAAGGGGGCAGTGATGTCTACATACTTCCATGGCTTTCCTTCTTCGACGTGAAACATGTTGTTTTTATCGTGAGGCAGGGCCCATACAACGATAGCTACCGTTGCGATGATAAGTGCCGAGCGTATGATGACGTCGCGCAACATGTTGTTTTCTTTCAGGTTGAGATTGCTCATAATTCACAGTTCATCAATCATAGTTCATTATCTTGGTGCAAAGATACGACTTTTTGAGTTCATAGTTCATAGTTCACGGTTTACAGTTATGATGATTAACATCTTTTTGCATAATAATTATGAACTATGAACTATGAACTATGAACTATTTTGTACCTTTGCACCAAAATTGTAAAATTATGTCAGAAAGAAGAGTAAGAGTGCGCTTCGCGCCGAGTCCTACAGGCGCACTACATATTGGCGGTGTGCGTACCGCATTATATAATTATCTGTTTGCCCGCCAGCATGGTGGCGATTTAGTATTCCGCATCGAGGATACCGATTCTACGCGCTTTGTGCCGGGGGCAGAGGAATATATCATCGAGAGTTTCAAGTGGTTGGGCATTCAGTTCGACGAGGGTGTGTCGTTTGGTGGCGACAAGGGTCCCTACCGTCAGAGTGAGCGCCGCGACATCTATAAGAAATATGTGCAGCAGTTGTTGGACAACGGCAAGGCTTATATCGCCTTCGATACCCCGCAGGAGCTGGAACAGAAGCGTGCTGAAATCCAGAATTTCCAGTACGACTGCCACACCCGCAGCCAGATGCGCAATTCGCTGACGCTGCCGAAGGAGGAGGTGGATCGCCTCATTGCCGAGGGGCAGCAGTATGTGGTGCGTTTCCAAGTGGAGGCTGGTCAGGAGATTCTGGTCAATGACCTCATCCGTGGCGAGGTGCGTGTCAAGAGCGACATCTGCGACGATAAGGTGCTCTACAAGAGTGCTGACGAGTTGCCCACCTACCATTTGGCCAATATCGTCGACGACCACCTGATGGAGATTTCACACGTCATCCGCGGTGAGGAGTGGCTGCCGTCGGCACCGCTGCATGTGATGCTCTACCGTGCTTTTGGCTGGGAGGACACCATGCCGCAGTTTGCCCACCTGCCGCTGCTGCTGAAGCCCGTCGGCAATGGCAAGCTCTCCAAGCGTGACGGTGACAAGCTGGGATTCCCTGTGTTCCCCCTGGAATGGCATGACCCCAAGACGGGCGAAGTCAGCTCAGGTTATCGCGAACAGGGATACTTGCCCGAAGCTGTTATCAACTTCCTGGCTCTGCTGGGATGGAGTCCCGGAAACGACCAGGAACTGATGACACTGGACGAGATGGTCGGTCTGTTCGACATCTCCAAATGCTCGAAGAATGGTGCCAAGTTTGACTTCATGAAAGCAGAATGGTTCAACCGCCAGTACCTCCTGCAGCGTCCTGACACCGATTGGTGCCCGGCCTTCGACAAGGTACTGAAGGAGAACGGCATTATAGCCACTGCCGAACAGGAAGCTGAAGTGGTGCGTATGATGAAAACGAAGGTCGTCGAAGTGACAGACAAGCAGGGCAACACCAGAAAGCGCAACGTCTCCTTCCCCAGTGACCTCTGGCCTCTGACCAAGTTCTTCTTCGTGGCTCCTACTGACTTTGACAAGGAGGGCGACAAATTTGTCCGCAAGAACTGGAACGAGGGCACGGCAGATTTGATGCGCCAGATGCAGGCAGTGCTGGAAACCATCAGTGACTGGAGCGTGGAAGGCCAGAAAGCCGTTGTCGACCCGTGGGTGGAGCAGGTTGGCGTCAAGCCTTGGAACGCATGGCGTATCGCCCTTGTCGGCACAGGTCAGGGGCCTGATATGTACGAACTCTCTGCCTTCCTCGGCAAGGAAGAGACCCTGCGTCGCATGCAGCACGCCATAGAGGTGCTGGGCTAATATTCAATGTTCAACGTTCAATGTATAATCTCATCATCTATCTATACCAGCTGGGTGTCATCGTCACAAGCTTCTTCAGCGAGAAGGTGCGTAAGATGTGGCGTGGCGAGCACAATGCTGTCCGCTACCTGCGTCAGCATGTCGACCCACAGGCTCAGTATGTATGGTTCCATGCCGCCTCGCTGGGTGAGTTTGAGCAGGGACGTCCATTGATGGAGCAGTTGCGCTGTGAGCACCCGGAATATAAAATCCTGCTGACCTTTTTCTCGCCCTCAGGCTATGAGGTTCGCAAGAACTATGAAGGTGCCGACCTGATATGCTACCTGCCGTTGGACACCATCACCAACGCACGGCGGTTCCTGCGTACCATCCGTCCCGTCATGGCGTTCTTTATCAAGTATGAATTCTGGTATAACTACCTGCACATCCTCAAACACCGTGGTGTGCCTGTCTATAGTGTTAGCAGCATCTTCCGTCCCAATCAGGTATTCTTCCGCTGGTATGGTCGGCAGTATGGTCGCGTGCTGAAGTGCTTTACCCACTTCTATGTTCAGAATGATGTCAGCCGCGACTTGTTGGCCAAGATAGGTATCAACAACGTCACTGTTGTCGGCGACACCCGTTTCGATCGCGTGCTGCAAATTAAGGCCGCCGCCAAACGACTGCCTATTGTCGAGGCGTTTATAGGAAAAAATACACAGGAAGAACCGTCTCCTTGGCGTACTTTCGTTGCCGGGTCCAGCTGGCAGCCCGATGAAGAGATTTTTATTCCGTGGTTCAACGAGCACAAGGACTGGAAACTCATCATTGCCCCTCACGTCATCGGTGAGGACCATCTGCAACAGATAGAGAAGCAACTGAATGGTCGTAAGGTTGTGCGCTATTCTTCTATTAATCACATAGAGAATCAAGGGACTTTGGAACACTTAGGCAATGCCGATGTCCTCATTATCGACTGCTTCGGACTGCTCAGCAGCATCTACCGTTATGCCGACGTCACATACGTCGGTGGCGGTTTCGGTGTGGGCATTCATAATACGTTGGAGGCTGCCGTATGGGATGTTCCTGTCATCTTCGGTCCGAACAACGAGCGCTTCATGGAGGCCCAGGGCCTAAAGGCATGTGGTGGCGGCTTGGAGATACAAGGTGCCAACGATTTCTGTCGCATCATGCAGCAGTTCATCGACCAGCCCGCAAGTATCGCAGAAAAAGGCCATCAGTCAGGTGCCTTTGTTCAGCAGATGACTGGCGCTACCCAAAAGATTTTGTCTGGCATCCGTATGTAGACATCAAATAATCAGTATATCATGACTTGACGTCGAGATGATCAACCTAATGTGATCGTCTCGACGTCAACAGTTTCGTGGAGGAAAAGTTGTGCTGACTCCCTGAACTTGTCAGCGTTCTCGGTGGTCAGGTAGTGCACCTGGCCTTCCTTTGTACATCTGGCCTCCATGTCGGGATGGTTGACAAAGTATTGCTGCAGGGCTGTGGCGACGTACTCGCCTTGGGCGACAATGCGTATGCCGCGGGGGATGTACTTGTGAATTTTGGGGAGTAGCAACGGATAGTGTGTGCAACCGAGGATGACGGTGTCAATGTCTGGATCCATCAGCATCAACTGGTCAATGCGCTTTTTGACGAAGTAGTCAGCACCGGGACTGTCGGCCTCGTTATACTCTACCAAAGGTACCCAGAAGGGACAGGCGACACCAGAAACCTGAATGTCGGGAAAGAGTTTGTGAATCTCCATATTGTACGACTCGCTCTTGATGGTCCCTTCGGTGGCAAAGATGCCGACATGGCGACTCTGCGTCAGCGAACCGATGACCTCTGCCGTAGGGCGGATGACACCCAGCACGCGGCGTGAGGGGTCAAGACGTGGCAGGTCGTTCTGCTGAATGCTGCGTAGGGCTTTTGCCGAGGCGGTGTTACAACCTAAGATGACCAGGTGACAGCCTAACTCGAACAGTCGGGTGACAGCCTGCCGCGTGAACTCATAGACGACATCGAATGAGCGCGTACCATAGGGCGTACGGGCATTGTCACCCAGATACAGGTAGTCGTACTGGGGTAACAGCTGGCGGATGCCATGTAAGATGGTGAGTCCGCCGTAGCCACTGTCGAAGATGCCTATAGGACCTGGAGCAGCACTAAGCATAGAACGATGTTTTATTTGAGAAGCAGCTTGACGTCATCAGTGATGTCGTCGCCCATGGCGGGATTGAGCCAAGGGGTGGCATTAGCATCGGTATTCAGGATGAAGGCGTAGCCGCGCTCCTGACCGATGGTCTTCAGGGCAGCACCTAACAGTTGCAGCAGGGCCTGGCGCTGTTCGGCTTCAGCCTGTGCCAGCAGTTGCTGGCTTTGGTGCTTGAAAGCGATGTTGCGTTCCATCATCTCCTGCAGTTCGCTCTGTCGCTTCTGGAGAATGGTCTTCGGAAATGCAGCCTGACCATCCAGGAATTCCTCGTATTTCTTGTTGAAGTCATCCTCGATGCGCTGTTGCTCTGCTGCATACTGGGCACGCAGCTGTTCCATGCTCTGCTGCATGCTGGCATACTCGCTCATGGATACAATCACGCTGTCGTAGCTCAGGTAGCCAAAACGCAAGGATGCTCCTTGACCGTCTGTCTGTGCAAAAGCTGCCAGCCCTACAAGGGCCAGCAGCCAGATAAGTGTTGTTCTCTTCAGCATAGTGATTACGCCTTAGATGATGAGTATACCTTATTTCAGGCCCAGCTTGGCCTTAACATCCTTGGTGACGTCAGTAGACAGGGTCGTAGAGATGTAGGGGATACCCTGAACGGTATCCATGATGTAGATGTAACCACCTGCCTGACCGACAGCCTTGATGGCATCGAGTACCTTGGCGGTGATGGCCTGCATCTTCTCGTTCTGCTCCTTGTTCAGTGCCTGCTGGCTGTCCTGATAGAACTGCTGAATCTTCTGCTGTGACTCCTGAAGGCCCTGCTCCTTACGCTTCTTGATGGGATCGGGGGTTTTCGGGTCGAGCTTTTCGTACTCCTCGAGGTTCTTCTGGAATTCTGTCTGCATGTTCTTCAGTTCACCTTCATACTGCTCGCCCAGCTGCTTCATGTCAGCCTGGAACTTGGTGAACTCAGGCATGGCCTGGATGATTTCCTGTGAATTGATGTGGCCGAACTTGCCTTGTGCGTTGGCAGCGGTGAAACCACAGATAGCGCAGATTGCGCAGAGAATGATCTTCTTCATAATGTAATTCTTTTTTTGTTATTCTTGTTATTACTTGATTTCGTTATCACGTTATGTCGTTATGACGTTATTCTGTGCTGACGGTTTAATTGGCGTATCCCAGTTTGCTGAGCACCTCGTTGGAGATGTCAATCTTAGGTGAACCAAAGATGATGCCCTGGTCGCTGGCGCGGTCGAGTACAAGCTGATAGCCGCGAAGTTCGGCAATGTCCTTGACGGCATTGTAGATCTCAGTATGGATAGGGGTGATGAGTGCGGTGCGCTTTTTGAAGAGCTCACCCTCGGGACCGAAGTATTTCTTCTTCAAGTCAGCAGCCTCCTTCTCCTTGGCAACGATGGCATCCTGACGGGCCTTCTTTTGTTCCTGCGAAAGGAAGACGACCTCGTTCTGATAGTTCTTGTAGAGTGTCTGGGCTTCTACCTGGAGGGCCTCCACTTCAGCCTGCCACTTCTTCGACACCTGGTTGAGCTGTTCGTTGGCTCGCTCGTAGGCAGGGATGTTCTTGAAGATGTAGTCCATGTCGATGAGCGCAAACTTCTGCGCTCCTGCGGGGCTAAACAAAAAAGAGAAAACTATAAACAGTAAAGCCCTTTGGCAACGTTTAATATTGATCTTCTTCATAGTCATTCGTGTTTTAATGAATTGTCGTTTCTTCTCGTTTCTCGCTTACTTGTTATTTTTTATTTCTTTTTCTTATTTAGGCCGCAGCTCGCTTAAAACTCTTGTCCGAGGATAAAGTGGAACTGACTGCCGCCCTTGCTGGTGGACGTGACGTAAGGCTTGTCGAAACCGTATGCCCAGTCGATACCCATCAGACCCACCATAGGCAGGAAGATACGTACACCCACGCCGGCAGAGCGCTTGATATCGAAGGGGTTGAAGTTGCGGGTTTCTGTCCATGCGTTACCGCCTTCCAGGAATCCCAGTCCATAGATGGTGGTGTTACCCAGCAGGAACGGATAGCGTAGCTCAAGGGTGAATCGGTCGTAAGCATAACCTGAAGCTCCGTATGGCGTCAGCGAACCGTTGTCGTAACCGCGCAGACCGATGGTCTCTTCGGCATAGCTGGTCGAGTAGCCACTCATACCGTCACCACCGACATAGAAGGTCTCGAAGGGTGATTTCTTGTACTTGTTATACGAACCTAAGAGTCCCAGTTCGACACGCGTCATCAGCACGAAGCACTTCTGGCCTCCTGTCAGGGCAGTGTAGCTGCGTGTCTTGAACTTCCACTTATGGTATTCAATCCAACGGTATTTCTGCTGCAGCTCATCGTTGTAGCGGTCGGTATTGCCACTCTTGTAGGTTTCTGTAGTTGCCAGGTTGGCATAGTCCTTACCGTCGAAGAGCGACCAGGGTGGCGTCAAGGTCACCGAAGCCATGAACTCCGATCCACGGCGCGGGAACAGCTGGTTGTCCGTTGAGGTACGTGCCAGCGTGATGCCAAGGTTGATGTTGTTACAGCTACCGTTGCTGATGAGGAAGTAACTCCAGTCTTGCAGCATGTAGCGGGTATAAGCCAGTTGCATGGAGAGCTGGAAGTAGTCGTCAGGCCAGCGGAGGCGCTTGCCCCAGCCGATGCTGGCACCGAAGAGCTTGATATATTTGTCGTCATCGTAGAGTGAAGTGTAGTCGTAGACACCCGTGTTATACATACCATAGCCACCATAGTAGTTATAGTAGTTGTTCATCCATGCCGAGTTGCGGTAGGTGCTGGAAATATCGGTCTGCTTGGAGAAGAAGGCACTGACGCTAAGCGAGTTAGGCCGCTTTCCACCAAACCATCCTGTTGAGTATCCGGCTGATACCGTGCTATAGTAACTACCATTGGACGATAGCGACAAGGAGAGTTGTTCGCCATCGCCGATAGGCATGATGCCACGATGCATCTTGTTCTTGCCGAAGAGGTTGCGCAACGAGAAGTTGTTGAGTTTGATACCTACACGTCCGATGATACCTGTCTGTCCCCAACCGAGCGAGAACTCCAGCTGGTCGTTGGACTTCTGTTCCAGTTCCCAGTTGATGTCCACGGTACCGTCATCATAGTTCGGCTTGATGTCGGGGTTCACCTTTTCTGCATCGAAGAATCCCATGGAGGCAATCTCGCGTGCTGAGCGCTGGATGGCATCCTTCGAGAAGAGGTCGCCCGGTTTGGTGCGCAGCTCACGGCGTACCACTTCTTCATAGAGTCGATCGTTGCCGAAGATACGGACGTGGCTGATATGTGCCTGTGTGCCCTCCTGGATACGCATTTCAAGGTCGATGCTGTCGCCCACGATGTTGACCTCCGTAGGTTCGAGGTTGTAGAACAGGTAACCATTATTCCAGTAGTAGTTACCTACGGCATCTTCGTCCTCTTTCAGGCGCTTGTTCATGAGTTTCTGATTATAGACGTCACCTTTCCGCATACCGAGGGCATGATCCAGGTAGTCGCTGGTGACAACGGTGTTACCTACCCACGTGATGTTGCGCAGGTAGTAACGCTGGCCTTCTTCCACCTTGACAAGGACGTTGACATGTTTCTCGTCGACAGTCCATACGGAGTCTTCCAGAATGGTAGCATCGCGGTAGCCCAGCTCGTTATACTTGTCGATAAGTGCCTGCTTGGCCTCGTTGTAGCGTTCGGGAGTGTATTTCTTGGCCTTGAAGAGGTTCGCAAACTTGCCGGATTCGTGAATCTTGCCGAAGGCACCTTTGCTGAACATCGAACCCTTGATTTTCTGGTCTGTCAACTGATTGTTGCCTTGCAGGATGATATGGCGTACCTTCATCTTCGACTTCTTGTCGATGTTGACGTCGAGGATGACTTCGTTCTTACCCGTCACATCGTCTCGCTGGACAATATCGATTTCGGCATTCTTGAAGCCCTTGTCATCGAAGTATTTCTTGGCCAGGATCTTGGCACGGTCTATCATGTTCGGTGTAATCTGGGCTCCCTTCATAATGCCGAGCTTCGACTCCATGTCTTCGCGCTCCGACTTTTTCAGGCCATTGTAGTTGATGGCACTAACTCGCGGACGGGTAGCCAGATGGATGCAGAGGTATATCTTCTCCCCTACCAGTGAGTCGGCGGTGATGGCAACCTTCGAGAACAGGCCGTGCTTCCAGTAGCGCTTGACAGCCTCGGTAATCTCGGTGCCGGGGACGTTGATGACCTGTCCTACCGACAAACCGGAAAGACCGATGAGTACAAAGTCTTCGTAACCTTCGACGCCTTTGACGCTGATGCCGCCAATTTCGCAGCTGCGCGGTGTGCCGGCATACGAGATATCTGGATTGAGGATGACGTCCTGCGCCCTGACGGGGCTAAATAAAAAATAAAAAATAAATAATAAAAACCAACAGGCATACCCATGCGTGAGGACGTTGAGTCCCCCCGACATTCGTATCCTATTGTATCGATTTGTTATTACCTTCATCTTATTTATTATTCCTTATTTATTATTTGTTATTTAGCGGCGAAGTCTCGCTTTCCACTTGTGCTTCTGTTTTGCCAAAACGTCGCTGACGTTGCTGGTAGCTTTCGATAGCCTTGTGCAGGTCCTCCTCCATGAAGTCGGGCCAATAGGTGTCACAGAAATACAGTTCCGAATAGGCAATCTGCCACAGCAGGAAGTTGGAGATGCGTACTTCACCACCGGTACGGATGAGCAGGTCAGGGTCGGGCATGAAATTGGTCTGCATGTGCTGACTGATGAACTCCTCCGTAATGTCTTCGGCCCGGATGCCGCCTGTCTTCAGGTTCTTGAAGAAGTTGCCAGGCTTTTCGTCCATGTCATGTACTTCACTGACAATCTGGCGGACGGCCTCGGTGATTTCCCAACGGCTCGAATAGCTCAGGGCCACCACCATGGTCATGGCATCATTCTTGGCGGTATGCTCCTCGGTCTCGCGCAGCTTCTGCCGCACAGCGTCGGGCAGGCGCTTGATGTCGCCGATAACGCGGAAGCGTACATTATTCTTCATGAATATCTCGTCTTCCAACGATGTCAGCACCAGCCCCATTAATGCAGCAATCTCGTCAGCTGGCCGGTTCCAGTTTTCGGTGGAGAATGTATAGAGCGTTAAATACTTGACGCCCAACCGTGTACACTCCGACGTGATGCGGCGTACGGTATCTACTCCAGCCTGATGGCCGTAGCTGCGCTCCTTGCCCCGTTTGTTGGCCCAGCGTCCATTTCCATCCATGATGATGGCGATATGCTGGGGGATGTATTTCAGTTCATAATTCATCATTCACAATTCATTGTTAGTCGTAATCGTTATGGCATACCTTACACTTCGCCCACAGGTCGTAGGTCAGCGACAGGCGTAGATGGCTGTAGCAGTCGGTATTCTTGAAGACTCCACTGCTCTTGATGCCATAGGGGTCCTTGATACCGTCCAGCTCGTCACTGCTTGTGAAGTGGATGGTCCACTCCAAGGCCAGGTTGACACGGTCGGCCATTTTGTATTTGACGCCACCGCCCAAAGGCATGTTCATTGCGACCTCTGTCGTGTTAGGCTTGGCCACCGTCACACCTATACCTATATATATATAAGGTGTCAGGCGCTGTGCCCCGCGATACTCCTTCCCGGTTCCATAGGGCCAGAAGTTGTATTCGTATCTCAGTCCCACGTCAGCCAGACTGCTTTTGAAACTATAGTCAGCCAGACCGGGATAATAGCTCTCTGCATTCCTTGATGCACCTTTTAGTTGTCCGTAGCTTACATTCATGGCCAGTGCCATGCGTGGATTCATACGGTATTTCGCCACCAGCGATCCCATGGGCTGCATCTTGTGGAAGATGTTTCCGTTGAAATCGCCCAGATAGGTGACAGCGCCAATGCCAGCACCTATCTCCATGCGGTATTCTGGCTCTGTCTGTGCCCAGGAGGTCATCAGCGACAGATGACAGACGATGAGTATTGTCGCAATTCTCATCATCCCTCTCTGATATGTGCCTCCCAAGCTCTTCACTCTACGCTGCTCACTCCTCATATTTTTCCCAACCCAGTTTGTTGAGCATACCGCGCCATACCTGACCCGTGCCGCTGCAGTGGAGCCATAGGTTTTTGCCGTCAGTACTCATCTTGACCTTGGTGGCATCTTTGTTGAAGCCCGAAGGGAGTTGGTAAGTGCTGTCGTACTTCCAAGTGATACCGTTGTCACGGCTCTTGTATATTTGCGACCAAGGGGTCTTTGTTGCCCCGCCGATGCCTGCGCCTCCGATGGCCAGGATGCCGTCGTCATACTTGACGATGGACAGGTCCTTCAAACGTGGCAGCAGATAGGGGTTGTTGGCGCGTGGCATGATATAGGTCCACTGTCCCTCAGGGGCATAGGCCCCTTTGTCAACTATCTTGCGCCATACCACGGCAGTCTTCTCCTGAGGATAGCTGTCGGTGGAGCGGTTGCCGACGAGTACTACATAATCGGTATTGTCGGCATAGTTCATCGGATAGCTGGTGAGTGACAGGTCCTGTACGGGCAACAACGCGGGGTCTTCGTCCAGCAGGTCTTCCTGCCATGTTGTTCCGCCGTCGCGTGATACCATCAGTCTATTGTCCGTTGACAGGGCGTATTGCTCTGTTGAACAGCCACCCAGCAGTTGCTTGATGCCTTCGGGCAGCTGGGCACTATTCTCATCCTCTGTGTAGGCTTCATCCGTCAACTGCCAGGTCATCATGTTACCTTCCTGCTTGTGTACGTTGATACTGACGTCATAGTCGGTATGTCCTTTGCCATTGTTGGCGTAGATGATGAACTTACGTGGCTGTGTGAAGTCTATACTGTCGCTGGAATCAAAGAGTATCAATAACTCTGGTTCTTCCAGATCCTGAACCCATACGGTGCCTCCGTTATAGGTTGACAGAGTCACCAGCACCTTGCTGACGTCAGTGCCTGTCGGCAGTGAGTCGGAATTATAGATGCGATGGTTAATCTGGTCGATACAGAAGGTGTAGGAGTCTCCTGAGATGGTGGTCTTGATGATGGTATCGTTGCCTGCTGCTGTCTGTTGATGCTGGTAGCGCGTCAGCTTGCTGAACGTAAAATTGGTAATGGCGGCATCGCTGTAGAGCGACGACGTGTCATCATTTTTGGAGTTCAGGCAGGAAGCAGCCACCATCAGGGTCAGCAGCAGCATGCAAATGATCTTTATTTGTCTCATGCGTCTGAAAAAATTCAATTTTGGGTGCAAATTTACTCACATTTCCGCAATTCTGAGCATTTTTGCGTTATTTATTAAGTTAAATATATGATAAAAAGGCATATTTTAGATTTTATAAACAAAAAAGAGCGCGGTATGAATCGCTCACTCCGCGCTCTTTCTCAACGGATGTCAGTATGCACCAGCGTAATGACACTCAGTATCATGGCGACGGCAACAATCCCCAACATGACCGTTGTTTGAAAATCTAATAACATAATCTTTACCTTAAAATAAATATAACTACTAACCTAATGAAATGAAAAGCACCATAGTCATCTCGACTACGACACTGCAAAGATAATATGTTTATGGTGAAAAGAAAAGCAAGTAAGGCGGTTTCCTGTGGAACCGCCTTACTTTTTTGACGTACGTCAATCCGTTATTTGGCATTGATTTCCTTCAGCAGCCTGTCAGCGTGTCCCCAGCGGTCCATCATGAACAGCATGTAGCGCACGTCGACATTGATGGTGCGAGCCAGCTGACGGTCGAAGAAGATATCGCTGCTGAGCGAGTCCCAGTTACCGTCGAAGGCCAGACCGAGCAGCTCTCCTTTGCTGTTGAAGATGGGCGAGCCGCTATTACCACCAGTGATATCGGTGTTCGAAAGGAAGCAGAGCTGCATGGTGCCAGTCAGTGAGTCGGCATACGAGCCAAAGTCTTTCTGAGCCATCAACTCGTGCATGACGGGCTCGGCAAAGTACTCGAAGTTCTCGTCAGCCTTCTGCATCTTCTCCCACAGCGAACGAGCTGTGGTATAATAGCCCGAGGGACGTCCGCCCAGGGTGTATTCACCAATCTGACCGTATGTCATACGCATGGTGAAGTTGGCATCCGAGTAATTCGGCATTTCTTGCTCCATACGCAGAACGGCAGCACACAACAGACGTTCTTGCTCTGCAATTTCGCTATTCAGTTTTTTACGCTGGTCGCTGATCTTGTCTAGCAGTTCACTGATGGACAGGCCATATTGTACCCCCAGGTCTTTTAGATAGCTTTTCTTATTGAAATAGATGGGCTTACCCGTCTTCATCAGTATCGACTTGTTGTAGAGCGCATTGACATAAGCCTCGCAGTCACCGTTGAACTGTTGGTCAATGGTCTGATAGAAGTCAGGGATGTACTCGCTATCCGTCATCTGCTCGCGATAGTTCTTGAGCAGAACTGCCAGCATTTCACGGTCAGTATCGAAGTCCCATTCTTCTGCGTTGTCATCGAACTCGTGATACTGCTTCTTAGGTTTGTTCTCAGGGCCTTTGACGGGCATGTTCCATTGTATTCTCAAGCTACGCAACGACAACTGGTCCTGCATCAGGAAGGTCTCCATAAATAAAGTGCGTGCACGAGTCACAGCCATCCGCTTCTGGTAGAGCTCAGCCATCTTCTGGAAGTCGAGCCCAGCAGCCTCTGCTATGGTAGTGGTGTCGAGGAACTGGCGGATGCGGGCCTCATAGTCGCGTTTCTGCTGAATGAGTCCGATGGAGTCAATACACTTGTTCATGCCCAACGAGTTTTTCCAGTAGTTCGATGAAGAGGCATATTTCGAATCGTACTTGATACGTACTGCCTCGTCGGCACGCATGTGACGCAACATCACCTCCTGCTTCACACCACGCACTTGGGCACGAGGAGCGTTTATTGCATCGCGACGTTCCTGAATACCATAACTGGAGAGGTAGCGGCTGGTAGAACCAGGGTAACCCATAATCATACAGAAATCGCCCGGCTTGTAACCGTCCATGGAGACAGGAGCCCACGACTGGGGGTGATAGGGCACATTGTCCTTCGAATACTTGGCAGGGCCATTGGTCTTGGGGTCGGCATAGATGCGGAACACGCTGTAGTCGCATGTCTGACGGGGCCACATCCAGTTGTCCGTCTCGCCACCAAACTTACCCATCGACTTGGGAACAGCGAAAACCAGACGGACGTCCTCGAAGTCGCGATAGGTGGTCAGATAGTACTTGTTGCCTTCATAGAACGGTTTGAGCTCTACACGCAATGTGGAGTCCTTCTCGCGGATATCCTTCTGCCAGGCATTCTCCAACGAGTCAACAAAAGCAGAGCGCTTGTCGGAGGGTAATGCCTGAACCTGAGAAAAAACCTCGTCAGTGACATCCTTCTGCTCAACCATAAAGCTTACGAATAGTTCATCGTCATTGTTTGGCAACTCCTCTTCGTAACTCTTGGCGATGAAACCATTAAGCATGTAGTCGTGCTCGACGGTAGAATGTCTGCGGATAGCGTCAAAGCCGCAATGGTGATTGGTGAACACCAGTCCGTCGGGGCTGACCACCACGCCCGAGCAGAAGCCGCCAAAGTTGACGACGGCATTTTTGACGGCATTGTCGCTTTGGTAGAGTTGCTCCATCGGCAGTTGGAAGCCATACGCCTTCATCTGCTCATAGACGGCTGTGGGCAGGTTGTAGAGTGTCCACATACCCTCATCGGCATGTACCCCCAGCGCACAAAAGCAGCATAGTGAAAAAAGAATCTTCTTCATAATGTTTGTTTGATTTTGTAATTCGGTTTTCTAAAGTATTTGCCCACGATGGGTAGGCTTGCAAGGGGCAGGTCGCGCCAGATGATCACTGCCGTAAAGCCTGCGATGAGGAGGGTGTTGAAAGCTAAAGAGGCTATCACCGGCCAGTCGCTGGCAGCTCGCATCAAACCGTACAGGATAAAGGCCAGCACCACATAAAAGGATATCTCCTTCAGCGGATAGTTGAGCGGATAATACTTCTGTCCCACGAAATAGCTGGTGAGCATGGCCACTCCGTATCCGGCAAATCCTCCCCATGCACAAGCCATATAGCCGTACTTGGGCACGAAGATGATGTTGACGGCCAGCAGCACTGCACAGCCAATGCCTGAGAAGATGGCTCCCCAGATGGTCTTGTCGATAATCTTATACCAAAACGACAGGTTGAAGTAGACGCCCATCATGATTTCTGCAGCCATCACAATGGGAACGACCTTCAGTCCCACCCAATAGTCGGGATTGCGGACAATGTATTTCAGAAGGTCTATGTAACCCACCACTATCAGGAAAGCCAGTAGGGTGAAGATAATGAAATACTTCATCGCCTTCGTGTACATCTCACGCTGGTCTTTGTCCTTGACTCCTGCAAAGACGATAGGCTCGTAAGCGAAGCGGAATGCCTGCGTAATCATCGCCATAATCATGGCAATCTTCGAGCAGGCACCATAGATGCCTAATTGTTGGCGCATGTCGCTGCCCTCGTAGATGTAGGGGAACAGCATCTTGTCGGCTGTCTGGTTCAGGATGCCGGCAATGCCTAACACCAGAATGGGCCACGAGTAGCTGAGCATGGTGCGCAGCAATTGCTTGTCGAGTAGCCAGCGGAAACCGGTGTACTCCGTAACCAGGCAAACGGCAAGCATCACCGTACAAGCCAGGTTGATATAGAACACGTAACCCACATCCTTGCCGTCCATCCAATAGAAATAAGTGAGGTTCAGCAGGATGGTTACCACGATGTTCAACAGTTTCAGGGCAGCAAACTTGACGGCCTTCCGCTGTTGGCGCAGATGGGCGAAAGGAATGCAGAGGAAGGCATCAATGGCCACCGTTACCGCCATCACCCCCACATACTCGGGATGGTCGCCATAGCCCATCAGGCTGCTGATAGGCGACAGGAACACCAGCACCAGCACCGTGAACATCAGTGCTACAAAGCCTACGGTGATGAGCGTGGTGCCATAGACGGTCTGCGAGTCGGTATGTGTCTTGTTGGTAAAACGGAAATAGGTGGTCTCCATGCCGAAAGTCAGCAGCACCATCACCAGTGCCACGTAGGCATAGATGTTGGTAATGATACCGTAGCCGCCGCTGGCAGCAGAGAATTGCGCCGTGTAAAGCGGCACCAACAGATAGTTCAGAAACCTGCCGATGATGCTCGACAAGCCGTAGATGGCAGTATCCTTGAAAATTGTCGTTAGCTTTCCCATAACCTACTTAAGTCCCACTTAAACCTACTAAACTTCACTTTACCTACTTTCTCCTACCCAAAGAACATATAGCAGATGGCGATGGCTGCAATGACACCTGCCAAATCGGCTAAGAGGCCGCAGCCGACGGCATGGCGTGTATTTTTGATGCCTACTGAGCCGAAGTAGACGGCTAATATATAAAAGGTAGTGTCTGTAGACCCTTGGAAGACACACGACAGGCGGCCTACAAACGAGTCGGCGCCGTATGTGGTCATGGCATCAACCATCATGCCGCGGGCTCCGCTGCCGCTCAGCGGCTTCATCAGAGCCGTAGGCATGGCGTCCACCCATTGAGCGTTGACGCCCGTTGCCTCTACACACCAGCGCATGCCGCCGATAAGCATGTCCATGGCTCCCGATGCGCGGAAGACACCGATGCCTACGAGGATGGCTACCAAGTAGGGGATGATGCGCACGGCAGTCGTAAAACCGTCTTTGGCACCCTCGATGAAGGCATCGTAGACGTTGACCTTCTTCCGTACACCAGCCAAGATGAAGCAGCAGATGATGGTCATCAGCAGGATGTTGGCTATGGTGGTGCTGGCGCGGTTCATGGTGTCAGGCGACATCTGTGAGAATCCCCAGATAATGCCTGCCACGACAGCGCATGCACCGCCCAAGGTGAGCAGGATGGTGCGGTTGAGCAGATTGATGCGCTGGTATAGCGAGGTGACGATGATGCCCGCCAGTGTTGAGAAGAATGTTGCCAGCAGGATGGGTATGAAGATGTCCGTAGGCTGTGCTGCATGCATCTGGGCACGGTACACCATGATGCTGACAGGGATGAGTGTCAGACCGCTGGTGTTCAGCACCAGGAACATAATCATCGGGTTCGATGCCGTGTCTTTCTTCGTGTTTAGCTCCTGCATCTGTTCCATCGCCTTCAGACCTAACGGTGTGGCAGCATTGTCCAGTCCTAACATGTTGGCGGCAATATTCATGAAGATACTACCCGTCACAGGATGTCCCTTCGGAATGTCAGGAAACAGCTTCGTGAACAGCGGGCTCAGCAGTCTTGCCAGCACGTTGACGACGCCGCCTTTCTCGCCGACCTTCATGACGCCGAGCCATAGCGACAGCACGCCCGTCAGACCTAATGAAATTTCAAAGGCGGTCTTTGACGAGTCGAACGTAGAGTCCATCATGGCTGGGAACACGTCGAAGTCGCCAAAGAATACCGGTTTGATGGCAGCAATGACAAATGCCACCAGGAAAAATGCAATCCAAATATAGTTCAATACCATAACAAGCTGCAAAGGTAGTGCAAACCGAACGAAAAACCAAAATATTTTGGGTTATTTTAAAAAAAGAGCGGTTGCATCACGCAACCGCCCTTTCTCATATAAAAAGATTCAAGTATTTGATGTCAGATTAATACCACTGTACGTTCTTGTTCGCAACCCAGCCAGTGAACTTGTCGTAAACGGCCTTGAACGATATCTGCTCGTTCACATAGTTAACCTTCGGGTCGCAGCCGAACTTAGCGGCGGGCATTCCCTTCTTGGCTTCGATGGTATACCATTCGCCGCCCTTCTGTACTTTGACCACAATGTCATTACCATTATTGGCACGATTGATGCCACTTACTTGGAAGGTGACAGGAGCCACATTGTCAACAGCAGCATACAGATTCTTGCCGGCAGCAGCATTAGCCTTGGCAGCAACAGCAGCAGCATTGGTGTTGATCATGGTGTTGGTGGAATAGTTGCCGAACTTGGCGTGAACCTCCTGGCCAGCTACGGTCAGAGGCAGTGTACCACCAGCAGCAATCAGGGTAACGTCAGCAGTCGTCTCGCTGGTGAACTTCACATCGAAGACAACGTCGTTGAAGTCGAAGTCACCATCCTCGGCAGCGCTCAGGTCCTCAACCATGATACGGATGTCATCTGTGCTGGGAGTTCCACCCTCGAAGCCAGGATTACATGCAGATGGATCGATGTCTATAGCAGGCTTGCCCTTGCTAAAGTTTGCATTAGAAGCGTAGATGTTTTTCTCAGTGCAATTACCAGCGAAGTCAATATAAGGATACTGGCCAGACATGCCATTCTCGAAGTGAGTGGTCTCAGAATAAACATACAGGTTGTTGCCATAAGTGACCTCATAGCCCTGATTGTCTCTCCCCTTTTCAATCTTGTTAGCCTGGAATACAGCATAGCCGGAAGTAGGACCATAGATACCGTAATCGGCTTTCGTGCAGTCCATCGTTGCGGTGCCTGTAACCTTCACCATAGAGTTGGCACCCATAATGATGCGGGCAGGACCTTGAATATGGAAGCTGGCGGCTACGACGCTAGCTCCACCGTCCATCTGGAAGGAACTTGTAGAAGAGTCGCCGAGCGTCATGTCGAAGAGTTTCGTACAAGTCAGCTTACAATTATTCCATACGTTAATGCTACCTGCATTGTAGAGGAAGGTACCAGTGGTGTACTGACCATCGTTCACCCAACCATTGGAGTTGCTGTTGACAGTGGTTGTCCCGCTTATATTCACCTCACCACCATTGACGTTCCAGAAGCTACCGCTACCCTCGCTACCGTAGTTGGTGGCGGAGATACTACCCTCGTTGACAATAAAGGAATTGGCGTTCTTAACAGCCAAGTTACCAGAAAGAGAAACAGTACCTTGGTTATAGAGGATACCTGTGCCGTTGGCCTCTAAATTCTTGGCAGAAACCATTGCGTTATTGGCAATATACAAAGCAGCACTGTTCAGCCTGAGCTCGTCAGCACATACAATCTTTGCACCAGGAGAAAGGTAGAACTCAACGTTCTGTTGGAAGTTATTCTGGTCGGCAGATAGATTCAGAGTTACGCCAGGCAATAGGTAAACCTTAATTTTATAGCTGTTGTCTGCGCTATAGGTGACGTTACCGACATACCACTTTGCAGAGGGAGTATAGCTACCGTTGCCATTGGCGCTCTTAGCAATATAGAGACTACCGTTACCCTGTACTTCCACATTGGTAATGCCCTCGTTTGCCATGTAGATGGCCTCGCCGTTGATGTACTTGTAACCTCCGGTGTATTCTGTAGCATTACCATAGGAAGTTGGATAGGATGCGGGGGCATCGGGGAAATCAATGTTGTGACTTGTTGCGCGCGTGAATGCAGGGGCTGCAGCACGAGTTGTTGTTGACGGACCAAATCCCCAGTCTTGGTTGGAGTCGATGCTTCCACCAACATACCTGAGGAAAGCAGCATTGTAGGCATCAGTAACGCGGTTACGATTTTCATCGTACACGTCATCACTCTTCGAGCAGCTTGCAACGGCAAGAGCTGCAACGGCAATCATCAAATACTTTTTCATACGATTTTCGATAAATTAATAAGTTAATATTTAAGCTTGATTATTCTCTTTGTTTCCAATCTGGGTGCAAAGATACACATTATATAGATAAATTAAGCGTCAAATCTGTTAAAAAAACAAAATACACATGTAAACGTTGTTGTGAGGAGATTGTTTTGTCAGCAAAAAAGCGTAATTTTACCGCCGAAACACAATATAATCGCAATGAAAAAGAACTATTTTTTTCTCTGTTTAGCTGTTTTTGCCCTGTCGTTGACATCGTGCAACAAGGAGTTGTTTGATCAGGAGCAGTATGACGAATTGGTAGATAATCAGTTTATGATTGACAATGCCGACCCTAAGCATGACTGGTGTCTGACCAAGAACGACACCATTTTGGTTCGTACAACCGAGGCTATTATATATAAGGTACAGGTGCTGACGAAGAACCCGTACATCCATACGGATTCGGAGATAGCCTCCGAGGGTGTCTGCTACGGCAACCAGGCAGGGCTGACCTATACCGTTCCTCTCGACCAGCGTGTCATATACATAGCAGCCCTTGACCAAGATGACAATTATCTGGGTGTAGTACCTGTCACCATGGGCACGAAAGAGTTGGATTTGTTGGTAAGCATGCTACAAAAGTCGACGACGTTCACGCCACCTACTTACCAGACGTTCTCCTATCTCTACGAGTCGACGTTCCCCATTCCTGACGACTTCGACTACAACGATATGGTGATGCGCATTACCAAGAGTTATACGAATATTTCTACAGAGGTGCTGCTGACGGTGGCTTTGACGGCTGCAGGCACCGCCAACCCATACGCTGCCGCCATCCATCTGGGTGGTGTTAAGTACGACGATGTGATGAGTGTGGAGATACTGGATGGTGATCCCATGGATGAGGGCTATTCTTTCCAGCGTTCGCTGATTACACAGAGTGGTACACTCATCAAGGGCCGTAACGGCGAGGCTGTCATCCGATTGTTTGAGCACGTCCACTGGGTTTTCAACAAGCAGCTTACTGACATGGGTGCAATAGAGGGTATCAAGTATAACACCTCTCATGAGGTGAAGGAACATGTGAGTGCTGAGATTGATCCGGTGGTCAGGACGTTCCGCATTACTTGCAAAACGCGTGAAGTGGCGCGCAGCATCACCTTCGACCGTATCGACCCCTTCCTCGTCTGCAATACCAAGTACGACCAGGTCATGGATGCCGGCATTTGGGAGATCCACACCTATCAGTATAAGTTCACGGGCATACTTCGTGACTGCTTCACCGACAAGAATGCCTACGACAATCATGTCAGTTGGGCGCTGGTCATTCCGAAGGGAGACTTCCGCTATCCACTGGAGGGTGTCTCCATGTGTACCTATCAGAAAGAAATCGATGCAACCTTTGGCCCGTATGAGGGCTTTGCCAACTGGCTGAAGAGTCATCTGACCAACCACGACTGGTATCTGCACGTCACACGTGAACAGCTGCTTTATTGATAAAAGGTAAAAAGGTAAAGGGGTAAAAAGAAAAGGGAGAGACCTGCATCACGCAGACCTCTCCCTTCATCATTTTGAAGTATTTGAATTTAATAATTTAATATACCTTGGATTCTACACAATTGTTATACCAGTCTGTATTGGTATTGTGCGTCTCATCGGCAGCGAAGCCCACGAAGTCGGGATAGGCTTCCTTGATGGGTGTCCACTCCGTGGGCCACTTCCAGTCACCGGGAACCATGATGGCATGCGGGTCTTCGCCCTGCTCGGCCAACTTGATCTGTGATTTCTCGGGTGACTTGATCCAGATGTCAAAGGTGAAGGGGTCAAAGTTGGCGGGCTTTTTGATGGTTTCAGTCACAGCATCCCTAACAGCAAACTTTTCGTTCGAGGGGTCACCGGTATTGATGAACTTGCCCTCGGCGCCCAGCACTTTGTGCACTTCCCTGCCGCCGAAGAGCGGAGTAGTGTTGTAATAGACGAAGAGGTTGTAGGTGGCTCCCGTGCAGCAGAGGGTAATGTTCAGCTTGTCGCTGCCGTTCTCTTGCACTTTCACTACGACGTCGTTCATGTCGTAGTCTGCCATCCACGAGTCCTCGAAGGCATAGCTCCATACGGCGGGCGTGCCGACAATAATCTGGCTCCCGCCACCGCCGGGGTTGTAGCCGGCACCCGTACACTCACCGGCAGGAATCCTGATGGCTGATGTCTTCTCGCTGATGTAGTTATAGTTAGCTGCTCTCACTACGCTCAGCATCGTATATCCGTTGTCGTCAGTAATCTTAGTACCTTCCTTGGTATACGTCTCAACATCGTTCCAGTCCAGGTAAATGGTTCCCTTGCCGTCAATCTTGCGGGCCACCCAGGTCCATCTTTCGTTCTGGTATTTGTCGTTCTTATTCTGGTTGATGTACATTTCGTCGGCAAAATAGATTTTGCTTGTTTTGATGATGGCATTGTCTTTGGGGTTGTCAGTACCCATGAATGTTGTGCTGTTGACATACAGAATACCGGTGTTGATGACACTGTTGTTGTAGAGTGTCTGCGTGCTCTGGTTGAATTCGGCTATACCTCCGACGTCCAGACGGCTGTTATCCAGCATGGTTAACGTGCCGATGCCGGCATTCTCGGTGTACTGCATGTAACAGCCGTTGACAACGATGCTGTTGTACGAGTCGGCGGCATTGATGTTGGTACGGGCCTTGGTCTTGCCGAAATTGGTGAAGAAGCCGCCGGCGGTATTGCGCAGCACATCTACCGTGATGCTGCCGCAGTTGTAGAAGTCGGAGCCGTTGACGTTCAGTTCGCCGTTGTACCTGATAGTGCCGGCATTGTAGCAGAGGCCGCCATTGTTGACGTTATAGACGGCGCCATCGTCACCGGTAATCGAACCTTCGCCCATGACGACAAAACGACCGGTGTTACTCATATTGTTTGTACCGTGGAGAACAACTTCACCGCCGCTGCCGACAACAATTGTCGGGCCGTTCAGCGTGTTGCCGTTCAGGTGTAGCTTTCCTTCCACGAAGATGACGACATCATTGATAATGCCATAGGTGCCGTTTACGTGGAACACCTCGGTGACTTCCGTGCCCGAAGGCACATAGAAGTGCTTGCCGTCGCCGCCGCCGGGAAACTCTGTGTAGTTGCCTCTCTCAGCTGACCATTTATACACGGCGTCGGTGAGCGTGTGGTTGCCATTGCTGGTACCGTTTACAATGAGGTCATCGGTCAGTGCGGGATAGGTATACATATCGCCTATATTTACTTGTGTCGTAGTAACATCCCACTCTTGGCCCATATTGTTGCGAGCCTTCGTCGGGTTCAGGTAGTTTTCGAATGATCTAGCGTACGAATCAGTGTAGTCCGACTCTATGGCGCGGCGTGATGCTGCTGTCTCTGCCTCACCGAAATATACCTTCAACACATTGCCCGATATGTTGACACTCTGCACCACGCTGCGCAACTTGCTGTCATAGGCGGCAACGTAGACGCGTTTGAGGGCAGAGGGGATGGAGAAGTTGAACACGGTGTTCTTGCCTTCCTCAGCTGTCTCCTGGGCATAGATGATGGCATTTTTGTTAAACAAGGGGTTCTCATCGTAGATGACAACCGTGTACTTTTGGTCTAAATCCAGATTGACCGTGATGCTCGCCGTCAGACGTGTCGTCATGTTCCAATCCTGCGTGCTGCCAATGGTCACGCCCAGCACTTGCTCAGCATGCTTGGTGGCATCGGCCTGTGTGTAGGAGTCATCCTTACACCCGGCAACCATCGTGCACAGCGCCAATAAGGCCATACTGCTTTTCAAATACTTCTTGATCATTTTGTACAAAATTAAATTAGTGTATTTCGAAATCGTTGCAAAGGTAGTGATTAAATATGAGAAGCATTTCGTTTTTACATTCTTTAACGCGATTCGGATAAGATTTTTGGGACAGTTCACATGTTTTTCGCGACCAGCGGATGTCGTTACTACATTCGTGTCTCTTTCTGTCTATACTATTTGTCCAGTTCGTGGCATTCGTGTAGAGTATTATATCTTAATCCCGATGCTGGCCAGGAACCAGCGTCCCTGTTGGGGCATGAGGTTGGCATTCATACCGCTGCGGTAGTAGCGTGTGTTGAAGAGGTTGTGGATGTCAAGGCCGATGGTAATGGGACTTAACTGGTACTCGCCGCCGAGGTTGACGATGGCACGTGTCGGCATCTCCTTGTGCATGATGAGCTGGCTGACGTAGCCGATGGTCTGCTGCATAGCAGCAGCGGCCTGCTCTACCATGCCTGCGGCAGCGTATTTCTGGTAGGCAGCAATTCCGCCAGCCGCACGTACCAGTTGCACGAGGTCGGTATTGTATGAAGTCTGCTTGCCCTCGAAGAGTATGTGGGTATGGAACTTCAGTCGGCTTGTAGCCTGCCAGCCCACGACGAGGTTCGACATGATGGCTGGCGTGTTGTTGTTGTCGTTGATGTCGGTATTGAAGTAGCTGTTCAGCGTCTCTCCGAGGTCGACACCCATCAGGTTTGACTTGAAGGTGTGCGTCCAGGTGAGGTTGAAGTGGGCAGTGAAGCGGGGAACACCAGCAGTGCTACTGCCTTGCACGCTGACGGTTTGTGGCGAGCGGTAGGATGCGGCAAACTCAGCACCTACGGTTTTGTTTTTACTGGCGTTCTTGTAGTCCATGATGTGCGTCATGATGAGGTCTTTGGCGCGGTTGTAGAAGCCGTTCAGCTCGAAGTCGAACCCTTTCACCCACCCGTTGCCGGCAAATGACAGCTGGAAGGAGTGTATGCGTTCGGGCAATACCTTCTCGGCAAAGTCGCCCGTAGTACCCTGCAGGGCCTTCACCATCAGGTTTGCTTTACGATAGAAATAAGGTGCATCGACAAACGACTTGCTATAGCTGAGCTTCGCGTTCCACTTGGGACGTAGCAGGATGAGGGCTACACGGGGAGAGAACTCGTTGACTTCGCTCTCGTCGGTGCGACGCTTGTAGTCGTAGCGCAAGCCGGCATTGAGAATGAGCGACCGCCACTGGTGCTTCAGCTGCAGGTACACATCGGTGCTGTTTTCGCTGCCCTTGCCGACACGGCGCATCACAGGATGCTCGTTGAACGTCTGTTCGAAGTCGTAGCCTATCTGATAGCGGATGTCGCTCAACTCAAACCGGTTGTACTCTGCTCCGAAGGAGAGCACACCCTTGTGGCTGTCGCCAAAGTTGTAGCCATATCCGCCGTTCACCTGTATGCCGTAGTCCATCTCCTGTCCGTTGATGTATCTGGCTATGCCGCCAAACTTCTTAAAAATGCTGTCGACGGTGGTCGGCAGTCCTAAGGTGCTACCCAGCGTAGGCATGGCAGCGTCGCTGATGGCCTGATACTGGGTCATGTTGGATTTGTCGAGGGTGACGGCATAGTTGAGGTTGAGGCCGCCTAACTGGTGGCTGTAGTTCAGCTCGGCATGGCTTGAATGGGTAGAGAAACTGGGGTCAATGCCATTGTGGGTACAATAGCGGTCATGGTCGTATGACATGCCCAAGGTGGTAGCTGTATAGGGAGCCACGACTTGCGAGAAGTGCGTGTCGTAAAGCAGCTGAAAGCCCTTCCAGTCAAGCTGCAGGCCGATGTCGTAGGAGGGGTTGCTGCCAATGCGTCCGATGTAGATATCATCGACGGGCATGGGGAGGGGACTCTCCTGCCGGCGCTCTTCGGGAACGGAGCGCTTCTCGCCGCTGTTGCGATAGATGCTGCCCCAGATAAGTAGGTCCAGGTCGAAGTAGCGTTTGCCGAAGACGGCGTCAGCCTTGATCTGTCCGTAGTTGCCCGCGGCAACCTTGGCCTCCAGGCCGTCCACGTCGACACCCTGCTTAGTAATGATGTTGACTACCGCCGTCAGTGCCACACCGCCATAGAGTGACGAGGCAGGGCCGCGCAGCACCTCTATCTGCTTGATTTTTTCCAGCGAGATGCTGAAGTCAGGTGCGGCAGCATTGGTGAAGTAGCTGTTCATGCGGTGTCCGTTGAGCATGATGAGGATTTTCTCCTGCGTGTTGCTGTAGATGCCGCGCATGGCGATGTTGATGTCGTCGTTACAGTCGATGATGTTCATGCCGGGCACGTATGCCGCCAGCACCTCTTGCAAGTTACGCCCGCCGCTGTTTTTTATCATCTCGGCGGTGATGAGCGTGGTGGGCACAGGCACCTCTGCCAGACTCTCTGCCTGGTTGGAGGCGGTGGTGATGGTCGCCGTCTTGCCGGCCTTCATGTTGTTCACGATGTCGATAAAGGTGTTCGGGTCGTTGGTCGAGGGAGTGTAGTACGGATTCAGCTCCAGTATCTCTGCCACGTAGTGCTCCGTCTGTTGTATGTCGAAACGTGCCAGATAGCTGAGGGCAATGAGTCGTAGTGCATTCTGGCGCAGGTTCCCCTGGAAACCATTGAGGTTCTTCAACAGCGCATCGCGTGCCTGTTCAATGCGTCCTATCTGGAAGTCGCTCTCGGCTTGGGTATAGATGTCGCGAAACTTGGTATCATCCTGCGCCCCTACGGGGCTAAATAAAAAATAAAAAATAAAAAATAATAAACCCCGCGATATGTACATTGCTATTTTACTCGTTTCCTTCATTCTCTTTTATTTTATCTCTTTTATTTTATACTTTTTATTTTATATTTAGGCCGTAGGCCGCTTTTATTTTAGGGCGAAGCCCGCTTAACCTGCCGCAGGCAGCGTAATGGTAAACTCTGTAAACTCACCCTTGACGGAATCCACGCCGATGTCACCATTGTGGTTCTGGATGATCTCACGGCTCAGGTAGAGTCCTACACCCGCTGCCTCGCCAGTAGTCTTGGTGGTGAAGAACGGGTCGAAGATCTTGCTGAGAATCTTTTCCTCGATGCCGATGCCGTTGTCGCGTATCTTCAGGATATACTGTCCGTCGACGATGGTGGCAATGAGCGACACCTCTGGCTGATAGGTAGCCTGCTGTGCTTTCTTCACGACGGCATAGACGGCATTGCCCAGCAGGCTCATAATGGTTTTGCTGAGCATGTCGGGATTGCCGTGCAGAGGCATGGCAACGTCAGGCAGTTGGAATATGGCCTGGACGTGGTATTGCTCCTTCTCCTGGGTGAAATAGGTGTTGACCATGTCCCTGCTCTGTTTCAGCACGGGCAGCAGATCCATGTCGACATAGCCTCCGGTGCGGTCTTTCAGCATCTCCTCCATCGCCTTGAGCGTACGGGTGGTGTTCTGGCCATACTGGTTGACGGACTCTAAGTTCTGGGTCAGCATGCCGAGCACGTCCTGCATGTCCTCATAGTCGTCTTCGTTGACGACGTCCTTGTTGTTGTCAATGTCTTCCTTGAGGTCTTTCAGCAGGTCGTTGGACATCTTGGAGAAGTTGATGATGTAGTTCATCGGGTTCAGGATGCGGTCAATGAGACCCTCGGTCAGCTTACCTACCGAAGCCATCTTCTCTTGGCGTATCAGCTTGTGCTGGGCCTTGTGGAGGTCATTGAGTGCCTGCTCCAGACTCTTGGATTTCTCCTCGATTTCATTCTTCTGCTTGACGACCTCGGAGGTACGCTCTTCGATGATGTGCTCGAGCTTGATTTTGTCCTTCTGCAACCGCCTCAGACGGTAGCGGAACAGCTGATAGACGAGGCAGACGAAGACGATGAGGTAGATGACATTCATATACCAGCGCATCAGCAGTGGGAAGGAGATGCTGAAGTTGACGGTGGCAACGTCCGACAGCTCGCCGTTGGCCAGCTGGGCCTGTATGCTGAGCGTGAACGAGCCGTAGGGCAGGTTCAGGAATTCCACGTCCTGCTTGTCGGACCATGAACTCCACTTGCTGTCGTTCAGTTTATAGCGATACAGCGTCTTGCCCGAGAGTGGTGCGTAGTCGAGGGTGTAGTAGAAGTGCAGATGTCCTTCGTCGCTGTCTAATGGCGGCAATTGCTTCGGCATGTCGCCGTATCCTCCCCACAGCACGCTGTCGGTGCCCATGATGATGGAGCGGAACCGTATGTGATTGCTGACAGCGAGTTTGGCAAGGTCTTTCTTGCCAGCATCGATGACGGCGAGGATTTCGTCACCGCCAATCCATATTTGGTCGCCATACTGGTACTGTGCGATGATCTCGATGTCGCTGACGGGCTTGAGCAGTGCGTTGGGCAGGTCGTCGATGGGTTCGCGTGGCTTGCCAGGGTCCTTGCCGCGCATCTCGCCGTGCACATTCTTGAACCAGAGTTCTCCGTTTTTGCCTTGGCGTATTTCGGTGACCAGCGGGAGTTTGTTCACTTGTTGTATGCGCCGTTCTCCCTGATAGAGCCATACGCCGTCTGGTTCGCCTGCATAGACCTTGTCACCGTCCATCAGCATGGCAGTGGTGGAATTCGACGTCATCCTGCTGATGCTGCCATTGGGCAGAATCTTGTAAATACCGCTGGATGTGGCCACGAGCAGTCCGTTGCGGCTAGGACACATGGTCCAGCAGATATTGTTGATTTCGGCAATGCGCTTGCACTGCCGGTCGGTAATGCAGAAGAGTCCGTTGGTGCAGCCGACATATATCTTGCCGTTGTAGGCCATGATGGTGTGCACCTCGCCAGTCAGACCGTTCTTGGGCAACAGGTAGCTGTATACCGACGGCAGCTCTATGGCGAAGATGCCATGTGCCGTTGCTCCCCACAGCATGCCGTGTCCGTCGTAGACGACGTAGGATACCTGGTTGGAACAGAGGCCGTTCTCCTCGGTGATGGTATACAGGGTGCGGTCATGTTCATCTGCGATGATAAGACCATGGTTCTTCTTGACCTTGACCTTGAGTCCGCCGTCCAACTCCTCCGTCTGGGTGATGTCCTCAAGGAGGGCATTTTTGTCTCCCTCCTTCAGTGCTTCCACCGATATGATTTCCGACTCCACGCCGATGCTGAAGTTGGCGTTGGTGCGCTTTTTGGGAATAATAAGAGGAGTGGATTTCTTGGTGTCGACCTCATAGATGATGTTGTCGCTGGCTACAAACTGTAGCGTTTCACCGTCCTCGAAGATTTCAATCACTTCGCCCTTGAAGTCTTTTGTGTCGCCTATTTGCTCCAGGTACAACTCGCCATTGGGACGTTTCTGCACACGTGCAAATAGGTTGTATCCGCCCACCCAGACGTTGTCCTTGCTGTCGCGCAGGACCACCGTGACGCGGTTGATGTCCCGTGTATGGAGGATGTGCCATTGTGTGCGGTCGTAGTAGAGCAGTCCCTCGAAGTTGGCAACGAACACCGTTCCGTCCTCGCCAATCTCTATGTCGTAGTTGCGGTTATGCCCGTTGTATTCGGCTGCTGTATAGTTGCGAATCAGGGGAAGTCCCTGTGCCCCTGCAGGGCAAATGAGAAATGCGAAATGAGAAATGAGAAATACTGCGCACAACAGCATTCTCCCAACGATTCCCTTAATAATATTGTTCGTCATCATAGCAGTAGCAAATTTCTCATTTCTCATTTCTCATTTCTTTCATTTCTCATTTCTCATTTCTCATTTTTCTATAGGGAATACCCTTTCCGATGTAATAGTTCCACTCTTCTTTCGTGAAGTCGCGTTTGATGTTCTGACGGATGCGCTTGCCTATTACCGGCAGGGAGATGAGATATTCGCTGACGGTGCCGTTATACTGGCCCGTCCAGATGTAGTTCTTGTCGTTGTTGAAGGTGAAGTCAGTCAGCCAGCTGTTCGACTGGAACAGCGTGATGGGTTTGATCTGTGCTTCGCTGGTCATCCAGAAGAGCAGCTTGCCGTCGTAGCTGGACGTGTAGAGGCGTCGGCCGTTGAATTTCATCTTGGTAACCTGTGAGAGATGTCCCACCAGTTTCTGCATCTTGCCGTTGGCGATGGTGAGCCAGACGGTGCCGTCGGACATGCCGTATGCGGTGAGGTGCTCGTTCTTGGAACTGGCAAAGGCCGTCACCTGTCCGCTGACGGGAACCTTCTCGTTGGTGATGTCGTCAAGGGTGCTGACGAGATGCATGTGTCCGCGATTGTCGAAGAGCAGGGGCTTGTAGTCTCGTCTTCCGGCACAGGCAATCTTGAATTTGAGCTGGCGTGTGCCGATAATCTTGTCGCTGGCGGTGTCGAGCAAGGCGATGTTGTTCGTGCCGATAATCAGCAGCTGTTTGCCGTCGTTCATATACTCCAGGGCGAAGGGTTGCGTGACATGCTGAAGATAGACGGTCTGGATGTGTTTGCCGTCGACTATCACCAAGTGTCCGCTGAGGCTGATGGCATATATCTTGCCACTCGATACTGCGTAGACGTCGCGGAAACAATAGTTCTTGTCGCTCAACAGTCGTGTGGTATGCAGCTGTTCTCCTTGTAGCTTATGTACGAAAATCTCACCGTAGGTGCTGACAGTCAGCAGCCGTCCGTCCTTACCGAAGACGATGCGCGGGATGCTGCCATTGTGGACATTCCAGTAGCGTTGGCTGCCTGCGGCCTGCGTGAGTGCCTGGAACACGGCGGGATTATACAAATCGCCGTTGTAGTCGTTGGTAAAGAGATAGGAAGCGTATGCCAGCATGGTACCCATCTCTTTGTCGCCGGTCTGGTAGATGGAGTATGACTGCGACCCGAGTGTACGTCCTAACGAGATGTAGTTCAGCGTGTCGGCTACCAGCTTGGCATGCTCGGCTTGTCGGCGCTGTTCGTCGGCTTCCTGGCGCTGGCGCTCCACCATCTGGTAGGCATTCATGGCCTCGTTGGCTGAGAGCTCGGCAATGCCCTGGGCCTCAAGGGCTTTCTTTCGTTCTTCCTCCGAGCGGAGGGTCATCTCCTGGGCTATCTCCGACTGGCGGATGGCCTCTTGGCTGCGCTCCTCTGACAGTGCCTGCTGGCCGAAGGCTATCTCCTCCATCTGTTTGCTGACGCGCCGGTCGATGGCCGACTGCTTGGCCTGCTTCCGCAGCACGTTGAGTTGTGTCTCCAACTCGTTGATGCGCTCACCATGACTTCGACGCATATAGAGTGCTGCCGCTACCGATGCCAGCAGCAGGAATCCCAAACACCCGATGACTATCTTTTGTCTCTTCACTTCCTTTTCAGTACTAACATGGTGATGTCGTCACTCTGTTCAGCCCCGTCTACAAAGCCTTCGATGCCGGCTTTGACGGCCTCCACGATTTCCTGGCTGCTCTTGTCGGCCATGCTGCCGAGGATGTTGTCCAGCCGCTCAGTACCAAACTCCACAAAGTCGGGGTTCATAGCCTCAGGCACACCGTCGGTAAACATCACCAGCGTGTCGCCATGCTCCAGCTGTAGCGTTTGTTCCTGGTAGGTGATGCCGTCGAAGGCGCCGACGATGATGTTGTTCGATGTAGATAGTTCCTCAACGGTCCCGTTGGCACGCAATACGTGGGGTGGGTTATGGCCGGCATTGACGTAGCTGACAAGTCCCGTCTTCGTATTGTAGACAGCATAGAATACGGTGACGAACATGCAGTCCATCGAGTATGCTGCCAGCAGGCGGTTCGACTCTGTCAGACACTCCTTGGCACTGCCGCACTGCATGCCCTTTGAGCGAATCATGGTGCGGCTGACAGCCATGAACAGGGCAGCGGTGATACCCTTGCCGCAGACGTCGGCAATGACCAGCGCGATGTGGTCGTCGTCAATGCGGAAGAAGTCGTAGAAGTCGCCGCCGACGTCCTTGGCCGCCTCCATCGTCGCGTAGATGTCCACCTTGTCGCTGGCTTCAGGGAAAGGCGGGAATACGCGTGGCAGGATATACTGCTGGATCTCCTTGGCGGTGGTCAGGTCTTTCTTCAGCGACTCCAACTGCGAGTGCTCCTTCTGCGACTCGTGTACGTAGTTGATTTGCTCGATGGCCTTCTCAATGGTAAGTGCCAGGTCATCCATGTCGATCGGCTTCGTGGCGAAGTCGAAGGCACCGTTGTTCATCGCCTGGCGAATGTTCTGCATGTCACCGTAGGCGCTCACCATGATGACACGTAGTGCGGGATTGCGCATCTCGTTCACCTTGGCCAGCAGGGCCAGACCATCCATCTCGGGCATGTTGATGTCGCTGAGGATGATCTCGATGTCGGGGTTGTTATATAGGATGGCGAGAGCCTCCAAGCCGTTGTGGGCAAAGAAGAACTCGTATTCACCACTACGGATCTTCCGACGGAAATACTGTTTCATCAGCAGTTCCATGGGAGCCTCGTCGTCAACGCTTAGTATTTTTGTTGCTGCCATAATTGACTGTTATTTGTTTTTCGAGCGACAAAGATACATATTTATTATGAAAACACGAAATGATTTCCATTATTTTTCTTGTTCGGACATGTTTTCGCCTTTTGCTTCCGGTTCGCCTCGTCTGTCTTGTTCGTGTTTCGTAAAGTACTATCCACTATCCACTATCCACTATTGTCGCGGATGGAAGACGAGATGCCATATCAGCACGAAGGAGATGCCATATCAGCACGAAGGAGATACCATATCAACATGGTTGAGATACCATATCAGCATGTAGCATTGACACTTTGTGCACGGAGCAAGAAAATTCCTTGCACGGAGCAGGAAAATTTCTTGCACGGAGCGGACGGGCCGTAATTAAGGTTGAAACGGCCTGTTTGCATGGAGAAATCGACATGTTTAGGTCATGAAAAAACGCCATTTTCTGCATAAAAACATGCTGTTTTCTGCATGAAAATAGCATGTTTTTGCAGTGAAAAGACCATTTTTTTTTCAACCAAACAGCATTTTTCTGACAACTATCCACTAAATTTTAGATAATTAATTTATATACAAGAATTTAAGTCGTTTCCAACTATCCACTAACTATCCACTAACTATCCACTAACCCTCCACTAACCCTCCACTAAAATCACTGGCATCGGGTGGGAAACTGGTGGATAGTTGGTGGATAGTTAGTGGATAGTTAGTGGATAGTTAGTGGATAGTTGTTTTGAGTTTATTTTATTGATTATAAGAGTTTTAACCTCATTTTAGTGGATAGTTGGTAAGATTTTGCCATTTTGCTTTCAAAATTTTCGTTTTTCTTCGTACTTTTACTCTCGTTTTGGAGATTCCTTTGTCTTTAGCATCTCAAAAAGACTTTGAATCCTGATGTGTGATGGAAGATGTAAAATAAAAAGGCGCTTGCCTATGCAAACGCCTCTTCTGCCACCATGTTTGAACAAGGAATCTTCGCTTCAGAGACTCCATATATGAGTGAGCGTAATTTGGAAAACCAGCCTCGGTTCTGCACCTGGGCGCTATGCCTTTACGGATAACTTCGTAAGCGTATCCGCTTTGACGCCTTGCAGGCTATAAGTTCTTCCATTTGTCAGG
>CAMHJQ010000014.1 GCA_946185485.1 uncultured Prevotellaceae bacterium | reverse complement strand
CGATGACGATGCTGGAGAATGTCGATCAGATGATCTGGAGAGGTGGGCGTGACAGCCATCTCTTTGCGATTAGAAACGATGTAGTATGTACCAAGCACGTCGTGGCTGTCAGCATTTCTGGCTGGCATGGGAGTACGGGTCTCGATAATCTGGCGGGCATCGTCCACCTCGAACTCAGTTCCTTCGATATAGTTGGAGAAATAACTCTCAAAGAAAGCAAAGTTATTATAGGCAGCATCCGTCTCGTTTGGCTCTGGGAAATTCTCGAACTCACGCTCGTTGAGTGCAGCCATCAGAATGCTGAAAAGCTTCAGTCGTTGACTGTCGAACGGTTCCCCCAATGCACGGGCTTCAGCAACCGAGGAAGTAAGAATCTTCGAGGGCTTAGTGGAAAGGATGGCCCCAATGATGGAATCCAGTTTCTGGAACTCATCATACATATCGAGTTGTCTGGCTATCTCGCGAGCTGTGTCTCGCAACTTGTTCAATTCATCTTCACCGTTGGTCTGCAAAACTTTATCCAATTTTTCTTCGATAACATCCTGTGGTAGACACTTGGAAACGCCATCGCGGCTATAGCCGGTCTGAAGATTTTCAAGATAGGCCCTGGCACTGCAAGACATGTGCAGACCTCCCATGAAAGGATAATCCCCTGATAATGCCTTATGACCTTCTAACAGGTGAACGGTAATACCGGGCAATGATATCTTTTTCGTATAGCCGTAAGTAAGATATATGTGTCCGTCACTTGTGGGACGACATTCGAAAGCACTGCGATGACTCATGACGGCATCGGGGAACAGCTCTCCAAGGATGAAAAAGAGATTCCTGCGGATGATATTCTCCGGAGTGTCGTTGAGATTTGTGGTGTAAATCTTCGCGGCAATCTTGATAAGACGCCCTTCCTTCTTCATTTTTGAAATGAAGTTGTTGGTGGTCTTGTCAGAAGAAGCCATAACGACTTCGTGGTTCAATAGGGCATTTTTTTCCATAAATCAGTGCTTTGATGGTGCAAAGGTAGCATTTTTATCTAGAAAAGTGAAGATTTTATGGAAAATTTTCCAAATTGACAGTACAATCTTCCAGATTTGTGCTCATTCGAAGCAATCTCGAAAAATACTTGGTGTGGGGATTGGGTATACAGCAAAACGCCCTGTTCATCGCAATTGTCCGACGGAATTCGAATTTTTCGAATTGTTGCGGACAATTGCAACAAACATCCTGTCAAACAACTTCTTCTGCTGCCATTGGCATTTGCATGTCCTCTTCATTCTGCTGCGGATAGGCAGTAACACGGGCTTGATGGTCTTGTAACCATATATGGTTCAGCGTGAATGCAATCGACTCCAGCGTTTCTTCACGTTTCGACGGCTTCAGTTCGCACTCCCACACCGTAATACAATGCCAGCCCATTGCCGCTAGCTTACGCTGCTCCTCCTTGTCACGTTCCTTGTTGCGTCGTATCTTGTTCACCCAGAACTCACGGTTCGTCTTCGGAATCTTGCAACACTCGCTATTCTCAATCGTAAATTGTAAATCGTCAAATTGTAAATTGATGTGGTGTCCATGCCAAAAGCATCCATTCACGAAGATGCACGTCCTGTATTTCCTCAGCACCAAGTCAGGATGCCCAGGCAGCCGTTTATGGTTCAGCCTATACCTAAAGCCTCGCTTCCACAAGCCACGTCGCACAATCATCTCCGGCTTCGTATCCTTCGAGTGGATAGCCGCCATGTTTTTGTGACGCTGTTCTGCCGAGAGCTTATCCATAATCAGAATCCTGTTCGGAAGTTCAAGACTTCTCTTGCTGCAGGAAGGTGGCAACCTTGTCCATCAGTCGCTCAAAGTTCCAGTACTTCTGGTAACCCATGAGTCGAGCTAACTTGCGCGAGTTCCACCACTCACGACCTTCACCATCCGTCTCTTTGATAGCCTCAAATGGCGACTGCATCTCTTCCGGTGAGAACATCTCTATTTCGTTTATATTATCCATATCGTTTGAAAAGTTAATCCCACTATTTAGAGAGAGGTTCACAATATGTTTTATTTACTACCCGATCCCTCATTAGTTTCATATCAGTGAAGTTTCGGCTAATATTCTGCACATCAGAATCTTCATATTTGGTATTGAGACCATGTGCTAAGTCGAAGCCGTTGCCTATAAGTACTATCCTATTCATTACTCGTCTTTATTTGCTTCTTCAAGAGATTCGGCAGCCATACTTAACTGTTCAGATTGCATCGACACTTCTTTAGCCTTTGACAGAACAGTCTCTCTTATCATCGGTGTATATTCCTCGATGATATGACGCCAATCATTGAGCGACATTTCAGGATAACGTTCGCCATAGAGTTCGATAACCTCGCGTTGCAATTCACCATCGCTAATAGAAACATCCATGTGCAGACGATTGAAGATGAGATTGCGTACATCACGGTCATCCTCAACATTCTCTAATTTGTAAAACTTAATCGGCGCATCTTCCTTTATATCATCTTCCTGATCATATTTCTTAAAGTTCTCCGCCTGCTCAAAAATTTCCTTGAATACTTCATCCTGTGGAACTGGCGGATAACCATGCTCTGCCAATATCAGGATCAAGTCCATCTGCAGTTCCGCTTTGATGTCAGAACGGTTTGCCCAGTCAGTATATTTCGACTTGTCATCCACCATTTTCTTTACGGCAGCGGCCAGCGTCAGCAGTTTGTCTTCTGGGTATTCAAAACCGAACTTATGAGCTATTTCTTTCAGAATATCATAGAAAGCTTTTTCCTCGTAGGTAATGCCTAAGTCCTTGAACGATTTCTTCTCTTTGTTCACCTCCTTCAGCAGTTCTGCCATCTGCTTGGCTACCTCATTGAGTACTTCTTCGGCAAACACGGCATTGTCGCTACGGTCATTATATCGCTGCACCAACGCATTCAGGCGCTTTGTGAAATCCACGCCCTTCATCTTATTGACTTTCTTGAAGTCGGTAATAACCGTCCGAAGCAGCTTCTCCATCAGTTTTACCTTCGTATTAGGCAACTTCAGCTTCTCCAGCCTCGTCATATAGTCTTCACTCAGCAAGTCCAGGTCCTTTGTATTCGCATTCACCTGAGCTACTTCCTCCACTCCGTCCGACTGCAAAGCTTCAGCAATCATCAGGCTCACCTTGCGGTTCATCTGCGAGGCATCGGGAGCATCTCCTTTTGTCAGTTTGTAGATGATAGACCGTACACCTGTAAAGAAATGTATGTCCTCACGATCCTTATCACTGATTGCCTCATGGTTGGAACAGAGGTTGAAGGCTGATTTCAGTTTCTTGGCATGTCCCATAAACAAGTTTTGCGATTTCTCCGTAGCCTGTACGAACTCAGCTGCATGTTTCAGACATTCTAATTGTTCCAAAGGAGTACCCGTTGAGAACTTCCTGTAATCGAAGGTATGGAACATTCGACGCAGGATATCCAACTCGTCTTTTACCATCGTCACACTCTGTTCGATAGTTTCCACGTTATCACCCATGTCACCACCACCGGCATACTGTTTCAGCGCATTGTTCATGTTGCTCTTGATACCGATGTAGTCAACCACCAGTCCTTTATCCTTGCCTTCAAACACACGATTCACCCTCGAAATGGTCTGTACCAGCGTATGCTTCTGTAATGGCTTGTCTATATACATCGTGTCGAGACAAGGCACGTCAAAGCCTGTTATCCACATAGACACGACGATGGCAATCTTGAAGTTTGAGTCAGGATTCTTGAAGAGCACATCAAGAGCTTTTCTGTCTTCGTCCGAACCAATCAATTCACGAAGTTTCGGATCATCATCCTTCTCACGAGTCATCACCAATCGGATGCGCTCTACAGGTGTCTGGTCTTCTGAGCCAATTTTCTCTTCCCATTCGGGACGAAAGGCAATAATCTGTTTATACAGGTCATAGGCAATTTCGCGACTGGAGCATACGAACATTGCCTTACCGCAAACGGTGCTTCCTTCTTCTATTCGTTTTTCGTAGTGCTCAATGAAATCCTTTGCCACTACAGCCAAACGGTTAGGGTCACCCAAAATCTTGTTCATCTGTGTCACCGCTTTCTTGCTTTCCTCTATCTGGAATTCATTGGCCCCTTGTTCTTCACATTGCTTATAGTATGCCTCTATCGCCTCCAGTTGTTTGTGGTCGGCAAACACCTTGGCGGCTCTTCCTTCATAAACGATGCGACGGGTGATGCCGTCAGCCACCGATTCCGTCATCGTGTAACTGTCCACCACATCGCCAAACACATCTATCGTAGCATCAATCGGTGTTCCCGTGAAGCCCACGTAGGTAGCATTGGGCAGCGAGTCGTGCAGATACTTGGCAAAACCATAGCTGCGCTTCACTCCTCTATCGGTAATTGTTACATTCTGTTCCACATTCGTCTGCGAACGATGGGCTTCGTCGGATATGCAGATGATATTGGCTCGGTCAGACAATAGGTTGATGTCCTCGCTGAACTTTTGGATAGTTGTCAAAAACACGCCTCCGCTCTTTCGTCCTCTCAACTTCTTGCCTAACTCTTCGCGTGTCTCGACATTCACCACAGTCTCGTCACCAATAAACTGCTTAGCATTCACGAATTGTGCCGATAGCTGGTCATCCAAGTCCGTGCGGTCGGTTATCAATACAATGGTAGGACTTGCCAAGTGGCGGCTACGCATCAACATACGTGTTAGGAACAGCATCGTGAGGCTCTTGCCACAGCCTGTTGCGCCAAAGTATGTGCCGCCCTTTCCGTCACCATGCAGGTTGATATGCGAGTGCTCCAATATATTTTCGTATAAACGATGGGTGGCAAAGAACTGCGGATAACGACAGACTATCTTCCTTTCACTCTTCGATGTGTCTGGGAAGAACACGAAGTCCTTCATTACACTCAGCAGCCGTTCCCGTCGGAACAATCCCGCCATCATGGTATGTAGGGAGTCGATGCCGTCGTTTGCTTTATCTGTCCGCTCCACTTTGCGCCAGGCATAGAAGAACTCGTATGGCGTGAACAGCGTGCCATATTTATTATTCACACCATCGCTGATGACCACGAAAGCATTATAGCGAAACAACTCAGGAATATCCCTACGATAGCGAACAGTCAACTGTGTATAAGCATTCATGATGGTGGTGTCTTCCTTCACGGCACTTTTGAACTCCAGCACCACTACGGGCAGACCGTTCACATAGACAATGCCGTCAGGAATGCGTCGCTCCAATCCCTTTATCTCCAGTTGGTTGACAATCTTGAAGATATTTCGGTCAACATCCTTAAAGTCTATCACTTCCACGAACAAGTCTGGCAGCGAAGCATCCTCACGCTTGATGGCGAAGCCCTCCGTCATCAGCCGATACGTCTGCGCGTTCTGCTCGTACAGAGGTGCACCATTGTCTGCCGTCAGCTTCGCCATGACTCGCTCCACCTCCAAGGGCGTAATGCCTTCCTCGGCATATCTGTCCATCAGATACATCCGCAAGTCATCACGCAGCAGCACCTCCGTCTGCTCCTTGTGTATCGTCTCGCCATTCACGTAACTATAGCCCTGTTGCTCAAACAGTTCCATGATGGCCATCTCCAGCGTATGTTCGTTAAAGTGTGACATATTACTTTCCTTTCAGTTGCTTGATATCCCTATCCAATTTCTTGAAAATATTCCGTTTAGTAAGAAAAATCGGAATTTCCGAATTTTCTATAGAGGGATGGTACGTCGGCTTTTCCGACAGACCACTATATCACTGAAGCAAAACACATAGTGCTTCGACATTGTTTCGTATTGTGGTTGTTTATCGCTCATATCGTCTTTAACACTTTGATTGCCCAATCTTCGCCAAAAGCAAAGACTGTAATTCGGCTAATTTCTCATTTTCTTGTTGCTTTAATAATATATGGTGATAAACAATTGCAACTTCTTCATTATATGCCATCACCTTTTCTTTTGGAGCTATCAATATTTCAGTGTTATCGAAGTCTTTTGTAACCAAAGCCTCAAATGTTGCACCTACTGCTTCTTTTTTTAAAGAGGCCATTGTTTCTATTACTAATTGATGAACATAGAAAGGTATTGAAGCATCTTTTCCTATTAAAGCATAGCATGTCTGATTCATCGCCATCTCGCATCCTGCCATTGCCAACCCACCAGTTGTAGCTCCACGAGCAGTTACAAATGATGTATTTTGAGGGTATAATTTGCTACTACAATGCGCCAATCCATCTTCTGTTATGTGCTTTTCTGTTCTTAGGGAATAATAAGAATTGGTTTTGTCTCCTGGAGAATAGAATGGAATTACGCCATTTTGCCAGTAGTTTGCTTCATCTGTACTTGGTGTTCCACCTCCGCAAATTCTTACGATTTCAGTAAATTTTCCCATTCTCCAGCCTTTGGGGAGGTTTTCTTTGTCGATGTTATCGACGAAGGTTTTGCGGTAGAGGGCTTGGGCAGTGGCTTCGAGGTGCTGAATCATTTGATTGTTGAGACGGATGCGGTTGGTCAGCGTTTCGTATTCTGACACGATTTCACGCTGACGAGTGATAGAAGGAATGGGGAGTCGCATATTGCAAAAGTCTTCCCATGTCAAACTACCACGAACACCACCTACAGCATAGTAGCTGGCTTCACGGTCAAACTCACTTCGAGAGAACCACATCATCAAATACTGAGGCATCAACGCCATCTTATCAATAACCTCAAACATGGGATAAGCAGGTGACATAATAGCCTCATCTTCTCCAAACATGGCAACAGGCATCTTTCCGTCACGGCTTACCTGCATCAAACTGCAAGCAAATTGCTCCTTCTGAATAACTTTATAATTAGATAGGTCTGTGCCGATGACATTCGCCACCGACGGAATGAACGCCTTGTCAATCGTAAGACCAACAAGTTTCGTAACCTTCAACTCCCGATTACGGACATTCACTTCTCTGATATGGTCGCCTAAACGCTGGTATGTTGTCATTCTTCTATCCTCTATTTTTTTGCAATCTCGTTTTAAACTTCAATCATAACAGACGGATTAAACCCGTTCGTCAAATGCTCTCCATGCGAGATGTAGCCCAACTGATTGGACACAATGAGTGTTTCGCCTATTTGTGCTTTGATATTGCGATGTGAATGGCCATATATCCAGTAGTTAATCTGGCTATCTGCTATAAAGTTGCCCAGTTCTACCGTGAAAGCACCGTTAATAGTGCTGTTTAAAAATTCTGCAGCAGTACATAATTGCGTGGGAACATGATGTGTAAGAACGATTATCTTTTTCGCATCACTTTCTGAAACAGCCTGTTTGATGAAAGCGAGACAACGCTCATGTTCATGGTTAAAATCATCTGCCGTCAGTCGATGTTCACCATACATGATACGATAGAAATCGCTCACACTTTGCTCCGTCTGAAATGCATTCTGGGGCTCTATCTTCGACCATAATGTAGAAACGATTATGTCCACGTTGTCCAGATGCACTATACTGTTGTAGTATGCATGAACATTATGGCGAATCTGTTTGCAGTAGTCATTTGGTATAGAGGACAAGTCATAATATCCGTAAAAGTCATGGTTGCCCAAACACACTATAACCTGGCTGTAATGCTGACTCGCCCAATCCCAGAATTTATATTCAGAATCAGTGTCGCAATCCGAGTTTGGCAGATCAAGATATGCAGAATCGCCAGCGACAAGCAAAATGTCGCCAGTTACCTCCAATGGATGTTTGGCAATCCACTGACGATTCTTGGCGAACTCCAGATGGAGGTCGCTGACATACTGGATTCGAATACCGTGTGATATGCTTTTATTATCTGGTTGCATCATCTATTCTCTTCATTATCTTACTCATTACAACTTCTCTTTTTCTTTTCAATTCTTTCCAGTTCTTTAAACATTGGAAAGAATTACAAAGTGTATCCTAACTCCTCAAAGAGTTCTTTCAACTGTTGTTTACTTGCTTCTTCCTGTTGCAAGAGGTCGCGCATATCAGCTTGCAGTTGGCGCATCTTGGTGTCGAAGTCTATCTGCTCATCGCGGTTGCGAAACTCGATGTACTTGCTGGGCACGAGGCTCCAGCCTTTCTTCTCAATCTCGGCGAGAGTGGCAGAGTAGCAGAATTCGGGTTCGTTGTGATAAGTCTGTTCGTAACCTACACGCTGCCAGTTATGGAAGTTCTCGGCAATCTGCTGTATCTGCTCAGGCGAGAACTGGATATATTTCTTCTCGAACGGCTCTCCCCATTGACGCAGGTCAATGAAAAGCACCTCGTCCTCACGATTACGATAGCGAACCATCTTGCCGTTCTGTTCTACCGTGCGGGCCTGCTTGTTGTTATTGAGAATCCAGAGCGTCACGCTGATGTCCGTAGAGTAGAACATGTTACGAGGCAGAATAACAATAGCTTCTACCAAATGGTTCTGAAGCAGTTGCTTACGGATTTCCAGTTCTGTGCCGTCGCCGCTTAGAGCGCCATTGGCAAGAAGGAAACCAGCCGTACCGTTGGCAGAGAGTTTGCTGACAATGTTCAGAATCCATCCATAGTTAGCATTACTTGTAGGCGGCACGTCGTAGCCTGCCCATCGTGGGTCATCTTTCAGTTCGTTCTCTGCTCGCCAGGCCTTCTGGTTGAATGGAGGATTTGCCATGATGAAATCAGCCTTCAGGTCTTTGTGCTGATCGTTATGAAACGTATCGGCAGCCATCTCACCCAGGTTACAGGCAATGCCACGAATGGCGAGGTTCATCTTTGCCAGTTTGTAGGTGGTATTGGTATATTCTTGTCCATAGACAGAGATGTCGCGCTTGTTGCCGTGATGGGCCTCGATGAACTTCATGCTCTGCACGAACATACCACCAGAACCACAACAAGGGTCGTAAATCTTGCCACGATAAGGCTCAATCATCTCAGCAATAAGGTTGACGATGGTCTTAGGCGTGTAGTATTCACCTTTACCCTTACCTTCGGCAATGGCAAACTTACCGAGAAAGTATTCATATACACGACCAATAAGATCATTCTCCGGGTCTTTCAGCGTGTCAATCTTATTGATTTCATCGAGCAGAGCAGCGAGCTTGGTACGGTCGAGTGACAGACCTGCATAGTAGTTGCTTGGCAAGGCACCCTTCAGCGTAGGGTTGCTCTGCTCTACCTTCGCCAATGCCTTGTCTATCTTAATGGCAATATCATTCTGCTTGGCATTCTCAATCAGAAAATCCCAACGGCTCTCGGGCTCCAGATAAAAGACGTTCTTGGCATTATAAAATACGGGATTGTCGGCAAAAGCCTCCTTGCCTTCTGCCACCAGCTCATTGCGTCGTTCCGTAAAACGGTCGTGAGCATATTTCAGGAATATCAGACTTAGCACCACGTGCTTATACTCCGATGGTTCCACGGAGCCACGTAGTTTGTTGGCTGATTCCCATAACGCTTCCTCTATTGCCTTTTCTTTTATTACTTTCGTTGCCATATTTTCTTTATTTACCTTGTTTGCACCTGCAAAAGGTACGCTTTTTCTCTACCAATACAACTTTCAGTCGGTTTATATCTTCCATACTTATAGTTTTATTCCACAAAGGTAGTGATTTATTTTCAATTGTTTTCTATTTTGCCCAAACAAACTGCTATTTTAGGCCGTATTTTGCTATTTTTAACGACTTCACCTCTATTTTATGGCCTTATGTTTAGTCCTTGAAATGTTAAAATTTCAACTTTTTCTAATATTTTCTTGAAAAGTTATTTTTTAAGACACAGAGGTGTCCCCGTGTGCGGATTAGTGATTGCCCTATTTTCTGAGAAGCACTATCCACTATACACTTGTCGCAGATGGATGACGAGGAGGGCAAATCCGCACGGAGCAGATATATTGTTTGCACGGAGGAGATACCTTATCAGCACGGAGGAGATACCTTATCAGCACCAAGGAGATACCATGTCTGCACGGAGCAAGAAAATTTCTTGCTCCGTGCAGAGAGGACGTTCCCACCGTGGGAACGGCGTGTCCCCATGCCGAGAACGGCCTATTCCCACGCTGGGAATGGCGTATTTCCGAGGTGAAAGCATGCTGTTTTCATAGCGAAAGCATGCTGTTTTCATAGCGAAAGTACGCTGTTTTCTCGCAGAAAAAAAACATTTTCAAGTCAACTATCCACTAAATTTAAGTTAACTTATTTTAATTCAGTGCTTTATGTCATTTTTAACTATCCACTAACTATCCACTAACTATCCACTAACTATCCACTAACCCTACACTAAAATCGCTGTCATTTGGTGGATAGTTAGTGGATAGTTAGTGGATAGTTAGTGGATAGTTAGTGGATAGTCATTTTGATGTTAATTATCTGTAACTAAGACATTTAAACTCATTTTAGTGGATAGTTAGCAAAAATTTGTTGTTTTGACTGAAATTTTTGTGATTTTGTTCGTACTTTCACAACAAAAAAAAGGACCCGAAACGGCTAACGGTTTCGAGTCCTCTCAATAAGCAAATTAATTATCTTATGAATAGCAGCTCACGATACTTGGGCAATGGCCAGAGACTGTCGTCGACGATGAGTTCGAGCTTGTCAATCTCGTAACGGATCTTGTCAAGGAACGGCTCCACCTTGTCGTGGTAGGCGATGGCCTTGTCATGTTCGTCGGCAATCTTGTTGGCCAGCTTGCGGGCGTTGACGAGTTCCTCTACACCCTTCTCGATGGCTGAGGTGCGCCCTGCAATTTCCTCGATAATCTTGAGGTTGCGGGCGTTGAGTTTCTCGGCCTTGTCGACTGTGAAGGCGGTGGAGACGCTGTCGACATTCTTCAGCAGTGCACTCTGGTAGCGCGTAGCGACGGGGATGATATGGTTCATCGAGAGGTCGCCAAGCACACGGGCCTCAATCTGAATCTTCTTCGTATAGGTCTCCCACTTCACCTCGTTGCGTGCCTCCAGCTCCTTCTTTGTCATCACGCCGAGACCCTCGAACATCTGGATGCTCTCCTCGTCAAGGTAGCGCTCGAAGATCTTCGGGCACGACTTCTCCACATCGAGTCCGCGCTTCTCGGCCTCGATGACCCACTCGTCGCTGTAGCCGTTGCCGTCGAAGCGGATGGGCTTGCAGGTCTTGATGTCGTCGCGCAGCACGTCGATGATGGCGTGGAACTTGGCGCTGTGCTCAGTGCCGGCAAGCTTCTTCTCAAACTCGGGAATCTTGGCGTCGACACGCTTCTTGAAGTCAACGAGAGCCTCAGCCACGGCACTGTTCAGGGCAATCATGGCACTGGCGCAGTTAGCCTCAGAACCCACGGCGCGGAACTCGAAGCGGTTGCCTGTAAAGGCAAAGGGCGACGTGCGGTTGCGGTCGGTATTGTCGATGAACAGTTCGGGAATCTCCGGGATGTCCATCTTCAGTCCCTGCTTGCCAGCCATAGCGAGGATATTGTCCACGTCGGCCTTCTCGATGTGGTCGAGCAGTTCGCTCACCTGCTTGCCGAGGAACGACGACACGATGGCGGGCGGTGCCTCGTTGGCACCCAGACGGTGGGCGTTGGTGGCACTCATGATGCTGGCCTTCAGCAGTCCGTTGTGCTTATAGACGCCCATCAGGGTCTCCACGATGAACGTTGCAAAGCGCAGGTTCTGCTCGGCAGTCTTGCCAGGAGCATGCAGCAGGATGCCGTTATCGGTGCTCAGGCTCCAGTTGTTGTGCTTACCGCTACCGTTGATGCCATCGAAGGGCTTTTCGTGCAGCAGCACACGGAATCCGTGCTTGCGGGCAATCTTCTTCATCAGCGACATCAGCATCATGTTGTGGTCGACGGCCAGGTTGGTCTCCTCGAAGATAGGAGCCAGCTCAAACTGGTTGGGAGCCACCTCGTTATGACGCGTCTTACAGGGAACGCCCAGTTCCAGGGCGGCAATCTCCAGGTCCTTCATAAAGGCCTGCACGCGCTCGGGGATGGCACCGAAGTAGTGGTCGTCCATCTGCTGGTTCTTGGCCGAGTCGTGACCCATCAGTGTACGGCCTGTCAGCAGCAGGTCGGGACGTGCAGCATACAAGCCCTCGTCCACGAGGAAGTACTCCTGCTCCCATCCCAAGTTCGATGTAACCTTCTTGACGGAGGGGTCGAAATAGTGGCACACATCCACGGCAGCCACGTTCACGGCATGCAGGGCCCGCAGCAGCGGTGCCTTATAGTCGAGTGCCTCACCGCTATAACTGATAAACACGGTAGGAATACACAGTGTATCGTCGATGATGAACACGGGTGATGTGGGGTCCCAAGCCGAGTAGCCGCGAGCCTCGAAGGTAGAGCGGATGCCACCAGAGGGAAAAGACGAGGCGTCCGGTTCCTGCTGGACGAGCAGTTTTCCGGAGAACTCCTCCACCATACCGCCCTTGCCGTCGTGCTCGATGAACGAGTCGTGCTTCTCAGCGGTTCCCTCTGTCAGCGGCTGGAACCAGTGTGTATAGTGAGTGACCCCGTTCTCTGTTGCCCACTGCTTCATGCCGGCAGCAACAGCATCGGCAACGGTCCTGTCGAGACGTGCGCCATTATCAATGACGTCAACCATCTTCTCGTACACGTCCTTCGGCAGGTACTTGTACATCTTTTCGCGATTGAAAACCTTCTTGCCGAAATACTCGCAAGGTCTCTCACTGGGTACTTTTACGTCGAGCGGCTTCTTCTTGAATGCCTCACCGACAACCTGAAATCTTAATGTTTCCATAAGTCTTTTTACTTTAAATTACTAACTATTTGCTTCATTTCTGGTGCAAAGTTACAACGATTTGTCACGAATCGCGTCATCTTTATTGTCATTTTGATTGTTAAAAACGGACGCAATTGTCAAAGTGTAAAGATGCGGGGTTGCGGAGGGGGCAATTATTGACAGATTGACAAGAAAAGACGGCAGAAACGAACAAAGTGACATTTTCGGCGACAGCAGAACCGAAAAATAGAAAGCAAATTATTGCTAATTCCGACAATTTGCATTACCTTTGCAGCCGAAAACAGACAAAGAGAAAGTAAAAGTAAGCATAATATGACAAAATGCAAAATCAACAAAGGACTCTACCAGCAGGACTACGAGCACGATGCTTGCGGTGTGGGTATGGTGGTAAATATCCACGGTGGAAAGAGTCATGAACTGGTGGACAATGCACTGAAAGTGCTGGAAAACATGGAACACCGAGGCGCTGAAACCCGAGACAAGACTGGCGACGGTGCCGGTATCATGGTGCAGATACCGCATGAGTTTATTCTGTTGCAGGGTATCCCCGTGCCTGAAAAAGGGAAGTACGGCACAGGACTGGTATTCCTGCCGAAAGACGAGAAGATACAGCAGGACATCCTGAGCGTGATGATTGAGGAGATTGAGCGCGAGGGACTGACACTGATGCACCTGAGGGCTGTGCCTACGAACCCGGAGGTATTGGGTGCAGCCGCTCGCGAGGTAGAACCGGACATCAAGCAGATTTTCGTGAAGAGGGGACCCACCCCCCAGCCCCTCCCTGTTATGGAGGGGAGTGATTACCACCAAGACGAGGAGGCAGCATTCAATCGTAAACTATATATTATAAGGAAGAGAATAGAAAACAGAGTGGCAAAGATGGAGCTATCTACTCCCCTCTCTCACAGAGAGGGGCAGGGGGGAGAGTCTTTTTACATCTGTTCCCTCTCTTCTAAGAATATCATCTATAAAGGTATGTTGACCAGCGGCCAGTTGCGTCGCTATTTCCCCGACCTGTCGAACGCTTACTTTACAAGCGGCCTGGCACTGGTTCACTCGCGCTTCTCAACGAATACGTTCCCCAAATGGAAGCTGGCTCAGCCTTTCCGCCTGCTGGCACACAACGGCGAGATCAATACTATTCGTGGCAACCGCGGCTGGATGAAGGCCCGCGAGAGCGTGCTGAGCAGCGAGGCCTTGGGCGACATCAAGGACCTGCGCCCCATCGTGCAGGACGGCATGAGCGACTCGGCCTCACTCGACAACGTCTTCGAGTTCCTGATGATGAGCGGACACTCGTTGCCGCAGGCGATGGCTATCCTGGTGCCTGAGAGCTTCAACGACAAAAACCCCATCAGTGAGGACCTAAAGGCATTCTACGAATACCACTCCATCCTGATGGAGCCGTGGGACGGTCCTGCAGCTCTGCTGTTCAGCGACGGCCGCTATGCCGGCGGTATGCTCGACAGAAACGGCTTGCGCCCCAGCCGCTATACCATCACCAAGAGTGGTATGATGGTGGTAGCCTCGGAGGTTGGCGTCATGGACTTTGAACCCAGCGACGTAGTGAGCAAGGGGCGTCTGCAGCCGGGTAAGATTCTGCTGATAGACACCCAAGAGGGTAAGATCTACTATGACGGTGAAATCAAGGAGAAGCTGGCCAAGGCCCATCCTTACCGCGAGTGGCTGAACGAGAACCGTGTGCAGCTGGAGAAGTTGAAGAGCGGTCGCCACGTAGACAACAGCGTGAGCAATCTGACGGGCAAGCTGGTGACCTTCGGCTTCGGTCAGGAGGACATCGACAAGACCATCATCCCGATGGCGACAGCCGGACAGGAGCCTGTAGCAGCCATGGGTAACGACACCCCGCTGGCTGTCATCAGCGACCGTCCGCAGGTGCTCTTCAATTACTTCCGCCAGCAGTTTGCCCAGGTGACGAACCCCGCCATCGACCCCATTCGTGAGGAGTTGGTGATGAGCCTGACGGAGTATATCGGTGCCGTAGGTACGAACATCCTGACGCCCGATGCCTCGAACTGCAAGATGGTGCGCCTGCCACAACCCGTATTGACCAACACACAACTCGATATATTATGCAACATCCGCTATAAGGGATTCAATACCAAGAAGTTGCCCATGACTTTCAGACTCTCCCCCTTACCCCTCCCTGTGAGGGAGGGGAGTGATTACACTCAAGCTGGAGAAGCGCTAAGGGCTGCTCTTGATAAGTTATGCAAGGATGCCGAGAATGCCGTGGACGATGGTTACAACTACATCATATTGACAGACAAACTGGATGATGCAGGACTAACCACTCCCCTCTCCAGTCGGAGAGGGGTCGGGGGTGAGGCTTTCATCCCATCGCTATTGGCCGTATCGGCTGTTCACCACTATCTGATTAGCGTGGGCAAGCGTGTGCAGACGGCACTGATTGTAGAGAGCGGTGAGATTCGCGAGGTGATGCACGCCGCCCTGTTGCTGGGTTACGGTGCCAGCGCACTGTGCCCGTATATGACCTTCGCCGTGCTCGACGACCTGGTGAAGAAGCACAAGATACAGGAAGAGTATGCTACCGCCGAGAAGAACTACATCAAGGCGGTGGATAAAGGTCTGAAGAAGATCATGTCGAAGATGGGTATCTCGACCATCCGCTCGTATCGTGGTGCGAAGATTTTCGAGAGCATCGGTCTCAGTGAGGACCTGCTGCGGAGATACTTCGGCACAGAGGTGAGCACCATAGGCGGTGTAGGACTGAAGGAGATTGCGCGGGATGCCATCAGGCTAAAGACCCTCCCCCAGCCCCTCCCTGCGAGGGAGGGGAGTAGCTACCTTCCTAATAACGGGCAGTTCTCGTGGAGGAAGGACGGCATCAAGCACGCCTGGAACCCCGAGACGATTGCGACGTTGCAGTTGGCCACGAGGCAGGGGAACTACGAGAAGTTCAAGCAGTGGGCCAAGATGGTGGACGAGAAAGAGAGCCCTATTTTCCTGCGCGATTTCCTCACATTTAAGAAAGTATCTACTTCCCTCCCTCACAGGGAGGGGCAAGGGGGAGGGTCTCCCATTCCTATTGACGAGGTGGAGCCTGTGGAAAGCATCGTGAAGCACTTCGTCACGGGTGCTATGTCGTTCGGTGCACTGAGCATCGAGGCCCACGAGGCACTGGCCATCGCGATGAACAAACTCGGTACACGTAGCAATACGGGTGAGGGTGGCGAGGATAACGCCCGCTACCACACGGAGGTGGACGGCGTGAGCCTGTCGAGCAAGACCAAGCAGATTGCATCAGGTCGTTTCGGCGTGACCGCCGAATACCTGGTGAACGCTGAGGAGATACAGATCAAGGTGGCGCAGGGTGCTAAGCCTGGTGAGGGCGGACAGTTGCCCGGCTTCAAGGTGAACGAGATTATCGCCAAGACGCGCAACGCCATCCCCGGCATCTCGCTCATTTCGCCACCACCTCATCACGACATCTATTCGATTGAGGACCTGGCACAGCTCATCTTCGACCTGAAGAACATCAACCCGACGGCTGCCGTGAGCGTGAAGCTCGTAGCCGAGAGTGGCGTGGGAACGATTGCCGCTGGCGTCGCCAAGGCCAAGGCCGACCTCATCGTCATCAGCGGTTCCGAGGGTGGTACGGGTGCCAGCCCTGCCAGCAGCATGAGGTTTGCGGGCATCTCGCCCGAGATTGGTCTCGCTGAGACGCAGCAGACCTTAGTGATGAACGGGCTGCGTAACCAGGTGCGCCTGCAGACGGATGGCCAGTTGAAGACGGCCAAGGACGTGGTAATCATGGCGATGCTGGGTGCCGACGAGTTCTCGTTTGGTACGCTGCCGCTGATTGTGCTGGGCTGCGTGATGATGAGAAAATGTAACACCAATACCTGCCCAATGGGCGTGGCTACGCAGAACCCGGAGTTGCGCAAGCACTTCGAGGGAAGGGCGGAGTACGTGGTGAACTTCTTCACGTTCTTGGCTCAGCAGGTGCGCGAGTACCTCAGTGAGATGGGCGTGCACAGCCTGAAGGAGATTATCGGGCATACGGAGATGATCGAGATAAAGGCGCTCGACGGCAAAACCGTCGAGAACAACAGTGGCGGGTACGCTGATGCCGCCGAGAAGTGGAAGACAATTGACTTCGGACGACTGCTGCATAAGCCCGAGACGGACAAGGCGCTGTATTGGGACCGCGGGGCCTATACGAAGGTGAGCGGTGTCAAGGACGAGGAGATTATCCGCGCCGCCCAGAAGGCCATTGACAACCAGGAGGAGGTGACGCTCGACTACGCCATCAAGAATACCGACCGTGCCGCCTGCACCATGCTCAGCGGCGTCATCGCCAAGAAATACGGCGAGGAAGGCCTGCCCGAGGGAACCATCAAGATCAAGTTCAAGGGCTCGGCTGGCCAGAGTTTCGGCGCATTTGCAGTGAAAGGTATCGACATCCGCCTGGAGGGCGAGACCAACGACTATTTTGGCAAGGGTCTGAGCGGTGGTCGCATCAGCATCCTGCCCCCTGCACGTCGCAGCGACGACTTCAAGGCTGAGGAGAACATCATTGCCGGTAACACGGGATTGTACGGTGCTACCTCCGGCGAGCTCTATATTAACGGTAAGGTGGGCGAGCGCTTCGGCGTGCGCAACTCAGGAGCCATCGCCGTCATCGAGGGTGCTGGCGACCACTGCTGCGAGTACATGACCGGCGGTCGCGTCGTCGTACTCGGCAAGACGGGCCGCAACTTCGCCGCCGGTATGTCGGGCGGCGTGGCCTACGTCTACGACCCCGACCACACCTTCGACTACTTCTGTAACATGGACATGGTCGAGCTCTCGCTGGTCGAGGACAGCGTATCGCGCAAGGAACTGCTCGAGTTCATCCGCCAGCACTATCTGCATACGGGCAGCGCACTGGCCGGACGGATGCTCGACGACTGGCACCGCTACATCGAGGACTTCATCCAGGTAGTGCCCATCGAGTACAAGCGCGTGCTGCAAGAAGAGCAGAACAAGAAACTTCAAGAGAAAATTGCAAACATCCAACGAGATTATTGATTATGGGAAATCCGAAAGCATTTTTAGAGATACACCGCCAGGAGGCGGGTTACCGTCCGATTCACGATAGAATCCACGACTTTGGCGAGGTGGAGCAGACACTCAGCACTCGCGAACGTAAACTGCAGGCAAGCCGCTGCATGGACTGTGGCGTACCCTTCTGCCACTGGGCCTGTCCGCTGGGCAACAAGGCTCCGGAATGGAACGACGCACTCTATAAAGGCGACTGGGAGCAGGCCTACCGCTTGCTGAACAGTACGAACCCCTTCCCTGAGTTCACGGGTCGCATCTGTCCTGCACTGTGTGAGAAAGCCTGCGTGCTGAACCGTTTCAACCACGAGCCTACCACCAACCGCGAAGACGAGGCTGCGATTACGGAGATGGCCTTCCAGGAGGGTTTTATTCAGCCCAGGACCGACATCGAGCGGAACGGCAAGAAGGTGGCGGTCATCGGTGCCGGACCTGCCGGACTCGCCGCTGCCAACGACCTGAACCTGATGGGCTACCAGGTCACCGTCTTCGAGAAGAACGAGGCCGCAGGTGGATTGCTGCGCTATGGTATTCCCAACTTCAAGCTGAACAAGGCCATCATCGACCGCCGCATCGCCCTGCTCGAACAAGAAGGCATCGAGTTTGTATACGGCTATGCCGTATCAATTGATAATGGAAAATTGACAATTGACAATTGCTCCGCCCCCGATAATTATCCATTATCCATTATCAATTATCAATTCGATGCAATCGTGATTGCATCAGGTACACCTACTGCCCGCGACCTCAAGGCCCCTGGCCGAGAACTGAAGGGCGTTCACTTTGCCCTCGAGATGCTGTCGCAGCAGAACCGCGTGCTGGCTGGTATGGAGTTCGGCAAAGACGAGCGCGTGACTGCCAAGGGCAAGGACGTGCTCGTGATTGGTGGTGGTGATACGGGTAGTGACTGCATTGGTACGGCCCACCGTCAGGGTTGCAAGAGCGTTACTCAGATAGAGATTATGCCCAAACCCGTTGAAGGCCCCGAAGACCCACAGAACCCATGGCCCAACTGGCCCCGAACCCTCAAGACTACTTCAAGTCATGAGGAAGGCTGTACCCGTCGCTGGAACATCAACACCTTGGAGTTCCTGGGTAAGGATGATAAGTTGACAGGCGTCAAAGTGCAGGAGATTGACTGGCAGCCCAATCCAGAGGGCGGTCGTCCCATCATGGTAGAGAAGGGCGAACCCGAAATCATCAAGGCCGAACTGGTTCTGCTGGCTATGGGATTCCTGAAGCCCGAGCATCCTGAATACCCCAAAAACGTCTTCGTCTGCGGCGATGCCCAGAACGGCGCCAGTCTCGTCGTCCGCGCTATGGCCAGCGGCAAACAGACAGCAGCGAAGGTTGCCACCTATCTCAAAGACAAATAATCGACCCTAAACCATATAAGAATCCCCGACATCGCATGGTGTCTGGGGATTCTTTCGTACTTTTTCCTTCAGAGAAGTTACTTTGCACTCGGAAAAGTTCAAATATTTTTGGCTTTTCTCTCGTTTTTGCGTATCTTTGCAGTTCAAACGTTTATTACTATGGAACGAAACAACGAGCTGCGCACGGCGTGGGACTTCGTGGAGAGTACGGGGCGCAGCATATTTCTGACGGGCAAGGCAGGAACGGGCAAGACGACGTTCCTAAAGACTGTGATGGAGCACTCGCGCAAGCGACCCATCGTGGTGGCACCGACGGGTGTGGCAGCCATCAATGCCGGCGGCGTCACCATCCACTCGTTCTTCCAACTGCCGTTCTCACCCTATGTGCCTGGCGCAAAGGTGGAGAGCAAGTTCGACTTCGGCAAGGAGAAGCGCAAGATTATTGCCTCGTCCGACCTGCTCATCATCGACGAGATATCGATGGTGCGTGCCGACCTGCTGGACGCCATCGATGCCGTGCTGCGCCGCTTCCGCGAACATGGGCAACCCTTCGGTGGCATGCAGTTGCTGATGATTGGCGACCTGGCACAGTTGACGCCCGTCGTCACGCCCGAGGACGAGCGCATGCTGAATCCCTACTACGACACGCCATACTTCTTCGGTTCGAAGGCCCTGCAGCAGATTGACTACGTGACCATCCAGCTCACCCATGTCTATCGCCAGCAGGACGAGTCGTTCATTGCCCTCCTGAACGAGATACGCGAGGGACAGCCGTCGGCAGAGGCACTGGCAAGGCTGAACAGCCGCTGTCAGCCCACGTTCATCCCCCGCCCCGAAGAGCCGTACATCCGCCTGACCACCCACAACAACCTCGCCAACTTCTACAACGAGTCGGAACTGCAGAAGCTGCCAGGCCGCTCGTACCAGTATCGGGCAGAGGTCAAGGGCACGTTCCCCGAATACTCCTACCCCACCGCCGAGACGCTGGTGCTGAAGGAGGGTGCACAGGTGATGTTCGTCAAGAACGACCCCTCTGGCGAACACAAATATTATAATGGTCGCATCGGGCGTGTGACGGAGGCTAGCGACAACAGTCTGACCGTCTATTGCGAGGGCGATGCAGAGGCCATCGAGGTGGAACCCCTGGAGTGGGAGAACACACGCTATACGCTGAACGAGAAGACGCGTGAGATAGAGAGCGAGGTGCAAGGCACCTTCAAGCAACTGCCCCTGCGACTGGCGTGGGCCATCACCATCCACAAGAGCCAGGGCCTGACGTTCGACCGTGCCATCATCGATGCCAACCAGAGTTTTGCCCCCGGTCAGGTGTACGTTGCCCTGAGCCGCTGCCGTACACTCGAAGGTCTCGTGCTCGCTTCCCCCCTGGATGCCCATGCCGTCATCAACGACGAGCGCGTAGATTCCTACATCGCCCAACAGGAGAGCGAGGCCGATCGCAGCATCCAGCAACTGCCCCAGCTCAAGCAGGAGTACGAGCGCTACTTGCTCCTACAGCTCTTCGACTTCCGTGCCATCCTTAATCTGGAGGAGTCGATGGTGCGCATCTTCGCCGAGTTCTTCTACCACAGTCACGTCTCGCTGAAGCATCTGCACGACCAGACGTTGCAAGACATCCGTCAGCGCATCATCGACGTCGCTGCCAAATGGCAGCAGAAAATCCAAGGCATGCCCATCGAGGCCCTGCGCGAGGCCGACTTCCTCGACCGCGTGAGACGTAGTGCCGAATACTTTGCCGACCAGTTGCGCGACATCCTCGCCAAACCCATAGAGCTCAGTGCCAAAGTCGATACTAACAACAAACAGGCCACACGCCGCCTCAACAATGCCCTACCCGACCTCAAACAGGCATGGCTGGCCCGTCGCTATCTGCTGCTGAAGATGGCCGACCAAGGATTTACTGTTGACCACTATCTGCACGAAAAGCAGATGTCGATGCTCGATGCCCTCAGCGAAGGTGACGTTAAACCCAAACGACAGCGCAAGTCCAAAGCTCTCAAAGCACCCCCGGCACCCAAAGAAGCAAAGCTTAAGACGTGGGAGATGTCGTTACAATTATATCAGCAGGGCATGAACCCCGACCTCATCGCCAAATCGCGAAGCGTTACTTTGGGCACTGTCCTCGGCCACCTCGCCCGCTACATAGCCTCCGGAGAGGTGTCCCTCGACGACCTCGTACCCGTTGAGCACCAGCAGGCCATCAACCGCGTCGTCAGCAAGACAGGTACCGACAACGGCTCTACAGCCATCAAGAACCTCTGTCCGCCCGACGTCACCTACGACGAAATCCGCATCGTCCTGTCGCAAATACAAAACAATAAAGAAGCATCATGACGGCTAACGAGATTATCAGCTATATGGAGTCGCTGTATAATGACGAGCAGCGGCGGATACTCATGGGCTTCTTCAAGACGGGGCCCGGTGAGTATGGCGAGGGCGACGAGTTCCTGGGCCTGAAGGTGCCGCAGACACGCGAGGTTGTCAAGGCAGTGCCCAAGGATTTCCCCCTGACCGAAATCCCCGTCTTGCTCAACAGCCGCTGGCACGAAGTGAGGCTCTGCGGACTGCTGATTCTTGTGGCGAAGTTTGAAAGACTGGCAACGAAACGATTGGAGAATGACGAAAAGGCCATCCGCGACCGCGACGCAATCGTCACATTCTACTTGCAGTACGCTGAGCGAGCCAACAACTGGGACTTGGTCGATCTCTCCGTCCACAAGATTCTCGGCCACTGGCTCCTCCTACCCACAAACCTGGGAGACAGGGACTATAAGATAAAGGTGCTCGACGGCTTGGCACAGAGCGAAAACCTCTGGAAACAGCGCATGAGCATCGTATGCTCGTGGAAGACGTCCCAGATGGGCGACCCGTCATGGTGCCTGCGCTATGCCGAGATACATCTGCATCATCCGCACGACCTCATGCACAAGGCCGTCGGCTGGATGCTGCGCGAAATGGGCAAGCGCGTATCCATGGACTTGTTAAGGGACTTCCTCCGTCAGCACGCCCAAGAAATGCCACGAACCATGCTCCGCTATGCCATAGAGAAAATGCCCGAACAGGAGCGACAATACTATATGACGTTGAAGTGCCGCAGGGCGTTCAGTATGCCGTCGTCGTCAACGGAGGTGGTGACGTAGTCGGCCTGTTGCTTGAGGGCGTCGATGGCGTTGCCCATGGCGACGCCGATGCCGGCCTGGAGAATCATCGACGTGTCGTTGCCGCCGTCGCCAAAGGCCATCGTGCGACTGACGTCAAAGCCCTCATGGAGAGCTATCGCCAGGATGCCTTTGCCCTTGTCTGCACCGTTGGCGGTGATGTCGGTAAACTCCGGATGCCAGCGGCCTGACACGCATTGCGGCATACGGGCCATCAGCTCGGGCTCGTAGTCGGCGGGGAAGAAGGCCGTCAGCTGCAGAATGTCCTGTTGCAATACAACGTCCAGCGACGCGGCCTTGTCGAGATTCCTCACGGCAAGCATCTGACGGAAGATGCGGTCTACATCCCCGTTGACGTCGACTACCGCCACATCATGACGGCCTACCACTATCAGGCTGTTGCCTTTCTCCTGGCAGTCCTTCAGACAGGTCATCACGTCTTCCTTCGGGATGGGCTGGCAAGTAATCAGTTCATCGCCCACATAGCACAAAGCACCGTTGATGGTGATATAGCCATCAATGAGGTGCTCAATATCCCCCAGATTAGTGATAATCAATGGTGGACGGCCCGTGGCGATATACACCCTCGAACCGTTGGCCTTGGCCTGCGTGAGCGCGAGGATGGTCGATGCGGGTATCTCGTGCGTCTGGAAACTCACCAGCGTGCCGTCGATGTCGAAGAATAATGCGTATTTCTGTGTCATCATCTTAATTCTTTTCTGTCATGTATTTCCAATAGCGGCGCGGCATGTCCTGCAACTGCTTGCGGGGATTCATGCGCTCCTTGATGCAGATGGCCTTGAAGTAGGTGCGCCAGAGGTTCTGGAGTAACTGGTCATCATCGCTCAGCACCTCGGCATCCATCTTGCCGTTCCGCAAGTCGAAGGGCACGGCGCTTTCGTCCTCAAACGTCACGCGTATCACGTCCTCCCTCCCTTTGGAGGGGTTGGGGGAGGCTCCATAATAGTAGCCATAGTGCCTCTTCGCATCGTATATCAGCCACGGCTGGTCATTGAAGCGGTCCTGAAAGTGGGCAATGATCGTGGGCAGCACGTTATGGTCCGGCGAGACGACGCCCAGATAAGTTCCGTCCTTCGCCTTCTGGAAACGGATGAACTGCTTCATCCTCAACTGCTCGTGCAGCACGCGGCGGGCGATGTTCGTCACAGCCAGCACATCAGCGTCGGCAAAGTTACGCGATATATCCCCCTGACGGAACACCTTACATATATATAGGAATAGCGGCGTGTTCAGCTCCCTCAGTTCCGACAGCCAGCTGACGGAAATCAGTCGCAGCGCCTCGCACGGCAGTTTCTTCTCCAGTCCGGCCCATACCCGTTGCGCCTTTTCCTCGTCTGTCGTCACGTGATAGGTATGGTCGCAGAACAACGGCAGCACATCGCCTTCAGCCAGCAGCTGCTCTGGCTGCTCCTTCAAAAGAAATGCGTCGAACACTGCCGTCAGCAGGCCGTCCATTGTTCCGTCAAACACATATACCGTCATCGCACCGTCAGTTTCTTATCCGTTGCCTTCATCATCTCCGAAGTCCAGCCTCAGTTGTCGCTCTTCTGCCGCCCGCTTCTGCTGTGCCTTCGAGATAAGCAGTGGCCGCAGCCGTTCCGGGCGCAGCTCGTTGATGCCGATGATGGGCTGGGAAAACTGCGAGGTGAGTTCGTTGCAGGTAATGAAGTACTTGGCCTTCTTCATCACCACACCCATCTTTTTCAGGTCGAATGACGTGAGGCGACTGAAGCGGCGCGAGTTTACAATCAGCCAGGCAGACTTCGTGCCCAAACCTGGCACACGCAGCAGCTGCTCGTAGTCGGCGGTATTGATGTCTACCGGGAACGCCTCTGGATGGCGCAATGCCCATGCCAGTTTCGGGTCTACCTCTAAGTCGAGGTTTGCGTGTATCTCGTCCACTATCTCGTCCACCCTGAAGTGGTAGAAGCGCAGAAGCCAGTCGGCCTGATAGAGTCGGTTCTCGCGTACCAGAGGCGGCTGCTTCAGCACCGGCAGCCGTGGGTCGTAGGTGTTGACACTGACATAGCCTGAATAATAGACGCGGCGCATGGTGGGCTGGCCGTAGAGCATCGACGACATCGTGAGAATATCCTTGTCTGTCTCCTTCGTGGCACCGACAATCATCTGCGTCGATTGCCCCGCCGGCACAAAGCGCGGCGCATAGCGGTATTTCCTGCGGTCCTCCTTGTTCTCCAGCACGCCCTGCTGGATGAGGCGCATGGGCTGGAACACGCTCTGATGGTCCTTCTCGGGTGCCAACAGCTTCAGCGACTCCTCTTTGGGGATTTCGATGTTGACGCTCATGCGGTCAGCATAGCGTCCCGCCTCGTTGAGCAGTTCCTGCGAACAGCCGGGGATGCTCTTCAGGTGGATGTAGCCGTTGAAGCGATGCACCGTCCTCAGGTCGCGGGCAATGGCAGCCAGACGCTCCATCGTATAGTCGGGGTTACGCACCACCCCACTCGATAGAAACAGGCCCTCGATGTAGTTCCTGCGATAAAACTCCATCGTAATCTCCTCCAGTTCGCTGACAGAGAGCGTCGCCCGCCTGATGTCGTTGCTCCGGCGGTTGATGCAGTAGGCACAGTCGTACATGCAGTAGTTGGTGAGCATCACCTTCAGCAGCGAGATGCAACGCCCATCATCGGCAAACGAGTGGCAGATGCCCACGCCGCCCACCGTCGAGCCCACCATGCCCTGCTTGCCTTTGCGCACAGTGCCGCTCGACGAGCACGACACGTCGTACTTCGCCGACTCTGCGAGTATCCGCAGCTTCTCCATCGTCTTCTCTGTCAGCATAACGTCTGCAAAGGTACAGCATGAATGTCCCAAAAGTTGGGACGCCCTTACTTATTTAACATTCTTTATTATTCAGTGATGCCTCCACGGGCGCGCAGACCACTTACCTCGCCGTCCTTCCAGTTGTCGGGCAAGGCAGGGAGCAACTCAAGGGTAGACTGGTGCTTATCCACGTCGTATTCACTCTGCATCATTTAATTGAAAAAACTGACGATAAGCCTCTACCTTCTTGTCGAAAGACAAAGGGTAAGCACGAGAAGAAGACGGGAGACGATAGAGGAAAAGTCTCCCTGATGGAGGAATGGTGACAGAGGCGTTGACCTTGGGAATTGTGGAAATGCCCAGCGAGGCACAGATGGTCTCGGTAGCCTTTTCACCTGTAGTGACGATGGCACGCAGACGGGGTAGTTGAGAAAGCAAGGCACGGATATCCGTTGGCTCCACCACTTCCAGGAACTTGTCCGAAGCATTGTCCTGCAGGCGACGGATGGCGGTGGATGTATCGAAGAATGCGAGCCCTTTCTCCTTGCAGAAGGCTACAATCTCGTCTATCTTGAAACGCTTATTCGCCATATCCACGAAATGGTTCTTGTCGCCATAGAATATCTGTCCCTCGATGCGCCAGTGGTCGTTGATGAAGTTGGGATAGTAGAAGTCCATGCACCAGCGCTTACGCTGCGGCGGGAAACTGCCAAGGAACAGCACCCGCGCATTCTCCGGCAGGAAAGGTCGCAGCGGGTGATACTCCACGCCGTCCTTGCTCCGCGCTATATTCTCCGTGTTCAGATACGAGGCCACATCAGTAGTTTTCTGCCTTAATCTGGAAGTAGCTCTGCGGATGGTCGCAGGTAGGGCAAACTTCCGGAGCCTTCTTGCCGATGACGATATGTCCGCAGTTGCTGCACTGCCAGATGACATCACCCTCGCGGGAGAAGACCACAGCATCCTCGATGTTCTTCAGCAGCTTGCGATAACGCTCCTCATGGTGTTTCTCGATAGCGCCCACCAGTTCGAACTTCTCGGCAATCTCGTCGAAGCCCTCTTCACGAGCCTCCTTAGCCATGCGGGCATACATATCGGTCCACTCGAAATTCTCGCCATTGGCAGCATCCTCCAGGTTGGCCTTCGTATCGCTCACGCTACCGCCGTTCAGGTACTTGTACCACATCTTAGCATGTTCCTTCTCGTTGGCAGCCGTCTCCTCAAAGATAGATGCAATCTGCACAAATCCGTCCTTCTTGGCGCGGGAAGCAAAATACGTGTACTTGTTCCTCGCCATACTCTCGCCTGCAAAAGCCTCCTTGAGGTTCTGCTCGGTCTTCGTTCCTTTTAGTTCTTTCATAAGTCTTTATAGTTTTTTTAGTTTCTCCAACGAGTCGTTGGGGGGCAAATGAATACTGAGTGCAAATATAATAGTTTTATTCGATAAAACAAAGACTTTCTCCATTTTACCTGCAACAATTATCATTTTTTACTATTTAGGGCAGACCGTCGCCCGGATATTCTCCTTCGCCGTTGCCGGTCGCATCGCGATTTCGAGGGGTAAGCCGGGAGGGTTGATGCAGGCGACACGGGCGAAGCCGGCATCAAGGAGCAGTGGCTCGTCAGCTATGCACCCGGCTATCAGCATGACGGGAATGTGATGGTTCTGAGCACGTTGCAATATGCCGAAAGGCAGCTTTCCCATCAGCGTCTGGCGGTCAGCAGAGCCTTCACCGGTAATCACGAGGTCAGCGTCCTGCAGCAGGTCGTCAAAATGGATGGTGTCCAGCAGGAGGTCGATGCCAGAGCGACACTCCGCCTTCATGTATTGCAGGAAAGCATATCCTAAGCCACCAGCAGCACCTGCCCCAGGCATGTGCTGACAGTCATGGCCCAGATGCTTGGCAGAGACCGCCGCAAAACGCTTGGCGCGGGCATCAAGGGCCAGGACTTGCTCATGGGTCGCGCCCTTCTGAGGTGCAAAGACATACGCCGCCCCATGCTCGCCACACAGCGGATTGGTAACATCGGTGGCTATCGTGACCTGGACGTCATCCAATGCATGGACATCGTCCCACGTGCCTCCCTTCGAAAAACTATCAATCACCGCCCGCAGCATGCCTATGCCGCAGTCGCTGGTGGCACTGCCGCCCAGCCCCACGATAATGCGCCTGCACCCTCTGCGCACAGCATTCACCACCAGCTGCCCCGTACCGTAGCTCGTTGCCACCATCGGGTTGTGCTCCTCAAGCGAAAGCAGCGTCAGTCCGCTGGCCTTGGCGATTTCTATCACCGCCGTATTACCCGTCATCAAATACTGAGCCATGATGGGGCGCATCAGCGGGTCTTTCACGTTGACCTCCACCAACTCACCGCCCATCGCCGCCTGGAATGCCTCCATAAAGCCCTCGCCGCCATCGCTCACAGGCACCTGCACCACCTCAGCATCAGGCATCTTGTCGAGAATACCCCTTGCCGCCGCCTGATTAGCCTCAGCCGACGTCAGACACCCCTTGAACGAATCAATCGCTACGATTATATTCTTGCTTGCCACGTATATCTTTCGCTTCATGAGTGCAAAATTTCCTGTAATTGTGACATGTCCGGCTCCCAAAGATGCCGCTGCATATCCACATGACCGTTGCCCTTGAAAGAGACACCCTCGGACTCGAGGAGCGTCCGTTGACGACTCCAGCCGGGTGCTGTGCGGCCCTCCTTGTTCACCACACGATGGCAGGGCAACTGCTCTGCCTCTGGCGAATAACGCAACGTCCTGCCCACCATCCTCGAATGGCTCGGCCAACCCGCCCAGACAGCGATATGACCATAAGTAGTCACCCGTCCGCAAGGAATCTGGCTGACGATATTGAGCACGGCATCGCGAAACGCCCGTGCCTGCTCTGGCGACATCTGATTGGGATAGTCCTGCATCCCCCCTACTTGATCAGCTTGATTATCTGCTTCTCGGTGGCTTCGGGCAACAGTTTGCGCAAGTGAGCAAACATCCGCTCGAACGACTCCTGAGGCGAACGCTCACATCGGCATATTTCAGGCCCCAACAACCGCTCAGGCGTGGTCAAGAGCGACCAGCCCCAGCCGTACTCGCGTCCGTGCTTGTCGGTGGGATAGACAAAATCCTCAGTGACGATGCGGCAGGCCATCTGCAGGCGTGTCACATAACCATCGAAACGGCTGCGCATCTTGGGACCGTCGAAACCACACGCCGCACGCAGTTCACGCGTAATCAGGCTGCCGTGCTCGGCAAGCGTCAGCAGGATAGCCTCATCTATAGAACCAACGGCAGGCGCAGGCCTTGAACTGCGGCGATAGTTGCACAAATCAGGCCACCACTCACGACTGACGAATCCCGCCTTGCCCGCAAACAGCTTGCCATACACGCAGCGTCCCTCGGTGACGATGGGACCCTTCCACTTCCACAGCGGCCAGTCCCACCCGCCATCGTCCATCACCACGTAGCGGCAGTCCTCGTCCACCAGGTCCTCGGCAGAGTAGCCCCGCACACCACTATCGAGCAGCGGCAGGAACCCCACCTCCTGGATGTGCTCCATGAGCTCCGGACAACTGTGTATCTGCAAGCTTCTCACAGCACTCCCTCGGTTATTCAAATCAGGCTGTCGGCCAGCTGCTGCAGCAGAGCCTCGTCGCCAGACTTCATGCGTGAGCGGATGGTGACCATCGGCTCTACAATTTCACATTCCTTCATGGCCTCAATCATGGAGCGCATGACGCGACCAGCTGAAGGTGCCCAACTGCCGTTCTCGACGATGGCGAAGCGGCGCTTCTGGTAGTTCTTGATCTGCAGGTGGTAGAGGAAGTCGTGCATGACGGGGAAGACGCCACCGTCGTAGCTCGATGCAGCCACCACAACGGTAGGATAACGGAAGGCATCCTCGATGACCTCAGCCATATCGTCGCGGCTCAAATCGCTCACCACCACCTTCTTGGCACCCTTCTGGCGGAGTATCTCGCCCAGACGCTCGGCAGCCTTTGCCGTACCGCCGTGAATGCTGGCGTAAGCAATGAGTATGCCCTCGCTCTCAGGCTCGTACTTGCTCCAAGTGTCGTAGAGCTTGACAGCCTCAGCCAGCGCCTCGCCCTTGAGGACGGGGCCGTGCAGGGGACAGATGGTCTGGACGTCGATAGCACTCATCTTCTTCATCACGCTCTGCACCTGTGCGCCGTACTTGCCACATATATTAAAGTAGTAGCGGCGTGCCTCGCAGGCCCAGTCGTCGGTCTCGTTGACCAGCGCGCCAAACTTACCGAAGCCGTCAGCGGAGAAGAGCACCTTGTCCAGCGTGTCGTAACTCATGATGACCTCAGGCCAATGCACCATCGCAGCAGTGATGAAGTGCAGGGTATGATGACCCAACGAGAGCGTATCGCCCTCCTTGACGGTGATGACACGTCCCTCGAAGTTGAAGCCCTCGAAGAAGTTGGGCAGCATCTTGACGGCCTGAGGACTGCACACGAGCTGCAAACCAGGGTAAGTTTCCAGCATCTCAGCAATCAGTGCAGCATGGTCGGGCTCCATGTGGTGTGCTACCAGATAGTCCGGCTGACGACCATTGAGCGCCGCCTTCAGGTTGGCCTTCCACGCTTCACCCTTGCGGCGGTCGGCAGTGTCCATGACGGCTATCTTGTCATCGTCAATGAGGTAGGAATTATAACTCATGCCCTCGGGCACTACATACTGACTCTCGAAGAGATCGATGTCAAGGTCGTCGACACCGATATACTTGATGGTTTCACTAATCATATTCGCATTCATTGTTTTAATTTTTGCAAAGGTAGCAATATTTTTCAGTAATACCATGTCCTTTGCAAGTTAAATAATCCTAATTTGCCTTATTCCCGACAGAGTGACATTTTGCAAGGAAAGTGAGGAATATCATATCAAGGTGTCAATGAAATGGTAGGGCATGTCGTAGAATGGTTTACAAAATGACAGTTGTTTCATTTTTCCAACGAACAAAACGGGGGCTTTTCTTTGTGGACTTTAACTTTTTGATTACCTTTGCGCCGAATTTGCGACAAAAAGATAGCAAGGCAACACAAAAGCATTACAATATGGCACAGAAGATTACATTTACGAAAATGCATGGTTGCGGAAACGACTACATCTATATTAATACGATGGAGCAGTCGGTACCCGACCCACAGGAGGCGGCCATCAGATGGAGCGACCGCCATAAGGGCATTGGCTCTGACGGGCTGGTGCTGATTGGTTTATCTCCTGTACCTGAAGCCGATTTCTCCATGCGCATCTTCAATGCAGACGGCTCAGAGGCCATGATGTGCGGCAACGCGTCGAGGTGTATTGGAAAGTATCTCTATGAGAGGAGGACCCACCCCTGGCCCCTCCCTGTGAAGGAGGGGAATGGATACCAAGAGACCGAGATCCGCCTGCTGACTTTATCGGGTATCAAGATTCTTCATCTGCACATTGTCAACGACATAGTTGAATACGTAACAGTGGATATGGGTGAGCCTGTCTTCGAAGACGAAATCCTTTTCAATCCCACTCTCGCGAGAAGTCTGTCTGCTTCCCTCCATTACAGGGAGGGGCAGGGGGGTGGGTCTGCTCTTTTCGTCTCGATGGGCAATCCCCACTATGTCATTTTTACGGACAATGTGGATCTGGTAGGTGAGACAGGACGCATGTTAGAATATCATCCTGCTTTTCCACAACGCTGCAATATCGAGTTTGCCCGTATAGAAAACGACGGAACTATCCGCACTCGCGTATGGGAACGGGGCAGCGGCATCACCCAGGCATGCGGAACTGGTGCCTGCGCGACTGCCGTCGCTGCTGCACTGACTGGCAAGGCCGGACGCAAGTCGCAAATCGTCATGGACGGCGGCACACTCAGCATTGAGTGGCGCGAGAGCGACAACCACGTCTACATGACGGGGCCCGCTGAGTTTGTCTTCGACGGCGAGATTGATGCGGGCTTCGCCCTAGAAATAAAAAAGGAAGAAAGAATAAACAAAATCACAATATGGCATTAGTAAACATTCATTTCCTGAACCTTCAGAACAATTATTTGTTTGCCGACATCGCCAAGAAGGTGAACGCATTCAAAGTGATGCACCCCAAGGCTGACGTCATCTCGCTGGGCATCGGTGATGTGACGCAACCGTTGGCCCCCGCCGTTGTGGAGGCCATGCATAAGGCCGCCCACGAGATGGGCACCATCAAGGGTTTCCGTGGCTATGGCCCCGAGCAGGGCTACGATTTCCTTCGAGAAGCCATCTTGAAGAACGACTTTCTGCCACGTGGCATACACCTCAGTACCGACGAGGTATTTATTAATGACGGGGCGAAGAGTGATACGGGTAACTTCCAGGAACTGCTGCACTGGGACAACTTCATCGGTGTCACCGACCCGATTTATCCCGTCTACATCGACTCCAACGTCATGATAGGCCGCTGCGGCTCCTTCCGCGACGGCCGTTGGACCAACGTGCGCTATCTGCCCACCACCGCCGAAAACGGTTTCATTCCAGAATTGCCGAAAGGCCGGCCCGTCGACGTCATCTACCTCTGCTATCCTAACAACCCGACAGGTACGGTGATTACCAAACAGGAGCTGCGCAAGTGGGTGAACTACGCGCTGAAGAACGACGCGCTGATACTCTACGACGCCGCCTATCAGGCCTACATCCGCGACCCGGAAATCCCCCACTCCATTTACGAGATTCGTGGTGCGAGGAAGTGCGCTGTTGAGTTCCACTCGTTCTCGAAGACAGCTGGATTTACTGGTGTGCGCTGCGGCTACACCATTGTACCGAAAGACGTGACCGTCTCCACCTTCGAGGGCGAACGCATCCCACTGAACCAGTTGTGGCTGCGCCGTCAGTGCACGAAGTTCAACGGCACGAGCTATATCTCGCAGCGTGCTGCCGAGGCAATCTACTCGCCTGAGGGCAAGCAGCAGATTCAAGCCACCATCGACTACTACATGGACAATGCCCAGAGGATGCTCAACCGTCTTCGTGCCTTAGGCTACGAAGTATATGGTGGCGAAAATGCCCCATACATCTGGATGCGCACACCCGACAGCATGGGGTCGTGGCCATTCTTCGAGGCCCTGCTCTACGGTGCCAATGTGGTCTGTACGCCAGGCGTCGGCTTCGGTCCCAGCGGCGAAGGGTATGTGCGCTTCACCGCCTTCAACAGTCACGAAAAGACAGAAGAAGCTCTTGACCGCATCGAGAAGTGGAGTAAAGTGTGACGAGTCACCATTTTCCAATCATGAATTCCGCGAAGCTGCAACCGGCTTCGCGTTTTTTTATGTCAGCAATGGTGTGTGTTCGAACACACACTTGTAAGAACTGACAGTTTGCAACAAAAAGGCAGGATTAGAAGGCAAAAGGCAAGCAAAGTGGAATGGAATACAACGAAACACTTTACACTTTGAAAGAAGATTGTAGTTTTAACAATCAAATTGAAAGAAAAGTGATTGAATATACAGCAATTTGTCGTAACTTTGCACCGTAAAACAACAAAGTGTTAGCCCGAATGAAACGGGTAAGTATTAATTAATAAGGTAAAAAGGTATGAAAAAGATTGAAGCAATTATCCGCAAGACGAAGTTCGAGGATGTGAAGGAAGCTTTGCTCTCATCGGACATCGACTGGTTTGAGTACCACAACGTGCATGGCATCGGACAAAGCCGACAGGAGAGGATATACCGCGGTGTGCAGTACTCGACGGACGTGATAGAGCGTGTGGCACTGACCATCGTCTGCCGCGATCCACTGGTGGAACCGACGGTGAAGGTGATTCTCCAGGTAGCACATACGGGTGAGGTAGGCGACGGCCGCATCTTTGTGAGCGACATGATCGACACCTGGAGCATCCGCACAGGTGAACACGGAGACACCGTACTGAGAGACAAGAAGTAGAGCCTCTACCCACCCCCTCCAAAGGGAGGGAGAGAATAAACACAAAAACACATAACAACAAACCCCGTGTCTCCGTTCGGGTTCCCCCTCCCTTTAGAGGGGGTTAGGGGGAGGCTTTAGATTATGGATAACTTATCACTTGATACTGTATGGATGCTATTGGCAGCCATGTTGGTTTTCTGGATGCAGCCGGGCTTTGCGCTGTGTGAGGCTGGTTTTACACGCGGTAAGAACACGGCAAACATCCTGATGAAGAACTTCGTCGACTTCATGTTCGGCTCGTTACTGTTCTTCTTCCTGGGCTTCGGCTTTATGTTTGGCTCTGAGGGTGCAGGATTCATAGGTGCTCCCAACTGGAGCGACCTGAGTTTCTACGGCGGCGACCTGCCCGTAGAGGGTTTCTTGATATTCGAGACGGTGTTCTGTGCCACCTCTGCCACCATCGTGAGCGGTGCTATGGCCGAACGTACCAAGTTCTCAATGTACCTTATCTATAGTGCTGTCATCTCGCTATTCATCTACCCAATAGAGGGGCACTGGACGTGGGGCGGCGGCTGGCTGTGCAACGATGCTGCCGACAGCTTTATGATGTCGACCTTTGGCGATGTGTTCCACGATTTTGCAGGCTCTGCCATTGTGCATAGTGTGGGTGGTGTGCTGGCTCTGATTGGCGCGATGGCCCTTGGTCCCCGCATCGGCAAGTATGGCAAGGACGGCAAGAGCCGTGCTATTCCTGGTCACAACCTAACGATGGCAGCCCTGGGTGTCTTCATCCTCTGGTTAGGCTGGTTTGGCTTCAACCCTGGTTCTCAGTTGGCTGCCAGTGGTGAGGTAAACCGCATTGCTATCTCGCACGTTTTCCTGACCACCAACCTCGCTGCTGCTGCAGGCGGTGTGGCTACGATGTTCATCACCTGGCTGAAGTACGGCAAGCCTTCACTCTCTCTGACCCTGAACGGCGTGCTGGCAGGTTTGGTAGGTATCACCGCCGGATGTGACCTCGTATCGCCCATCGGTGCCGTAATCATCGGTCTGGTTTGTGGTATAGTGCTTGTATTCGCCATTGAGTTCATCGACCATGTGTTGCACATCGACGACCCCGTTGGTGCCAGCTCAGTACACGGTGTGTGCGGCATCCTCGGCACGCTGATGACGGGTCTGTTGTCTACTACGAATGGAGCTTTCTATGGTGGTGGTTGGGGTTTCTTTGGCGCTGAGTGCTTCGGCATCCTGGTCATCGACCTCTGGGCAGCTGCCTGTGGTGTGGTTTTGTTCTATGGAATAAAATATTTGCACGGTTTGCGCGTTGATAAACGTATAGAGGAAGAAGGTCTCGACATCTATGAACACGGCGAGGCTTGCTACAACTAAAGGGTAATATAAAGAAGAAAAGGATATGTTGTATTTGAAAGAAAAGAGTATGAAAAAGATATTTGTTTTAGGATTGATGATGTTCTGTGGGGCAACTGCCATTGAGGCACAGGATGAGATTGAGACGACGATTAGTGGTGACATCGTGAGTAGTTACATCTGGCGTGGCCAGGATTTAGGCAATGTGTCGCTTCAGCCAACACTGGGTGTTGGATATAAGGGACTGTCATTGTCAGCCTGGGGCAGCGTGGGATTGACCACCCCTGACGACACCAAAGAATTTGACCTGACGCTGGCCTATACGATCGGCGGATTCAATATCAGTATCACTGACTACTGGTTTAATGCTGGTCTTGACCCCGAGAACCGCTATTTCAAGTATGATGCCCACGGCACCAACCACGTATTTGAGGCCAACATCGGTTACGACTTCGGGGTGGCCAGCCTGCAATGGTACACCAACTTCGCTGGTAACGACGGAGTGAACAAGGACGGCAAGCGGGCTTACAGCAGTTACGCAGAGGTAGTTGTCCCATTCAAACTCGCTACAGTTGACTGGACTGCTACGGCCGGCGCCGTCCCCTTCGCCACGGACTTTTATGATACGAATGGCTTCGCTGTCACCAACCTCGCGCTGAAAGCCACAAAGGATATCAAGGTGACAGACTCGTTCTCCATTCCAGTCTTCGCAGAAATATCTGCCAATCCTTGTTCACAAAAAGCCTACCTGGTTTTAGGTTTCACGCTGCATCCATAAATTATCCAAAACCAGGCATGAGTCCCCTCTTCCGATCTGACACGGAAGAGGGGAACTTTTTTTGTAGCTTTTGACGATTTGTAACGAAATGACAAGTTTTTAGGGCAAATAGTTAGCATAACGAAAGGAAACATCTTCAAATAATTTACAAACTGTAAGCAAGCAAGAAAATTAACAATCAAAAAGAAAGCAAAATAAAGGGTATTTATTCAAAATGTAGTAATTTTGCAGTCCATAAAATACATTTGTTTTTATGGATACAAAGTACATTTTCGTCACGGGCGGTGTCGTTTCCTCATTGGGAAAGGGCATTATTTCAGCCTCCATCGGCAAACTGCTGCAGGCACGCGGCTACAAAGTCACCATCCAGAAGTTCGACCCCTACATTAATATCGACCCGGGCACGCTGAACCCCTACGAGCACGGCGAGTGCTACGTGACGGAGGACGGTTTCGAGACCGACCTCGACCTGGGGCACTACGAGCGCTTTACAGGCATACATACAACACGAAACAACTCTATAACAACAGGTCGTATCTACAAGACCGTTATCGACCGTGAACGCCGTGGCGACTACTTGGGCAAGACCATCCAGGTGGTGCCACACATCACCGACGAGATTAAGAGACGTATGCTAAGGGAAGACCCACCCTTCGACTTCGTCATTACCGAGGTAGGCGGCACCATCGGCGACATCGAGAGTGCACCGTTCATGGAAGCCATCCGACAGTTGCGCTGGCAACTGGGCAGGGATGCCGTCTGCGTACACTTGACCTATGTGCCTTATCTGAAAGCGGCTGAAGAGCTGAAGACGAAACCCACGCAGCACAGCGTGAAGGAGTTACAAGGCATGGGTATCCAGCCGGATATTCTTGTCCTTAGGACGGAACGCCACCTTGATGACCACGTGCGCATGAAGGTGGCTTCGTTCTGCAATGTCGATCTGGAATGTGTGGTGCAGAGCGAGGACATGCCGAGCATCTACGAGGTGCCTGTGAGCATGCAGAAACAGGGACTTGACTCGGCCATCATGCGGAAAATCGGAATACCTGTCGGAGAGACGCCTGCGATGAAGCCCTGGCACGACTTTTTAGACAAGCAGCGCAATGCCAAGCGAGAAGTAAATATCGGACTGGTGGGCAAATACAACCTGCAGGATGCCTACAAGAGCATCCGCGAGAGTCTTAACCTGGCAGGTATATATAATGATGTGAAAGCCAAGTTGCATTTCGTGAATAGTGAGGATATTACTGTCCAAAACATCGGCGAGAAGCTGAGCGGCATGCAAGGTGTGATCATCTGTCCGGGCTTCGGACAACGTGGCATCGAAGGCAAGATCATCGCCGCTGAGTACACCCGCACCAACGACATTCCTACCTTTGGCATCTGCTTAGGTATGCAGATGATGGTGATCGAGTTTGCCCGCAACGTGCTGGGCTATAAGGATGCGAATAGTGCCGAAATGAGACCCACCCCCCAGCCCCTCCCTGTTATGGAGGGGAGTAGTTACCAAGAGCCTGTAAATGTTATCGACCTCATGGAAGAACAAAAAAACATTACGCAGATGGGTGGTACGATGAGATTAGGCGCATACGATTGTCAGTTGAAAGAAGGCAGCAAAGTGTTTGAAGCCTACACGCAGTCAAAACTATCTGCTCCCCTCTCTCACAGGGAGGGGCAGGGAGAGGGTCTTCTAATCAGCGAACGCCACCGCCACCGCTATGAGTTCAACAACAAATACAAGGAAGAATACGAAGCGAAGGGCATGAAGTGCGTGGGCATCAACCCCGCCGCCAACCTCGTGGAAATCGTCGAGATACCCGACAAGCGCTGGTATATCGGCACGCAGTTCCACCCCGAATATTCGTCAACGGTGCTGCATCCGCATCCACTGTTCATGTCGTTCATTAAGGAGTGCGTAAGATAATGGATAATGGATAATTGATAATGGAAAATTGACAATCGATGGAAGAGCTGAAGCATGAATGTGGCGTGGCGATGATTCGCCTGTTGAAGCCGCTGGACTACTACGAGAAGAAGTACGGCACGTGGGCCTACGGGTTCAATAAACTCTATCTGATGATGGAGAAGCAGCACAACCGGGGGCAGGAGGGTGCCGGTATCGCCACCGTGAGCATGAATAACGAGCCTGGCACGGAATATATGTTCCGCGAAAAGGCCGAGGGCAAGGATGCCATCACGGAGATTTTCTCTCGCGTGACGGAGAAGATGAAAGGTGAGCTGCTGATGGGACACCTACGCTATTCGACGACAGGCAAGAGTGGTCTGACGTTTGTGCATCCATTCCTGCGCCGCAACAATTGGCGGGCCAAGAACCTCTGTCTATGCGGCAACTTCAACATGACCAATATCGACGAGGTCTTTCAGTTCTTGATTGCGCAAGGACAGAGTCCGCGTGTCTACGGCGACTCCTACATCACGCTCGAACTGATGGGCCACCGGCTGGACCGTGAGGTAGAGCGGCTGTTTGTAGAAGCCAAGGAACAAGGACTGGAGGGCACCGCCATCACCGACTATATCGACAACCATGTGGAAATGGCCAACGTGCTGCGTAAGACCATGACACACTACGACGGCGGCTACGTGATGTGCGGACTGACCGGCTCGGGCGAGATGTTCAGTGTCCGCGACCCATGGGGCATCCGCCCTGCGTTCTACTATCACGACGACGAAATCATCGCCCTCGCCAGCGAGCGCCCCGTGCTGCAGACCACCTTCGACCTACAGGCCGGGGACATCAGCGAGCTACTGCCGGGGCAGGCGCTCATCGTACACAAGAATGGCGAGATGAAACTGGAACAGACGATGCCCGCCCAACAGTTGGCGGCATGCAGCTTCGAGCGCATCTATTTCAGCCGCGGCTCTGACCGCGACATCTATCAGGAGCGCAAGCGACTGGGCGAACAACTGACGCCCGCCATCCTCAAAGCTATCGACGGCGACGTGGACAACACGGTATTCTCATATATCCCCAACACCGCCGAGGTGGCCTACTACGGCATGACCGACGGCTTCCGCAAGTTGCACGGCGAGGTGCGCACGGAGAAGGTGGTGTGGAAAGACATCAAGTTGCGCACATTCATTGCCGACAACAGCGAGCGCAACGACCTCGCCGCCCACGTCTATGACATCAGCTACGGCTCACTCAGACCCTACAAGGACAACCTCGTCATCATCGACGACAGCATCGTCCGAGGCACCACGTTGAAGGAGAGCATATTCAAGATTCTCGACCGTCTGCACCCCAAGAAGATTGTGATGGTCAGCAGTTCTCCGCAGATTCGCTACCCCGACTACTACGGCATCGACATGGCGCGCCTGGAGGAGTTCTGTGCCTTCCGTGCCACGATGGCGCTCATCGAGGAGCGCGGCCTATGGCAGTTGGTCAACGACACCTACCTTGCCTGCAAGAATGCCATTGACCATTCACCATTGAACATTGACCATTCACCATTGAACATTGACCATTCCAGTGCGCAGCCAATGTTCAATGTTCATTGTTCAATGTTCAATGAAAACTACGTCCGTCGTATTTATGAGCCCTTCACCGTGGACGAGATTAATCAGAAGATTGTGGAGATGTTGCGTCCTAACGACATGCAGGCACCCATCGAACTGGTGTTCCAGAGTATTGAGGGACTGCATGAGGCATGTCCCAACCACCCGGGCGACTGGTACTTCACGGGCCATTACCCCACGCCTGGCGGCATTCGGTTGGTCAATCAGGCATTTATTAACTACGTCGAACAGAAATTGAAAAAGAATATATGAGACAAGCAAGATTAATACTCGAAGATGGCACGACGTTCTTCGGCTGGTCGTTCGGCTATGACGGGAATACCGCTGGCGAAGTGGTGTTCAACACGGCGATGACGGGCTATCCTGAGAGTCTGACAGATCCCAGCTATGCAGGACAGATACTGGTGACAACATTCCCACTGATAGGCAACTACGGCGTGCCTGATACAGGGATGGGCGCTGACGGTCTGCCGACGTTTATGGAGAGCGACCGCATCCACCCGAAAGCGCTGGTGGTGGCCGACTACAGCGAGCAGTACTCGCACTGGAATGCTAAAGAGAGTCTGGCGGAATGGCTGAAGCATGAGCAGATTCCCGCCATCACGGGCATCGACACGCGACGATTGACAAAGGTTCTCCGCGAGCATGGCGTGATGATGGGAAGAATTATTTTAAGCACAGAGAGCACAGAGAATATAGAGGACACAGAGAATTATGGTTCAGTGAACTGGGTGGAGAAAGTGAGCTGCAAGGAGGTTATTACCTATAAACCTAACAACAATGACACCCAATCTGTATCCTCTGTGCCACCGAAGGTGGTATTAGTGGATTGCGGCGTGAAGGCAAATATCATCCGGTGCCTGATAAGGCGCGGCATCGAGGTGGTACGCGTACCTTGGGACTACGACTTTAACCAGCTGGAGTTCGACGGACTGTTCTTGGCGAACGGGCCGGGCGACCCGGAGCAATGCGGCAAGACGGTGGATCATATCCGTACGTTCTTAGATAATGAGAAGAAAAAGGCCGATGGCAAAAACGACGGCGACAATAGCACGACGGTGCGCCCGCTGATGGGCATCTGCTTAGGCAACCAGCTGCTGGCACGGGCCGCAGGCGCGAATACGTACAAACTGAAGTACGGACATCGCTCGCACAACCAGCCAGTGCGTGAAGTGGGCACGGAGCACTGCTACATCACGAGCCAGAACCACGGCTATGCCGTTGACGACTCGACACTGCCTGAGGACTGGGAACCGCTGTTTGTGAACATGAACGACGGTTCGAACGAAGGCATCCGCCACAAGACGAACCCTTGGATGTCGGCACAGTTCCACCCCGAAGCATGCTCAGGCCCTACCGACACCGAATGGATGTTTGATGAATTCGTAGCGATGTTAGAAAGGAAGAGGTGAATAGGATAGAAAAAGAAGACTCGTGTATATGGATAAAATAAATAAGGTATTATTGTTAGGCTCTGGTGCCCTGAAAATTGGTCAGGCGGGCGAGTTCGACTACAGCGGGGCTCAGGCCCTGAAGGCGCTGAAGGAAGAGGGCATCCACTCGGTGCTCATCAACCCCAATATCGCGACGGTGCAGACCTCAAAGGATGTTGCCGATACGGTGTATTTCCAGCCTGTAACGCCAGCATTCGTGGAACGTGTCATCGAGAAAGAGCGCCCTGATGGAATCTTGCTGTCGTTCGGTGGTCAGACGGCTCTGAACTGCGGCGTGGAACTGTACGAGAAAGGCATTCTGGACAAATATGGCGTCAAGGTGTTGGGCACTCCGGTGCAGGCCATCATCGACACGGAGGATCGCGACCTCTTTGTGAAACGGCTCGACGAGATTGGCGTGAAGACCATCAAGAGCGAGGCATGTTCATCTATTGAGGAAGTGCAGCAGGCTGCCCATGAACTGGGATTTCCCGTCATCCTGCGTGCCGCCTATGCCCTCGGCGGCTTAGGCTCTGGCTTTTGCGACAACGAGGAACAGTTGCTGGCACAGGCAGAAGAGGCATTCTCGTTCTCGCCGCAGGTATTGGTAGAGAAAAGTCTGAAAGGCTGGAAAGAGATAGAGTACGAGGTGGTGCGCGACCGTTACGACAACTGCATCACCGTTTGTAACATGGAGAACTTCGACCCGCTGGGCATCCATACGGGCGAAAGCATCGTCGTGGCTCCATCCCAGACGCTCACCAACAGCGAATACCATAAGCTACGTGCGCTAGCCATCAAGATTATCCGCCATATCGGCATCGTGGGCGAATGCAACGTGCAGTACGCCCTCGATCCCAACAGCGAGGACTATCGCGTCATCGAGGTCAACGCCCGCCTGTCGCGTTCGTCAGCATTAGCATCGAAGGCCACCGGCTATCCCCTGGCTTTCGTGGCTGCCAAACTCGGTCTCGGCTATGGTCTGTTCGACCTGAAGAACAGCGTCACCAAGACCACCAGTGCCTTCTTCGAGCCCGCCCTCGACTATGTAGTAGTCAAAATACCCCGGTGGGACCTCACTAAGTTCCACGGCGTGAAACGCCAACTCGGCTCGTCGATGAAGAGCGTCGGCGAGGTGATGGCTATCGGCCGCACCTTCGAGGAAGCACTGCAAAAGGGACTCCGCATGATTGGCCAGGGCATGCATGGCTTTGTGGAGAATCACGAAATCAAGATTCAGGACATCGCTACCTCCCTGCACGACCCCACCGACATGCGCATCTTCGTGGTGTCGAAGGCTCTGAAGATTGGCTACAGCGTCGAGCAGATACACCAGTTGACGAGGATTGACCGCTGGTTCCTGCAAAAGCTGAAGCACATCGTCGACATCGACCAACAACTGCACGAATATACCCACTTGTCGGAAGTCTCAGAGTTCATGGAGCCCAGCGAGTTCAAGGAGTACCTGCAGTCGTCTGAAATCACCCTGCTGCTGCGTGCAGCCAAGGTCTATGGCTTCTCCGACTTCCAGATAGCTCGCGCCGTCGGCCTGGAGTCACGCATGAAGATGGAACAGGCCGGCCTCACCATTCGCAAATGGCGCCAGATGCTGGGCCTCGTGCCCACCGTCAACCAAATTGACACCCTCGCCGCGGAATATCCCGCCCAAACCAACTACCTGTATCTCTCTTATTTATAGTCGAAATTCCAGAATAACGAGATAACGAAACAGCGAAAACAACAAAACACCGAATCATTATGTGTGGTATCGTAGCATTATTAAATGTGAAGGAGCAGACGCATGCCCTTCGTGACAAAGCATTGAAGATGAGTCAGAAAATCCGTCATCGCGGACCCGACTGGAGTGGAATATACTGTGGCGGCAGCGCCGTGCTGGCCCACGAGCGACTGAGCATCGTGGATCCGGAATCAGGTGGTCAGCCCCTATTCTCGCCTGACCACAAGCAGGTGTTGGCGGTGAACGGCGAGATATACAACCATCAGGAGATTCGCCGTCGCTATGCTGGGCAGTACGAGTTCCAGACGGGCTCTGACTGCGAGGTCATCTTAGCGCTGTATCGTGAGAAAGGCATCAACTTTCTCGAGGATCTCAGCGGCATCTTTGCCTTCGTGCTCTACGATGAGGAGCGCGACGAGTTCCTGATAGCCCGCGATCCCATCGGCGTCATACCTCTATATATTGGCTACGACAGCGACGGCACCGTCTATGTTGCCTCAGAGTTGAAAGCCCTTGAAGGCCAGTGCGAGCGTTACGAGCCTTTCCTCCCCGGACATTATTATTGGAGCGTTGACCCAGGACAGAAATGGTATTACATCCGCGACTGGATGCAGTATGATGCCGTCAAGGACAATCCTGCCAGTGTCGATGCCATCCGCGACGGCCTTACTGCTGCCGTGAAGCGACAGCTGATGTCAGACGTGCCTTACGGTGTGCTGCTCTCAGGTGGTCTGGACTCCAGTGTCATTTCCGCTATTGCCGAGAAATACAGCGAAATGCGTATTGAGGACGACTCCAAGACAAAGGCCTACTGGCCCCGCCTGCACTCATTCGCCGTCGGACTAAAGGGCGCGCCCGACCTCGCCAAGGCCAAGCTCGTGGCCGACCATATAGGCACTGTCCACCACGAAATAAACTACACCATCCAGGAGGGCCTCGACGCCATCCGCGACGTCATCTACTTCATCGAGACCTACGACGTCACCACCGTCCGTGCTTCAACACCGATGTACCTGCTGGCCCGCGTCATCAAGTCGATGGGCATCAAGATGGTGCTCTCCGGCGAAGGTGCCGACGAAATCTTCGGCGGCTATCTCTATTTCCACAAAGCCCCTACGGCCAAGGACTTCCACGACGAGACCGTGCGCAAACTCTCAAAACTCTATCTCTACGACTGTCTGCGTGCCAACAAGAGTCTGTCGGCCTGGGGTGTCGAAGGCCGCGTGCCCTTCCTCGACAAGGAGTTCCTCGATGTCGCTATGCGCACCAATCCCGAGGCTAAGATGTGTCCTGGCACCACGATGGAGAAGCGCATTGTCCGCGAAGCCTTTGCCGACATGCTGCCTGCCGAAGTGGCCTGGCGCCAGAAAGAGCAGTTCAGCGACGGCGTCGGCTATTCGTGGATTGACACCCTGAAGAAGATTACCGCTGAGGCAGTCACCGACGAACAAATGGCCCATGCCGCCGATCGTTTTCCCATCAACCCACCGCTCAACAAGGAAGAGTACTACTACCGCAGCATCTTCGCCGAGCACTTCCCCAGCGATTCCGCTGCCCGTAGCGTCAACCAAGAAGCCAGTGTAGCCTGCTCCACCGCCATCGCCCTCGAATGGGATGCCGCCTTCCGCAACATGAATGATCCCTCTGGCCGAGCCGTCAAAGGGGTGCATCAGCAGGCCTATTGATATGATATTATAGTTATTTCGCAACGTTTTTTATTATTTGTTTCGCCAAATCGTCAAAAGTGTGTATCTTTGCAGCAATTTAAAGACTATGACGGAGGGGACAAAGAAAAAAGACGTTGCGTTGGTGCTGTCGAGTGGCGGTGCCAGGGGCTTGGCACATATCGGTGCGATAGAGGAACTGGAAGCGCAGGGCTACCAGATAACTTCGATTGCCGGCTGTTCGATGGGAGCACTCATCGGCGGGGTCTATGCCGCCGGCAAATTGAAGGAGTTTCGCGAATGGATGAAGACAATGGACAAGAAGAAGATGCTGGAACTGACTGACTTCTCGTTCTCGCTCAGCCATCTGGTGAAGGGCACACGCATCATTGAGGCCATCATGGAGTTTGTGCCAGACATCGCCATCGAAGACCTGCCCATACCATATTGTGCTGTAGCTACCGACTGGAAAGGCGGACAGGAAGTGGTTTTCCGCAAAGGCAGCCTGTTTTCCGCCATCCGAGCCAGCATATCCCTACCCACCTTCTATGAACCCGTTCGCCGCAATGGCATGATACTGATTGACGGAGGCGTCGTCAACCCCATCCCGCTGAACCGGGTGAAGCGCCACAAGGGCGACATACTGGTGGGTGTGGACGTAAGCGGTCATGACTACAAGGCTCAGTCGGAGGTGCACGACGAGTTCAACGAACGCCGCAAGCACAACAGATCGCTGGCGGCACAGGTATTGGACAAACTGATACCCGACAACCTGGACTTCAACTACTATACGATGCTATCGCGTACCAGTTCGCTGATGATACGCCAGAACTCCATCCTGATGGCCAAGCTCATGAAACCTGACATGCTGGTGGACATCCAGATGAGTCGCTATGGCGGCTTTGATTACGACAAATCAGAGAAGTTTGTAACCATTGGCAGGCTAAAAACTTCTCTGACTATCAGCAAATACGAGCAAAGCGTCTGACTTACCCTTTTTACCTTTTCACTTTTTTACCTTTTTACTTTTTTACCTTTCGAAGACATGCTTCCTGATCTTCGTCAGGTAGTCCTTCATGCCGTCGCCATCCTTATGGTCAATGATTTCCAGCAGTTCCTTAAGCTCCGTACGAATCTGCGACACCTGGTCGTGGGTGTAAGGGTTGAAGAGAATTTCCTGCAACAGGTAGTCGTCCTCGCCGAGCACCCCCTTGGCAATGCGCATGTGTCGCTTAAAGGTGGTACCTGGGGCGTCCTGATGCTTCATGACGGCAGCAAAGACGAAAGTTGAGACAAAGGGGATACTGAGCGAGTAGGCCACCGTCTTGTCATGCTCCTCGAAGGTGTACTCGTAGATGTTGAGCCCCAGCTTCTGGTACAGGTCCTTGAAAAAGATGCGTCCCATGTAGTCACCCTCGCTGATGATGATGGCGTTCTCCTCGCTGAGCTGGTTCAGGTTGGCAAACGTAGGACCGAACATGGGGTGTGTCGACACGTAGCGGCGCCCCGTCTGCTCGTAGAACTCCTTCAGGTCGGTCTTGACGCTGGCAATGTCGCTGATGATGCACTCCTCAGGCAGGAAAGGGATGACCTGCTCGAAGACAGGAATGGTGTACTTCAGCGTGACGGCATTGATGACCAGTTCGGGCTTGAAGTCGCGGATTTCCTCCAGCTGGGTGAAACGTTGACAGTTGTAGGTAAAGCGCATGCGCTTCGGATCGCGTTCGAAGACGGCCACCTCGTGGTCGAAGCTCAGCAGGTCGATGAAGAACGAGCCCATCTTGCCTGCTCCCAATACTAATATCTTCATGGCATCTTATTTGTTGACGATTTCAATCTGCTGGCGGACACTCTCTTCATGGATGCTCTCGAAGACCTTGGCGACAAACTCGGGAGCCATACCAGACAGCGAGCCCTGCACGCCGCGCTTCTCTAAAATTTCATTGTAGCGAGAAGCCTGCAGCACCGTCATGTTGTGCTCCTTCTTGTAGTTACCAATCTCACGACAGACGGCCATACGCTTCGACAGGATTTCCATCAGCTGGTTGTCGAGATTGTCAATTTGCTTGCGCAACTGCTGAATGCTCTCCGTGGTGACGTGCTCGTCACGGATGATGAGCAATGCCAGGATATAGTCTAACACGTCGGGGGTCACCTGCTGCTTGGCGTCGCTCCATGCCTTGTCGGGGTCGCAGTGGCTCTCTACGATGAGTCCGTCGAAGCCCAGGTCCATGGCCTGCTGACACAGCGGAGCGATGAGTTCGCGGCGTCCTCCGATATGGCTGGGGTCACTAATGATGGGCAGGTCGGGAATGCGACGGTGCAGTTCGATGGGTATCTGCCACATGGGGGCATTGCGATATATCTTCTGCTCGTAGCTGGAGAAACCGCGGTGGATGGCTCCCAAACGCTTGATGCCTGCCTGGTTCAGGCGCTGCAAGGCGCCAATCCACAGTTCCAGGTCGGGATTGACGGGGTTCTTCACAAACACGGGGACGTCGACACCCTTCAGGGCATCGGCCAGCGCCTGCATGGCAAAGGGGTTGGCAGTCGTACGGGCACCAATCCACAGGATGTCCATGCCGTACTTCAGCGCCAGCTCCACATGCTCGGGCGTAGCCACCTCAGTAGCTATCAGCATGTGCGTCTCCTCCTTCACCTGCTTCATCCAGGGCAGCGCCTTCTCGCCATTACCCTCAAAGCCACCGGGCTTGGTACGGGGCTTCCATACACCGGCACGGAAGTTGTGACAGCCTTTCATAGCCAGCTGACGGGCAGTTTCCATCACTTGCTCCTCTGTCTCTGCACTGCACGGGCCTGCAATGACGAAGGGGCGTTCGTTGTCACTCGGTAAATTCAATGGTTGAAGTTCCAGTTCCATATTATATGCAAATTTATGTTTTTATCTTTTTGAGGAAACGAATGAGCATCATTCGTTTCAAAAAATGTTTTTTATTCGTTTCAGCGCTTCTTGAATTTTGTCTTCCTTGGCGCAGAGCGAGATTCGGATATATCTGTTTCCGTTCGAGCCGAAGATGAAACCAGGGGTGATGAACACGCGGGACTCGTGGAGCACTCGCTCCGTTAGGTCCTCGACATTCTCAATGCTGTCGGGGATGCGGCCCCACAGGAACATGCCGACCTGGTTCGGGTCGTAGGTGCAGTCCAGGACGTCCATAATCTGCTCGGCATAGCGGCGGCGGCGGGCGTAGGTCTCGATATTGTATTCGCGGTGCCAGGCCTCATCATTCTTAAAGGCTTCGGCAGCTGCCAACTGGATGCCACGGAAGGTGCCACTCTCGATGTTGGACTGCACCTTGAGGATCCACTGGATGAACTGTGCATTCGAAGCACAGAGTCCCACACGCCAGCCAGGCATATTATGACTCTTCGACATAGAGTTGAACTCGATGCAGCAGTCCTTGGCTCCAGGTACCTGCAGGATGCTCAGATGCTCCTCGCTGAGGATAAAGCTGTAGGGGTTATCGTTGACGACGACGATGTCGTGGTCTTTGGCAAAGCGCACCAGCCGCTCGTAGGTCTCACGCTGGGCCCTACCACCCGTCGGCATATTGGGATAGTTGGTCCACATCAAACGGAATGTACAGTACGACGATTTATTATTTACGATTTCCTCCAGCTCGTCAAAGTCGGGCTGCCAGCCATTGTCCTCACGTAAGTTATAGTTCACAATGTTGGCACCCAAAATCTTGCTGAGCGACGTGTAGGTGGGATAGCCGGGATTGGGTACCAGTACGCCATCGCCAGGATTGACAAAGGCCAACGTGGTATGCAGGATACCCTCCTTCGAACCTATCAACGGCAACACTTCGCTCTTGGCGTCTAGGTTAACATCGTACCAACGCTTGTAGAACCCAGCCATCGCCTCACGCAATTCGGGCGTACCCTGGGTAGGCTGGTAGCCATGAGCTGTCGGGTCGTGAGCCACCTCACATAATCTCTCGATGGTTTGTTCCGATGGCGGCATGTCCGGCGAGCCAATGGCCAGACTGATAATGTCCTTGCCTTCGGCATTCAACTGTGCCACCTCCTTTAACTTTCTGCTGAAATAGTACTCTTGTACTAAACTAAGCCTTTCTGCCGGTTGTACCATATATTTTTGAAGTTTGATGTTTGAAGTTTATGATTACCTTAATTCGTTTGTTTGCCGTCCTTGTATTCTCCCAAAATCTTGAAGTCCTTGGTCAAGGGGATGATGGCATCTATCGACTGGCGGTAGCGCGTCAGGTCTTCATACATGACGTCGACATAGAACAGGTATTCCCACTCGCGCCCGATAATCGGCAACGACTGTATCTTCGTCAGATTGATGTGATAGAATGACAGGATTGCCAGTACATGAGCCAGCGAACCTTCTTCATGGGGCAGCGAAAACACGATGCTGGACTTGTTGGTCTCTGTCAGGGGACGCAACAAGTCGGCCTTGTTGGGATTGCTGACCACGAGGAAGCGTGTGAAGTTGTGCTTGTTGTCCTCAATATGGTCCTCGAGCACTTTCAGTCCATAAAGCCGTGCAGCCTCCGCATGACAGATGGCCGCCCAGCCTCGACGCCCCTCTTCGGCAATCATCTTCGCTGAACCTGCCGTATCCTCAGCTTCAACATTCCTCAGCGTGGGATGCTGCGCCAAAAACTGACGGCATTGCATCAGGGCCACGGGGTGAGAGTGTACCTCGGTGATGGTGCTCCAGTCATCGTCGGGCAGACAACAAATGGAGTGGGTAATGTGCAGCTTATGTTCACCGACGATGGTCGTGCCACTGTCGCGAAGCAGTTCATAGTTGTGCAACAGGCTTCCTGCAATGGTGTTCTCGATAGCCAGCATGCCGATACTGGTAGGATCTTGCTGCATCTTTGCAAAGACTTCCTCAAAGGTGTTGCAACAGATCAACTGTATCTGCTCGCCCTCGAAATAGAGGTGGGCAGCTATGTCGTGAAAAGATCCTATCAGTCCTTGTATCGCTATTCGTTTCATTCTTGTATCTTGTTCTTTATTCGCTTATTCAAAAAACTCCGCTTTCACTTGGTGTTTGTGAAGCGGAGCCTTATTTTATTTTTGCCTTTACTCTGATTTACATCTTACATACGGCTTACCGCTTCACAGTCTACTGCAAAGTAAAAGTAATAGCCGTAAAAGTAAGCGTTCTGTATCATAACATTCATCGTTTATTACCTAATCGTCCATGGACTTTTGGATTATCGGTTGCAAAAGTATAACATTTCCACGAATTAACCAAACATTTTGAAAGAAAAATGCATAGTTGTATTACAAATTGTTGCCAGATTGTTGTCGGTTCTTCGTCCCTATACACACCTTACTGACAGGTACACTTATTATATTATATAAGGTCTATTGGATAAAGACAATACTGACTACTTGACCTTGGCAGGCACGAAAGTTTCGTAGGTCTGGTCGTCATAATAGACGCGAATTTCTGTCACACGGCGCGTCGTTTTGTCAACAATTTTCATTTCTTCAGCACGAAAATCCAAGTGTGTATTTCGTACACCCTGCTGAAAACCAGACAGAACACGCTGATTATTGGTGGCTTGATAGCTTGCAGAAGGAGTGGCATTACTCGGATCGTCAAAATTGAGCATCTGCTCCTGACCAGGAACTGGGTCAGATACAGCTTCTGACGAACCTTCGGAGTGGGTGATATACATAGAGCCGCCCCCCCAAAGAAGCCACTCGGTACTGATGTCAGGAATTTTCGCTTTGATATCCTCCACGACCTTCAGGGTAGGACGGGTACGTCCAGTGAAGATACTACTCAGGGTGGCAGGTGACTGCCCAATGAAGTCAGCAAACACCTGTTGAGTCATGTGCTGATCTTCCATAATCTTTCTTATACGGTCTTTTAGTTCCATCTCTTCATAAAATAAGCCCCAAATGGGGGATTTTCTTAGACTTTACAAAGGTAAACGTTTTTTTTGAACTGCGCAAGAAATCTAAAGAAAATTTTAAATCGTAAAGTTTAGATTTTGATTTTAGAATATCAAATTCCGAATTCGAAAAACTGCAAACCAGCTATTTAGAATTACAAATATAAATTTGTATTCATAAAACACAACAAAGCACTTTTAAAGGGGATGTCTTATAAATGTTTGGTTATAAAAGCATTATTACATTAAATAGTGAGCAATTAAGGGGAATATGCAGTTTTTAGCACCATAAATATCTGGATTGTTTTGTAAAAAATCCACCTCTTTTGCATAAAACATTGGTTTTTAGTCGTTTATGGGTGTGATGAATTTTTGTATACGCATGAATATACGTTTTCAAAACCCCGTATTTGAGTTTGTAAACGTAAACATAACTCTTTCAATTTAGATTTACAGACATTAAATAGGCTTCTTTATCGTTCTATTCTTGTAAATCCATTGTGACGATTTGGTTTTCTGAATTAACAATCCGAAATGCTAAAATTGTTTAATTTCAAATTTATGGTTTCAGGAAAAGTGGTTTTCTGGCATTTTGAAAGAATCCTGAACCAACGGACGAAAAACTGAAAATACGCGAAATATGAAGCGTCATTTTGGGGCCTAAATCCTTTGTAGATGGGCATTTAAGGGGCAAAAAACATGTATGGGAAAAACTGAATTCTAGCAAAAAACGACCCCATTTGGGGTCGTTTTTTAGTGCAGTATAAAGAAAATTAACTCCTTTACCAGTTCTTCTGGAGGTGTATTGGGGTTATCTAACCCCTTACTTTTGGCATCTATTTCGCGTAGCTTGGAAATTATCTGCATCACTTTCATTCCAGAGTAGTTTCTGAGGCCTGTCACATACTCACGAGCAGCCCATGAATTTCTCAATTCCAACCACTGAGCCAATGCCTCCTGACTACCCTTTTGCGGACAATAATAAGCAATCATCAAATTTTGGAAATAACTGAAGAGCAACGGGAGAAAAGAGTAGACACTACCCGCCTTCGGATTTTTGTCAAAATAATTGATTATCCTATTTGCCTTTAGAATATTGCGATTGACGATGGCATCTTTCAGCTCGAAACCATTGAAGTCCTTGCTCACGCCTATCTGATCCTCCACCACCTGGGGGGTCACTCTCCTATCATTGGCAGGCAACGACAACAGGACTTTGTCCAACTCGCCTGTTAGTCTGCTGAGGTCAGCACCTATGGACTCGGCAATCAACTGCGTCGACTTGGGGTCGATGCTGACTTCACGGGCCTTCAGATAATTCTCGATAAAAGCGGGAAGGGCATTCTCCTTGAGCTTGATACTCTCAAACAGTACCCCAGCCTCACGAATCGTCTTCGTGTATGCCTGTTTACGCCCGTCAATCTTGCCGTTTTTGTGGCACAACACCAAGATAGTCGACGCCATAGGCTGCTTGAAATATTTCTCCAGAGGCTCCGTATTCTTGATATTCTGAGCCTCCTTGACTATCAGCACCTGATATTCCGACATCATCGGATAACGTTTCGCGGCATCGACAATCTGTGAGGCGTTGACGTCAGACCCAAACAGCACGGTCTGGTTGAAGTCCCGTTCCTCAGGCTGCAACACATTCTCGGCTATCCAGTCGCAGATTTTATCGATATAATACGGTTCGTCGCCCATCAAATAGTAGACGGGTTTGAAATGGCGGGCCTGAAGCTCGCTTATCACCTGGTCGTATGTCACTGCGGGTTGAGCCATATTCGCTTGCAAAATTACAAAATAAATTGCGAAATCTCGCATTATTTTTGTAATTTTGTCGCCGATATGAACGAATTGAATCTACCCTCCTATGAGGTAAAAGTGCGTGGCACGCGGGAAAAGCCGGAGATTTTTGACTTTCTGCGGCGCCGCTACGTAGCCCTAACGCCCGAAGAATGGGTGCGTCAGCACTTCACGCATTGGTTGGTGGAGCACAAGGGCTATCCCAAGGGGCTATTGGGCAACGAGATTGCCCTGCAATGCGGCGACAAGACACTTCGTTGCGACTCTATATTATATAATAAGGTGGCAGCACCGCAGATGATTATAGAATACAAAGCACCCACCGTGTCACTGACACAGCGGGTGTTTCATCAGATTTCGGCGTATAACCTGCTATTAAGGGTGGACTATCTGGTTGTCAGCAATGGTTTGCAACACGTCTGCTGCCAGATGGACTACGCCAACCAGACGTATCATTTCCTGCAGGAGATACCCGACTATTCGTCTCTTTAGGCCTCTGCCTCAGGGACATCCGGAGTATCCTCGGCCTTCTTCACGGTCTTGCGGATAGCACGCTTACGTGTCTTCTTCTCCTCAACAGACTGCACCTTGTCAATCTTGACACCGGCCAGTTCGGGATCAATGAGGATACGACCACAATACTCGCAGACTATCACCTTCTTGTGCATCTTGATATCCAACTGACGCTGGGGTGGAATCTTGTTGAAGCAACCACCACAAGCATCACGCTGCACATAGACGATGCCCAGACCGTTGCGGGCATTCTTGCGGATACGCTTGAACGAGGTCAGCAGACGCGGCTCAATCTTAGCCTCCAGGTCCTTCACCTTGGCCTTGAGCTTCTCCTCTTCGGCACGCGTTTCCTCCATGATTTCGTCGAGCTCGCTCTTCTTCACCTCCAGTGCCTGACGGCGATCGTCAATAATCTCCTGATTTTGTGCCAGCTCGCCCTTCTTTTCCTCAATTTTGAAGTTGGCCTCCTTGATTTTCTTGTTACAGAGCTCGATTTCCAAGGTCTGGAACTCGATTTCCTTCGACAGCGTGTCATACTCACGGTTATTCTTCACGTCGTTCAACTGCGCCTTGTAACGCTCCACGCTGGCCTTGGCGGTCTCAATCTCGCCTTTCTTCATCGTGACGGCCTGCTCGTACTCATTGATGTCGTGCTGGATATTCTCAACACGGGTGGTCAAGCCCTCGATTTCGTCCTCGAGGTCCTGTACTTCCAGAGGCAGTTCGCCTCTCAGAGCACGCTTCTCGTCAATGCCCGAGAGCGTGGTCTGCAGCTGATAAAGGGTCTTCAGACGCTCCTCTACCGGCATGTCTGTGGGATCTTTCTTTGCCATAATTTCTTCGTTTTTTCGTTATGTAGTTATGTCGATATATCTTTATGTCACTATCAAGCTTAAAGATAACAAATTGGATTCGTGTTCGTCTCGGCGATTTCAGTGCGAACGCCAGGGCACACCTTCTGGATGATGTCGCGGAATATTTCAGCTGTATACTGCTCGCTCTGGTAGTGGCCGATGACACAAATCTGGATTTTCTGTTCGTGGTCGAAGAAGACGTGGTAGTGCATCTCGCCCGTGATGAAGGCATCGGCACCCTCGCGCACGGCATCGTCCAGCAGGAAGTCGCCGGCACCGCCGCAGATAGCCACCTGCTTGACGGGGCGATGCAACAGCTCGTTGCACATGGCGCACTCGACACCGAACTGCTTTTTGACCAGTTCCACAAACGCCCGAGCCTCCATCGGCTGCGACAACTTCCCTACCACACCGCTGCCGGCCTCAATGCCGTCAACGGTCTTCTGGGCAAAGAACCGACATTCCGTCAGTCCCAGCCGCTCGGCAATCTTCCAGTTCACGCCGTCCTGCGCATTATCCATGTTTGTATGCATGGATGCGATGACCACGTCGTTCTTGATGGCCTTGATGACGCAACGCTGCACATAGTCAGCGTCGCTGATCTGCTTCAGCCCGCGGAACAGCAGCGGATGGTGGCTCACAATGAGGTTGCAACCTTTCCGGATGGCCTCGTCAACGATCTGTTCGTTAACGTCCAGACACAATAATGCCCCTGAAACCTCCGCCTCCGTCAGTCCCAGTTGCAGGCCAGCATTATCCCAGCTTTCCTGCAAGGGCAGGGGCGCGAAATGTTCAAGGGCGCTCAGCACTTGCTTTATCTTCACGCTTCTTTCTATTGATTTTAGGTTGCAAAGGTACGAATAAGTGAGCAAAGAAACAAATAAAAAAACATTTTTTTTATTTTTTCTTTCGAACGAGAAAACTTCTTGCTATTCTCCATAGTCATATTCTATGGTGGCGTGAGGCTTAGATGACGGGGGCGACAGCAGGCATGGTGGTCACCCCTTCGTAGTGCTGATTCTCGAAATCGACGTTGAGCTTTTCCGAGTGCTGAGTGGACTCCTGATTATGTTCAAGAGTCCGCCATCTTTATTGTACAACATTACGTGAACCACTCCTCGCCGCGGCGCTCGTGACAGAAGGAGGTGCCGTCGAAGCAGTGGGTACAGACACGATCCTTGGGAAGGCCGATGGAGGCTATCAGGTCCTCGATGGTAGCGAACTTGACGCTGGTCAGCCCCAGGCGGCGGGCAATCTCGCTGACCATGCGCTGGTATTCGGGTGTGCCCGTCTTGGCATATTGGTCGAGGTTCTTTTTGTCATCGCCCTCGAAGTCCTTGATGATGCGGCGCGTGATGAGCTCCATGTCGCTCTTCGACGAAGTGAAGCCGATGAACGGGCAGCCGTAGACTAGCGGAGGACAGGAGATGCGCACATGCACTTCCTTGGCACCATTGTCGAAGAACGTGCGGACGTTATCGCGCAGCTGCGTGCCACGGACGATGGAGTCGTCGCAGAACACGATGCGCTGGTCCTTCAAGACGGCCGGGTTGGGAATGAGCTTCATCTTGGCCACGAGGTCACGGCGGTTCTGGTTGCCAGGAGTAAACGAGCGAGGCCATGTTGGCGTGTATTTCAGCACGGCACGCTTGTAGGGAATCTTCTTACCCTCCGAATAGCCCAGGGCCATACCCACACCGGAGTCGGGGATGCCGCACACCAAGTCGGCATCAATGTCGTGGTCCTTCTCGCCCATCAGGCGTCCGTTCTTCTCGCGTACATATTCTGTATTGATGCCCTCATAGTCGCTGGCGGGGAAGCCGTAGTAAACCCAGAGGAACGAGCATATCTGACAGCGTGTAAAAGGTTTCTGCATCACCTCAAGACCGTCGGCGCGCAGGCGGACAATCTCGCCCGGTCCCAGGTCGCGCACTACCTTGTAGTCGAGGTTGGGGAAGCTGGTCGTCTCGCTGGAAACGGCGTATGCCTGCAGGAACTCGTCGGTGCCGATGGGCGACAGACGGTGAATCTGCTTCTGGCCTATCACGATGGGTGTGCGTCCCAGGAAGTCACGTGCGGCAATGATGCCATCCTCTGTCAGGATGAGCATCGAGCACGAGCCCTCTATCTTCTGGTATACCAGATTGATACCCTCCGCAAAGGTGTCGCCCATATTGATGAGCAGGGCCACCAATTCTGTCTGGTTGATGTTGTTGGCCGACATCTCGCTGAGGTGCATGCGCTGCTTCAGCAGGTCCTCGGCTATCTCGCGCAGATTGTTGATTTTGGCAACGGTCACCACCGCATAGCGCCCCAAGTGCGAATTGACGATGATGGGCTGCGGGTCGGTGTCGCTGATGACGCCAATGCCCTGATGTCCCTTGAAGGAGTCCAGTTCGTCCTCGAAGCGCGAACGGAAATAATTGCGCTCCAGCGAGTGGATGCTGCGGTGGAAACCGCTCTCCTCATCGAATGTCACCAGTCCGGCGCGTTTTGTACCTAAGTGCGAGTTGTAGTCAGTGCCGTAAAACAAGTCGTTTACGCAGCTCTGTTTTGAAATCGTGCCAAAGAAGCCACCCATAATGAATTGTTATCTTGTTGTAAAAACTCTATTAGGTCGGCAAAATTACAAAAAAAACAAGAAAACGATGCAGCCTTTGGCGTTTTTTTTCGCTTCGTCCTACATTATTTAATATAAAGCAAGAGCAGACAAATAGGGAAAATCCCCTCATGGTTTAGGGAAAATCCTTTGTATATGCCTTACTTTCTTTCTAATTTTGCACCGTGAAAAGATAACAAAATGTCGAACAACAATAAAAAACATACGACTATGAAGAAGATGATGATAGCCCTTGTAGCATTGCTGACGATAGCAGCAACGGGCCATGCAATGAGCTACGAACAGGCACGCAACGAAGCCCTCTTCCTGACGGACAAGATGGCTTACGAGCTGAACCTCACTGAGGCGCAGTATGAAGCCGCCTATGAAATCAACCTCGACTACCTGATGGGGGTCACCAGCTACGATGACGTTTATTCAACCTACTGGGAGCGTCGCAACCTGGACTTCAGCTATATTTTGTTTGACTGGCAGTGGGAGGCTTTCTGTGCCGCCAGCTACTTCTACCGTCCGCTCTACTGGGACGGCGGCTACTGGCACTTCGGCATCTACGCCCGCTATCCTCACCGCGACTACTTCTACTTCGGACGCCCGGTATTCTATGCCAGCTATCGCGGCGGTCACGCCTGGCACCACGTCGGTGGTCACGGCTACTACTATCACCATCGCGACCACTACCGTCCAGCACCTGCAGTAGGCCGTTCACACTTCGGCATGCTGGACCGCTGGAACCGTGGTGACTACCGCGGCTATCACAATGGCAGCCAGCGTCACGGTCAGACCTACAGGCAGTTTGGTGGCAACCGCAACAGCTCTACCCGCACGACCGCAGAAAATCGTGGTCGACTCTATACCGACCGTGGTACAGGGCACGCAGATAACTTCAACTTGAATCGTGGTACAGGTACAAATCACAGCGGCGGAAACTACGATTCCGGCAGAAGTTCAAGTCACAGCGGCAGCAGCCATTCGGGCAGTGGCAGGTCGTTTGGCGAGAATCCCAATCGTAGCAGTAGCAGCCATAGCAGCAGTTCTTTCAGTAGCAGGAGTTCGCACAGCAGCGGCTCGTTCAGCAGCGGCTCATTCAGCAGTGGCAGCAGGAGTTCGCATAGCAGCGGCTCATTCAGCAGTGGCATCAGGAGTTCGCATAGCAGCGGTTCGTTCAGCAGTGGCAGTAGGAGTTCGCACAGCAGCGGCTCGTTCAGCAGTGGCAGCAGCACACGCAGCAGTGGCTCATTCAGCGGAGGGAGCAGCCGCGGTGGTGGTTCTTTCAGCAGCCACAGTAGTGGCGGTGGTCACAGCTCCAGCGGAGGCCGCTCGTTCGGTGGACACCGTTAAGATACGTACTTCGGCATTCATCATCCGCTGTACCTCACGCATCGTACAGCCGGCATAAACGGCCAGAAGGGCCTTGTTGAAGATGCCATGACCTACGGCCACCACCCGTTTTCCCGGGTAGGTGGCCGTTATATATATTAAAAAGGTACGCGCGCGTGTCAATAGTGCCTCCTCCGTTTCAATATCATCGGGCCACACCGCATCCCTCAGGTCAGGAATGAAACGTCCAGTAAAGCCACCCCAGTCGCGCTCGCGCAACAGCGGTGTCGTCACCACAGGCAACCCGTGGGGCGCAGCGATAATCTCCGCCGTCTGGATGGCCCGCTGCAGGTCGCTGGCCACCACGGCATCGAAAGCCTCACCGGCCAATCGTTCAGCCACGATCCGGGCTTGTTCCCTACCCTTTTCGTTCAGGCAACCATGAGTTTGCCCTTGCATGATCTGCAGAGCGTTATCGACGGTCTCCCCGTGCCGCACCAAGTAAACAACTGTTTCCATGGTCATAGCTTCACGGCCGTAGGCTGTTGCCTACGGCCGCAAAAATCAGATGCTGAGTTCGTCGAGCACTGTTATCAGTCGCTTGTCGAAACGCTTGTCGGTACGGATACACTCTGAGAAGGGGACGTATACCACATCATTGTTGCGCACGCCCACCATCACGTTGCGCTGTCCCTGGGTGATGGCTTCAATGGCGCCGACACCAGTGCAGCTGGCCAGGATGCGGTCACGGGCCGACGGGGTACCGCCGCGCTGCAGATGACCGAGAATCGAGACGCGCACGTCGAATCCAGGGAACTCGTTCTTTACACGTTCGGCATAGTACATAGCACCGCACTTGGGACTCTCCGAGACAATGACAATACACGACTTCTTCGACTTGCGGATGCCGCGACCCATGAAGGCGGCCAACTGGTCGACGTCAGTTACCTCCTCGGGTACGATGGCGGCCTCGGCACCACAGGCGATGGCACAGTTCTGAGCCAAAAATCCTGCATCACGTCCCATTACCTCTACAAAGAAGATGCGCTCGTGTGAGTTGGCGGTGTCGCGGATGCGGTCCACACACTCCATAATGGTGTTCATGGTAGTGTCGTAGCCAATAGTAGCATCGGTACCATAAAGGTCATTGTCAATGGTACCGGGCAAGCCGATGACAGGGAAGTCGAACTCCACGCCGAAGTTCCAGGCACCAGTCAACGAGCCGTTACCGCCGATGACGATAAGGGCGTCAATCTCCTCGCGTTGACAGGTCTCGTAGGCCTTCTGCATGCCCTCGGGGGTCATAAACTCCATCGAGCGTGCAGTCTTCAGGATGGTACCGCCACGGGTGATGATGCCACTAACATCTTCCGTCGAAAACTGCTTGACCTCACCCTTGATGAGTCCATCGTAGCCACGGTAGATGCCTTTGATGTTAAACTGGTTGTAGATACCTGCGCGTGTCACGGCACGGATGGCTGCGTTCATGCCGGGGGCATCGCCACCCGATGTCAGAACACCGATAGTCTTAATCTTTCCCATAGTCGTTATTGTTTGATTGTTTAATATTTATTGTTTATCGTTCATTATTCTGTCATGGCTCAGTACTCGCACAAAGGTACGAAGAACAAAGCAAACAACCAAATTATTTATCCAATTTTTCGATGAAGAGCGATTTTTGCTCCTACTGGTTGCAAAAATACTTAAAATCATCCGATTTTCGATGTTTCAGATATCAAAAAAAATGCTCTTTTGCTTTTTTGTCGGAAAATATGCGTACCTTTGCGGTGACCAAAAACAGTAAAAGCATGAAGATATTCCAGAGTTCCATTTTCCGAGCAGGGTGCGCCATCGTGGTTGGCGTGCTGCTGTTGAAGTACCCGCAGGACGGGGTGATGTGGCTGACGCAGGCCATCGGAGCGCTGTTCCTGCTGTCAGGTGTCGTTGCGCTGATAGCCTATTGGCAGGCAAGGCGACATGCTGGTGAATATACCATCACCGACCAGGAGGGCCGCGTAGTGTCAGGGGCGCAGCCGACATTTCCCATCGTGGGAGCAGGCAGCGTGATACTGGGTCTGGTGCTTGTAATAACGCCCAACGCCTTTATTAACGGGCTGATGTATATGCTGGCAGCCATCTTGATACTGGGCGGCATCACACAGTTGATGAGCCTCATCACGGCGCGGCGATTGGGCAGCGTGCCTTTCGGCTATTGGGTGTGCCCGTCACTGATATTGCTGACAGGACTGTTCGTGATGGTGAAGCCAATGGAGACAGCACAGTTGCCACTAATGATCCTGGGCTGGTGCTCCCTACTCTACGGTGTCATCGAGTTGGTGAATGCGCTGAAGATTCATAGCCTGCGCAAAGCAGCAGACCGACAGCGCGAGGAATGGGAGCGCCAACAGTCAGCAGAAGAGGATGTGGCCGAGGAAATCAGTTCGGAAATCAACCACGACGATAGTAACGACACAACAGCGGGGACACTGGCCACACGTTAGTGAAGATTCCATCCATATATCAGTGTGCAAAGCCATCACACACAAAAAAGCCATCACCTTTTTAGGGTGATGGCTGTCTATATGATAATTATTAATTGATTAGTTAACAATTACTGTCTCACCATCAACCACCACATTGCGCTGATAAACCACCTTGCCAGAAGCGTTCTTCAGAACGAAAGCCATAGTGAACTTCTTGGTATTGCCACTACCCTTGAAAGCAGCTTCGAGATCAGACTTGTTGAGGTTAATAGCAGCGTCCAATGCGGCCTTAGCCTGAGACTCAGTAGCAGTAACAGTAGTTTCAGCTTTTGACACAGCCTGCTGAATCTTAGTGTTAACCATTGCAGCTTCTTCTGCTGTCAAATCACCCTTGTCAACAATCTCCAAACCTATAGTATAAGTCTGACGAGTGTCGTTGTTGTCATCATCACTACCACATGACTGGAGCGCAAAACCCATAAATGCGGTAAGCATCATGAGCATCATCATCTGAATTTTTTTCATTTTCTTCAATTTTTTAGTTAAAATTTGATTAATCGGCTGCAAAAGTACAATAAATTATTTAAACAGCCAAATTATCGTGAAAAAAACTTCATTTGACATTGATTTCCTTGCCTCAAGACAAGGACTATTGCTGCCAACTGTCATACGTTGGTGACGATGCCCTCGATGTAGGTGCGCAGAATATGGATGCCGGTCTTGTTGTCGCCGCCCGAAGGGATGATGAGGTCGGCATACTGCTTGGTAGGCTCGATGAACTGCTCGTGCATGGGCTTGAGGACCTTCTCGTAGCGGTCGAGCACCATCTCGACAGTGCGTCCGCGCTCTACAACATCGCGCCGGATGTTGCGGATGAGCCGCACATCGGAGTCGGTATCGACGAAAATCTTCAGGTCCATCATGTCGCGCAGCTTCTTATAGTGAAGTGTCATAATGCCCTCGAGGATGATGACGGGCTTGGGCTCGACATGGATGGTCTCGGGCAAACGGTTGGATATAATATAAGAATAGGTGGGCTGCTCGATAGCCTGTCCGTTCTTCAACATCTTGATATGCTCGGTGAGCAACTTCCAGTCGAAGGCATCGGGGTGGTCGAAATTGATGGCACGGCGCTCCTCGTCGGTCATTCCCGTGGTGTCGTTATAGTACGAATCGAGGGGTACAATGGCTACACATTGGGGATGTAGCGCCTGGGCAATCTTTTTGACGACGGTGGTCTTGCCAGAACCAGTACCGCCTGCAATTCCAATAATAGTCATTTGGGGTAGTCGAAAATTATTTCTTTTCTTTCATGAGATAGATGATAGTGGGCAGGTGGTCGCTATAGCCATTGAGCCAGACGCCACCGGCATGGGTACGTTTGATGCCGCCCTTATACTGGCCTTCCTGCTGGAAGAGGTAGTCGCGACGGAAAATCTGATGCTGACGGAACTTCAGCGTATTATAGTCCTGCCGTCCTTCCTGGTGCAACAGACTATAAGATACCACTATCTGGTCAAAAAGGTTCCAGGAGCCGCCAAAAGTCAGTGTTCCCGTACCAGTGTCGTGCAATTTCCACCAAGGGTTGTAAAGTCCACCGGGCTCCACCTCTTTCATATCACGCTTGGCTCCCAGGGCCACTGACATAGAGCGGTCACGAGGGTCATCATTCATATCGCCCATAATGATGACCTTTGCATTGGGGTCTTCCTTCATCAGATTGTCCTTGATGACCCGCACCTGACGTCCGGCCAGTTCGCGATAGTAGGAAGTGGCACCACGACTGGGCCAGTGACAGACAATGACGGTAATCCGCTCACCAGCCAGCGTGCCAGTGACCGTCAGAAAGCCACGGGTGGCATGCCCCTCGTCTTCTTTCTTTTCATATACATAAGGAACGAGACGGACCTTTTGGGGCGTAAAAAACTTGGGATTGTAGAGCAGGCCACAATCGACACCGCGCTTGTCAGGACCTTCCACATGGACAAACTTGAAATTGCGAGCCTTCAACTTGGGCTGATTGACAAGGTCCTCCAGACAGTGGCGGTTCTCTACCTCGCTGACGCCAATGACGGCACAGCCCACTCCAGGAAGCACGTCAGTACCCATCTCTGACAGCACGGTCGACATGTTGCGCAACTTAGAGTTATACTTCATCTCAGTCCATTTGTTCCTTCCCTCAGGAAGATACTCATAGTCATTCTTCCCCTCGTCATGCTTGGTGTCGAACAAATTCTCCAGATTATAGAAGCCAACCCCATAAATATTGTACCCCTGGGCACGGGAGACGCATACACCCGCAGTAATCAGTAAGAGTAGCAGAAACAGATTTTTTTTCATAATTTCCAAGTTCTTTAGTTATTATCTGCAAAGATACGTTTTTTTTTCCACTCTACGAACTTTTTGGGATTATTTTTTATGTTTAGCAAAAAAAAGTATCGAATTGCACGTCCTTTCGTTTTTTTTTCATACCTTTGTAGCAAATATTCACCAATTAACTAAAAAAACATGATGCAAAAAAAGCTGAAACTAATCGTGATAGCCCTCTGCTTCGCTGCTTCGGCATTTGCTCAGTCGACACAAGGCACCGTCGTTGACAATTTGGGAACCCCCATCACCGGTGCTGTTGTAAAAGTTGATGGAACCAGTATTTCCACAACGACCGACGCCAATGGCAACTACCGAATTGAAGCGCCGAATGGTGCCAAGGTGACCATTACGTTCATAGGCTATCAGCCGCAGACCGTTGTTCCTGGTGGTACGGTCTATCTAATGGAAGAAGGTATTGCTAATGTTGCCGCAGATGAGAAAGAATCATCCGAGGAGTTGGCTTATACCTTCACTGAAGCTCAATTGGGTGATGACGATGACGTATCGCAGAACGTGACCATTGTCTCCTCAGCCCAGAATGTCTACGCTTCCAAGGCCAGCTTCACCTTCAGCTCCGGCCGACTCCGTTACCGTGGTTTTAACACCAAGTACAATGATGTCTATGCCAATGGCGTCATGCTGAACGACATGGAGACTGGCTCGTTCCGCTACGCCCTGGTAGGTGGACTGAACCAGCAGACGCGTAGCCGTGAGTTTGCACTGCCATTCGAGTTCAACCAATTCTCGATGTCGGCGATGGCAGGCTCCAACAACTACGACTTCCGTCCCAGCCACATGGCCACAGGACAGCGTGTCACACTGACTGGAGCCAACCGTAATTATACGGTACGCGCCATGTATACTTATAATAGTGGACTCAGACCCGACGGATGGGCATTTTCGGCAAACGTCACCTATCGTTGGGCCAACATGAGCACATCGTATGTTCCGGGAACGTTCTACAACTCGCTCTCCTACTTCCTGGGAGCCGAGAAGAAACTGAACGAAAACCACTCCATCTCGCTCGTTACATGGGGTAACCCCACAGAACGTGCCGCACAAGGCCCGGCTACCGACGAAATGTACTGGTTGGCTAACGACTACTACTCCAACCCCAACTGGGGTTTCCAGAACGGCAAGAAGCGCAGCGCACGCGTTGTTACCGACTTCGCCCCCACGGTGCTGCTGACCTGGGACTGGAACATCAAAGACCAGACAAAGCTTACCACGACGCTGACAGGACGCTATGGTTTGTACAAGAGTACCAACCTGGAATACAACAACAGCGAGAATCCCAAGCCCAACTACTGGAAGAACCTGCCCTCAAGCTACTACGACGTTTGGTACGAAGAAGACCTGGCAGGACGGACACTGGCCGGATATAACGACTTCATCCGTGCCCGCACCTATATGATGGGTAAGCAAGAAGCCCGCCAGATTAACTGGGACCGTCTGTACTATGCCAACCGCAATGCCAATCTCGACGGACGTGATGCCATGTACTTCGTATCAGCCAGATACAACAACAACTTCAACCTGGCCCTGGCATCGACGCTGAACACCAAGCTTAGCAAAAACATTGCATGGAACGCCGGCTTGCAACTGGCAACTAACATCGGCCAGCACTACAAGAAGATAGACGACATGATGGGAGCCGAGCAACTGCATAACATCAACACCTATGCGCTTGGCAACTATCCCATAGGCGACCCTCACGTCTACTATGACATGCGCAACCCGAATGCCATCCTCAAAGAAGGTGACAAGTACGCTTATGACTATAACTTGTACGTCCGCAAAGCACAGCTGTGGAGTTCGCTGAATCTCGATTTGGACGACTATCAGGTCTTCGTCGCTGGGCGCATGGCCGGCGTCACCATGCAGCGTGACGGCAAGATGGACAACGGTATCGCAGTGGCTCGCGGCAATGGAGTGACGTCCTACGGCAAGAGCGAGACAGCCAAATTCCTCGACGGCGGCATCAAGGTCGGACTGAACTCCAGCATCCTGAAGAAGTACGGCATCACCTGGAGCATCGGGGCAGGCTACGAACTGCGTGCACCGACGGCTTCGACGGCATTTGTCGCTCCCGAAGTCAACAACGACTTCGTGGACAATCTCAAGAACGAACGCATCTTCTCAGGCGATGCAGGCATCCAGTACGAGAATGCCTGGATGAAGGCCAACGTCAGCGGCTACTACAGCCACCTGGACCATGTGACCGAATGGCAGCAGTTCTACGACGATGACGCCAACTCGTTCACATACGTTTCCATGACAGGCATCAAGAAACAGTACTACGGTGTGGAATGGGGCATCAAATTCAAGCTGTCGCCCTCGTTCAGCATCAGTACGCTGGGTACCGTCAGCGACGCCAAGTACACAAACAATGCCGACGTCATCTACATGAAATCGACAGAAGGCACCTACCACCAGGATATCGTATATAATAAGAACATGCGCGATGGAGGAACACCGCTGTCGTGCTACAACCTGACACTGAGCTACAATGGCGGCGGCTGGTTTATCGACGTCATGGGTAACTATTACGACCGTATCTACCTCTCCTACTCACCCTCTTTCCGCTACGGACAGACACTCGCCAACCGACAGCGCTCCTACGAGAATACCGGCATCGCCGCTGAAAAGGTATTCGAAACCACTGCCAGTGGTGAAAAGGTGCTGCTCGACCAGGCTGTGGCACAGGCCAAGGGGAGCGGCGGATTCATGCTCGACCTCTCTATCGGACGCAGCATCCGCCTGAAGAAGGGCAGTCTCTCGATTAACTTGTCACTGACCAACGTGCTGAACAACAGAAGTATTGTAACGGGCGGATTTGAGCAGAGCAGAAGCAACTACTCGGTGAACACCACTACCGGCGACGTGGGCAACGCCCGACTCTACAAGTTCAACCGCAATCCATACAAGTTTTATGCCTATGGCATTAACGGTATGCTGAACCTCGCTTACAGATTCTAAAAAATTGCTTACTATTATGAAGACAAAAAAGTATATCCTCTTCGCGCTGGCAACCCTCGGTCTGGCAACATCATGTCAGGACAAAGACTGGGATGCCCCAACCTCGGAACAGGCTATGCAGGCTTATGGCAACCAAAATCTGCAAGAGACCAACCTGAAGACTATTGCCGAAGTAATTGCCCTCTATAGCAACGAAATCAACAACAACAGCCTGAAGGAGGTCAAGACGCCCATGCAGATCAAGGGTGTCGTCACAGGCAATGACGCAGGTGGCAACATCTACAATAGCCTTTATCTCCAGGACAATACCGGTGCCATCGCCATCAGTATCTCTCAAAGCGGACTTTATGGACCGTTCGCCGTCGGACAGACGGTGCTCGTCGAGCTGAATGGACTCTACGTAGGAGGCTATGGCAAACAGCCACAGATAGGTACCACCTATACCAATCCCAACAAGGAAGGAGCCACGCCCCAGGTAGGACGTATGAGCCGCTACATCTGGCAACAGCACTACAAACTGCTTCCGGCTTTACCTGGTTTAATCGCAGAGCCTACCGTAGTCAAGTGGAACTTCAACACCCTTGACATCGCCAAAGACTGCGGTAAGCTGATTACCCTGAAGGGTGTCACCTTGGCCGAAGCAGACGGCAAGGCCGTGTTCGCTCCCAACGACGGCAGCGTAACTCTGACCTCCAACTGTGCCAACCGCACCATCACAGGTGTGAGCAACGTCGTGGTGCGCACAAGCACCTATGCAGACTTTGCCAAGACTGTCATGCCGACAACTGTTGTCGATATCACGGGTGTAGCCTCACGTTTTAACGACACATGGCAAATACTGATGCGTGACGCTAATGACATCGTCGAATCATCTACAGAGCCTGCCCCAGTAGCAACACCTTCGGGCACAGGCACGGCTGAAGACCCCTACAACGTGGCCGGTGTGACGAAGTACACCAAGAGCCTGGCTGCCGGCAAGGAGTCGGGCACCGTCTATGCCAAGGGATACATCGTCGTCGTGTCCGACATCGACACCAGCGGCAACTTCGGCAATGCCACCTACCTCATCTCTGACCGTCAGGACGGTGCTACAGGCACATTCCAAATCTATCGCGGCTATGGGGTGAACGGCCAGAAGTTCAACGAAAAAGGCGCCACGCTCATCGAGGCAGGACAGGAAGTCCTCATCAAGGGCAAGGTCATCAACTACCAAGGCAACACTCCGCAGTTTGCCCAGGGCAGTACCATCGTATCACTGAAATAACCTGTACCAATAACGAAACAATAAAAACAAAAAGATATGAAAAAATTCACCAATTATCTGATTGCGTTGGCCCTGACGGCCTTCACACTCACCAGCTGCGAGGACGTACCCTCTCCCTTCGGAGAAATCGTCAAGCCAGACAGTGGCGACGTCATAGTCGTCGAGCCCTCAGGAAGTGGTACTGAGGCTGACCCCTACAATGTGGCCGGCGTACTTGAATACATCAGCGGACTGGGGGCAGACGTACAGTCTACCAACGAGGTTTATATCAAAGGTATCATTACCGAAGTGCAGGACATCGACGTCACTGGAACTTTCGGCAATGCGACCTACTACATCTCAGACGATGCTGACGGCAAGGCCAACAAGTTCTATATCTACCGCGGCTTCGGCTTGGGCGGCAAGAAATTCAACGAGGGTGCCACAGCCATCAAAGCTGGCGACAAAGTCGTCATCAAGAGTAAGGTCGTTAACTACAAGGGCAACACCCCTGAGACCGTTTCCAACAACTGTATCATCGTCGAGCTGAACGGCACCAAGGACAGCGGCAGCAGCGGCGACACCCCGACAGAGACAATTGGTTCGAAGGATGCTCCCATCACAGTAGCCAAGGCTCTAGAGTTGATCAACGCATTGGCCGACAACGGTGAAACGGCAGATGCCTATGTAAAGGGACAAATTTCGAAGGTACAGTCGTATAGCGACCAGTACAAGAGCATTACCTACTACATCTCTGATGATGGCAAGGAAGCCAATGAGCTGCAGATTTACAGTGGCAAGAATGTCGGTGGTGCTGATTTCTCCTCCAAGGACGAGCTCTCTGCCGGCGACGTGGTCGTGGTCAAGGGTAAGCTGAAGAAGTATGTCAACAGCAAGACGGGTGCCATAACCCTTGAGATGAACCAGCCCAACGAGATTATCACCATCACCAAGGGCTCCGGCGGCGGTGGCGGCACTGATACGCCCTCTGGCACCATGACAAAGTCTGTATCAGGTACAGCAGTTACTTTAACAAGCTCTTCAGTAACTGGTTCTGATGAGGTAACAGTAGATTTCAATGCTCAGGGATGGGCTGACAAGGCTACACCTACAACAGTAACGTTAAGTAATGGCACAACTATCGAATTTGGCGCAGGAGAAAACACTTCGAACTCTCCAGCATTCTATGCGGCAACTAAGGGCGTTCGCGTCTATGCCAAGAACACTATTACTGTCAAAGGTTCTAAATCTATTGCAAAGATTGTCATGAACTGCGACTCTTACAATGGAACGGACTATGTTGGCAATGAGATGCTGTATGCCAAGGAAGAAGGTAAGATTGTTACTATTTGCAATGATCACACAGAGGCAAAGGGAGGTACCCAACTACGCATTCAAACCATGGTCATCACCTTCGAAGGTGAAGGTACCGGTGGTGGAGGTGGAGGCGATACTCCAAGCGGTACAACATCGCTTGACACTGACTTCAAGGCAAATGGCCAAGGTGATTGGACTATTGCCAATGTAAAGGCCCTTCCCGATGGTGTAAGCTACATCTGGAGTTATGACAGCAAATATGGTATGAAAGCTTCTGCCTATGTTAGTGGAAAGCGCTATGAGACAGATAACTGGTTGGTAAGTCCCACCTTGAATCTGGCAAGCGGTGGCACTATGACCTTCAAACAAGCACTTAACTATGCCACCAGCGATTACGTCAAGATTATGTACACGACGACCAACGGAACTGGTGATGTTAAGAGCAGCGAATGGAAGGAAGCCACCGTTGACACATGGCCTGCAGGTTCCGATTGGAATTTCATTGAGAGCAAGGCAACCCTGCCTGCCGGAACTGTGCGCGTGGCATTCCGCTACACCAGCGACACTTCCAAGGCTGCCACATGGGAAATTGAAAGCCTAAGCATTAAATAACCACTGATTGTTATATTTCCAAAGGCCGCAACTTCACCGTTGCGGCCTTTTTTGAAATTTGCGAAATTTGGGGAATCATCATCCATTTTCTTCCTTTGCTTTAGAAAAGGTCCACATTGTACAATTTCAGGCGTTTGTTCTAAAGAAATTTGGGGACTCATGATCCACTTCTCGACGTGGTAATGGGATAACTATCTTCGTAATATACGGCTAACTTGACAAACTTTTCTAATTTCCCCCACCTGTTAGTCCTGCACTAAAAGACTTCCTGAAGAGATTGCAGGAGGAATTATTTACAACATAAGGTATAGAAACCACAAAAGAGCTACGGGGTCGGAGAAAATGAGCAGGGCTGGCGTTTTTGAATGTGTCTGGCGTTATCGGATTTTATGCTCCGCGGTGGCGGATTTTATGTTTCATCGAGGCGTTCTCGCTGATACTTCGAGCAAGAGTTAGCCATAAAACCCTGCACGATGGAGCATAAAATCACGCACCGCGGGCAATACTTTACGTAGCCGCGGGCAATACTTTACGTAGCCGCATGCCATACTATTCGTTGAGGGAATCGACCAAGCGTGAACGTCACTTCGACCAAGCGAGAACGTCACTCTGAGCAAGGGAGCATGCCGTCGGGACAATTGGAGCACGGCGCAAGAACATTCTCCGCACGGCGCAGGAAAATTTCCCGCACGGCATTCCCGGGCGGGGCAGAAGGGGCGGCGGATGGACAGACAAGGAGCGACGGATGAGGTTTTAGCACAAAAAGACCTCACATACACCCTTGACAGCCCTGAAATGCCGATACAGAAAGGGATTGCAGGGAAGTCACTGGAGGGCAAGGCGCAGGCCGCGGTCGAAGTAGCGACTGCCGGGCGTGAAGTAGTACCGAAACGCAACGCGGCAGCGCCTCGCGATGTAGTACCAACTGCCACCGCGGGACATGCGGTAAGAGCCCCTCTCTGGACCTGTAGGATTTGTCTGAGAGTCACTACTATATGAACTATATCTATCCTGACACCATTCCCAGACGTTGCCACTCATGTCATACAAGCCCAATTCGTTTGGTTGCTTGGACTTCACATCATGCGTTACTTTCAGGCTATTATCATCATACCAAGCCACATCATTAATATTATTACTGCCACTATACTGATAGCCACGGCTCTTATTTCCACCTCGTGCAGCAAACTCCCATTCGGCCTCAGTCGGCAGGCGGAAAAACTTGCCGGTTAAACTATTCAACTTCTCAACAAACTCTTGACAGTCCTTCCAACTCACCTTCTCCACTGGATGATTATCACCTTTATATTTAGATGGGTTCTTGCCCATGACGGCTTGCCATAAAGCCTGCGTCACCTCCGTCTCGCCGATACTGTACGTGGACAGCGTCACTTGGTGTGCTGGCTTTTCATCCTTGTAGGCATCGCTGCCCTGCTCGCTTGTAGCGCCCATCGTGAACGTGCCGCCGTCGACACGCACCATGTTGAACGAAACGCCATTGACGGTAAAGGTCTCTATAGCAGGGGTTTGAGTTGGCGGCTGTATAGCTGAAACCGACTGTGCTTGGTTCGACTGCTGAGCCGTTGACTCCTGGGCCGTTGACTGCTGGGCAGTCGCCACCAAGTTTTCGTTGACGGTACGCGGAGCATTAGCTGTCAGCTTCACCGAGCCTTCGACAGTCTCGTAGCCGTCGGCGGCGATGATGTAGTCGTGGCTGCCTACTGGCAGTGTGGCTTCGATATGTCCATGTCCCTTATAGAACTTTGAGTCTATCAGCACGGTAGCGGTGGCTGGCGAATAGTTGATGATGAGTTTCTGCCCCTGTGGAATGACGGCCCCGCCCTGCGGCATGAGCAGCGTCAGGTTATAGGTCTGCAACGACTGCACCGTCGCGATGCCGTAGTCGGCAAAGCGTACGTGGCAGGCCACGAAGCCGTTGTCCTTGACGCGCAGCTCCTTGGAGCCGGCCGACAGGTAGACCCAGTACTCGCCGGCATCATAGCGTACGTCGCCGACGACGTTGCCCTCGAACTTGGCGCCCGCCGTCGCCAGCTGCACCTTGACCAGCGCGCAGGGCTGGCCGTTCAGGTCGTTACGGCGGTGCTGGCTGGCAGAGATGTCGTTGCCGGCAGCCGCCAGCAGCTTCACCGTCAGCTCCTGTGCCGTGGCTCCTGCCACCGCCAGCATGCTGAACATGAGGTATAAGAAATAGCGTTTCATCTGAATGTTTGGGATAGCATACCTTATTATTATATATCGAATCACTCTGGTGACCGACACAATCTGCCTGCAAAGATACGGCAAATTCCTCAAACATCCAAAGAAAAACGTTTTTCTTTTCATTTCCGAGTACACAAAAGGTTCTCTAACTTTTCTTTTCTCTCATGAGGCTGTTTCCGGACCGAAAGTAGGCTCTTTCCGAACCGGAAATAGGCTCTTCCGGACAAAAGATGTAGGTTGAGTGCAGCCTCAAAAAAAATATTCAGCAACCCTGGCTGTTGTATTTCTTCCAGGCCCGGTCATCAAGAGCCGCTTTTTCAGGATTTGTCAAATTTCTGTAAAAAGCGGATGGTTTCTCGGACATTCATTTGGTGATACACTTATTTTTATGTACTTTTGCCTACAAATCTAATAAAAACGGTACGATAATGATGAAGAAAACCATTTGCATGACGGCGCTGGCAGCGGCCTGCTGCGCCTTGTTGAACACTGCTTGCGCCAGCAAGGGGAGTGCTGAAGAGGCATCTGTCGCCAGAACCCAAGGCAATCCCTACCTGCCATTGTGGGAACATATCCCCGACGGAGAGCCGTATGTGTTTGAAGATCCCGACAATCCAGGCAAGCAGCGCGTATATATATATGGTTCGCACGACGATCTGAAAACCGAGTACTGCGGACGCGACCAGGTGGTGTGGTCGGCTCCAGTGGACGACCTGACCCAGTGGCGCTACGACGGAGAAATCCTCGTGGTGGACAAGAATGCCAAGGGCGAGCCCTTCGATTCTGCAGGTACTGCCGACGTGCTGTATGCACCAGATATAGCGCTGGTAACGGATAGCACCGGCAAGAAGACCTACTACCTCTTCCCCAACGACCAGACGGGAGGTCGCAACGGTCTGATAGCCAAGAGTGACCGCCCCAACGGACCTTTTGAGGTTTGCAACTGGAATGCCGACGACCCCAACAAGGTGGACGGCATCTATGGCTTTGACCCTGCCGTATTTGTCGATGACGACGGACGGATATATGGCTACTGGGGCTTCGAGCATTCGATGGCTGCAGAGATAGACCCGATGACGATGTGCACCGTCAAGCCCGGCACAAAGGTCGTCGACGGCATGGTGTCCGGCAGAAACGAAACCGGCATCTTCCGCTTCTTCGAGGCCTCGTCGCTGCGAAAGATCAAGGACAAGTACGTGTTCATCTACAGCCGCTTCACTGAGGACGGTGAATTCGGCCTGCCCACGTCGAACTACACGCTGGCATACGCCTACAGCGACCATCCGTTAGGTCCCTGGACTTATGGCGGCACCATCATCGACGGACGTGCCCGCGAGAAGGACGAACAAGGCAACGTCATCGCATCTGCCGTTCCCGACGGTAACACGCACGGCAGCATCTGCGAAGTGAACGGTCAGTGGTATGTGTTCTATCATCGTCAGACGGGTACTGACGAGTATGCCCGTCAGGCTATGGTGGCCCCCATCACCGTCAAGGTGGAAGAGGGTGCTGGCGGCAAGGTGGAAATCAGCGAGGGCGAATACAACTCTGAGGGCTTTGCGCTGAACGGCCTCAACCCCTTTGAGCGCCATTCGGCCGGCATCGCCTGCTGGCTGACGGGACCGAAGCCCGCTGTCCACGAATGGCCCAACAACACGTTCTACGGCTCGTACGTAGAGGCATCGTATGGCACAGAGACTAATTTCGATGCTCCCTACGATCTGAAGAACAACGGTAACCGCGTGGTGAACAACACCGACGGCAGCATCGTAGGCTACAAATACTTCAACTTCGACGCCGGACAACTGGCAGAGAAGGAGAACCTGATGCTCGTCCTACGGCTCATCCCGGAGGGTATCGACGGCACTATTGAGGTCATGATGGATCGTCCCTGGACTTCGCAAGGGGGCAAGAAGATTGGCGAGATAGCCCTGAAGTCCGACATGCCGAAGACCAGCCGGGATATGGCGATAGGTATCGCAAAGGAGGCCAAGGAAAAAGACCTTGCAGGCAAACACGCCATCTTCATCCTTTTCAAGTCCGACACCAAGGAGAAGTCACTCTGCACACTCGAAGACTTGGTCTTTACATTCGCAGAATAAAAAAACAGCGCGAATATTTGGTCAGTCGGAAAATAATTCGTACCTTTGCACCCGCTTTTATGCACAATAGAGAAATAACATATAAAATTTACAAGCAAAAATGAAAAAAGGTATTCATCCAGAAAACTATCGCCCCGTCGTGTTCAAGGACATGTCCAACGGCGATATGTTCCTTTCGCGCTCTACCGCAAAAACTAATGACACCGTAGAGTTCGAAGGCGAAACTTACCCCGTGGTAAAGATTGAAATTTCGAGCACTTCTCACCCGTTCTATACTGGTAAGAGCAAGCTCGTCGACACCGCTGGTCGCGTCGACAAGTTCATGAGCCGCTACGGTAAGGCTGCGAAGAAATAAAGATAATTTCAAAGCCAACAAGACATCTAAGGCGCGTCCAGGGTAGTTGCATATACCTTTGGTTGCGCCTTTTTTATCGTTAGAAACAACCAACTATGAAAACTTTCAAACTACTACTAATCCTTTTCACCGTGTTGTCGCTGTCAGCCTGTGGCGGTGGAGACGGTGATTCTGTCGAGCGTTCAAAGCCTTCTCCCTACCCCGACAACACCAGTGCAAACGACAACAAGAACACCTCTGGCCCCATCGAGGCCCAGACCCAACTGGAATTCCCGCATCTGAAAAAGGGGACTGTCCTTGTTCATCGTGCCATTCTGAACAAGAACACCAACGAGGAAGGCCTCAACTACTGTGTAGAATGGGACACCGACCTGCAGTCACAACGCTGGAGCTGCTACAAAATTTATAGCAGCGTCAGATATCACAGCACATATAATGTAAAAAGGTATTCTGCTGAGAACAACGGAACGCTTTCACCTACATGCCAGTATCCGAATGACCCCCTGCTGCCACCAGATTATCAGTTCACATCTGATCCCTATAAGTATTCTGGCTACGATCACGGACATATCTGTCCGTCTGCCGACCGTCAGAGAGCTACGGACTGCAACTATCAAACCTTCTTTATCACCAACATGCAGCCACAATACAATAAATTCAATGCTGGCCTATGGCAGAAGATGGAGGATGACATCCGCAACTGGGAAATCATATCCGACACGCTATACATCTGCAAGGGTGGTACCATCGACAATTCAGAGTATATCATTGAGTACATCAACCAAGGAAGCCATCAGTCCACACGTGTCAACAAAGACCATATCCCCGTTCCACGTTTCTTCTATATGGCACTCCTCAGCAGAAAGAACAACACCTGGCAGGCTATGGCCTATTGGGCACCCAATCTGAATGAAGACCATTCAAATGATACCCGCAAGGGATATGCCATCACCATTGACCGCCTGGAGGAACTGACAGGCATCGACTTCTTCTGCAATCTGCCAGACAACATAGAGAATGAAGTTGAAAGTAAAATAACCCAAAGTTATTGGTTTAAATAAAAAATCCTAAAACTTTTGGTCATAACAACAATAATTCGTAACTTTGTCAAGGATTATTTCTAACACAAACCAATTTTAAAACAAATGAAAACCATTTATGATTTCACTGTCAAGGACAGAAAAGGTAAGGATGTTTCCCTGAAGGAGTATGCCAACGAGGTGCTGCTGATTGTCAACACAGCTACCAAGTGTGGTTTCACCCCCCAGTACGATGAACTGGAGAAGCTATATAAGGAATACCATAGTCAGGGCTTTGAGATTCTCGACTTCCCTTGCAACCAGTTTGGGCAGCAGGCACCTGGCACCGACGAGTCCATCCATGAATTCTGTAAGCTCAACTTCGGCACAGACTTCCCCCGCTTCAAGAAGGTGAAGGTCAATGGTGACGATGCCGACCCATTGTTTAAGTTCCTGCAGGAGCAGAAAGGTTTTGCCGGCTGGGATATGGAACACCCCATCGCTCCCATTTTGGATGATATGCTGTCAAAGGCTGACCCCGACTACAAGCAAAAACCCGATATCAAGTGGAATTTCACCAAGTTCCTCATCAACAAGAAAGGTCAGGTCGTAGCTCGCTTTGAGCCTACAGAGAAGCTTGAGCATATTGAGGAGAAAATCAAAGAGCTGTTATAATGGAACACATCAAATGTCTGATCATAGGCAGCGGGCCCGCGGGGTATACCGCTGCTATTTATGCTTCGCGAGCCAACCTGCAACCCGTGGAATACTGCGGTCTGCAACCCGGTGGTCAGTTGACCCAAACCACTGAGGTCGAGAACTTTCCGGGCTATCCACAGGGAGTGGACGGCAATCAGATGATGATGGATCTTCGCGAGCAAGCAGAACGCTTTGGTACGGACATCCGTGACGGTGAGATTACCAAGGTGGATTTCTCCAAGCGCCCCTACAAAGCATGGGATGACGCAGGTCGCGAACTGGAAGCCGACACGGTCATCATTGCCACTGGAGCCTCGGCAAAATACTTAGGACTGGACGATGAACGCAAATACAACGGACAAGGTGTCAGCGCCTGTGCTACCTGCGATGGTTTCTTCTATCGCAAAAAGACGGTTGCCGTAGTAGGTGGCGGCGACACGGCATGCGAAGATGCTCTCTATCTGAGCGGCCTGGCCAAAAAGGTCTATATGATTGTCAGAAAGCCTTTCCTCCGTGCCTCGAAAGTCATGCAGCAAAGAGTTATGGAGGCCGAGAATATCGAGATTCTTTTTGAGCACAACACGCTGGGACTCTTTGGCGAGAATGGTGTTGAGGGAGCCCACCTTGTCAAGCGCAAGGGCGAAGCCGACGAACAATTGGTAGATATCCAGATAGACGGATTCTTCCTGGCCATTGGCCACACTCCTAATACCGCCATTTTCCGCGAGTGGCTCGATACCGATGAAATAGGCTACCTGCTAAAAATAGACGGTACACCACGTACCAAGCTCCCTGGCATTTTCGTGGCCGGCGACTGTGCTGACCCCGTCTATCGTCAGGCTATCAGTGCTGCCGGCACTGGTTGTCAGGCTGCCATTGAGGCCGAACGCTTCCTGCTGAACGCATAACCCTTAAGGAATCTGACTTCCCAAAGATTTCATTTATTAATTTTTCCTTTTGGTACAACACGAATTAAGCCTCGCTTCACAGCGAGGCTTAAACATTCAAAAAACTAAATTAATCAACCATAAACCTTAACCATTAAAAATCTTTTAGAAAAACTTAAAACCGTAAAGCATCTCGCCTGTCGACTTAAGTTCGGAAAAACTCTTTTCCTTTTCTGACGCAAAGGTAAGATAAATATTAGAATCACAAGTTCAAGAATCATTATTTATGGTTTAAATATCGTGAATTCACGATTTCTAAACCGTAAATCACGATTTTCAAACCAAAATACGCCCATTTAACACCTTTTAATTGCCTTTTTGTTGATAAATAGAAGAAAAAAGTATAATTTCGCAGCAAAATTAATCACATGATGAACCTTCCAACTTGGCAAATAGCACTTATTCTCATATCGATATCGTCTATTATCGTTATCGGAAGATGGTTATATCTCCGAAGTGTGCGCATCAGGAACCGCATTCAGATGAACGAGCTCTTCACCAACATCACCCATGAACTATTGACACCGCTGTCCATTCTGTCTGCCTCTGTAGAGCATCTGAGCATGGTGCGCCCAGAAGAGCAGCAGGAATATGAACTGATGGATCTGAACATCCAGCGTATCGTACACCTGCTACAACAGATTTTGGAGACGAGCAAAGCCCAGGAAGGTGGATTAAAACTTATGGTCAGCAAGGGTGATGTCATGCAGTACATCACAGAGACAGCCCGTAGCATCAAGCCGCTCATGAACAGAAAGCAGTTGGATTTCACCATCCATTGTCATCCGGAAAGCATGATTGGTTGGATTGACACCGACAAACTGGACAAAATTATCTTCAATTTATTGTCAAATGCCGCCAAATATACACCCGAACAAGGGAAAGTTGTCCTAGATATCACCACCAACAACCATTACAACCACATTATTATAAAAGTAAGCGACACGGGTATCGGCATTCCCAAGGAGATGATGAAAAAGCTCTTCAAGCGTTTTAGCAACGGAGACTACAGACGTTACCAAGTCATGAGTACCGGTCTTGGTCTCGCCCTGACACACGATTTGGTCTATCTGCACAAGGGCAGTATCCAGTATAAAAGCAAGGAAGGACAAGGAACCACCTTCATCATAGACCTCCCTATTGGCAAAGAAGCCTTTTCTGCCTCCCAAATTGACGAAAAGAACCAAATACAGTTCAACGTTCCTAACAACAACATCCTCGACCTGCCCAAGAGTTTGTCAGCTCAAGACATTACGTCCAAGATAGTCGGTCCGGCTGATGAGGACGCTTCGTGGGTGCTCATCGTCGAAGACAACAGGGAACTCATGATGCTGATGCAACAGTTGATGAGCAGGAAATACCATACATTGACGGCCTTTAACGGGCAACAGGCCCTTGATGTGATCCGTACACACAGACCCGACATCATCGTTTCCGACGTCATGATGCCAGAAATGGACGGATATGAACTAACACGCCACATCAAACAGGACGAGGAGCTCAGCCACATGCCCATTATTCTTCTGACAGCCAAGACACAAGAGGAAGACGTGCAGGAGGCACTGAAAGCCGGTGCTGACGACTACATACCCAAACCTTTCAAGCTAAAGGACTTAGAACTACGCATAGACAACATCATTGCCAACCGTGAGCGTATCCGCAGGCCCACCGACGAGGAGCAAATGACACGGGCATTAACCCCTGAGGAAGAATTCCTACAGCGTGCCGCCAAATGTATAGAAAACCGCATGGATGATTCCTACTACGACCGCGAAGCCTTTGCTGCCGACATGGGAGTCAGTTCCAGCACCCTTTACAACAAGCTGCGCACCCTGACAGGCATGACCATCACCACCTTCATCCGTAGCCAGCGCATCAAGGCCGCCTGCCGAATGGCTAAAGAAAAACCCGACCTTCGCGTCAGCGACATCGCCTACCGGGTAGGTTTCAAAGACCCCAAATATTTTGCCACCTCCTTCAAAAAAGAGATGGGTGTCCAGCCAAAAGAGTATTTTAGTCAGATGAGAGGTGAGAAAAAGACCAGTTAAAGTCATTGAAGGCGGCGGATGCCGGAAAGCCACAAGCCGCTGAACGTCAGCAAACCGTTGAGCATCAACAACTCGTAGCCAAAATGATAGTCCATCGTACAAGTCACCAATTGGTCGATGGCATAGCACAGCAGCGGCGAGGCAACGGCCACGTATGGCACCCAGCGGTCTCCGACTTTTCGCTGTGTCAGCAGACAAAAGGCGAACATTCCCAATAAGGGGCCATACGTATAGCTCACCAGAATGTAGATGGCATCGATGAGACTGGTCGAATTGACACTCTTGAACAGCAGAATAAACAGCACAAAGACGGCACACATCACTATATGTACCCTTTTGCGCAGCCATTCGTTGTCCGTTTGTTCACAAATATCCACGCAGTATACAGTAGTCAGCGACGTCAGCGCAGAATCGGCGCTGGAGAAAGACGCTGCCACGATGCCCAACACGAAGAATGCCGTCAGCCATTGGGCGTTAGTCGCAAGCTGATGACTCTCTGTCGCGTTTTGCACATACGCAGGCAAGAGTTCATCACCCATAACGGGCATCGTCAGTCCATACTGCTGATACCACAGCGTCAGCAGGACACCCAGCGACAGAAACAGCAGGTTGGCAGGCAGGAAGAGGACACCGTAGGTACACATATCCTTTTGCGCACCACGTAAGGTCTTGCAAGTCAAGTTCTTCTGCATCATGTCCTGGTCGACGCCCGTCATGACGATGACAATGAACACGCCACTGAGGAACTGCTTCCAGAAATTCTGCGTGCTCACCCAGTCGTCAAAAACGAAAACCCTCGACATCGGATGGCTGCCCACGGCTTGCACGGCCTCGCCAACGCTCAGCCCCATATCTGCTAATACATTATATATAATAAGGAGCAACGCCGTGAAGAGGCATACCGTCTGTAGCGAGTCCGTCCATACCAGTGTCTTGATGCCGCCGCGCCGCGTATAGAGCCATATCAGCAGCACCAATCCTACAGCAGTCACGACAAAAGGCACGCCCAAGGGTTCGAAAACAAAGCGCTGCAGGATGATGCACACCACATAGAATCTCACTGCCGCCCCCGTCATCTTCGACAGCAGGAAGAACCACGACCCCGTCTTATGCGAGCGAGGTCCCATACGCTGTCCCAGGAATGCATAGATAGACGTCAGGTTCAGCCTGTAGTAGAGCGGCAAAAGCACAAAGGCCACCACCACGTAGCCCAGGATGAAACCCATACACGTCTGCAGGTACGTCATCTGCGTGCGCAACACCATGCCGGGCACCGAGACGAACGTGATACCCGAAATGGACGCTCCCACCATGCCGAACGCCACCATATACCACGGCGATTGGCGGTCGGCACGGTAGAAAGTCTCGTTTGTCGCTTTGCGTCCAGTCCAGCGGCTCACGGCGAACAAAAACGCGAAATACAGCAGTACTACGATGATAATTATCATAACAAGTTGCAAAGGTACGCATTTTTTCGAGAAATTCTTATTCCTTATTTCGTAATTTTTATTTTTAATTAGTACCTTTGCAGGCGGTAATCTTTAACCAACAACAAAAAACAATGTCAAAACAAAAGAAATTCATCCTTCAAGAGAGCGAACTTCCAACACAGTGGTACAACATCCAGGCTGACATGGTGAACAAGCCCATGCCGCCCATCCACCCGGTTACCAAGCAGCCGTTAGGTGTCGATGACCTGGCTCACATCTTCCCACGCGAATGCTGCGTGCAGGAGCTGGACACCGAGCATCGCTGGATTGACATCCCCGAGGAAGTGCTCGACAAGTACAAGTACTACCGCTCTACCCCACTCGTGCGTGCATACGCCCTGGAGGAGGCACTCGGTACTCCCGCCCACATCTACTTCAAGAACGAAAGCACCAATCCGCTGGGCTCTCACAAGATCAATTCTGCCCTGCCCCAGTGCTACTACGCCAAGCAGGAAGGCACCACCAACGTCACTACCGAGACGGGCGCCGGCCAGTGGGGCATGGCACTGTCGTATGCTGCCAAGCTCTATGGCCTGGAGTGTGCCGTCTATCAGGTGAAGATTACCATGCAGCAGAAGCCCTACCGCTCCAGCGTGATGCGCACCTTCGGGGCTGCCGTGACGGGTTCACCCTCTATGTCGACACGCGCCGGCAAGGACATCATCACCAAGGATCCCACGCATCCCGGTTCTTTAGGTACTGCCATCAGCGAAGCCGTCGAGCTGGCTACTACCACGCCCAACTGTAAGTACACGCTGGGCTCGGTGCTCAACCATGTGGCGTTACACCAGACCGTCATCGGCCTGGAGGCCGAGAAGCAGATGCAGATGGCAGGCGAATATCCCGACATCGTCATCGGTTGCTTTGGCGGCGGCTCCAACTTCGGCGGCATCTCGTTCCCCTTTATGCGCCACAACCTCAGCGGCGAGCGCCACACAGAGTTCATCGCTGCTGAGCCCGACAGCTGTCCGAAGCTCACCCGCGGTCAGTTCCGCTACGACTTCGGCGACGAGGCCGGCTACACACCGCTGCTGCCGATGTTCACGCTGGGCCATAACTTCAAGCCTTCGAACATCCATGCCGGTGGACTGCGCTACCACGGAGCAGGCATGATCATCTCGCAGCTCATCAAGGACGGTCTGATGCACGGTGTCGACATCCCACAGCTCGAGACCTTCGAGGCTGGTATGCTGTTTGCCCGTACCGAGGGCATCATTCCCGCCCCCGAAAGCACCCACGCCATCGCCGCTACCATCCGCGAGGCCAAGAAGTGCATCGAGACTGGCGAGGAGAAAGTCATCCTCTTCAACCTCTCTGGACACGGACTCATCGACATGCCGAGCTACGAGGCATACATCAACGGCGACCTGCAGAACTACACGGTCACTGACGAGATGATAGCCAAGAACCTGGCAGAGTTGGATAAATAACTATTCTGGAATAGAAATCAAGAAAGGAGCCGGAAGTCTGAAATTGCTTCCGGCTCCTTCTTTGTCTTTTAATCTAAGTCGACAACGGTGATGCCGGCACCTCCAAACTGGACGTGCTCGTCCTTGGCGCTTTTCACGTTGGGAACCGTATGAAGATACTGGCGTATCAGTTGCCGAAGGATACCCGTCCCCGTACCATGCAAGATGCGCACGCGGCTCAGACCCACCAAGATGGCATCGTCTATGAAATGCATCACGGTGTCTACGGCCTCGTCGCCACGCATGCCGCGAACGTCCAGGTCCTGATGGAAGTTCTGCCGACGGTCCTCCATTGTTGCCCTGGTAACATGCGATGTCTGTACGGCCAGATGGGCGTGCTTGTCGGCAACCGTCTCCACGCCTCGGGAACCACTGGGGGAGGCTGCTCTTTCCAGCTGTTCCAGTTTGACCTTGCTACGCAGTCCGCCGAAGATGACTGTCGCCTGCTTGCCCTGTACGGACTCTATTTCGCCAACGCTATTCGTTCCCTTTATGCGCACGCTGTCGCCTTTGTCCAGAGGACGGTTTTCTGGCTGCTGGGCCTTGGCGTGAGCTGCCAGCTTCTCGCTGACGGCCTTCTGTTGACCGGCTTTCTCGGCTTTGCGCTTCTCCTTGCGGGCACGGCGCTCTTCCATCTGCTGCAGTCGCTTGGCAAAGTCCTCTTCGCTCATCAGTCCTCGTGCTTCATCGTTTTGCACCTGCCCGCGGAATTCCTGCAGTTCCTCGCGTATCAACCGCGTCTGCTCCTTCTCGGCCTGTGCCTCTTTGATGTCACGGATGGCGTTCTCTATACGACGGTTAGCCTCCTGCAGCAGTTCCTCGGCCTGCTGCTTCGCTCTGTTCAGAATGGCCTTGCGCTCGCGTTCTATCTCTTCCAGGTTGGTCTCGTAGCGCTGGATGTGTCCTTCCAGCGATTTCTCATGCTGATGGATGGTCTGGCGCTTGCCCTCCCAGTAGCGCTTGTCGCGCACAATATCCTGCAGGTACTTGTCGCTCTGCACATAGTCCGAGCCTACTATCTCCGAGGCGTCGCTGATGACCTCTTCGGGAATACCCGTCTTGCGGGCTATCTCGATGGCAAACGATGAACCCGGCTGACCTATCGACAGTTGGAACAACGCCTGCATTTGGTTGCGGTCGTACAGCATGGCACCGTTCACCACGCCCTCATGGTCGTCGGCAAAGTGCTTCAGGTTCTGGTAGTGGGTGGTGATGACGCCAAAGGCCTGCTTCTTCCAAAACTGCTTCAGTACGGCCTCGGCAATAGCGCCGCCGATGGTAGGCTCCGTGCCGCCACCGAACTCGTCTATTAATAACAAGGTACGTGCATTGGCCTGACGCATCATCATCTTCATGTTCAGCAAGTGGCTCGAGTAGGTGCTCAGGTCGTCGGATATCGACTGCTCGTCGCCGATGTCTATCATGATGCTTTCAAACATGCCCACCGTCGAACGGTCGCCAATGGGCACCGACAAGCCGCATTGCACCATATACTGCAACAGACCAACCGTCTTCAGACACACCGACTTGCCGCCGGCATTGGGGCCCGAGATGATGAGAAGTCTCCCCCCGTTCCCATCCGAATGGGGGCGATGATCTGATGCACTCTGTTCTCCCCTCCTTTGGGAGGGGTTGGAGGAGGCTGTCAACATAATATCCAGCGGCACAGCCTTCTTGTCCTGTTTCTGGAGTGAGCGCTGCAGCAACGGGTGGATGGCATGAATCCAGTCCATCACCGGCTCGCCTTTCACCTCAGGCTCAAAGGCTTGCATCTGCTCGGCCAGCTCGGCCTTGGCACACACCAGGTCAATGGCAGCCAAAAAACGGTACGACTCCAACACCTGCGGTACCTGCGGCCGCAGCTCGTCGCTGAACACCGTCAGTATGCGCACAATCTCGCGCCGCTCGGCGGCCTCCAGCTCACGCACCTTGTTGTTGGCCTCCACCACCTCAGCTGGTTCAATGAACACCGTCTTTCCCGTTGCCGACTCATCATGCACAATACCCTTCACCTTACGCTTCACGCCCGGCGAAACCGGTATCATCAGTCGGCCGTCACGCAATGTCGGCGCCACGTCCATGGCTACCAAACCGTCACGTTGGGCAGCATGCAAAATGGTATACAGCGTGCGCGAAATGCTGCCCGATGTCTGCTCCATGTCATGACGGATGCCAGCCAGCGTCATCGATGCCGAGTCCTTGATTTTGCCGAACTTGTCCAGAATGGAGTCAATGCGCCTAATCATGGCCGGGAACGTCATCACGTCCTCAGCCATCCGCGTCAGCGCCGGATAAGGCACCTCGTCATCCTCCTTCCGCGACAAGAACGTCACCACGACGCCTATCGTCTCCAGCGAGCGCCGCAGGTCGTAGAGCTCGTCCTCCTCCAGATGTGTGTTCTCCATCCGGATACGGGCCACGGCCTCGCGCACGTCGAAGAAATAGTTCATCTCCGGCTTGTCCGTAGCCTGCTGCAACCGTCGCATTTCACGCACCTGCTGCAGCCACTCGTTCACCGTCTCGGCATCATCCCTAAACGCTATCTCGTCTACGCGTTCACGGCCCAACCCCGAACGGCAATGCTCCTTCAACAGCCGCCTTATTTCGTCAAAGCCAATCTTTTGCTCGTAGTTCCTTGGGTAAATCATGCTGCAAAGGTACGAAGAAGTTGAGAGTTTTGGGGCAATAGTTAAGAGATTTAAACATTCATTGTGGTTAAAAAAAATTAAATTACGGATAATTCTTCATTCTTCATTCTTCATTCTTCATTTTTAGTCGTACCTTTGCACCCGCTTTCGAAGTTTCGAGCACTGGAGAGATGGTAGAGTGGTCGATTACAACGGTCTTGAAAACCGTCGTGCTGAGAGGCACCGGGGGTTCGAATCCCTCTCTCTCCGCTCAAAGAATTTAAAACCCGCTGAAAATCAGCGGGTTTTTTATTTCTCCCTTTCAGAGGTTCCGTTTTAGGTTCCGTTTTTCTTTTATGAAAGTTTAACGGTCAATTTTGGGTTCGACCATTCTTTTTCCTGTATTGGAGCGTTTCTCTCCGCCTTGAGGTGTATTCTGCATTGATGAAACCGCACTTTCGTAGTAGCTCTACAGCTTCAACAAAATTTGGGTCAATACTATCTTTCTCATCTTCAAAGTTAGATACGTTAACGTGCCTTGCGGAAGCCAAATTTATTTTTTTCCCGGTCTTTGATTCAAAGAATTCAGCAGCTATTTCCATTTTTTCAGGGTAATATTTGTTATCTGAGGTTAGGCATCGGATAATATGCCCTAATAAAACGTTTTTTCCATACCATTTTATCTTTTCACTAGGAAGAAATGACGCTCCTTGTTTTACAAGACCAGTAAACCGATATATAAAAAGGTCTTTGTCTGTATCTATACCAATTTTTTCTAACTGGCATAGATTGTTATACAATTCATTTATACATACATATAGCACCATTAGCTTATCTTTCCCTTGTTTGAGTTTACTTTCACATTGTAAGCTTCCCACAACAAATCTCTTATTTTGTCAGGAATATCAATATAGTCAGCAGGATTTAATCCTTCATAAAAGTTTTTAAAATATTGATTCATAAGATATACAATTTGTTATTTAGCTGCCCTTGTACTGATCTTCTTACCCTCTTTACTCCAGGTGTGAATCCATGCACCCTGGCGACTCATAAAGGTATCGCCCGACACAGCCAGGATCTCACCGACTGACGCAGCACCGAATGTATGTAGCCGTTTCCCGTTCACATCATAGGTGACATAGAAGGCTGACCCCTGCTTTATTATATAAAAGGTGGAACTATAGCCTTTCAGTTCACCCTGTGATGTACTGAGAGTTTTGATCTTTTTGCCGTTCTGGTCATAGATGTAGTACCAGTTCTTCGTTGTTTCGATATGGCTTATGCTCTGTGCCTGGAGGTTGGCTATTGAGAACCACATCAGGGATAGCGTGATAAGAAGTTTCATTCTTTTAATCCGAGTTTATTACTGTATTCAGCCACAAATCGGCCATTTTTTGATGTCCTGCCGCTGTTGGATGTATGCCATCCCATACCCAATAAGAGGGATTTTGCTTTGTCAGTTCATCGAACATTTTCTCATAATCGAGCAAGATAGTTGCGTAGTCTACATCAATTCGTCGAACAACCTTTGCACACGCAGCTATTAATTCTTTTCGTTTCTGGTAATTTTCAGCCGATCCTATTCTTCCAACCTTTGCGACAAAAGGTGTTCCAAGTGCTATTCTCACATCTGGATTGGCTTCACGGAGTTGATCGAGTAGTTGACGATAGTCATGCTCCCACTGCTGCATGTCGAGCGGAGCTTTACCACTTAGATACAAGTCAACATCATTGGTTCCGACAAGCAACGTCACCATATCAGGGTTTAAGTCGAGACAATCTGCTTTCCAACGTTCCTGGAGGTCTCGTAGTGTGTTACCTGAGATACCACGATTGAAGAACTGAGTTTCCTGCTCTGGATAATCGCTCTGAATTCTGGCAGCACACAGCATCATGTAACTATGACCATAGATGTGGTTCAAGTCCTTCAGGTTCCGTTCCTCTGTAGGCATCATTTTTCCACCGCTACGTCCCCAACCGCCATCGGTAATAGAGTCGCCGATAAACAGAAAGCGTACTCCTTTCTTAATGATATTGCAGATTGAGACAATAGAGTTACTTGCATCAACGTTTATCCCAATTTTTGGTGAAGCAATGACAAGAATTAGCAGTAACAGTAGTTTCTTCATACTCACTAACAATTTTCGTCTAACATTTCAACACACTTGTCGCGGGCGGCACTCTCATTGCCAAGCCAACTAAGACAGTCATCAAGGTCTGGGAATGTTTTGATTGTCGTGGACTTCTGAGTATCGCCATCGACAGGATCCCAATAGAAAACAGTCCCCGATAGTTCAACCGTCCCGTCATCACCAAGCCTGGCATATAAGTTCATGCAGTCAAATAGATAGTCCTCGTTGGAAGCCGCAGGATAGTTGGGATTGACCACACAAGATGTAGTTCTTCCCATCCTCTTGCAATCTTCCAGTTTTGCTAAGAGTGAGGAAATCTGCATCCCACAGCACATATCCATATTAAACAACCAAAGATGACCGTGTGCCATATCATTCATTCTTTAAATTCCCAAAATCCAGTACCAGTCTCAGGGTCGAATTTTCTACCGATAGATCCACCAATAGTAGGACGCAGCTCTATTTCGGCAGTATAAAGGACGGTTGTAGCCTTCAGGTGTCCTCCTGCCATCCCATGCTGGCCATCCTTTTTGAATGAGAATAGGGCATGGGTATGGTGGAATAGTTGACCTTTATCGTCTCTTACCACGTTTCCATTGAGTGATACAAGTTCAAGCATACCCTCCAGTCGCTCAGTCTCAAAGCTGCCAGTCTCAGGAATGAACACCTGTAGTTCTGCACTCTGACAGCCACCGATACCAGAGAAAACCGCAGATGGAATATTCTCCTTTTCGCAGATTTCGAGGAGGTTGCTGACTATCTCGTCGCCTCGATCCATACGGACATA
>CAMHJQ010000013.1 GCA_946185485.1 uncultured Prevotellaceae bacterium | reverse complement strand
TGTATAAAGGCATTCCCCTGCATACGACCCTGTCCTTTTGGTCGGGATGAGGCGAGTAGGCATCCCAACTCCTCGGGGAACTACGTCCCCCTCGGGGGGAGCCTCAACATCCACAGGAAACCAACCAAAATCCCTCTCCTGACGGGAAATGGGGAATTTGGTCGGGTCCGTGGAATATTGTACTATTTGTCAGAATGAGAGAGGCTCAATACTTTCGTTTAAGTCAGGGCTAAACTTATCAACGTATATTTTCAATGTACTTTCATTCGTGTGTCCTGTCATAGCCATAACTCTGTTGACGGAGATACCATTTTCAATCAAGATGGAAATAAAGGTTCGACGACCTGTGTGAGCACTCATCTTGTCACGTCTTCGAACAACATTCTTCTCCAACTTTCTACGGACATGCCTTACTGAGAGATAACTCTCACTAAACAAATCGTGATTCTTCAGGAACGACTTCAGTACCCTATTGAAAACTTGATTGCAATAATAGTCGAAACGATAGTCATACTTCAAGGCGATAGAATACGCTCTGTCAGTCAGTGGTATCTCAGCCTTCTTTACTGTCTTTTGTGTGAACAGTCGAAGTGACCAAAAGCGTCCGTTATATATGAAGTTACTCTTGTCTATTGTAGAGAAGTCTGAGAAGCGTAATCCTGTCAAGCAGATGAAGACAAAATAGTCTCTTATTCTTGTTTCATCCATATCAGTTAACTCCATATCAGCTAACATCGTCAGCTCGTCTTTATAGAGACGAAGGATATCAGATTTAATGCTATCATCCAATTTCTTTGATTTGACAACCTCTGCTTTGTCTACATCTTTATAATACCTCCATACGAAGTTCGCTAAACAGTCTATACGTTTGTTTATGGTCTTATTGCACATGTTACCTTTGCAGGTGTATTTGTGCTTCTTCGTATCTTCGTGGGGTAATGTCAAGAACTCTATGAAATTGTCCATCCATTCCTCCGTAATGCCTGACAGGTGGGTTCTTGTGTGAGAATAGTATTCATAGTCCTTAATTGCATTGCAAACACTGATATAGTCCTTGACTGTTGGATGCAGTTTCCTGTCAAGCCCACGTTCGATGTCCTCCTGTTGTTTTACAGCCTTCTTTTGATTAATATATTCATCAAAGTCTGAAGTGAATGAAGTACGTCTTGTCTTGGCCTTCTCAGCTCTGCTTTTCTGTTCTTCTTCCTTAGCGATAGCCTTGTCAACTACTGTAGCTGTAATTTCCATAGAAGGGTCTTGCAGAAGTAGTCGGGTAATGATGCCGTCAACCCTGCTTTCGAGTTCGTCTATCCGTTGATTAATTATCTCATTACCTTCCACCTTCTGACAGACACGCAGGTAACGTGTGAGGTGCTGTTTGTCTATCCGATATAGTTTATATCGAAAAGCAATTCCATTCTTCTTCATATACAAGACCAATTTGCCTTGATAGTAAGCTCTGTGAGTATTGACTGTTGCCATATTTGTATCAGAGAAAGGCTTAACCCCCTTTTAACCCCTTCATTCAAAGTATGGAGGACTTTCTCCTTTACAAAGTTACAATATTCCACGGACCCGACCAAATTCCCCATTTCCCGTCAGGAGAGGGATTTTGGTTGGTTTCCTGTGGATGTTGAGGCTCCCCCCGAGGGGGACGTAGTTCCCCGAGGAGTTGGGATGCCTACTCGCCTCATCCCGACAGAAAAAAGGTTGTCAACCGTAGGAGTTGACCCTGCAAAAGCTTACAGCGGAATGACTATAAGTTCTTAGCTGTCAAGAAGTTAGAAAGCGAGGTGGTCGAGTAATCGGCCACCTTTTTATATTTACAATTTCACTTCTGGCACTACCTGACCATCGAGGAGGTTGATGACACGCTGTGCATATCCGGCATCACGCTCAGAATGAGTTACCATCACGACGGTGGTGCCTTCCTGGTTCAACTGGGTAAGCAGCTGCATCACCTCCAGACCGTTCTTGGAGTCGAGGTTACCTGTGGGCTCGTCAGCAAGGATCAATTTGGGATTCATCACCACGGCACGGGCTATGGCTACACGCTGCTGCTGTCCGCCCGAGAGCTGCTGGGGGAAGTGGTGGGCGCGGTGAGAGATGGCCATGCGGCGCAGCACCTCTTCTACCCTCGCCCGGCGCTCCTTCTTGGGTACACCGAGATAAGTCAGCGGCAGTTCCACGTTTTCTTCTACGTTCAGTTCGTCAATCAGGTTAAAACTCTGGAACACAAAGCCAATCTGCCCCTTGCGCACCTTCGTGCGCTGACTCTCCTTCAGCGAACCTACATCTTCGCCATCGAGCCAATACTTACCACTTGTAGGATTGTCGAGCAAGCCTAATATATTTAATAAGGTGGACTTGCCACAACCCGACGGCCCCATGATGGCCACGAACTCTCCTTTCTTCACTTCGAGCGATACGCCGCCCAATGCTACGGTCTCCACCTCTTCCGTGCGGAACACCTTCTGAATGTTTTCTAACTTAATCATATTATTCTGTTTTTAGATAGTTTACAGGATTACTATTTGATACTCGTCTTGTCTGTAGATAAACAACCGCCACAATGATGCAGAGCACCAGGAGGGCACAGACGGCAAAGCTGGCCAGCGACAGCGGCATCTTGTCGGGAAACTGCTGCATCAGCAGTATGCTGAGATACCAGCCGAGGGCTGTACCTATGATGATAGAGGGCAGTGCGATGACAGCGATACTGCGCAGGAACAGCCTTTGCAGTTCATGGGCTGAGGCCCCCATCACCTTGCGGATGGCCAGTTCGCGCGAGCGGCGCTGAACCTCGTCGCGCACATAGCCGATGAGTCCGAAGAGCGTGATCAGCAGCGAGGCCAAACAACCTATGAGAATCATGTCGCGGGTGTGGCGCGTGTCGTTGTAGCAGTCGGCCAACTCTGCGGCGTATGGCTTCACGCTCAGGTCGGCATCAGGATAGAGTCGGTCGCACAATTGTTGAACTGCCTGCATATTCTCAGCAGTCACAGCTTGCAGTTTCATCATGATGTAGTGTGTAAAGACATTACCGTTGGTCACCATCATGGGACGTTCATCGCGTGAGACGAGCGAACCCATCACGAAGTTCTTCACCACGCCCACTACGGTCATGGGATATTCGTCGCCTACCGAGGAATTGACGAACTGCTGGCCAATGACATCGTCGATACCTGCCACTTCCTTCATCCGCTGTGCAAACCGTTCGTCCACCAGCATCTCCTGCGTCCATCCGGGATGCTCCAACCGCTTAAAACCTCTGCCCCGTACCAGCTCAAGTCCCATGGTCTCCACCAGTCCCTGCTCGGCAAAGAATAGGTTGGCACAGTTGAAAAGTTCCCGAGGATTGCCTGGAAGCAGCACATTGTCGCCACTCTGCCATTCGCAGAAGAGAGAATAGGATGCTGCCGTCTTTTCAACACACGGCAGGCGCTCTATCTCACGAGCCAGTGAATAGATGGAGTCGCCATGCAGGGCACTCACGTTGACGTAGGCCACCCTGTCATACTGATAGCCCATGTCTTTCGAGAGCATATAGTCGTACTGACGGTAAACGGTGGAGAGCACACAGAGCAGCATCGTTGTGAGCACAAACTGGAATGCCAAGAGTGACAGCTTCCACAGTCGCTTGTTCTCTGAGTAGAGCCGGTAGGCGTAGGTGAGCGGGATGCGCGAATAGATGGCTCCGGGCAAGATGCCGCAGCAGATCAATACAACGAGGCATACAACGGTCAGAACCATGAAGGTCTGTCGGGAGAAGAGTGTCGTAATGCCAACACCCATCAACTCGCTTATCCAGTCTTTCCCAGCCAGAAGCAGCAGTGTCATCATCGCCAAGGCCATGATGAGATGAATGCCGGCTTCCTTGAGTGTCATCGTGTAGAACTCACGGTGCGGGGCACCTAAAACCTTGCGCAGTGCTACCTGCCTGGCACGGTTCACCAAGAGGCTGATAACCACGAGGATATAGTTCATCACCGCTGTGAAGAGCATCACGAATGCTACCACCAAGAGGATGATGCTGGTGGTGCGTACCGTGGTGTCCTTCGTCCGCTGGCCTGCTACACTCTCCAACTCAATGCCTGCATCGACACAGCCGATTTGCTTCAGGTCGTCCCACGGTAGGATGCGCTTCAGCAACTGCTTGATTTCGCTGCGTACCTTGTTCATGTCGGCATCGGGACGCATGCGTACAAAAGAATGGTAGCGGTCGTTGCCCATCAGGTTCTCCGTGCCGTCCCAAGCGTAAGTGCCTAAGGAGGGCATCGACATCAGAATGTCGTAGCGGGAGCAGCGGGAGTTCTCGGGAAAGTCGTCGTACACGCCGCCGATGGTCATTGGCTTCCCCGGGGCAGATGCAAAGCAGAACGTGCGACCGACCACCTCTCCGCCGATTTTCTCGCTCAGCCGACGGCTAATCAAGCATTGTCCGGCTGTGGAGAGAATGCGCTTGGCATCGCCCTGCAAGACCTTTGTGGCAAAGACATCGAAGAAACAGGAGTCTGCGAACAGCGCTTCCTCGAAGTAGAAGCGGCTGCCGTCCTCCAGCGTCAGCTTCTCCTCGCTGAACTGTCCTGTATAGCGTGTCGCTGTCTGGATTTCGGGAATTTCGCGGCCCAGCACGGGGGCTATGCCTCCCGATGTGGCACCATACTGCTGCGGCTCCTCACCTTTGCGCTGGAACGTTTCATGCAATTCATACACGTGTTCCTTATCGGCAATGCAGTCGTCGTATTTCCTCTCCAACTGCACTTTGGCAATGAGCACCAGTCCGACGGTGAGCCCGATGGCAAGCGATATGATCTTGATGAAGGCTCCCTGGCCCTTTCTAAAGATATTCATGGTTATGTATTCTATTATTCTGTCTTGATGTTATTAATCGGATTCTCAGAAGCAGCGCGCCAGCTCTGGACAATAACGGTGAGCAGGGAAATGATGAAGCAGGTAAACCCGGCGGCAGCGAATATCCAGGGGCTGAGCGCGATGCGGTAACTGAAGTTGCTGAGCCAGTCGGTCATGATATAATAGGAAACAGGCACGGCGATGACGAACGAGATTAGCATAGGCACGGAGAAGGTGCGGAGCATCAGCAACAGTACCTCGCTTGATGTAGAACCCATCACCTTGCGGATGGCAATCTCCTTCTGCCGTTGGCGGATGAAGAAGAGCGACAGACCCACGTAGCCCAGCACAGAGATGACGATGGCAATGAGGGTGAAGAGCGAGACGATGCGCAGCGTGTTCTGCTGGTCCTCGAAGGTCTCGGCGATACCCTCTTCCAAACTGCTGACACACCAAACCAATTCTTCTTCAGAGACACCCAGCCCTCTCAGCATTTCGTCGAAAGCGGTCTTCGCCTGCTTATCTCCATTTGTCTTGACGAGGAAGTTGGGATTTTTCACATGTTCCTGTACACGGATGGCAAAAGGCTCTGCTTCATGCAGCACGTTAATGCGATGGAAGTCCTTGAGGATGCCACTGATGGGAGCCGTCTCGTCTTTGCCCCATACCATCTCGCGGTCATCATCCGTCAACTCCAACCGGCGTTTGGCATCCTCATTCAAATAGTAGCCATTGCTGGTGTTGCCATAGTCTTTGAGGATGTCCAGCCCGTAGAGGGTAAAGGCTGTTGAGTCCAAATCGGTCAGAAACAAACTCGTCAGTTTATCACCATTCGTGATACTTCTTATGCTACTGCTGTAGGTGACAAAAGTGGTTCCGCTATACTCACCGATGCGCTCTATGAAGGGCATCTTCTCCAACTGGCTCCTGACCGTCTGGCTTTTACCCTCTGGCGTATTCACATAATAAAGCCGTTCTGTATTGAACCCTAGCGGCGCATGAATGAGGTGATTCAATTGAAGCCAGATTACAAGGGCTGCTGTGAGCATTGTCACCGTTACAACATTCTGCACAATGATGAACAACCTACCCATCACCATTTTGGATTGGTAGCGGAAGTTACCCTTCACAATGTCAATGGGCTGGAAACGGGAAATCTGATACGAGGGCATGATGCCTGAGATAATGCCTACGAGCAGGATGAAACCGAGACAGACGCTCACCGTGCCGAGATTGATGTCGTTGAGCAGCGCTATCTTCCCCTTGAACAACTCTGCAGCATCATCCTGGAAACAGAACGCCAAAGCAAAGCCTATGAGGAAGGCGACGGCTATCATCAGCGTTGATTCGGCTATCAGTTTCAGTGATATCTGGCGTTGACTACTCCCAAACAGCCGTCGCGTAGCCATTTCCTTGGCGCGAAAGCCTGTATTCGCTACCGTCAGGTTGATATAGTTACTGACAGCGAAGAATAGGATGGCCAGCACGGCGGCCAAAAGGATATGGAGTCGTGTCTTGTCACCTTTCTGCATGCCTGCACCGTTGTTTTGCGGTGCAAACATAATGTCGGTCAATGGTGTTGCAAAGAACTCTTGGTTTTCCATGTGTTCCCACATATAGTTCTTGGCCAGATGGGCTTCTATCACTTTTTTCTTGGCATCAAGTGTCGCGCCTGGACGCAACATAAGAAATGCTTTGCAGGCACCTGTACCGCTATATGCGAAAGAACGGGGTCTAAGCGTATAGCCCATCACCTGAGGAAAACGCTCCATGTTGGCAATGATTTGCGTCTCATTGGGCAGCACCGTACGGTCGAAATCCTTCACGATGCCGCTGACAGTATAGACCAACGTCGAGTCGTACGGATCTTCGTGGTTCATGAAGACAGAGCGCTTGCCAACAATCTGCAACGACTCGCCGATGGGATCCTTCTCGCCAAAGAGCCGCTGGGCCAGTCGCTCTGTGATGACACACTTGTCTGGCGCATCGAGGGCTGTCCGTTTGTCTCCCTTCGTTAATTCAAAATCGAAGAAATGGAAGAAGGTCGAGTCGGCCAGCATAATGATGCCATTCTCCTTATCTCCTTCCTTCACCTCTCGCTGGCCGTACTTGATCCGTCCGTTCTGGCTCATCACGCAACAGGTCTGTTCTATTTCCGGGCACATTGCATTAATCTCTTGTGCAGCCTGCGGCCACATAAAGAAGTCCTCGCCACTACCCGTCAGATAGATACGGTCGGCATTCTTGTGCCACGAGTCGATACTATATTGGCGCCAGGTGTAGTCGCCCAAGAGGATGACGAACATCAGCGACACCACCAGACCTGCTATATTTATTAAGGTATATAGCTTATTGCGCGACAGGAATCTGAAATAACTCTTCATACGTTCTTTTGTCTTTTCTGATGCAAAGTTATGCCATAAAAATGAATCCGCCAAGGTTTTCCACCCTGGCGGAAGCAGATTGTCTAATAATTAGACACCTTGGCGTCAAAGATTTAGACACCCTCGTCGTTTGCAACTGTTTGGTTTGTTGCTGTAGTACAGCAACAGACAGAACAGAGAGAACGGGCCATGTCGTTCAAGGAGAGACATTGGTTGCGGCTGATAGTTGTGTGCTCGTTGTGGTGCTCCCACGGCGCGAGGATGAGCAGCTGCCCTCGGGCACAGGCCTCCATGCGCTGCCCGCCCGGTTTGGCCAGGTCGGTGAAGCCGTTCTCCTGCAGATAGATAAGGGGGAAGCCCTGCTCAAAGGCGGCACGCATCACAGCCTTCTCGCCCGGCGAAATGGAGGGCGATACTAGCACAGCTCCCCCTGCGGCAGCTTTTGTAAAGTAAGCCACGCGCTCCTGTATCTCAGTCTCCGTCAGTCGGCGGGAGCATTGCACCTGCAACAAGACCGGCCGTTGCAGGAGAAACTGGTTGCCGATGGCAGAGAACGACAAGTTTCCAACGCTCAAGCCCCTTGTACGCGGAAAAGGTCGGGGTGCTCCCGCTTCATCAGCAGTCGGCGCGGGTTGTCACGCAAGTAGTTGTTCCAGCGCTTTAGCTGGCCTTTCTGCAGCAGGAGCTTGTCGTTGTAGCTCGGCTCAAAGAGCAGGCCGTGCTTGCGGTCTTCTTTCTTCTGTTCTGTTTGTTGCTGTGATACAGCAACAGACGGGACAGACGGGACAAGCTCACGGAAGGCCTTGTTACAGCCCTGCTTAAAGCCAAGCAGTACCTTCCCGAGAGGTTTCTCTATGCGCTCCTTTACAAAGAGGATGCCGTGGGAATGGTCGGGCATCAACTGAAAGGCCAGCACGTCTATTTGTGGGTAGCGCAGGGCTATCTCATGCCAGCACAGCTCCACGCGCCGTCCCAGTTCAGTGGGCTCCGTACGTGGTGCGTCTGGCGTGTCAGGATGCGCCTCACTCTTTCCTACGACCCGTCCTAACAAAGGGCGACGGTCCTCGGTTACCATTGTAATCATATACATCTGCCGTTCCTGATAGTCGTGTCCCACCATACGGCGATGCATCGAAGGGACCTTCTCGCCGGCAAAGGCTTTCTGCTTCTCGTAGGTTTCTTTGTCCATACAGTGTTCTTACTTAATTGAGAAACGCGATGCTACCCTTTTTTATTGCCAGAACAGGCTGGATAGTTGTCTTCGACTACTCATTCTTGATGCTGTTGACGGGATTCTCAGTGGCATTCTTCCAACTTTGGTAGGTGACCGTCAGCATCGTAATCAGGGCGATGAGGAGGAAAGATACCACGAACAGCAGGGGCGAGATGGCGGTGCGGACGGCGAAGCCTTCGAGCCAGTGCTGGCCCAGCAGGTAGCCGATGGGAGCCGCCACCACGAAGCAGCCCAGCAGGATGTAGAGGTATCGCCGCCAGAACATCATCAGGATTTCCTTCGTAGAGCTGCCGAACACCTTGCGGATGCCAATCTCCTTGCGGCGGTACTCGCTCTCGAACATCGTCAGGCCAAACACACCGATGATGCTGATGAGGATGGCCAGCAGCGAGAACAGCAGAATCTGCTGGGTGAAGAGCCTTTCCTGACGGTACGATTCCTCCAGCACATCGTCCACGTAGCGCAGGTCGCTGATGTCGGGCTTGCTTTCGTGTTCGTATTTCAGCACCACGTCCAGCACTTTCTGTTTGGCCTCGCGCTTGTCCATGCCTTTCGCCACACGCACTAAGAGGTGGTTGCGCCAGAAATCTCCCTTAAAGTAACCTTCACGGCTGGGCACCACGAAGGCGATGGGCTGCTGACTGTCATCCACGCGCAGGGTGGTGTACTTGATGTCCTCGCAGAAGCCGACGACGGGCATGTCTTCGTCGTTGATAGGCTTATCGACGGCGAGCCAGGGATATTTCTTCTTGGCCGACTCACTGAAGATATACACGTCGCCGTCGGTCTGGCGGAAATTGCGGCCCTCCACGATGTCGATGCCCATCACGCTGAGGAAACGCCAGTCGACGAAGACGCAGGTAAACGTCATGTGCTTGTCGCCCTCGCCCCTGCCCCACGTCTGGTAGCGGTCGCTGCTGCCCAAGACGCTCTGGGCCAGACAGGCCCCCTCAATGCCGGGAATCTTGCGCAGGTCGGCATCGATGGCATCGGCATGATTGCGCGTGTCGGGCGCTGTCGGCACCACCATTACTTCGTCCTTGTCGAAGCCGTAGTCGGTGTGGAAGATGAGGTAGCTCTGCAGATACATGATACCCACGCCGATGACCAGCATGAACGACACGACGAATTGCAGGCAGATCAGCGAGGTGCGCAGAATACGACCCTTGGGCGACAGACCGAACGAGCCTTTCAGCACCAAGGCCGGCGGGAAGGACGTGACGTAGTACGACGGATAGGCCCCAGCCAACAGTCCCACCACGATGCTGATGAGCAGGGTGACGCCTGCCAGCCACAGGTTATCCTGCAACAGGATGCTGCCCTGCACCAGCTCCTGCAAGCCTAAGTCGTGAGCCAGCCAGACCATCGCCATCGCTACCACGAATGCCAGCAGACTGATGATGACGGCCTCGGCCAGCAGACTGCCGCGCAGACTGGCCGTCGATGCGCCCAACACTTTCTGCGTGTTGATGCTGCGGATGCGCAGCGGTGTCTCGGCCAGGGTGAAGTTCATGAAGTTGACGGCGGCTATCACGACGATGAGCAGCGAGAAGCAGATGAGCAGATAGACGGAACTCCTGCTGACCGACTTGATGTTGGGCGAATCCTTGCTGAGGTCTTTCGCGAAATGGGTATCGGCAATAGGCGTCAACACCACTTGCAGGGCTTCCTCCTCTTGTTGGGTTGTCATGTTGAAATCATCTTTGAACAGCTCGATGGCTTTCTGGCGCATGGCGGTAATCACGTTCGGCAGGTTGGCCACATCGTCCACACGGATATAAGCCTGATAGTTCCAGTTGCGGTAATTGCCTTCGTTGTCATTGATACCCCTGAAGCTGATGCCGTGCAGGAAGTTGTTTTCCGGATAGTCTTCTATCACGGCACACACATTGAAGATCCAATCCTCCACCCATTTGTATTTCAAGGTCTTGCCCACCGCATTGGCAGTGCCAAAGATGCGCATCGCTTCCGAACGCGGCAGCACGATATTGGGCAACTGGTTCAAGCCCTTCAAGTCACCGCAGATGACGGTTGGCTTGAATACGCTCATAAAGTCGTGAATACCATACACCAGATTCAGCGAATACTCCTGATCGCCCACCAAGTACTGGTCGATTCTTGTCCAGCCCTCTTCGATGCCATAGCCCTTGATATGCGGCGACGCTGCCGCCAACTGCTCCACCAGCGGACGGGGCAACGTCACGCCATAGTCCTCCATGCCTGGCCCTAACTTCATGGTCAATCGGAACAGCTTCTCGTGCTCCGTAAAACTCTTGTTATAGCCCAGGTCGTAGTTCACCTGCGTCATGATGACAAAGAACGAGGCGAAAGCCAGGCTCAGGCCCAGCAGATTCAGCAAGCTTGCCGACACAAACTTGCGGAACATGGATGTAAAGTTTCTGATGATAGTCTTCATACGATTCCTCTTTTTTTATTTGCAAAAGTACGGCAATAAGACGAATCCGCCAAGGCTCAATGCCCTGGCGGAAGCAGATTGTCTAATTATTAGACGGTACGGTGTATGATTCTTTGACACCCTATCCTTCGTTGAGCTGGAAGTAGGTCAGGAACTCGCGCTCGCTCTCCTGCCAGATGTCGTCGAGAGTTTGTAACAGGGTGTCGCCTTCGTAGATGCCTTCGACAGTAAACTGGAATACGCTCTGATTGGCAAACGGCTTGCCGGCATCTATGTTAGCTTTCGACAGAAGTATAAAGGTTTTGAAGTTCAGTTTCAGCACCAAGTGGTGAGCGGCACCGCCATAATGGAGTGTAAGCGGAATGGCAGCAGGTTCGAAGCCCCAGTTGACGTCGCCATTGTCCTGCATGTCATAGAAACGATAGTCGGCCAGAAAGTCTACATTGGGGGCACTGGCCAGCGCCTCTGCCAAAGCTCGGTCTGCCACTACTTTCGAGAGCTGGCTCACAGGGTAGTCGTGGAAACAGACAGCGTGCATCGTCAGGTCTGTGACTGTCATCTGCGCTCCCTCTACCTTGCCGGCTTTGGTGTCGCTGCCACCATCATTATAGATGATGACGTAGGTACCCTTATATTCGCCGGCGATGGCTTTGGCGTAGTCTTCTTTTTGCTTCGTCGTCATGCCGTGAAACACAGGGTCGCTACTACACGCTGCGAAGGTCAGGGCAGCCAGCAACGCAAAGAAAATCTTTCTCATCATGTTTTTCTCGATTATATTGATTACTGTTTTATGTGTTAAACGCTTCACCACTTTATTTTATTGCGTCTAAGGCTTTATTTCTCCTACTTCATCACTAACACTTCATTATCTTTAAATGCCTCGTAGCCGCTGGTGACCACGCGCTCGCCAGGTTCCAGGCCTTCCAGTACTTCGTAGTATTGCGGATTCTGACGGCCTATGCGGATGTTGCGGCGATAGGCTTTTGAGCCGCTCTTGTCGAGGACGAAAATCCACTGTCCGCCTGTGGTTTGGAAGAAGGTGCCACGAGGAATAAGGATGGCTTGCTCGGGCTGACCCAGTTCGAGGTCGATGTAGTAGGTCTGACCCGTGCGGATGTTCTCAGGACGCTCCCCACGGAAGACGAAGTCGCAACGGAACTTGCCCTCGCGAACCTCTGGATAGACCTTGCGCACCTGAAGCTGGTATTGCTTGTCGCCACGTGTAAAGGTGGCGGTAAGGCCTTGGCGCACACGGTCGACATAATGCTCATCAATCTGTGCCTGCACCTTATAGTCGCTGAGATCGTTCAGCTGTCCTATCTTCTGGCCAGGCTGGATGCTCTGTCCCAACTCCACATCGAGGAGACCCAGTTCGCCATCGATGGCTGAGCGCACTTCGAGCTTATCCTTACGCTGGCGAACGAGTACCACGTTCTTACGCATGTTCTGCAGGTTATCCTCCATCTGGTCCATCTGCACGCTACGATAGATGGAGTCCTGTTTCAGGCGCTTCGAAACCAAAGAGCGCTTTTTGGCAGAAAGCTGGTAGTCCTCCTGCGACTGCAGATAATCCTCACGACTGATGAGCTTCTCCTGATAGAGCCGACGATTCTGTTCAAAGGTGCGCTGCTTGCGCTGGGTATCCATATCTAGCTGTGCCTGCTCCGTCTGGTTGTTCAGACGGTCTTGTTGCATGGCTACCTGCGTGTTACGAAGCAGGTTCTGCTTCTCTGCCAGTTCTGCTTCTGCATTGAGTATCTGCAGGTCGAGGTTCGAGTTGCTCAGTCGTACAATGACATCGCCTTTTTTGACGTGTGTACCTTCTTCGACCACTTTCTCCATCACGATGCCGCCTTCTTCTGGCGAGATCTGCACCACCTGGATGGGCAGCACCTGTCCGTTAGTACGTACATAGTCCTTGAACTCTGCTTTTGTCACCTCGCTCATGGTCAGGTCATCGGCATTAACTTTCAGCGTCGAGGCATGATTGCCGAATACAAGCCAGCACAACATCACCAGCAGCAAGCTGCCACCTGCCGCATACGGCCAATACTTCTTCAACCGTTGAGTCTTTGTCTTTTCGATTATTCTGTCCATATCGTCTGTCCGTTATAATATCTTACTAATTGTTCTTTTACCATCGCCATCAGTTGACATTGCAACAGGGTGGCTTTCGACTTCAGCAGTTGTGAGGAAGTGGTGTGCAGGTCGATGGCCGTCGAGAGTCCTTCCTCGAATTGGCGACGTGTCAAATGATAGGTCAGGCTGTCGGCTTCAACTTTCTTTAGCATCTGCTCAGTTTGTTTAAGATTGCCTTGCCAGTCCTGCCAGGCTTCACGAGCGAGCTTTTCAAGTTCGAGTTGCTTCTGCTCATAGTTCTCACGGGCTATCTGATAGTTGTTCTTTGCCTTGCGGATGCTGGTGATGGTCTGTAAGCGGTTAAACAAGGGGATGCTCAATGTGGCACCAACATACTCACCCATATTATTTTTGATTTGATCACGGAATGACTGTCCTCCATTTGAATGGAGGGTATGAAAGTAAGTGGTGTTCAGTCCCGCGCTCAACGAGAGGGAAGGGAACAAAGAAGCACGGGACTGGTGCCACTCGTGTTTGGAGGCTTTCATTTGATAGTGCGATGCCAGTAGCTCTGGATTATTCCCAAGCGTGGGAATGTATTGCTCGCTGTTTGGGAATATTTTATTGCCGGCGTGGAAGTTATCCGTACTCAGAATAGGGATTTCGCATCTGATAGTATCTCCCATCGGGTAGGCCATCGACTTCTTCAACTCCAGTATGGCAGAGGCAAGGAGATTCTGTTGATGTGTCAGTTCGTAGTTGGCTTCCGCTTGTTGCGATTCTACCTGAGCCACGTCTGCAGCACTCTTACGGCCAAGCTCTTCCAACAGGCGTGTCTGACGGAGTAAGAGCGTTGTCTCTTCCATTTTTTCCCCGGCCATCTTTACCAATCCATCATAATAGGCAACATTGACAAAAGCTTGTAATACGTTTAAGGCTATCTGGTTTTGCTTCTGACGTAAAGCATGATGCCCCATGAGAACACTGGCCTTGGCGGCCTTTAGGGCATGCAAACGGTTGAACCCGTCAAAGAACGGAAATGAGGCACTCAGGGAATAACCATTATTAAAGGTACTCACATCAGTATAGATATTCGTTTCGGGGTCAATGGTTCGTCCGAAGTTGTACTGTGCTCCTATACCCATATCTACTTTTGGCAAGTAACGACCAATGGCTCCCGTTCTGTTGGCCATGTAGTTGTCGAGTTCCAGCTCAGTGCGCTTCACCTCGTGGTTATGCTCCACGGCGTACTGCATACATTGCTGCACCGTCCATGAGTGCTGTGCATGGGCTGAAACGGCTGTAAGCGTCAAGATTGCAATCAATGTTATTCTCATCACTTTTGTTATTATGAGTTGTTTGCAAAATTATTGAAAATCTCTCTATGCTCCAAGAGTTTTAATGTCGCCAGACGCAGAACGTCTAATAATTTGACAGTCTTCCGTATGATTTTTAGACAGAATCTTCGTATCTTTGCAGGCAATATGAAACAATATGGTACTATATTAGTTGTCGATGACAATGCTTCCATCCTGACTGCCATGCGCTATCTCCTGGATAGCGTCTTTGAACGCATATTGACATTGGAAAGGCCGGATTATATCCTGAAAACAATGGCACAGGAAGAGATAGACATCGTATTGCTCGACATGAATTTCACACTTGGCGTGAACAGCGGACAGGAGGGGCTGCTATGGCTTCGCTCTATCCGCAAACAGCATCCGCAGACGCCAGTGGTATTGCTGACGGCATACGCTGATGTCAATCTGGCTGTAAAGGGATTGAAGAACGGAGCGGCCGACTTCATCACCAAGCCGTGGGACAATGATGAACTGGTACGCAAGCTGAAGGATGTTCTCGATATGCAGAACGAAATCATCAGCCTCGATGAGATGGAAAAGGAACACATCCGTCGTACCATCGACCATTGTCACGGCAATCTCACTCAGGCTGCAGAACTCCTTGGCATCACCCGACAGACGCTATATAACAAGATGAAACGGCTATGATGTGGCTTCTTATTATAATAGGTATCGTGTGCGTAGTTCTGCTGATTGCATTTATTCGCCATCAGCGGAAACTTCGTCTTCGTGCCCATCTGATGCAGGAGGCCATTCGCAATCGTGACTTCACCTTCCGTATGCCTACACACGGCCTGCTGCCTGGCGAACGCGCCATGCAGGAAACGCTGAATCAGTTGGGTGAGACCATCCGTCAGCAGGTGAACCAGAACGAGGTGGAATCGTGGGAACGGCTCACCCGTGTACTGACACACGAGATGATGAACGCCACAGCCCCCATTACCAGCATCAGCCAGTCGATGCTCAGCCGCAATGATGTGAAAGGTACTCCTCTTGAACCTGGCATTCAGGCCATCTTCGACACCAGCCGCCATCTGAGTGACTTCGTGGCTAATTACCGTAAGATGTCTCAACTGGAGAAACCTGTGTTGGAAGACGTGTCTCTTCGTCCAATCCTTGATGAAGTCTGTAAAGCCTATCCAGAACTGACTTGGGAGATAAATATTCCCACAGGTCTGACAATCCGTGCAGATGCAGGCATGCTGCGCCAAGTGTTGATAAACCTGACAAAAAACGCTATGGAAGCAGAGGCGAAGAAAATGGTGATAGAGCAGATGGAGGAGCCCACAAACAGCCCTGTATTGAAGCTTTACATTGGCAATGATGGGTTGCCTGTTCCTGCAGAGAACCGCCAGTCGCTCTTTGTTCCCTTTTTCACCACCAAGCGTAGTGGCAGCGGTATTGGCCTTTCCCTAAGTCGTCGGATGATGATTCAACAAGGAGGAATGCTCGATCTTGCCGAAAAACCATTATTTGGTTGCCATGTAGGTTTTATCCTTACTATATTGATTTCGTAACAGAATCTAACAAGATGAAAAATAAAGACGAGAAATTAAAATATTTTGTACGCGGGAGCGTTCATATATAAACAGGTAAAGAAGTAAAAAGACAAAGCAATATGGCATTAATCAAGAGTTATAAGGGAATGGCGCCGAAGTGGGGCAGGGACTGCTACTTCAGCGAGAACGCCACCATCGTGGGCGACGTGACGATGGGCGACGAGTGCAGCATCTGGTTTGGCGCCGTGGTACGCGGCGACGTGGCCCCCATCACCATCGGCAACGGTTCGAACGTGCAGGACGGCTCCTGCGTGCATGTGACCCACGAGACGGGTCCGACGCACATCGGCAACTACGTCACCATCGGGCATAATGTCACCGTCCACGCCTGTACCATCCACGACAATGCCCTCATCGGCATGGGAGCCACGCTGCTCGACGGCTGCGAGGTGGGCGAGGGGTCCATCGTGGCTGCCGGCGCCTTGGTGCTGCAGAACACGAAGATTCCCGCCGGTGAAATCTGGGGCGGCGTGCCGGCCAAGTATCTGAAGCCCGTGCGTCCCGGCCAGACCGACAACGCCAAGCACTATGTGGCATACGCCCGCATCTACATGGAAGAAGATGCAAACACCAGATATTCCAGCAGTGAGACCAAAGAGGCTTAGCCTCGCCATCCTGTGACTACTGAGGGCTGAGCGTCAGCACCACATACTCCGAGCGCGTTCCTATGCGGAACTTGCCGCCCCAGATGCCGAGGCCGCTACTGATGTAATAGTTGGTGCGGCCTCGCTGGTGGAAGCCATAGCAACCGGATGCCGGCTTCCTGATAGAAGCGCAGGGCATCGGACTCACCGGCATAGAACTCATGATTGCCCAAGCAGGCATAGACGGGAGCCTTAATCTGGCGTAGCTCCTCGGCCATGTGCTCCTCGTTCAGGGGGCTTTTGTGTGATGACATTTTAGCCCCTCCACCGTCATTTATCTAACAGGAATACTATTTACTAACCTAAAAAGCAAAGACATGGAAAAAACAAAGAAAGTCTATTTGGCTTGTGGTTTGGTGGCAACGATGCTTATGCCCGTCACAGCATGGGCAGGCGATGCCCTTGCTACCCCACCCATTCAGCCCGCTGCCGTACAGCAGGCGAAGGCTGTGAAAGGTCATGTGGTTGACGAGAACGACGAGCCGCTCGTTGGTGTCACCGTGAAAATCGTCGGTGCCAATGGAGGTGCCATTACAGACATTGATGGCAACTTCACGGTCAGTAGTGCTGCAGGCAAGAAACTCCAGTTCTCTTACACAGGCTACAAGACTATCACACTTCAGGCTAATGCCAACATGGAGGTGAAGATGGAACCCGACGCACAGGGACTGGACGAGGTGGTGGTCATCGGTTTCGGCACCGTCAGAAAGCGCGATGTCACCGGTTCGGTGGCTCAGGTGAAGAGCGATGTCATCCTGCAGACACCCACCAGCAGTGTGGCTTCCGCGCTACAGGGACGCATCACGGGACTTGACGTGAACGGCAGTGAGCTCCGCATCCGTGGTAACCGCTCCATCAACGGAAACAATGCCCCGCTGGTCATCATCGACGGAGTGCAGGGAGGCTCTATGGGCGACCTGAACCCTGACGATATCGAGACTATCGACGTGCTGAAGGATGCCTCGTCAACGGCTATCTATGGCTCACAGGGCGCCAATGGTGTGATTATCATCACCACCAAAAAGGCCGAGGCTGGCAGGATGCAGGTGTCGTACAACGGCTATGTCACTGCCGCTTTCCGCGAGCAGCATCCCGACTACCGCTCAGGCCAGAACTACTATGAGGCTCGCCGGCTGGCTGCCGCCAATGCCGGACAGTGGAACTCCGCTGCCGACGACCTGAACCTGTTCAGCAGTCCGGCCGCATACGCTGCCTATAAGGCCAATGCCTGGACGGACTATGATGAGCTGCTGCAGAAATCCACCACCTGGAGCACCCGCCACACCATCACATTGTCGGGTGGCACTGAGAAAACAACGGCACGCTTCAGTGTCGGCTATGCCAACGATGGCAACAAATGGAAGAAGAGCGGCGGCACCGACCGCTATACGCTCCGTGCCAACATCGACCATAAGGTTCACAAGTGGATTGATGCCGGTGTCAACTTCCAGCTGACCCACAACCGCAGCGAGTACTCTCCCTATCAGAGCACACCCACAACGGGCATGCAGCTGGGCTCGCCATACGGAGTCTATGACGACCTGGCCGACACCTATACCATCGGCACGGAGCTGGTGGAGCGACCCTTGGAGGCCAGCGGCTATGTGAACCCGCTGATTAACACCCAGGGCGACTATCTCTATGCCCGCGAAAGCTATGGCACTAATGTGGTGGCCAATGGATACCTGGACATCCATCCCATCAAAGGCCTGAACTTCCGGACCCAGGTGAATGCCCATATCGTCAACTCGTCGGTAGGCAACTATTCCGATGCCAACTCAGCCTCAGTCATTGATGCCGGCACGAAACAGTCAACGGCTGACATGACAAAGGCATCAAGCCTCTATGTCGAGTGGAACAACATCCTGACCTATCAGTTCACCATGTTGCCAGAAGACCACCATCTGAGCCTGACGCTGCTCACCACCTGGAACAAGAAGACGGGCGACGAGCTGACAGCCACATCCATCGGCCAGACACTGGCTTCCAACCTGTGGTGGAACCTGGCCAGCAATGACGGTGGCGACGGCCACTCCATCCATGGCAGTGCCTATACCAAGCAGCAGAACTTCTCATATGCAGGTCGTATCAGCTATGACTGGAAGAGCCGCTATCTCTTTACCGCCTCGCTGCGCCGCGACGGAGCCTCCGTACTGGCTAAGGGACACAAGTGGGACACCTTCCCCTCCGCAGCCTTTGCATGGCGCATCAGCGACGAACCGTTCATGAAGAGTACAAAATCCTGGCTTGACGACTTGAAATTCCGTCTGACTTACGGTGTCACCGGTAACTCGGGTATTCCCGTCTATGGTACTGAGTCAGGCGTAACCTTTGCCAACTGGAGCTTCGGCTTCCAGGATACAGCTGCCAACCGTTATATCCTTGGCAAGAACAACCTGATTGGCAACCGTGAGACCAAGTGGGAGAAGTCGAAGACCTTCGACATCGGTTTCGACATGATGCTGTTGAACAACCGGCTCAGCATTACCTTCGACTACTATAACACGAAGACTACCGACTTGATACTGCTGCGCTCACTGCCCACATCATCGGGTAATGACGGTAACTTCGCCACCTATACCAATATCGGAGCCACTCGCAACCGCGGTGTGGAAGTCACTATCAACTCGCGAAATATCGTCACCAAGGACTTCCAGTGGAACAGCACACTGTCCTTCTCGGCCAACAAGGAGAAGATTATTGACCTGGTAGATGGCACAGACATCCAGTTAGGCTCTCAGAAGGAGAACTCGACCCTGATGATTGGCTATCCTATCAAGTCGTACAAGACATTCAGATATTTAGGCATCTGGACAACCGCTGAGGCTGCTGAGGCTGCCACTTACTTCAAGGACGCGGAAAAGACACAGCCCTTCCTGCCTGGTGATGTCAAGGTGGCCGACCTGGATGGCGACAATATCATCGACCAGAATAAGGATATCGAGTACATCGGCTCGCAGTCCCCGAAGTGGTTTGCTGGTTTCAACAACGACATCCGCTACAAAAACTGGGACTTCAACATTTACCTCTATGCCCGTTGGGGCCACTGGGGAGAGAGCCCATTGGCCAACTTCGACCCATCGAATGGCGGCAAATACACCAACATGGACTACTGGGTGGCTGGTAGCAATGAAGGTGCCTCGCTGCCTGGTCTGATGCTCAACCGTAAGCTGTTCGACTATGTAGGCTACCAGTCGCTGAGCTACTGCAACCAGTCTTTCCTCAAGATTAAGCGTATCTCCGTAGGTTACTCCCTGTCGAGAAGTGTGGCAAAGTCGTTGAGCATACAAAGTGCACGCATATATGCTACTGTCAGCAACCCCTTCTATTTCGTCAAGAATGACTGGATGAAGAACTGGGATCCCGAGGGCCAGCAGCGCAGTGTCACCGTAGGACTGAATGTTAACTTTTAACTAAGAGAATAGGATATTATGAAACGTATCAATAAATATTTCATCGGAGCAATGCTCCTGGGCACCTGTTCTTGGGGACTCACCTCCTGCGATCTCGATGAATACAATCCGTCGAGCGAAGGTGCCAGTGCCGTGTTTGCCACAGAACAAGGCATGGAAGGTCTGGTAAATCAGATGTATTATAACTTCAAGTGGAAATATTACGGACGCGAGGATCCCGTACTCTATTTTGAGGGAGCCGGCGACATCTGGGCGAACATACCGGAAAAGAACGAGTATGGCATGCAGCTCACGCGCTTTGTCAACCTGCAGGGCGACCGTGGTCAGGTGGCTGGTGCCTGGAACCGTGTCTATGACAATGTCAATCTGGCAAATAACGTCTTGGACTATCTGCCAGACACCAAGAACCTGAGTGATGCCACCCGCAATGACTTCGAGGGTGAGGCTCGCTTCACACGTGCCTATGCTTACTGGTGGCTCGTAGAATGGTTCGGCGACATAGAAATGCGTACCAAGGGAACTGGCGAGCCCACCTTCACCGCCGTCCGTACTGACAGGAGGGTCATCTATGACGAGGTCATCATCCCTGATGCAGAGAAGGCCACTCAACTGCTGCCCGTTACTCCCTATAAAGGTAACATCGGGCGTGCTACCAAGAAGGCTGCCTATGGCATCCTGGCCCGTGCATGTCTGGCCCGTGCCCAGTATGAGGAGGCAGGCAGTGCTGCCCAGCAGGCTTTCTACCAGAAGGCTTACGATGCTGCCAAGTATGTCATGGACAACAAGTCTGCTTTGGGCATCCAGCTCTACAGCACCTATGATGAAATCTGGCAGGCCAAGAATAACAAGAACAACACAGAGTTCCTATGGGTGGTGACTCATTCCGAGAATTCCTCACTGAACGCCAATCCCAAGAACCCCAACCGTCTGCACCTGTACTGGGCACCCCGTCTGTTGACGCGTGCCGGCATCACGAGTGCTGCCACCGCCTGGGAGTACCCGAAGGAGAGTGTGCTGCTCATGCCAACATACTATTTCCTGAACCTCTGGCAGGACTGGGATATCCGCTACGATGTGCTCTTCCAGGAGGACTTCCCCGAGTATAACCCACGTGGCTCGTACAAGTGGACGGAGGTCATGGCCCAGAACTATAATGCCAAGGACAATCTGGTGGGCAAGACAGTCAGCAACGGACAAACGGTGCTGCGTTTCACCAAGAAACACGTGACTGATGCCGACAAGGTGGCCGCCGCCGACCAGGGTATCGCCTTGTTGGGCATTGACGACATCTATGAGAGTGAGAATGTCAACGCACAGGGTGGATGTAAAATCCGCCAGACTACTGACCCCAAGTCAAGTGTATATATTGCCTCTTCATTCCCCCGCTTCATGAAGTATCGCATCTGGGACGGCGATCCTAACGGAACCATTCTGCTGACTGATGCTACGGCTAATGTGGGCTTCGGCGATGTGCCTGTCATCCGATATGCAGAGATGCCGCTTATCGCCGCCGAGGCAAAGATTGGCTTGGGCGACCAAGCCGCTGCTGCTCAGATTATCAACAGTGAGATTCGCAATGCCCGTGTTGTCAAGACAGGACATTCACTGAGCGAGGCTCAGGTGAGTGCCAGCCAGATGACCATTGAGTGGATCCTCGAGGAGCGTGCCCGTGAGCTGTGCGGCGAGTGGTTGCGGTGGTTCGACCTGAAACGTACTGGCAAGCTGGTGAACTATATCCGCCAGCATAATCCTGCATGGGACGGCAATGACGTGGTGGACGAGCACAACAACCTGTGGCCCATCCCCAATACCTTCCTTGACAAGCTTCAGAATGCGGAGGAGTTTGGCCAGAACCCAGGCTACAACCCCTATGTACGCAAAACCGAATAAATAATTGCCAATGGGTACATGAGGCTGATGCTCAGGCCTTGGCCTCATGTACTTTATTATATTTAATTATTATCAATTTAAAACAAGTCATTATGAGAAAATTTACTCTTTTCGCCTTTGCAGCCCTCTTGGCAGGTACTGCAATGGCTCAGGACGTGACAGTAGGTATCGAGCGTCCGACCTTCACCAATCCCGATGATGGTAGTGTGACCTACGATACTTGGAACTATATCGAGACTGTCGATAAGTTCAACAAGAGCACTGACGGACTGACCGTCAAATTCTTCCAGACTTCAGAGATTGAGGCCACCATCGTGAAGGATGAGACCAAGGAGGGCGGCTATGAAATCAAGCAGGTGTGTCATCAGGGAGTGAAGAACATCGACTGCGACTATGTCTGGAAGCTGAACTGTACCGCCGGAGGTGCCAACAAACACAATGATGAGAATGCCATTGGTTCTGAGAACTGGGCATTCGGCTTCGACATGACCATTGCCGATGGCAAAGCCTTCAAAGTCAATGCCATTGACTTCGACTTGCTGGTGGAGCAGAATCCCGCCTACCGTATCCGTATCATGCAGGGTGAGACCGAGGTCTATAACTCTACATGGATTACGAAGACTGGTGGATACAACAACCTGGAGTGGGGAGCAGGCAGCTATTGCCGCATTGAGAAGGACACCGTCCTGTTCGTGTTTGAAGCCCAGAAGGACGGCCAGCCCGTCAACTGGCAGGCCATCCAGTACTATCCTGGCTTTGAGGAGAAGTTCGGCGTGATGACCCCATTAGGCAACTTGCAGCTGGCTGCCGGCACCTACCGCGTCATTGCTGATGTTGACTACAACAAGGACAGCTCGAAGGCCATGAGTTTCGACAATTTCACCTTGGAGGGTACTCTTGAGGGCGGTTCTTCTGATCCTGTATCAGGAGAGGGAGGTTTTGTCGGCATTGTGCGTCCGACCTTCACCAACCCCGATGATGGTAGTGTGACCTACGACACTTGGAACTATATCGAGACCGTCGATAAGTTCAACAAGAGCATTGACGGTGTGACCGTTAACTTCTTCCAGACTCCAGAGATTGAGGCCACTATCGTGAAGGATGAGACCCAGGAGGGCGGCTATGAAATCAAGCAGGTGTGTCATCAGGGAGTGAAGAACATCGACTGCGACTATGTCTGGAAGCTGAACTGTACCGCCGGAGGTGCCAACAAACACAATGATGAGAATGCCATTGGTTCTGAGAACTGGGCATTCGGCTTCGACATGACCATTGCCGATGGCAAAGCCTTCAAAGTCAATGCCATTGACTTCGACTTGCTGGTGGAGCAGAATCCCGCCTACCGTATCCGTATCATGCAGGGTGAGACCGAGGTCTATAACTCTACATGGATTACGAAGACTGGTGGATACAACAACCTGGAGTGGGGAGCAGGCAGCTATTGCCGCATTGAGAAGGACACCGTCCTGTTCGTGTTTGAAGCCCAGAAGGACGGCCAGCCCGTCAACTGGCAGGCCATCCAGTACTATCCTGGCTTTGAGGAGAAGTTCGGCGTGATGACCCCATTAGGCAACTTGCAGCTGACTGCCGGCACCTACCGCGTCATTGCTGATGTTGACTACAACAAGGACAGTGCTAAAGCTATGAGCTTCGACAACTTCACACTGGAGGGAGAAGTCGTTGATGCTACAGCTATTAGCGTGGCCAAATCTACCGTTCCTGCTGATGGCATCCGCTATAACCTCGCAGGACAGAAGGTCGGTTCTGACTACAAGGGCATTGTCATCATGAACGGTAAGAAGTTCCTTGCTAAGTAAGGGAGAAGACAGACTGTTGTGTCGTTTGATGCAATAATCCACTAAAATGGAACGGAATTACACTTCCGTTCCATTTATTTTTTGTACCTTTGCCGCAGAACTACAGAAACAAACCAATAAAACAAAAATGAAACAGTTATTGCTTATCGTGCTTAGCCTGCTGTCCGTGCCGGTGTCAGCACTGGCACAGTCGGCCTCCTATGCCGGAGGTGACGGCAGCAAAGAAAATCCTTATCTGATCAGTAATGCCGACGAACTGGCCAAGCTGGCACAGGATGTAAACCATGGGACCAACTTCAGCCGAGGCCTGTACTTCAGGCTGACCAGGGACATTGTCATCAATGAACAGGTGAACCAACAGGAACTCGCCGACCTGCAGTCAGGCAGCGCCTTCCCCCTCACCCCAATGATTGGCTCCTATGCCAGCGACACTGACTACAAGGCATTCCAGGGAGTCTTTGACGGTGACGGCCATACCATCAGCGGAGTCTATCTGCAAGGCTCCGTCAACTACATGGCTTTGTTCCGTGTCTTAGAAGATGCGGAAATCCGCAACTTGGGCATCTGTGACGAGTTCATTCAGGCTAATGCCTATTTCGGAGGTATTGCAGGCCGTGCCATCAATTCTCGTATCATCAACTGCTATGTCAGTGGCAGCAATGTACGCGGCTATGGCTCAAATGGCGGAGGTATCGCGGCACAGGCCATGGGTAGCACCAAGGTGCAAAACTGCTATGTGGAAGGCACCCTGGATGGCAAGAATGACATGGGTGGCATTGTGGGCCGTGTGGGGAATGGCGACTACAACGCAGTACTCATAGAAAACTGCTATACCACAGCAACCATCGGTATCAATGCCGCACGAACCAATAAGGCCGGCGTGACAGCCACCAACTCTGCAGGTTCCACCGTGCGCTATTGCTACTTCACAGCTGATGCTGGTAACAGTGCTGTATGGCCTGCTCAGGACAGTGGGACAACATTGGACTGCGAACTCACGACAGCGGAGCGGATGGAGGGGGACGAATTCCTGGATCTGCTGAACGAGCGCTCTAAACTCATTCCCGCTGCCTGCCGGTGGCAGAAGGGTATGCCATTGCCCATTCACAACTACCTGGAGGCGACTCCTGATGATGGACGACGCGACATCTCGGCCATGGCTACCGACCCTGTGCCGGCAAATGGCGACGTTCATGCCGACATGGACGAGAACTACCCAATGCTGAGCTGGACGGCAGCCCGCGACGGCAAGACGGTCAGGCAATACCTCTTCTTAGGTACCGACTCTGCGGCTATTGCCAATGCCACACCAGACAAGGCGGAGGCTATATTGGGCGTGGAGACGAGTTACAATCCTGGCAGCTTGAGCAACATCCACACTTATTATTGGCGCATAGACAGGGAGGATGCCGAGGGCACTATCACCAGAGGCGATGTGTGGACCTTCCAGCCACGTCATCTGGCCTTCCCCGGAGCCGAGGGCTACGGACGCTTTGCCCGTGGCGGTCGGGGCGGACACGTGGTCTATGTCAGTTCCCTGAAAGACGATGGCAGTGAGGGCACGCTGCGCTGGGCGCTGACCAACGGCAGCGGTCCGCGCACAGTGCTGTTCCGGGTGGCGGGTGTGATTGACATGAACTATAAGACCTGCTGGGTTGACGACCAAGTGACCATAGCCGCACAGACTGCTCCCGGAAAGGGCATCTGTATCAAGCATTCTGACATCGGCATCGGCTCTGACAATATTGTACGCTTCCTGCGGGCACGCCGTGGCTTAGGCACCAGCGAGGAAACGGGTAATGCCATCGGAACGGTCTATTCCGACCATACTATCCTCGACCATGTGACAGCCTCGTGGGGTACTGACGAGACTTTCTCAAGCCGGGGTTCCAAGAACATCACCCTCCAGCGCTCGCTGATTAGTGAGGCCCTGGGCATTGCCGGGCACCGCAACTATGCGGCAGGCACCAACCACGGATATGCTGCTACGATTGGTGGCGACATCGGCTCGTTTCACCATAACCTGCTGGCCGACTGCGAGGGACGCAACTGGTCAATGGGTGGTGGAACGGATGCCAACGGCGAGTATGCAGGACGTCTCGACATATTTAATAATGTGGTTTACAACTGGCACCGCCGCACCACGGATGGCGGTGCCCATGAGGTTAACTTTGTGGGCAACTACTATAAGATGGGCATCGACACACAGGAGAAGTGCCTGTTCACACTCGACATTGAAGGCAATCTGAAAGGAACACAGAGTGCCTACATCAGTGGCAATGTGAGGGACAATTATAACGGAACCATTACTACCGACCAGCTGGGCGACACCTACCGCATGCGCATCCATGACGGACGTTCTTCGCTCGACTGGGAGTGGCTACATGCTGAGCCGTTTTTCCCAAGCTATGCAACACTTGAGACGGCCCATGAGGCCTATAAGAATGTCTTGAGTGACGTGGGCGCCCATCAGCCCATGCAAGACCTGACAGACTGCCGCATGGTGACCGAGACACTCAACAGGAGCTACACCTTTGTGGGGTCTAAGTCGGGTATCAGGGGCGAGATAGATGACGAGCAGGATGCTGGTGGCTTTGAGGAATATCCGGAGGAGCTGCGCCCTGTAGGTTATGACACCGACTATGACGGACTGCCTAACTGGTGGGAGGAAATTCGGGGCACCGACCCACGCACCCGTACTCGTGACTTCAAGGAAAGCAACAGCGACCTGGATGGTGACGGATATACCGAACTGGAGCACTATCTTGACTTCATGGCACAGCCGCATGTGTTCCTGCAGCCCAACGGCACGGCAGCCATTGACCTCAGACCGCTGTTCGCCGGCTACACTGACAGCCCGGCATTCCAGGTAGAACAGCTTACGGCCAGTTTGCCAGTGCGTCTTACCGTTGCTGACCATACACTGACCCTTCAGGCAGGCGATGCAAAGACCATTGGTGAAGTCAGCCTGCGAGTGGCTGACGCCGATGGCCACAGCTACGCCAGGAGGCTCTGCATAGTAGTCACCGACCATAGCACTGTCATTACCGGCATGCAAGGCAAGACCCTTGGAACGGAGTCGCATCCGGCACCCCTCTATGACTTGACGGGACGCAGGGTGACAAAGCCTCAGCATGGAATCTATATCTCCAAGGACCGGAAGGTCATCATAAAAGGCCCGTCGCTTTGACGGGCCTTTTATGATGTAGCATCTCTTTGCGAGTTCTCTTACAGGTTCGGGTTAATCTTGCTCCACTCCGAGATGGGGGGCACGATGTTCAGTGTCACCAGCTCGTCGCGCATCTTGCACAGGTGCTCGTAGCTCTGGTCCAGCTTGGCGCTCTCCTCGGGAGTGCCCTGGGGAACCTCAAACTTAGCGCCCTCGGCGGTCATGGTGGTCTTCATGGCCATCATGATGTGGTCGTACTTGTCGGTCTTCACGTAGGTACCTACGGGGAAACGGAAGGGCTCACCACCCATAGCGGCACGAATCATTTCGACTGAGAGGTATGAGGGGCTCTGGAACGAAGAACGTCCGCGGAGTTCGATGATCTTGGCACCACCCTTGGTGACGTCAACCTTCATCTGCTCCCACTCCTCAGCGGGGAACTCTGCGGTACCGATGATGTCAGTCAGCTTGCGGCCCTTGATGGTGACGTGGCTACCGAAGACGGCCATCTGCTCACCGTGGCCACCATAGGTAGCGCAACCCTCAATCTCGCTCTGCATCACACCGAACTTCTTGGCCAGAGCCGACTGCAGACGGGTAGTGTCCAAACCAGCCAACGTGGTGACCTGACCGGGCTTCAAGCCAGAGTACAGCAGGGTTACCAGACCAGTGAGGTCAGCGGGGTTGAAGATGATGACGACATGCTTCACGTCGGGGCAGTATTTCTTGATGTTCTGGCCCAGTTCCTCAGCAATCTTACAGTTGCCTGCCAGCAGGTCCTCACGGGTCATACCGGCCTTACGGGGAGCACCACCTGAAGAGATGATGTACTTGGCGTTGCGGAAAGCCTCCTCAGCATTGGTGGTGGCAACGATGTTCACGTTGTCGAAGCCACTCTGGCGCATCTCCTCGGCTACACCCTCGGGAGAGAATACGTCATAGAGACAGATTTCACTTGTCAGACCCATCATCAAAGCGGTCTGAGCCATGTTTGAACCAATCATGCCGGCTGCGCCGACGATGGTCAGTTTGTCATTCGTTAAAAATGCCATAGTAATTTACAATTTATCAATTTGCGTTTTATAATTTGTCTGCAAAGATACGAAATAATTCATAAAACATGAATCATAATACGGATTTTTTATGTGTAAATATTCTTAAAAACCCTTTTGGCTTTCCGTAGTGCCTGTGTGGGCACGGTTCTTTGTAAAGTCAACGTTGCAAAAGCAGTTGTTTGCGACAGCCGTCAAGGATGGCCAGCAGTTCGTCCATCTTCTCGGCCCGCAGCATTTTTATGCGCGTTTCGCGGAAGTTGGGGATGCCCTTGAAGACGGGCGTGGCAGCCAGGTGACGGCGGGTATGCAGGATGCCGCGGTACTCGTCGATGCGCTCCACGTTGATGCGCAACTGCTCCTCCAGGATGTCTATCTTCTCGTCCAACGTCAGCTCGCGGCGGGTGAAGAGCCACGGACAGCCGAACGTCGCCCGGCCTATCATGACGCCGTCGACGCCATACTCGTCGAAAGCGCGGTCGGCATCGTCCAGCGACTTGATGTCACCGTTGCCGATGATGGGGATGTGGATGCGGGGGTTGCGCTTCACCTCGCCGATGAGCGTCCAGTCGGCATTGCCGGTATACATCTGCGAACGGGTGCGGCCATGGATGGTCAGCGCCTGAATGCCGCAGTCCTGCAGCTGTTCGGCCAGCGTGGTGATAATGAGTTGCTCGTGGTTCCACCCCAAGCGCGTCTTCACCGTCACGGGCACCTGGACGGCATCCACCACCTTCCGCGTTATCTCCAGCAGCTTCGGTATGTTCTGCAACATGCCTGCCCCGGCACCCTTGCCGGCCACCTTCTTCACCGGACAGCCGAAGTTCAGGTCTATCACGTCAGGTCCGGCCTGCTCCACTATCTTTGCCGCCTCCACCACGGCATCCGTGTCGCGGCCGTATATCTGGATGCCCACGGGGCGCTCGTCGTCGCTGATGGTGAGCTTCTTCACCGTCGATTTCACGTCGCGCACTAGGGCCTCGGCAGACACGAATTCCGTGTATACCATGGCAGCACCGAAGCGCTTGCAGAGCATGCGGAAGCCGATGTCCGTCACGTCCTCCATCGGGGCCAGCAGCACGGGCCGTTCGCCCAAGTCTATCGTTCCTATCTTCATCGTGGCGGCAAAGGTACGAAAAGTTGAGCACATAACAAAGAAACCCGTTTCTTTTTTTCCGAATGGGTCAGTCCGTCATAGGGGGGTATGAGACCGTCTGCCCCTCATATCAAGGTCCCCCTTATAGGGGGGACTGATATTGAGGGGATGGACGGACTTCATAACGGGGGTGCGGTGCACGGATGCCGCGTCGAGGAGGGCCATACGGAGTGTCTTCGGTGGCTATCCGTAGCATCGCCGAACGGAGCCCGTAGCACCGCCCATTGGAGCCCGGCGCAAGAAAATTCTTTGCACCGGGCAGGAAATTTTCTTGCGCCGTCCTCCCTGGGCCGCTTTGGCGGGGTCGGCAGCAGTGCACCCGAAAATGAAAAGAAAAGCGAGTTTTTCTTTGTTTTGTTCGCGACTTTTTGTAATTTTGCAGCCAAAATAAAAATCAAGTCATGAAGATTATCAAATACGTCTTTGCTGCCGTGGCCGTTGTTGCCATGGCATCCTGCAGCCAGAAGAAATTCCATGTGGAAGGTCAGATAACCAATGCCAAGGACTCGGTGCTCTACTTCGAGAACATCAGCCTCACGGGTCCTGTAGTACTCGACTCAGTACGGCTGGGAGACGCCGGCGATTTCAGTTTCAGCGGCGAGCAGACGGAGGCTCCCGAGTTCTATCGCCTGCGCATCAGCGACCAGATCATCTCGCTATCCATTGACAGCACTGAGACCGTCACCGTCAAGGGTGCCTATCCGCAGATGGCCTCCAACTATGAGGTCACGGGTTCCGACAACTGTGCCAAGATCAAGGAGCTGGCGCTCAAGCAGATGGACCTGCAGCAGCGGGCCATCGCCGTCAGCCGCAACCAAGAACTGACCGCCGACCAGGTCAACGACAGCATCTTGTCGATGATCGACCGCTACAAGCAGGAGGTGAAGTCGCAGTACATCTTTGCTGAACCCGGCAAAGCATACTCCTACTTCGCCCTGTTCCAGACCTTGGGTGACATGCTACTCTTCAACCCCCGCACCAACCGCGACGACATCAAGGCATTCGCCGCCGTCGCCACCAGCTGGGACGCTTTCTGGCCCGATGCCGAGCGAGGCCGCAACCTGCACAACATCGCCATCGAAGGCATGAAGAATGTGCGCATAGCCGATGCCGCCAATGCACAGACCATCGACCCGTCAAAGATACAGGAGGCCGGACTCATCGACATTGCCCTGCGCGACAACAAAGGACAAATGCGCCACCTCACCGACCTGAAGGGCAAGGTGGTGCTGCTCGACTTCCACGTCTTTGCTACCGAAACCTCACCGGCCCGCATCCTGCAACTGCGCGAGCTGTACAACAAGTACAGTGCCCAGGGCTTTGAGGTCTACCAGGTCAGCCTCGACGCTGACGAGCACTTCTGGAAGCAGCAGACCGCTGCTCTGCCGTGGGTCAGCGTCCGCGCCGACAACGGCAGCCAGACGTTCCTCTCCCTCTACAACGTCCAAGCCGTCCCCGAGTTCTTCCTCATCGACCGCGGCAACAACATTGTAGGTCGTTCCCAGTCCATCCAGGACCTCGACCAATCTATCAGAAAGTTGCTGTAAGAGAGTATTAATAGATACAATAATTGAGGTCGTGTCAATAGTAACGGACACGACCTCAATTTTAAGCTAATAAATGATTTACTTAGAAACTGCGCAACCAGGCCTTCAGTTCGAGCATCATCTCCAGATGATAGGTAAAGCTCTGTCGGATGCCGAAGCCATGCCCGCCCGTGGGGTAGACATGGAATGCGGCAGGCACGCCGTGGGCGTACAGTTCGCTGTAGTAGTTGATGCTGTTGACGGGCGGTACGGCGCGGTCATCGTTGGCCAGGACGATGAATGCCCTCGGTGTATGCTTGCTGACGTGCTGCTCGTTGCAGTATTCGTTGACGAGCTTGCGCTTGGGGCTCTTGCCCAACAGGTTTTCACGCGAACCCTTATGGGTGTCGCCCTGCTCCATGGAGATGACGGGATAGAAGAGTATCTGGAAGTTAGGGGCAGACTGTCCCGTGGCCTTGGTGGCTACGGTGGAGGCCAGGTGACCGCCGGCAGAGAAGCCCATGATGCCCACGTCGTCGGTATTGATGTGCCACTCATCTGCATGCTCACGCACCAGACGGATGGCCGCTTCGGCATCCTCGGCAGGCACCTGATAGGCTCCGTGCGGCATACGGTACTTCAGCACGATGAGGGCAATGCCCTGTTCGTTGAAGAACGGCGCCCACTGCAGTCCCTCGTGCTCCATGGCCAGGTGGGAGTAGCCGCCGCCCGGACAGCAGACGATGGCGCGCCCGGTGGCACGCTTCTCGTTGGGCAGGAAGACGGTGACCTTGGCGACATCCTCGGGGTCGCCGTTGCTGGTGCGCGGTCCTTTGGGCCACAGGTTGATTTCGAAGCCCTGCCCAGGCTTCATAGTCTTACTATCACTTGATTTCTGAGCAAAGACCGTCATCGACAAAGACAGCATCATCAGAAGGAATAATGTCTTTTTCATTTCTTAGTAGCTTTGATGAAGTAGATGATTAACAGGATGTATGCGACGAGCGAGCAGACCTCGGAGAGGGGGTTCGCCCACCAGGCAGCGTAGTCGAACGAGATGCCGCCGAAGCGCAGCAGGGCACTGACGACACCCATCAGGGCACCGCCGGCAATGAAGCCGGAGGCCAGGAGGTTGCCCTTCTCGCCACGGGCCTTGTTGACCTCGGCATCCTTCGAGCGCGTGGTGACATACCAGTTGATGGCACCGCCGAAGACCAGAGGCACGTTCAGTTCCATGGGGATGAACATACCCAAGGCGAAGGCCAGGGCAGGCACGTTGCAGAGTGTCAGCACGACGGCGATGACGGCACCGATAGCATAGAGCGACCAAGGTGCGCCGACACCGTTCATCAGCGGATCGATGACGGCAGCCATGGCGTTAGCCTGCGGAGCTGCCAGCGTGCCGGAGGCAAAGCCGTAGGTCTCGTTAAGCAGCATCATGACGCCGCCCACGGTGGCAGCACTGACCAGCGTGCCTAAGAACTTCCACGTCTCCTGCTTGCGGGGCTGCGTGCCACACCAGTAACCGATCTTCAGGTCGGTAATGAACGAACCCGCCATAGACAATGCCGTACAGACGACGCCACCCATGAGGAGCGCTGCCACCATGCCGCCCGTGCCCTTCAGACCCACAGCCACCATGACGACGGAGGCCAGGATGAGCGTCATCAGCGTCATGCCGCTGACGGGGTTAGAGCCCACGATGGCGATGGCATTGGCTGCAACGGTGGTGAAAAGGAAGGCGATGACAGCCGTCAGGATGATAGCAACGGCAGCAAACAGCAGGTTGCCGTCCATGACGCCCAGCCAGAAGAAGACGAATGTCAGCAACAATGTCACCCCGGCGGCGATGGCGATGAAGCGGAAGGGCAGGTCACTGTTGGCTACGGTATTGCTGTCCCCGCTGGCATCCGTCGCCTTCGTGGCCAGTCCGACGGCACTCTTGATGACGCCCCACGACTTGATGATGCCGATGATGCCAGCCATAGCGATGGCACCGATGCCGATGCTCTTGCCGTAGGTGACGAAGATTTGCTCAGGCGACATGTCGCCGACGGCGGTAGTGACGGCAGGGTTCCACTGGTTGAGCACGGTGTCGGGGAAGAGCAGGGCCATGCCCGGCACGACGAGCCACCAAACGAACAGCGAGCCTAAGGTGATGATGAGGGCATAGCGGAAGCCAATGATGTAGCCCAGGCCGAGGACGGCAGCGCCGGTATTGTTCTTGAAGACGAGCTTGGCACGCTCGGCAAGGTCGTCGCCAAAGGGCAACATGCGCGAGGTGACGTTCTCGTTCCACCAGCCGAAGGTGGCGACGATGAAGTCGTAGAGACCACCAATCAGTCCGGCAAAGAGCAAGGGCTTGGCCTGGCTGGCCTGGCTGTTGCTGGCGGTTTTGCCGCCAGCTGCACCATCTGCGGCAGAGCTGGCGGCAGAACCGCCAGCAACACTGTCATCGGCGGCGCCGCTCTTCAGCACCTGCGTGGTGGCAGTAGCCTCGGGGAAAGGAAACTGCTCCTGCGGTGCCTCGACGAAATAGCGGCGGAAGGGGATGAGGAACAGGATGCCTAAGACGCCGCCCAGCAGCGAGGCGATAAAAATCTTCAGGAAGTCTGCCGACATCTCCGGGTATTTGGCCTGGAGGATGTAGATAGCCGGCAGGGTGAAGATGGCACCCGCCACGACGGCTCCCGAACAGGCGCCGATGCTCTGGATAATGACGTTTTCGCGCAGGGCATTGCTGCGCTTAGCCGCTGCCGACACGCCGACGGCGATGATGGCGATGGGGATGGCAGCCTCGAAGACCTGTCCCACCTTCAGTCCTAGGTAGGCGGCAGCTGCCGAGAAGAGGACGGCCATGAGGATGCCCCAGGTGACCGACCATAGGTTTACTTCATTCTTTCTCATGTATGGATGTTGTTGATGATTTGCTGTATTCGGAGATGCGCTGGAGGGCGTCGAGGAGGCGGCTGCGGGGACAGGCGATGTTGATACGCACATAGCCCTGGCCGCTGACGGGGCCGTACATGGTGCCGGGGTTCAGCCAGACGCCAGTGGCGCGCAGGATGCTGTCCGTGTAGGCTGCAACATTGTTGCAACACAGGGAGACATCGACCCAGACGAGGTAGGTGCCCTCCAAGGGCATCACCCGCCAGTGGGGGAGGTGGGCAGCGCAGAAGACGGTAAGGGCCTGGTAGTTGTCCCAGAGATAGCCGTTGAGGGCGTCGAGCCATGCCTCACTGTCGTTATAGGCCGCCTTGAGGGCCTCGGGAGCGAAGGGATTGACGTCGCACACCTCGTTGATATTGACGGCGCGGTCGATGCGGCGACGCGTCTCGGCATCACGGCAAATGATGTTGGCAATCTGGAGACCTGCGATGTTGAACGACTTCGACGGGGAGTTGAGGATGACAGCGTCGGCATCGACAGTAGCCATGGGACAGAACGTGTGACCGGGCATGATGAGTTCGCAGTGGATTTCGTCACTGACGATGCGCACGTGGTGGCGGTGGCAGATGTCGGCCATGCGCTGCAGCTCTTCGCGAGTCCAGACGCGGCCCGTGGGGTTGTGGGGGTTGCAGAGCAGGAAGACGGTCGTCTTGTCGTCGGCGCAGCAGGCCTCGAAGTCCTGCCAGTCCAGCCCGAAGCATGCTGGTTCCTTGCCGTCGGGGCGCAAGATACTCTCCTGAACCTCGCAGCCGTTGTTGCGGATGGAGGAGAAGAAGCAGTTGTAGTCGGGAGAGAGGATGAGCACACGCTCACCCGGCATGGTGAGAGCCTTGATGGCACACGACATGGCTGGCACGACGCCCGTGGTATACAGGATATGTTCGCGCTCGATGTGCCAGTGATGGCGGCGGTCGAACCAGGAAATGACGGCATCGTAGTAGTCGCTGCCTACATGGGTGTAGCCAAAGACGGGGTGCTGGGCACGGCGGCGGACGGCTTCCTGGATGGCAGGCGCCGCGGCAAAGTCCATGTCAGCTACCCAGAGGGGGATGAGGGCGGAGGACGACGGGGCAAGGACGGAGGGGGCCTCGTCCCACTTCACGCAGCCCGTACCCTTTCGCTCTATCATCTGGTCAAAGTCGAAATGCATGTCTCTTACTTCTTACTTTCTACCTCTTACCTCTTATTTATCACCTCTTACCTCTATCACGCAGTCGTTCGGCTGGCGCACATTCTCGTCGATGGTGATGCTGCCGATGGAGTCGGCGACGATATGTCCGCTGGTGGGATTCTTGATGTTCTCGATGTGGCCACGGATGTCAGCCTCGACAGTGGAATACTCAAAGACGCGGTCGCAGGCAGCGTCGAAGGTACAGTTTTCCAGCACGAGGTTCTGGACGTAGCACAGCAGCTGCTCGCCAGCCAGGTGGCAGTTGACGAGACGCACGTTCTTGGAGTGCCACGCCAAGTACTCGCCGTCGAGGTTGGAGTCGTAGACGGTGACGTTCTCGCACTCCCAGAAGGAGTCCTTGGTCAGGATGTGGGCATTGTGTACCTCGACATTCTTACAATACTGGAATACGTACTTGGCGTCACTGTTGAGGCCATCGACATAGATGTTCTCGCTAAACATAAAGGGATAGGTGCCCCCGTGCAGGGTGACATTCTTCAGGCGCAGACCGTTGACCTTCCAGAAGGTCTCGTCGGCATCCACGATGTTGACATCCTCCAGCTCTACGTTGCGCATCTCGCGGAAGAATTTCGGGCCGTCGATACGGCAGCGGCGCATCACCAGGTCGTTGGTGTACCAGATGGCTGAGCGCGAGCCTACGGCGAAATAGCAGTCTTCAATCAGGGCACCGTCAACGTGCCACCAAGGGTACTTGCCGTAGAAGCGGCAATGCTGGGCTTCCATGTTCTGGCATTGTTTGATACCACTCTCGCCATCGGTGATGATGACGTTTTCCAGTCGCAAGTCGTGGGTAGCAAACAGCGGACGCTCGCCACCAAATTCTTTGTTTTTTATTTGTTCCATGGTCAGTTTTGTGATTCAAGATGCAAAGTTACGCATTTTTTTCGTAACTTTGCAGCCAAAAAGAAAAAAGATAATGAAAAAGCTATACATAGAGACATACGGCTGCCAGATGAATGTGGCTGACTCGGAGGTTGTTGCCAGCGTGATGCAGATGGCAGGCTACGAGACCACGGAGACGCTTGACGATGCCGATGCCGTATTTCTGAACACCTGTTCCGTGCGCGACAATGCCGAACAGAAGATTTACCACCGATTGGATGCCCTCGCTGCCGAACGCAAACGTCGTTCAACGTTGAATGTTGAACGCCCGCCGTTGATTATCGGCGTGTTAGGCTGCATGGCCGAGCGTGTCAAGGACGACCTGCTGCAGAACCACCATTGCGACCTGGTGGCAGGACCCGATGCCTATTTGTCGCTGCCCGACCTTGTTGCACAGGCCGAGGGCGGCCATAAAGCCATCAACATCGAGCTGAGCACCAGCGAGACCTACAAGGACATCGTGCCGCAGCGCCTGCACGGAGCGAGGATAGGCGGTTTTGTCAGCATCATGCGCGGCTGCAACAACTTCTGCCACTACTGCATCGTGCCCTACACCCGTGGCCGAGAGCGCAGCCGTGACGTGGAGAGCATTCTGCGTGAGGTGCGTGACCTGCGCGACCGTGGCTTCAAGGAAGTGACGCTGCTGGGACAGAACGTGAACTCGTACCTGCAGCTCTCCACCAATTTCCCGCAGCTGCTGCGCCGCGTGGCTGAGGAGGCGCCAGAGATGCGCATCCGCTTCACCACCAGCCATCCCAAGGACATGAGCGACGAGACATTGCGCGTCATTGCCGAGATGCCCAACGTCTGCAAGCATATCCACCTGCCCGTACAGAGCGGCAGCGACCGCATCCTGAAACTGATGAACCGCAAGTACACCCGCGAGTGGTATCTGGGACGCGTGGAGGCCATCCGCCGCATCATTCCCGACTGCGGTCTCAGCACCGACATCTTCGTGGGCTACCATAGCGAAACGGAGGAAGACCACCAGCTCTCGCTGAGCCTGATGCGCGAGGTGGGCTACGACTCGGCGTTTATGTTCAAATATTCGGAGCGTCCGGGCACCTACGCCTCGAAGCACTTGCCCGACGACGTACCCGAGGAAGAGAAGATACGCCGGCTGAACGAGCTGATTGCCCTGCAGACGGAGATTTCCGCCCAACAGAACAAGAAAGACGAGGGCAAGGAATTCGACGTACTCATTGAGGGCTTCTCCAAGCGCAGCCGTGAACAGCTGATGGGCCGCACGGAGCAGAACAAGGCCGTGGTCATCCCGAAAGGTTCCCACCACATCGGCGAGACCGTGCGTGTAAGAATAACCAGTTCAACGAGTGCTACTTTATTAGGCGAGGCATTATGAAAGAGTTTATGCGAGTTCTGAGGCGCTTCGTGCCTCCTTATAAAAAATACATCGTCCTCTCGATAGTGTTCAACATCCTGTCGGCGTTGCTCAACATCTTCTCGTTTGCGGCGCTGATACCTATCCTGCAGATTCTGTTCAAGACGGAGGATGCCGTGCCTGCCACCGAACTGATGAGCTGGAGCGACGGCAGCCTACAGGAAGTAGCCGTCAACAACGTCTATTACTACATCAACTATTTCATCACCGACGTAGGCTCGACGACGACGCTGCTTTTCATCGGACTGTTCCTCATCGTCACCACCCTGCTGAAGACGCTCGCCTACTTCCTGGCCTCGGCCAGCGTGGTGCCCATTCGTACCGGCGTGGTGCGCGACATGCGCAACCAGCTGTACAACAAGATAGTGCGCCTGCCGTTGGGCTTCTTCACCGAGGAGCGCAAGGGCGACATCATTGCCCGCATGACTGGCGACGTACAGGAGGTGGAGGTCAGCATCATGTCCAGCCTCGACCTGATGTTCAAGAACCCCATTCTCATCATCTCCTACTTCGTGACCCTGATTGTCATCTCGTGGCAGCTGACGCTGTTCTCCATCGTCATCATACCCCTCATCGGGTGGTTCATGGGCTGGATAGGCCGCAAGCTGAAGGCACAGAGCATCAAGGCACAAGCACTGTGGAGCGACACGATGACCGTTGTCGATGAGACCTTGGGGGGCCTGCGCATCATCAAGGCCTTCTGTGCCGAGGGCAAGATGCGCGACAAGTTCAACAACATCAACTCCACCTACCGCCACGACATCATGTGGGTGAACATCCGCCAGAACCTCGGACATCCGCTGTCAGAGTTTCTGGGTACGTGCATGATTGTCATCGTACTGTGGTTCGGCGGCGTGCTGGTGCTGAACAACCAGTCGTTGTCCGGCCCCACCTTTATCTACTATATGGTCATCCTCTACAGCATCATCAATCCGCTGAAGGAGGTATCGAAGGTGGGCTACAACATCCCGAAGGGTCTGGCCTCGATGGAGCGTATCGACAAGATTCTGCTGGCCGAGAACACCATCAAAGACCCTGTGCACCCCAAGCGGCTCAAGACCTTCGAACACCAGATAGAGTTCCGCAACGTGTCGTTCCGCTATGGCGAGCAGTGGGTGCTGCGCAACATCAACCTCACCATCCCCAAGGGTAAGACCATCGCCATCGTGGGACAGTCGGGTTCGGGCAAATCGACACTGGTCGATCTTATCCCCCGCTACTACGACGTGCAGGAGGGCGAGGTGCTCATCGACGGCATCAACGTGCGCGACCTCGGCGTGCAGGACCTGCGCCAGCTCATAGGCAACGTCAACCAGGAGGCCATCCTCTTCAACGACTCCTTCCGCAACAATATCTCGTTCGGCGTTGACAACGCCACTGACGAGCAGATTGCCGAGGCAGCCAAGATTGCCAACGCCTACGACTTCATTACACAGTCGGAGCATGGCTTCGACACCAATATCGGTGACCGTGGCGGACGCCTGTCAGGCGGTCAGCGCCAGCGTGTCTCCATTGCTCGTGCCATCCTGAAGAACCCGCCCATCCTCATTCTTGACGAGGCCACGTCGGCTCTCGACACTGAGAGCGAGCGACTGGTGCAGGATGCTTTGGAGCGACTGATGAAGACGCGTACCACGGTGGCCATTGCCCACCGCCTGTCAACTATCAAGAATGCCGACGAGATATGCGTGCTGCATGACGGCCGCATCGTGGAACGCGGCACCCACGAACAGCTGCTGTCTATTGACGGCTACTACAAGCGTCTGAACGACATGCAGAGCTTATAACATTGAACATTAGCCACTAACCGGTTAAGGGCTTGCGTTCAATGGTCAATGGTCAATGGTTAATGGTCAATGATAACGACAACGTACTCGGAGCGTGTGCCGATGCGGAACTTGCCACCCCAGATGCCCAGGCCGCTGCTGACATAGTAGCGGGTGTTGCCGCGCTGGTGCTCGCCGAAGGAACACTCATAGACATAATCCGTAATCCAGGAAATAGGCCATACCTGTCCGTGGTGCGTATGTCCACTGAACTGGAAGTCGATGCCCTGCCGCTCCGCCTGTTCCAGATGGTAGGGCTGGTGGTCGAGCAGAATGGTGAATCGGTCGGAAGGTGACGAGTGGAGGGCGGAGGAAGCAATGTCCTGCTTCATGATGGCTGCAAGGTTTTTGCGTTTCATGTTCATGCGGTCGTCGCGGCCGATGATGCACAGGTCGCCGACTACGGCCATGCTGTCGCGCAGCAGATGGATGCCCGCCTCGCGGTAGAACTGCTCCGCCTCTGGCTCGCCGCTAAAGTATTCGTGGTTGCCCAGACAGGCATAGACAGGAGCCTTCAGCCGGCGGAACTCCTCCGCCATGCGCTCTTCCATGATGGGGCGCATGCTGCCGTCGATGATGTCGCCCGCAATGAGGATGGCGTCCGGCTGTTCGCTGTTAATGATGTCCACCCAGCGGTGCAGCTCGTCGCGACGGTTATGGTAGCCGATGTGCAGGTCGCTCATCATGACCAGTCGCATGGGTTTTGTGACCTTTGCCGACGTCAGCGTCAGCTCCTGGCGGTATTTGTCGCGGTAGTGCAGGTTGCCGTAGAGGAAAAGGCCGAAGATGAACAGTGCGATGCCGCCCGCCATCCCCCCATTATTATATAATAAGGTACGCGAGACCAGATGCACCAGTCTGCCTAAGTCTAACAGCAGGAAAAGCATAAACAGGTAGAGCAGGATAAAGAGGCTCGACGTGCCCACTTCATAGATCACTGACCCTAACCACAGCGGCAGGCGGTCGGTGACGCGCCAGAAGTTGGCAAACAGCAGCGCGAACGATGCCACCATCAGCACCACGGCCAACAGTTTCCACCCCCATCCTACTGGCAGCAGGCACCATATATGCCAGCCGATATAACTCATTGCCACCACTGGCAGCAACATAAACAACAGCATCCACATCATTTTCATTCAAGATTAAAGACTAAAGATTCTTCTACACAGCCCGAACCTTTGCAGCTAATTGGGTGCAAAGATAGGGATTTTCCGTCTTATTGATATGAAGAAGTATCTTATTTTTTGTTTTTTTATTGTTTCGGTGTTGCGTCTGTGGGCACAGCCCGAGACTTACGAGTGGCGCACGCCAAGTAAGAACAGCAGCGAGTCGATGCCCTGCGGGGGCGGCGACGTGGGCATGAACGTATGGTGCGAGGACGGCGACGTGCTGTTCTACCTGTCACGCAGCGGCTGCTTCGACGAGAATAATACGCTGCTGAAGCTGGGTCGCTTCCGCATCCACCTGTCGAAGCCGTTCAACCCGCAGTCGTTCCGCCAGCAGCTCGTGCTCAGCGACGGCTACTGCCAGGTGACGGACGGCCAGCAGTGGGTGCTCATCTGGGCCGATGTCGAAAAACCCGTCATTCATGTAGAAGTGTCCAAGGAGAAGGAGAAGACCGACGTGGAGGTGACCTATGAGTCGTGGCGCACCCGCGACCATGAGCTGACCCAGCGTGAGCGCTTCCAGTGCAGCTACAAGTTCTCCGCTCCCAAGGGACTGATGACACTCCGCGACAGCATCATCGCCAAAGAGGACGGTATCACCTTCCTGCACCATAACGGTGCCGTCACTATCTTCGACGCCACCGTCAGCCAGCAGAAGATGGATGCCGTGAAAGACCGCCTGACCAATCCCCTGAAGCACCTCACCTTCGGCGGGCGCCTGCATGGTGACCAGTTTACGTTGAAGGGACACACCGAGGGACGATATGCCAGCACCCCCTACGAGGGCTGGACGTACCGCTCGAAGCGTCCCCTGCAGCGTCATGCCTTCACCATCACTCTGGCCACCTGCCAAGGCACTATCGACCAGTGGCAGGCACTGCTCACCCATACCGAGCGCTCCATCCAGACCAAGCGTGACCAGAAGGTGACGCGTGACTGGTGGCACCAGTTCTGGCAGCGTAGCTATGTGGAGGCTCCGGGGTCTGACCTGGTTCGCAACTACACGCTGTTCCGCTATATGTTAGGCTGCAACAGCCGCGGACAGTGGCCCACAAAGTTCAATGGCGGACTCTTTACGTTTGACCCGGAATATGTAGAAAAGGCCGACGAATACCGCCTGTCGCCCGACTATCGCAACTGGGGCGGCGGCGTGCATACGGCACAGAACCAGCGCCTCGTCTACTGGCCGATGCTGAAGAACGGTGACTACGACCTACTCCTGCCTCAGCTCGACTTCTACCTGAGTATCTATCAGAACGCCGAGGAACGCTCACGACTCTATTGGGGACATGAGGGCGCCTGTCTGACCGAGCAGATTGAGAACTACGGTCTGCCCTGCTATCCTGAATATGGCACAAAGCGCCCCGACGGCTTCGACCCGGGACTGGAGCGCAATGCCTGGCTGGAATATGAGTGGGACACCTGCCTGGAGTTCTGCATGATGGCGTTGGAGGCTCACCGCTATTGCGGCATGGACATCACGAAGTACGTGCCGATGATTAAGTCCTGTCTGCGCTTCTTCGACGAGCACTACCAGTATCTCGCCAACCAGCGTGGTGCCAAACGACTTGACGGCAACGGCAAGCTCGTGCTCTACCCTGGCAGCGGCGGCGAGACCTACAAGATGGCCTACAACAGCACCTCGACCATTGCCGCCCTGCGCACCGTCGCAGCAGCCATGTCCGACTCCATTTTGTTGAGTCGCTTACCCGACATCACCATCCGCAACGGCATGATAGCGCCTGCCCTGCACTACGAACGCGTACAGAACACCGAGAGCATGCAGCTCTACCCCGTCTTCCCCTGGCGCATGTATGGCGTAGGGCGTCCCGGTCTTGACATCGCCCGCAACACCTATCAGAACGACAGTCTGGCACTGGAGTTCCGTTCACACGTGGGCTGGAAGCAGGATGCCATCTGGGCGGCCTGCCTGGGACTGACCGACGAGGCCGAACGCCTCATCACCAAGAAGTTAGGCAACGGCCCTCACCGTTTCCCTGCCTTCTGGGGTCCCGGCTTCGACTGGACGCCCGACCACAACTGGGGTGGCAGCGGCATGATAGCCCTGCAGGAGATGTTATTGCAGGAAGTGGGTGACACCATCCTCCTCTTCCCCGCCTGGCCGCGCCAGTGGGATGTCCGCTTCAAGCTTCATGCCAGCGGCAACACCACCGTCGAGGCCGAGCTTCGCGGCGGACAGGTGAAAATCATCAACGTCACACCCATCGCTCGACGAAAAGATATTGTCACTGAATGACCATGACGAACGTCAAGCGTTAAAAAATAAAAAATAATGAACAAAAAGGAGCTGCGACCAACGGGACGCAGTTCTTTTTTTTGTACCTTTGACGGAAATTAACAAAAAACGTAAGACTATGAGTAAAGGAATTCTCTCTTTGGGCATGCGGCGGAGCTGTCTATTGCTGGCAGTAACGCTGTCCATGTCAACAAGTGTTCAGGGCAAGGTACGGCTGCCCCATCTGGTAAGCGATAACATGGTGATTCAGCAGCAGACGGACGTCCGTCTGTGGGGCTGGGCAAAGGCCGGTAGCAAAGTCGTGGCCACGACGTCGTGGTCGGACCAACGCAGCGAGGCGAAGGCCGACAAACAAGGACGCTGGCTGTTGACAGTGAAGTCGCCCAAAGCCTCGTACACTCCCCTGTCTATCACCTTCGACGACGGTGACGGACAGGTGACCATCAAGAATGTATTGGCTGGCGAGGTATGGGTATGTGCCGGACAGTCGAACATGGAGATGCCGGTGAAGGGCTTCTGGGGCTGCCCCGTGGAGGACTACAACTCGGTGGTCATCGACGCAGCCCGGCACAGCGGTGTGCGCAGTGCCAAGATTCCGAGCATCATGCGCATGGAGCCGCAGGAGGATGCCCAGACGGAGTGGCGCGACTGCAGCCCAAAGACAGTGAGCGAGTTTTCGGCAACGGGCTATTTCTTCGCCCGCGTCATGCACCAGGCCCTGGACTGCCCCATCGGACTGATTGAGGCCAACAAGGGCGGTTCGCGTGTAGAAAGTTGGCTGACGAAAGAGAACCTGGAGAAATACACGCAAGAGCCGACGGACACCACGGGTATCGTCAACGCCAAGAAGGAGTTTGACTACCTGCGCGCTTTGGTGTGGGGCAACGGCACCTTCAACCCCATCCTGAATTACACAGTGAAGGGCATCCTCTACTATCAGGGCTGCTCGAACGTCAACGACCCCGGCAACCAGTATTCTGAGCGATTGAAGCTTTTGGTGGAGCAGTGGCGTTCGCAGTTTAAGTTGGGTGAGATACCGTTCTACTTCGTGCAGATAGCCCCTTACGCCTACGGCGACGGCATCGACGGCGTGAGCGGTGCCCTGCTGCGCGAACAGCAGTTCCGTGCCGCCCAGATCATCCCCAACAGTTCGCTGGTATGCACCAACGACCTCGCCTACCCCTACGAATGGACGCAGATTCACCCCACGCAGAAGCGTCAGGTGGGCGAGCGCTTAGCCTGGACAGCACTGAACCGCGACTACGGCTTCGAGCAGGTGCTCTACAAGAGTTCATCGTACAAGGACATGACGGTCAAGGGCGACACCGTATTCATCCACCTGCAGGACAACTACCACGCCGATGGACCTTACGAGATGATTCGCGGCTTTGAGGTGGCCGGCGAGGACCGGGTCTTCCACCCGGCTACTGCCCAGCACTTCTGGCGTCCCGGTGGCGACTACTGGGACGAGGCCATCATCGTGACGGCTCCCGAAGTAAAGAAACCCGTTGCCGTGCGCTACTGCTTCCGCAACTTCCAACTGGGCAACGTCATCAACGGTGCCAACCTGCCCCTGTTCCCCTTCCGTACAGATAACTGGTAATCTGCTGTAGAAGAAAGATATGGAGCATCCTTTAGAGATATTCAAGTATTGTCCGGTGTGTGGCAGTGCGCATTTCGAGGTCAACAACTTCAAGAGCAAGCAGTGCCGCGACTGTGGTTTTACGTACTATGCCAATCCCTGTTCGGCAACGGCTGCCTTCATCGTCAACGATAACGACGAGATGCTGGTGGTGCGCCGCGCCAAGGAACCCGCCAAGGGCACCCTCGACCTGCCCGGCGGATTCTGCGACATGGGCGAGACGGTGGAGGAAGGCATGGTGCGCGAAATCAAGGAAGAGACAGGTCTCGACATCAAGGACATCCAGTACCTCTTCTCGTCGCCCAACGTCTATCAATATAGCGGCATGGGCGTCCACACGCTCGACATGGACTTCCTGGTTCGTGTTCACGGCGGTTCTGCTGCCGTGACCGCCGCCGATGACGCTGCCGAGGCCCTTTGGATACCCATCGGCGACATCAACCCCGCCGACTTCGGACTTACCAGCATCCGCAATGCCGTCATCCGCTTTCTCAAAGAACACAACAAATAAAAACTAACTGATTACTACTATGAGACGAATCCTTTTTTTAATCGCCCTTGTGGCACAAGTCATGACTATGAGTGCAGCCAAACAAAAAGCCACTATCGACCGCATCGACCCCACTGACTGGTTTGTGGGCATGAAAAACCCCTCGCTCCAGCTGATGGTCTATGGTAAAGACATCGCCAGCGTACAGGAAGTGACGACGGATTATCCCGGTGCCGTCATCGACAGCGTGGTACGGCTGGACTCGCCCAACTACCTGTTGGTCTATATGAACCTGCGTAACGCCCAAGCAGGCACGATGACGCTGAAGTTTAACCTCGAAAAGCGAAAGGCGCTGACCTACGACTACACGCTGAAGGCTCGGGAGATGAGCGGCGACAAGCGCATCGGCTTCGACAACAGCGACGTGCTCTACATGCTCATGCCCGACCGCTTTGCCCAGGGTGCCGGACACAACCCGCAGGTGAAGGGCATGCGCCCCTACAAAGAGGACCGTACCCAGCCCTCGCTGCGGCATGGCGGCGACCTGAACGGCATCCGAGAACACTTAGACTACTTCAAGGAGTTAGGTGTCACAGCCCTGTGGCTCACCCCCGTGTTGGAGAACAACTCTCCCGACAGCGAGAACGGATTCTCTACCTATCATGGCTATGCCACCACCGACTACTATAAGGTAGACCCCCGCTTCGGCACCAATGCCGACTACCGACGACTCTGCGACGAAGCCCATGCCAAAGGACTGAAAGTGGTGATGGACATGATCTTCAACCACTCGGGCTTCGAGCATCCGTGGACACTCGACATGCCCACCAAGGACTGGCTCAACCTGCCCGACTGGCTCAAAGAGTCGCAGGGCACCAGCAACCCCACAGGCACCTCGTTCCTGCAGACCAGCTATAAGCTGACGCCCGTCAAGGACCCGTATGCCTCGAAGGTGGACCTGCGCGAGACCGTTGATGGCTGGTTCGTACCCACCATGCCCGACCTGAACCAGCGCAACCAGCACCTCATGACCTACCTCATCCAGAACTCGAAGTGGTGGATAGAGACCATCGGCATCGACGGCATCCGCATGGACACCTACCCGTATGCCGACGCCAAGGGCATGGCCCGCTGGATGAAGGAGCTGGACGAGGAGTATCCCAACTTCAACACCGTCGGCGAGACGTGGGTCACCGAGCCCGCCTATACCGCCGCCTGGCAGAAGGACTCACGCCTGTCGAAAGATAACTCATACCTGAAGACCGTCATGGACTTCTCGTTCTTCGACAAGCTGTCGCAAGCCAAAAACGAAGAGACCGATGCCTGGTGGCAAGGACTGAACCGACTCTACAACTCGTTTGTCTATGACTATCTGTATGAAGACCCCACCCACGTGATGGCCTTCATCGACAACCACGACACCGACCGCTTCTTAGGCAACGGCAAGGACACGCTGGCCTTGAAGCAAGCGCTGGCACTGCTGCTCACCGTACGCCGTATTCCGCAGCTGTACTATGGTACCGAGATTCTGATGAACGGCACCAAGGAGGTCACCGACGGCAACGTGCGCAAGGACTTCCCCGGCGGATTCCCCGGCGACAAGCGCAACGCCTTCACCAAGGAGGGACGCACCCGTGCCGAGAACAACATGTTCAACTGGCTTAGCCGCCTGCTGCACTGGCGCAACGGCAACGAGACCATCATCCGCGGCTACCAGACGCAGTTCATTCCCTATAACGGCATCTACGTCGTCACCCGCCGCTGGCACCGCAATACCGTGATGACCATCCTCAACGGCACCAGCAAGGAGGCCGTCTTGGAGGTCGCCCGCTATGCCGAGCTGTTTGAAGACGGCCAGGATGTCAGTCGCGTGCAGGACGTAGCCACAGGGCGCTACTACGACCTGTCCAAGAACCTGACGCTGAAACCGCGACAGTCGCTGGTGTTGGAATTCTAATCACAGGGAAATACCAAAGAAAAGCTTCGTTTTCTTTGGTATTTCTCTTATTTTAGCTACCTTTGCACTCGAAATAAACGTTTATTTAGAAAGACATGTCATTAAAATGTGGTATTGTGGGACTGCCCAACGTGGGTAAGTCTACTTTGTTCAACTGCCTGTCGAGCGCAAAGGCCCAGGCAGCCAATTTCCCCTTTTGTACGATAGAACCCAATGTCGGCGTCATCACCGTTCCTGACGAGCGCCTGACGAAGCTGGCCGAGCTGGTGCATCCAGGACGCATCGTGCCTGCCACCTGCGAAATCGTCGACATCGCCGGACTCGTGAAGGGTGCCTCGAAAGGCGAAGGCTTAGGTAACAAATTCTTAGGAAACATCCGCGAGACTGACGCCATCATTCATGTGCTGCGATGCTTCGAGGATGATAACATTACGCACGTCGATGGCACCATCGACCCTATCCGCGACAAGGAGATTATCGATACCGAGTTGCAGCTGAAGGACCTCGAGACCATCGAGAGCCGTCTGGCCAAGACGGAGAAGGCCGCTGCTGCTGGCAACAAGGATGCTAAGGTGGAGGTTGCCGTGCTGAAAGCCTATAAGGAAGTGCTGGAGCAAGGCAAGAATGCCCGCATCGTGGAGTTCGACAGCAAGGAGGAACAGGACTGTGCCCGTAACCTCTTCCTGCTCACTGCCAAGCCCGTGCTCTACGTCTGCAACGTGGGCGAGGCTGATGCCAAGAGCGGCAACGACTTCACCCGCAAGGTGGAGGCGCTGGCCAAGGAGGAAGGTGCCGAGTCGATGGTGATCGCTGCCAAGACAGAAGAGGACATTGCTGAGTTGGAGTCGTATGAGGACAAGCAGCTCTTCTTAGAGGAGTTAGGTTTGGAGGAGAGCGGTGTCAACCGCCTCATCAAGAAGGCCTACGCCCTGCTGAACCTCGAGACCTTCATCACTGCTGGTGAGATGGAGGTGAAGGCGTGGACCTACAAGAAGGGCTGGAAGGCTCCGCAGTGTGCCGGCGTCATCCATACCGACTTCGAGAAAGGTTTTATTCGCGCCGAGGTCATCAAGTACGACGACTACATCCAGTATGGCTCAGAGGCTGCTGTCCGCGAGGCAGGCAAGATGGGCATCGAGGGCAAGGACTACGTCGTCCAGGACGGTGACATCATGCACTTCCGATTTAATGTGTAAACGATGAACTATGAACTGTGAACTGTTTATAAATTGGAATCCTAGTGTGGAGTTTGGGCCGTTCCGCTGGTACGGACTGTGCTGGCTGGTGGGTCTGGCCCTGGCATACTTCATCGTGAAGCGACTGTATAAGGAACAGAAGATCAAGGACGAATTGTTTGACCCCCTGTTTATCTACTGCTTTATCGGTATCCTGGCCGGGGCACGCCTGGGACACTGCCTGTTCTACGAGCCCGACCACTTCCTGACTTCAGGAAAAGGACTGGTGGAGATGTTTCTGCCCATCCGCTTCTTAGCCGACGGCGGCTGGAAGTTTGTGGGCTATCAAGGTCTGGCCTCGCACGGCGGCACTTTAGGACTCATCATCGCCCTCTGGCTCTATGTCCGCAAGACGAAGCTCAGCATCTGGACAGTGCTCGACAACATCGCTATTGCCACGGGAACGACGGCCTGCTTCATCCGCTTAGGCAACCTCATGAACTCCGAGATTATCGGTAAGGTGACCGACGTGCCCTGGGCTTTCATCTTCGAGCGCGTCGACTCCATGCCGCGCCATCCTGGCCAGCTCTACGAGGCTATCGCCTACGGCATACTGTTTGGACTGATGTGGTGGCTGCACAAGAAGTATCCTCAGCGCATTGGCACGGGCTGGTATTTCGGACTGTGCCTGACGTACATCTTCACCTTCCGTTTCTTCATCGAGTACACGAAGGAGATCCAGGAAGCCTTCGAGGCCTCGCTGCCACTCGACATGGGTCAGATTCTCAGCATCCCCTTCATCATCATCGGCGTCTGCTGCATGATACGGGCAAGGAAACATGATACTTCAAATTTCAAACTTTAAATTTCAAACTTCAAATATTATGGGTATTATCTTATCAATCGTTATTGGATGTCTCGCTGGCTTCTGCGCTGGCAAGTTAATGAAAGGCGGCGGCTTCGGCTTCCTAATGAACCTGCTGCTGGGTCTCTTTGGCGGTGCACTGGGCGGCTGGATCTTCGACCTTCTGGGCATTGCATGGGGCGGTCTGCTCGGACAGCTGGGTACAGCTATCATCGGCGCCGTAGTCATACTTTACATTGCCTCTTTACTCAAGAAATAATGATGAGAAAACTATTCATTACTGTATGCTGCGCGTTCTGTGCCTTGTGCCTGAGTGCGCAGAGCTATCCTCCCAAGGACACCCCGCAACTGGAGTTTGCCATGCAGCTGAAAGTGACCTTGGGCGAGACGTTTGGCATCGACAACACCCAGCACGGACGTCGTACCGTCATCCCTATTACGGGTGGCACCTTCGAGGGTCCGCTGCTGAAGGGTACCATCATCAACGGTGGTGCCGACTACCAGTTGAACGGTGCTGACGGACGCACAGAGCTGGAAGCCATCTACTGCATCAAGACCGACGACGGCATCTATATCCACGTTCGCAATCGCGGCATCATCGCCAACGGCAAGGATGCTGAAGGCAAGCCGACGTTTTACTTCAAGGCAGCCCCGCAGTTCGAGGCTCCTGCCGACAGCAAGTACGGCTGGCTTAACAATGCCCTGTTCATCTGTGCTCCCGAATGGTCACAAGAGTTCAAGGGCATCGTGCTGAACGTTTGGAAAGTCAAGTAATATGGACATACAGGAACTTCTGAACCGTAACGACCGTTTTGCAGCCAATGCCGGCTGTCGGGTTACCGAACTCGACAGCCAGCATGCCGTGGCTGAGATGACCGTTACAGCCGAGCATCTGAATGGTGGACATGTGTGCCAAGGCGGTGCTTTGTTTACCCTTGCAGACTTGGCCATAGCAGCCTTGATGAATCACAGCGGACAGCTCACCTTCGGCATCAACAACAGCATTATGTTTGTGTCAAGCGCCCACGAGGGCGACGTTCTTCGTGCCGAGGCTGTCCATGTGTCCAACCACCCCAAGATACCTTCTGTCGAGGTTCGCGTCACCAACCAGCAAGGTCGCCTTATCTGCCACGTTACTGGCATGGGCTATCGCAAAGCGCAAGCCATCGCAGAGTAATCACCCTGCGACGATACGCTTGATGTCGTTGAGTTTGTTGAGAGCCTCGAGGGGTGTGAGGTTGTTGACATCGAGACCAAGGATTTCGTCACGCACCTGACAAAGCACGGGATCATCCAACTTGAAGAATGAGAGTTGCATGCCCTCGCGGCTTTGGGCTATCTCGGCAGTTGGCTTGCCAGCGCTGCCCACTTGGGCATTCTCGCTTTCCAACTGCTTCAGGATGACGTTGGCACGCTTGACGATGCTCTTGGGCATACCCGAAATCTCTGCCACATGGATACCAAACGAGTGCTCAGAGCCACCTTTCTCCAGCTTGCGGAGAAAGATGACCTTACCCTCAACCTCCTTCACGGAAACATTATAGTTTTTGATGCGATTGAAGTGCTTCTCCATCTCGTTCAGCTCGTGGTAGTGAGTAGCAAAGAGCGTGCGGGCCTGGGCCTTGGGCTGCTCGTGCAGGTATTCGACGATAGCCCACGCAATGGAGATGCCGTCGTAGGTGGAGGTGCCACGACCCAGCTCGTCGAAGAGCACCAGCGATCGTGGTGTCACATTATTCAGTATGTTCGAGGCTTCCGTCATCTCGACCATGAATGTCGACTCGCCTAACGAGATATTGTCGCTGGCTCCCACACGGGTAAAGATCTTGTCGACCAGTCCGATGCGGGCACTCTCGGCAGGCACAAAGGAACCAATCTGAGCCAACAGCGTGATGAGGGCTGTCTGGCGCAGCAAAGCCGACTTACCAGCCATGTTGGGACCCGTGATAATGATAATCTGCTGATGCTCAGCATCTAACAACACGTCATTAGGCACATAGCACTCGCCGATGGGTAGTTGCGTCTCGATGACGGGATGGCGTCCCTGGCGGATATCAATGATGCTGGACGAGTCGATGACGGGGCGGACGTAGTGGTTCTCCTCAGCAGTCTTGGCCGCCGACAGCAAGCAGTCGAGACGGGCGATGACGTTGGCATTCTGTTGCACTTGGGGAATAAACTCTTGGGCAGCCGTCACGAGGTTGTTGAAGAGCTGGGCCTCGAGCGACAGAATCTTGTCCTCAGCACCCAGAATCTTCTCCTCATACTCCTTCAGTTCCTGCGTGATATAACGCTCGGCCTGTGCCAGCGTCTGCTTGCGCACCCACTCCTGGGGTACCTTGTCTTTATAGGTGTTGCGCACCTCCAGATAGTAGCCGAAGACGTTGTTATAGCCTATCTTCAGCGAGGCGATGCCCGTCTGCTGGGCCTCACGCTCCTGGATTTGCAGCAGGTAGTCCTTGCCCGAATAGGCGATACGGCGCAACTCGTCCAGCTCATCGCTGACACCGTCGCAGATGATGCCGCCTTTGGCTATCAGCTGCGGCGGGTCGTTCTGGACTTCGCGACTGATGCGCTCGCGGAGAGTTTCGCAGAGGTTCAAGCGCTCCCCCACCCCCTTCAGGCTCTCGTTCTCTGACTCCTGACAGGCAGCCTTGATGGGGGCGATGGCTTGCAGGGCCTTGCGCAACTGTACCATCTCGCGGGGTGACACACGGCCTGTAGCCACCTTCGACACGATACGCTCCAAGTCACCAATGAAATGCAGCTGCTCATCGATGGTCTGGCGGAAGTCGGGATGACGGAAGAAGTAGTCAACGATGTCGAGGCGGTCGTTGATGGGCTTCTCGTCCTTCAGCGGGAATATCAGCCAGCGGCGCAACAGACGTCCACCCATGGGGCTGACAGTATGGTCGATGACGTCAAGCAGACTCTTGCCTCCCTCCTGCATAGTACTGACCAGTTCCAGCGAACGCACGGTAAACTTGTCAAGGCGCACATAGCGTTCCTCTTCGATGCGTGAGAGCGTTGTGATATGTGCTATCTGGGTATGGAGCGTCTGCTCCAAGTATTGCAGAATAGCCCCTGCAGCAATGACGCCACTCTTCAGGTGGTCGACGCCGAAACCCTTGAGTGACTTCACGTTGAAGTGCTTGTATAGCTTCTGATGGGCGTTCTGCTCCGTAAAGACCCATTCGTCCATCTGGTAGGTACAGAGCCGCACGCCAAAGTAGTGCTCGAAGTCCTTGCGGCGCTCGCGGTCGTAGAGCACCTCCTTGGGTTGGAAACTGCCGATGAGCTTCTCCACATAGTCGTAGGTGCCCTCGCCCGTCAGGAATTCACCCGTAGAAATATCGAGGAAGGCCACACCGCAGGCCGCCTTACCAAAGTGGACGGCACAGAGGAAGTTGTTCTCTTTGTAGTTGAGCACCGTGTCCTGCATGGCTACGCCTGGCGTCACCAGTTCAGTGATGCCGCGCTTAACCAGTTTCTTGGTCAGTTTAGGATCCTCCAGCTGGTCGCAGATAGCCACGCGCTTGCCGGCACGGATGAGTTTGGGCAGATAGGTGTCAAGGGCATGATGGGGGAAGCCCGCCATCTCGTCGCCCTTGTTATAGCCGTTATTCCTATGCGTCAGCGTGATGCCCAATATCTGGGCAGCGATGACAGCGTCCTCGCAATAGGTCTCGTAGAAGTCGCCACAACGAAACAAAAGAACGGCCTCAGGGTACTTCGCCTTGAAGTCGAAAAACTGCTTCATCATGGGTGTCAATTCCTTTCCGTCTTTCTTTGCCATTTTTGTTCTCGTTAGCAGTGACAGCCTGCAAAGTTACAAAGAAAAGCAGAGACGGCAAAACGAATCCTGAAGTTTTTACGTTTTTCCGTCAGCTTATAAAGACATTGCTGTCTGGCGTTATCGGATTTTATGCCTTGCGGTGGCGGATTCTATGCTTCATCGTGGCGGTCTGAGCAATACTTCGAGCAAGAGTTAGCCATAAAAGCCTGCACGATGGGGCATAAAATCACGCACTGCGGGCAATACTTTCAGTAGCTGCGGGCAATACTTTCAGTAGGTTAGGAGGGGAGAAAGATACATTTTGACACACCCTCTTCTTTTTTATGCCAAATGCTTGCAAATGTCGGATAAATAACTTATCTTTGCAGCAGTGATTACTAGAACCGACACCGTATTCAATGAGTTATTTTGTAGCCGACTCTAAAATACAATACAGAAATAATGATAAGATTGGAAAGATTAAAGACCTGGTTACTGATTGCCGTTCTTGCCATTTGTGGAACGGCCTGTTTTGCCTCATGCGTTTCAAATGAGGACAATACAACCGAGCAAAGCGACAATGGTAAAGTAGCAGAGATTCTGAAGCGAGGCAAAATCCTCGTTGGTACAACTGGCGACTACAGACCGTTATCATTCTGTGAAACGAAAGAGCAGCGAGAGCAGAGCCAAGCTTGCTTGGACTCTGCCGAGTCGCGTTTGAGGTCGGCTGTAAGCCAACCCGATGGAACATATTGGGGCTTTGGTATTGATATCGCAAAGGAAATAGCAAGAAGGTTAGGAGTAGAGATAGAATTCATAAAGACCTCATGGCCTACATTGACTGCTGACGTACTTGCAGAGCCTCAAATATTCGACCTTGCCATTGGTGGTATAACTATAACAGATACCAGGCGGGAAACAATGCTGATGAGTGACGGCTATCTGGCTAACGGCAAGACTATCCTTTGCAGGGCTTCGGAGGCAGACCGCTACAAGTCGTTGGCTGACATAGACAAGCCCGAAGTGACTGTCATGGTGAATCCTGGGGGACTGAATGAACAATTTGCCAACAAGAACCTGACTCATGCTAAGATTATCGTTCACCAAAAGAACGAGGAAATCCCGGCACTCATAGCAGAGGGAAAGGCCAACGTGATGATAACGGAAATTACAGAGGCTCCTTATTATGTACAGACTGACACCCGACTTGCAGCCCCGCTATTGAACGCTCCATTTACTCATGGTGAAATCGGTGTCCTCATGCAAAAGGGGCAGGAGGATCTCTTGCAGATGGTGAACAATATCATCCGTCAGATGAAGACCGACGGCTCTCTTCGGAAGCTGCATGAGAAGTACGGGCTAATATATGCTTACGAATAAAAAGGAAAACAGTGTCGCAGCATTCGGGTATACGCAAACGGTCGTTCGGGCATACGCAGCTACAGAAGCCTCAGCGAGGCCTGAATATCCTGAGGATGAAGAACGGTAAGAACAAGAAGGTACTAAAAAAGTAGTTTTTCCGTTGGTTATCTAAAAGATAAATCGTACCTTTGCAGGCTAAAAGCAGAAATAAAAACAATAAATCGATATGGAATACAACTTCAGAGAAATTGAACAGAAGTGGCAAAAGCGATGGGTGGACAATGGTACCTACCGCGTAGTGGAGGATGAAAACAAGAAGAAATTCTATGTGCTGAACATGTTCCCCTACCCCAGCGGTGCCGGCCTGCATGTGGGTCATCCCCTTGGCTATATTGCCTCCGACATCTATGCCCGCTACAAGCGTCAGCAGGGCTATAACGTGCTGAATCCCATGGGTTACGATGCCTACGGACTGCCTGCAGAGCAGTATGCTATCCAGACTGGTCAGCACCCCGAGAAGACGACGTTCGAAAACATCAACAGATACCGTAGCCAGCTGGACAAGATAGGTTTCTCGTTTGACTGGGAGCGCGAAGTGCGCACCTGCGACCCCATCTACTACAAATGGACGCAGTGGGCTTTCCAGCGCATGTTCAAGAGCTATTATAGTCTCAGCTCACAGAAAGCTCAGCCAACCATTAAGCTCATTGAACACTTTGAGTTGATGGGTACTGAGGGCTGTGGTGCCTTAGGTACGGAGGAGCTGCACTTTACTGCTTCTGACTGGGCCTCGTTCTCGGAGAAGAAGAAGCAGGAGGTGCTGATGAACTACCGCATAGCCTATCTGGCTGACACGATGGTGAACTGGTGTCCGAAACTCGGTACTGTGCTGGCCAACGACGAGGTGGTGGACGGCGTCAGCGTGCGTGGCGGCTATCCCGTGGTACAGAAGAAGATGCGCCAGTGGTGCTTGCGTGTCTCTGCCTATGCCCAGCGCCTGCTTGACGGACTGGAGGAGATAGACTGGACGGACTCACTGAAGGAGACCCAGCGCAACTGGATTGGCCGAAGCGAGGGTACGGAGGTAGAGTTTAAGGTCGCTCCGCTCTCAGGTTCTGAGGTTTCAGGTTGCGAGGTGAAATCACCTGAAAGCGAAGCGACCTCAAACCTCAAAACCTCAAACCTCAAGTCCTTCACTATCTTCACCACCCGTGCCGATACGATGTTTGGTGTGACGTTTATGGTGCTGGCTCCTGAGAGTGACCTCGTGGCCGAACTGACCACACCTGAACAGAAGGAAGAAGTAGAAAAATACCTCGACTACGTGAAGAAGCGTACAGAGCGCGACCGCCAGATGGACCATAAGGTGACGGGCGTGTTCTCCGGCAGCTACGCCATCAATCCGTTTACGGATGAGAAGATTCCTATCTGGATTGCCGAATACGTATTGGCCGGCTATGGTACGGGTGCCATCATGGCCGTGCCTGCTCACGACTCTCGTGACTATGCCTTTGCCAAGCACTTCAACCTGCCGATTATCCCTGTGATTGAGGGTGCCGACGTGAGCGAGGAGAGCTTTGATGCCAAGGATGGTATTATGTGTAACTCGGCCAGCGACAAGTTCAGCCTCAACGGGCTGACCGTCAAGGAGGCCATCGCTGCCACGAAGAAGTTTGTGACGGAGCAGGGTCTTGGCCGTGTGAAGGTGAACTACCGTCTGCGCGATGCCATCTTCAGCCGTCAGCGCTACTGGGGCGAGCCGTTCCCTGTCTACTACAAGGACGACATGCCCTACATGATTCCCAAGGAGTGTCTGCCTCTGGAGTTGCCCGAGATTGACAAGTACCAGCCCACCGAGACTGGCGAGCCCCCATTGGGACGCGCCAAGATGTGGGCGTGGGACACCAAGACGGACAAGGTGGTCAGCAAAGACCTCATTGACAACAAGAGTGTCTTCCCACTGGAACTGAACACCATGCCGGGATTTGCGGGTTCAAGTGCCTACTATCTGCGCTATATGGATCCCAAGAACGAGAAGGCCCTCGTCAGTCGTGATGCTGACGAATACTGGCGCAATGTAGACCTTTATGTAGGCGGTACGGAGCATGCTACGGGACACTTGATTTATTCACGTTTCTGGAACAAGTTCCTCTATGACTCTGGCTACTCTTGCGAGGATGAGCCTTTCAAGAAGCTCGTCAATCAGGGTATGATTCAGGGTCGCTCTAACTTTGTCTATCGTATCGAGGACGAAGGTCAGGACAAGGGTAAGTTTGTCAGCTTCGGCCTGAAGGACAAGTACACCACGACACCTATCCACGTAGACGTCAACATCGTCTCTGCCGACGTACTGGACATTGACGCCTTCAAGGCTTGGCGTCCTGAATACAAGAACGCAGCGTTCATTCTTGAGAATGGCCAGTACAAGTGCGGCTGGGCTATCGAAAAGATGTCGAAGTCGATGTTCAACGTGGTCAACCCGGATATGATTGTCGAGAAGTATGGTGCTGACACGCTGCGTCTGTACGAGATGTTCTTAGGTCCTGTGGAGCAGTCGAAGCCTTGGGATACCAACGGCATTGACGGCTGCCACCGCTTCCTGAAGAAGTTCTGGGCACTGTTCTATGGTAACAGTCGCGAGAATCCTGAAGACAAGCTGCTGGTTGACGACAGCGAACCCACAAAGGAAGCGCTGAAGAGCGTCCATAAGCTTATCAAGAAGGTGTCGCAGGACATCGAGACATTCTCCTACAATACCTCTATCTCAGCCTTCATGATTTGTGTCAACGAGCTGGCTCAGCAGAAGTGCAAGAGCCGCGAAGCCCTGAAGACACTGGTCATCCTGATTGCTCCCTTCGCTCCCCATATCGCTGAAGAGTTGTGGGAGGCACTGGGTGAGCAGGGCAGCGTATGCGACTCGAAGTGGCCTGCCTGGAACGACGAATACCTGGTAGAGAACAGCGTGAAGCTGGGTGTTGCCTTCAACGGCAAGACACGCTTCGACATGGAGTTTGCTGCCGATGCTGACAACGACACCATCCAGAAAGCTGTCCTCGCAGAGGAGCGTGCCCAGAAATATCTCGAAGGCTTTGAGATTAAGAAGGTCATCATCGTGCCGAAGCGTATGGTGAACATCGTGCTGGGCAAATGACAGTTTATAGTTCATCATTATGACTATACAGCATAAAATGATATGGAACGAGGCCAAGGACTATTTGTTTATAGCCCTCGGCCTCTTTATTTACACTATTGCTTTCACAGTCTTCCTGATGCCCTATCAGATAGTGGCTGGTGGCGTGACGGGTCTCTCAGCCATCATCTACTATGCGACGGGATTCCATCTGGAGAATACCTATATCATCATCAATGGCATCCTGTTGGTGGTGGCGCTGAAGATACTGGGTGTCCGGTTTCTGATGAAGACCATCTTTGCCATATTCATGCTCTACTTCATGCTGGTGATAGCGCAGGACATTATCCCCAAGCAGGATAATGGACTGCCTTTCAAGCTGATGGGCGAAGGGCAGGACTTCATGTCGATGATTATCGGCTGTGTGCTGACGGGTACTGCACTGGCTACTGTATTCATGAACAACGGTTCCACAGGTGGTACGGACATCATAGCGGCATCAGTGAACAAGTTCCACCCCAATGTCTCATTGGGCAACGTGCTGATAGCTGCCGACTTCTGCATCATCGGCTCGTGTATGTTCTTCCCACAGTTCGGCACCTATTTAGAGCGCGCCCACAAGGTGATGTTCGGTTTCTGTGTGATGGCGATGGAGAACTACACCCTGGACTATGTGATGAATGCCAGAAGACAGTCCGTACAGTTTATGATTTTCTCCCAGAAGTGGCAGGAGATAGCCAATGCCATCGGTACGGAGATGAATCATGGTGTCACCATCCTGGATGGTCACGGCTGGTATACGGGTAAGCAGAGCAAGGTGCTCTGTATTCTGGCCAAGAAAAATGAAAGCACCTACATGTTCCGCCTGATCAAGATGATAGACCCACAAGCCTTTGTCTCGCAGTCGAGCGTCATCGGTGTCTATGGCGAAGGATTCGACGAGATGAGAGTGAGTGTAAAGAAAGACAAGAAAAAGATGAAAATAGTATTTGCTACCAACAACGCGAACAAACTGATGGAGGTTCGCAAAATCCTGGGTGACCAGTTTAAAGTGCTGTCCCTGGAAGACATAGGTTGTCATGAAGACATACCCGAAAAGGGACAGACGCTGGAGGACAATGCCCTGCTGAAAGCCCAGTTCGTGTATAACAAGTACCACGTTGACTGTTTTGCTGACGACACAGGTCTGGAGGTAGATGCCTTAGGAGGAGCTCCCGGTGTCTACAGTGCACGCTATGCCGGCGGGGTAGGACACGACTCAGAAGCCAACATGACGAAATTGTTGCACGAATTAGAGAATAATAACAATCGCAAGGCACGATTCCGCACCATCATTACGTTAATAATAGACGGAAAAGTCAAGAACTTCGAGGGTGTTGTCAATGGCGAAATCATTACCCAACGCAGAGGAGGAGAGGGCTTCGGCTACGACCCCATTTTCCAGCCTAACGGATATACGGAAACCTTTGCAGAACTGGGAACAGGCATCAAGAACCAAATCAGCCATCGGGCACGAGCCACCCAGAAGCTGGCAGAATACTTAAAAACGCTGAAGTCATGAAGAAAACTGTCATTGCCCTGCTACTGTCAATCGTCTGTTGTCAACTGTCAACTGCCCAGATAGGCACTTGGCGCAACTATCTGGCCTACCACGACGTGCAACAGATTCAGGCAGCCGGTGATGACCTCTTCGTGCTGGCTTCCAATGCCCTCTACCAGTATAATCAGAAAGACCAGTCGATAGTCACCTACGACAAGGTCAACGGTCTCTCTGACACGAACATCAGCCACATCCGCTGGTGCCAGAAAGCCAAACGTCTGGTAGTGGTCTATCAGAACTCCAATATCGACCTTGTAGAGACTAACGGCAACGTCACCAACATCTCGTCGCTCTACACCAAACCCATCATTGGCGACAAGACGGTCAGCAGCGTGCGCATTGACGACGTCTATGCCTACCTCATCTGCGGCTTCGGCATCGTCAAGGTCAATGTCCAACGGGCAGAGATAGCCGACACCTACACCTCCAGTCATCCAGAGTACCCCACTACCCTACCCGACGAAGACAACAGCGACTACGATAAATACATCGACTTGGTGAAGACATTAAAGCCAGGCGGACCCAAGCACAACAAATTCGGTTTCATACGCTTCATTAACAGAAAACTCTATACTTGTGGCGGTTCCTATTACACACCAGGAACTGTTCAGGTTTTTGACAATCAGAATCAAAGTTGGCAGATATACCAAGATGAAAACATCAGCGAGACAACGGGTGTTCAGTTCATTGGTACGCTGTGTGTGGATGTCCGGCAAACTACTGACGGTGAACAAGTGTATGCCGGAAGCCGCACTGGACTCTATGAGTATCTGAATGGCAGGTTCGTCAATTACTACGGATATAAAAACAGTCCCATTGAACGCTTCAACGGAGTAAGCGAAAACTATCAATTGGTGACGGGGGTAAAATTCTATCAGGATCATAGTCTATATATCCTGAACAGCCAGGCTCCCACAGCTTCATTGATATGTCTGAAGGAGGGAAAGTTTACCAAATTCAACCATGATGAACTGATGAAGTTGAACGATGGCGGATTCACGAATAAAAGTAATGGTAATCTGAGCAATATGATGGTTGACACACAAGGCTATATGTGGTTTGTTAACAATCATGGAAGGACACCAGCTTTCTACCGCTATAACACGGCTACCGACGAACTGATCACCTACACCAATTTCGTCAATCAGGATGGTACTACCATCAATATTCCTGGCGATGGCGGTGTCCGGTGTGTGGCTGAGGACGTTGATGGCAATATATGGGCAGGAACCAGCTCTGGTCCGCTATTGCTTGAAAAGTCACAGATAGAAAGTTCAAACCCCGTTTATACGCAAGTGAAGGTGCCTCGTAATGATGGTACCAATTATGCTGACTATCTGCTGGCAGGCATTGACATCACTGCTATTGTTGTAGATGGTGGAGGGCGCAAATGGTTCAGTACCAATAATAATGGTGTCTATCTGATCAGCGCAGACAACATGACACAGTTGCAGCATTTTACCACTGAAAATAGCCCACTGCTCTCGAATACCGTCCAGGCAATGGCTATCAATCAGGACACGGGCGAAGTATTCTTTGGCACTGAGAACGGCCTCTGCTCCTACGTCAGCGATGCTACAAAGACCAACGAGGAAATGACCAAGGATAACGTCTGGGCCTATCCAAATCCTGTCAATCCCGACTATACAGGACCTATCACCATCACCGGCCTTTCGTACAATGCCGATGTCAAGATTCTGGCTGCCAATGGAGCCATTGTCAACGAAGGAAAGAGTAATGGCGGCAGCTACGTCTGGGACGGATGCGACAAGAAAGGCAGGAGGGTTTCTTCCGGCGTCTATATGGTAGCTACAGCTACTAAGAATGGCGAAAAGGGAACGGTATGCAAGATTGCCGTCATCAGATAACATATCATCATTGATCGGAATCATGAAAAGACTCCTACTAATCAGCTTTTTCAGCGTTGTTGTGCTTTTTTCCCAGGCACAAATGGTAGATGATACCCTCATTCCCGTCCTAAACATTGAAACGATAGATGGCGAAATGCCTGCATACACTATAGTCAATGCGCCAGAGGGATGTATAGGCACCAGTATCACGGACAATAACTATGTATCAGGCAGAATGGTTATGACGTTGAAAGGTGAGACGCTCTATGATAGCGGTGACTATGAAAAGAGCGTTTCTGGCATGAGAATCAAGGTACGTGGCAATAGTACTGGAGCCTATATGAACCAGCATCCCTATAAGATAAAACTCTCTAAGAAAAGTGACCTCCTGAATCGCAATGACAAAGCCTATAAACACAAGGAATGGTTATTACTCGGCATGTATACTTGGAATAAAAAGATGACCAATCAGGAGAGTAATATTCTTCATATTGCGGGCTTGACAATCAGTAAAATTTTGGGCATGTCCTGGACTCCGGAATATGATTTTGTACATGTCGTATTAAATGGAAACTATCAAGGTATGTACTATCTGATAGAACCTGTCTCTAAAGGCGAAAAAAGAGTTGATATAGAAGACTCTGGTTTTCTGATAGAACACGATACTTTTTGGTGGAATGAGGATGTATATTTCAAAACCGAACGCCAAGTGTCCACTTGTGCCTTTACTTTTAAATATCCTGACAGCGATGATATCACAGAAGAGATACAAAACAACATCAAATCCTATATGGATGAAGTAGAAGAGTGTATCTATAACAAAGCAGATATCATGCAGCATATAGATCTTGAATCATTTGCAAAATGGATGCTGGTACATGATATCCTTGGTACTGATGATTCTGCTGGATGCAACCGTTTTCTTTGCAGAAAAGACAATACATCATTGTTACAGATGGGACCGACCTGGGATTATGACTCAACGTTCAGGAGTGACAGCTGGAGCAGCATCCATTCATTAGACTGGTTCTATTATCCCCAATTATTCCTAAACGAAACCTTTGTCAATACATACGTCAATATCTGGCATAGCATCAGACCTACGCTGATGAACAGCATTACAACAAGTTTTGAAGAAGTATGGCAGAAATATGGTGGTATCTTTGACGAAAGCATGAAGGTTCACCAGACAAAATATCCATACGAGGGTCAGCAAACCCTTAGGCAACAGATAGACGAAATTTTAGGAAAGTTCAATGAAAGAATAGCTATTCTTGATGAACTGATGCATCAATATGATAGTTCTACCAGCATAGAAAAAACTCATCAGGAGAGACAAATCATAACTGTTACTGACTTGATGGGCCATCAATATAAAAACAAAAAAAATATGCCTCACGGATTGTATATCTATCATTACAATAATGGCAGAACAAAGAAAATCGCACATTAGTCAACGCTTAGCGTGGATAGATTTGCTCAGAGGGTTCTCAATGATAGCTATCCTCTGGTTCCATACGGAAGTCTATTTCACAGGGCAGCCAATGACTCCATACGAAATGTATGTTGGCGATGTGCTGGCGGTATTCTTTTTTCTCTCAGGCTATCTGATGTATGGAAGAACTCTCGATATTAAACAACGCATCAACAATATTTTCTCGCGCTTTCTCGTCCCTTATTTCGTGTTTACTACCATCATAGCTGTCTCGAAAGCTATCCTAGTACACGACGATACATCATGGAAAGACATGATCATATCCATCATTAGCGGTCATGCATCATGGTTTATAGCAGCATTGACACTTTCGCAACTGCTTTTTATGCTGTTCCTATGGATAACCAATGAAAAAATGCTTTGGTTATCCATCATTGCTGTCTGCTGCCTGATATTATCTTATTTTGTTGGTAATGCTTTTGAGCCTTATCCACTATATTATGCACAAAACCTATGGCATCTGAACGAGGCGCTGTTGGCTTGTTTTATCCTCTTTGCAGGCTATCTCTATCGTAAGTACGAGACATATTTCAACAATATCAGCATCCTATTATCATTATTCATTTTCTTTATTTTGATAAAGATATACATCATACATACTGATGCGCAGTTGATAATGGGACCTATCATCGTCAGCAACTACCCGCTTTTTATAGCAGACCTGCTTTGCGCCGTCTTACTGATGGTAGGAATATTCAAGCAACTGCCTTCCGTCAGACTCATAGAATGGACAGGAAGCCATAGCCTTGTCTACTATTTCCTTTGTGGTGCCGTACCTTTCATCGTTAGCAGACTATTTCACAAAACAGCACTTCCCACCCAGAGCTATCTTTCTGTATTGATAGTCTTCTGCATAGTGTACATCGTTTCTACCTTATTAGCAAAGGTCATTTACATGCTTTGGCCTACTCTCGAAACAAAGGTTTCTGAGCTGTCACATAAGGCAGAAAACGCTGCATCAACGGAATAAGGAGGTAATACGACATCAGCACAGTAAGAAACAGCAGGAAAACAGCTATTTCGGGGCCTGTCGTTTCACTCAGACGCAGGCATAGGGGTGTCAATGCCCTGATGAGCAAACCATGGGTCAGCAGCAGCATGATGGAATAACGGCCAACATACGAAAAGAAAGGCAGACGGCCCATCAACCTCGCCAACAGTAATATGAATAACGTACCTGTAACACCCGCCGTGAAGTAAAGCGGATAATAGAACGTGAAGAACAGCGTCAAACCCAAAAAGAGTAACATTGAGAAAAGGACTGAAAGCCGCGACATCCCTTGTATGCGTTGTAATCCGTCATAGTGCTTCAATAAATACCCAAAACAGAAAAACGGCATGCTCTGCAGAGCCTTGAAAACATTGCCGTAGTCAGTAGGTTGGTTATCCATCAGTTGACTGCCCATGAAACCACACGCTACACATAACAATATCAGGATGCCTATCGACCATGGCCCGTCATATCTGTTGGATGTCGTGTAGATTATCCAAAACAATACATTCATCAGAAACAGACACCAAAGAAACCAGATAGGGATATTCGGATACTGTCCAGGCCATAGAAAAGCCCATAGTGACGGCCATCCCACGACAGTATCGAAATGAATACCCAACACGTCATGCAACAGATTGGGCACACATACCGAGAAACAAAGATAGAAGCAGAAAAAGGGCACTAAAAGCCTATTCACCTTCTTGATGACAAATCGCGAAAAACTGCCATAGTCCTTGAAAAACAAGCCAGACAAGAAGAAATACAACGGCAGACGAAAAGAAGCCAAGAATGCATCACTCGCATAGTGAACATCCAAGACTCCCTTTGCATGGAAAAGCACAACCAAGACTATACAAAAGCCCTTTGCCAGATCAATGTATGCTATTCGGTTGGCTTCCTGAAACATATCTATTCGGTTGGCTTCCTAATACATATTTTCTTAGCTCAGTTCCAGCATTCTGTTGATGGGCTTGACGGCTTCTTTGGCTATCTCAGCATCCACCTCTACCTGGGGCCATTCGTACTTCAGACAGTTGTAGACCTTCAGCAGCGTGTTCATCTTCATATACTGGCACTCGTTACAGCTGCATTCCAAGCCGCTCTCGCTGATTTCAGGAGGCACGGGGATAAATTCCTTGTCGGGACACGAACGCTGCATCTCATGCAAAATACCGGCCTCTGTGGCTACAATATATTGTTTTGCATCGTTCTGCCGTGCATACTTCAGCATATCTGCCGTGCTGCCTTTCACGTCAGCCAACGACAGCACAGGACCCTTACACTCCAAGTGAGCCATCACGACAGCCTCAGGATACTGCTTCTTCAGCTCTAGAATCTTACTGACAGAGAAACGCTCGTGCACATGACAGCCACCATTCCAAAGCAACATCTGACGGCCAGTCACCTCGTTAATGTAGTTACCCAAATTATAGTCAGGACCGAATATCAGCTTGGCATCCTTCGGCAACTGGTCGACCACCTTCTTGGCATTGCCGCTGGTGACGACGACATCTGTCAGTGCCTTCACCGCTGCCGTCGTGTTCACATACGAAACAACCTGATAGCCGGGATGCTCGTCCTTGAATTTCTTCAAATCCTCTGCCTTGCACGAGTCAGCTAACGAACACCCTGCATTGAGGTCAGGGGAAAGCACCACCTTGTCGGGCGACAACAGCTTGCACGTCTCAGCCATGAAATGTACACCACACATTACCATCATCTTCGCATCCGTCTCAGCGGCCTTGCGAGCCAAAGCCAACGAGTCGCCTACAAAGTCGGCAATATCCTGAATGTCGCCTACCGTATAGTAGTGTGCCAGAATAATGGCATCCTTTTCCTTACACAAACGGCGGATCTCAGCCTTCAAATCTACTCCTTCGCTAACAGGTTCATCTATGAAACCTTGTTCTTTCCACTCCTTTTTCAACATCGAATTATTATTTTTCTTTTCTTTTTTCTTCTTTTTAAAAATGAAATGAATAGGATGATACGGCGTTGATAAGTGCAAAACTTCTGATGTCTTTTGTTGGCTGGAAGTTTATCCACTTGTGAATTTACAATGCTAACACCCTATGTGGATTCTTTTCTTCTCATACTTAGTCAAATAAGTACTTTATCCACAATCACCATTTTCGGTGCAAAATTAATAAGTTTATATCTTTTTCCTGCATCTTTTCGTGGAAAAGTCACTTAAAAACTTGTGATTTATGCTTTTTATCCACGTAAATCATCCTTGGCCAAACATTAATTCCGTTTTATTTCGTAACTTTGCACACGTTATCCACATACTTATCCACAGCGTTATGAGAAAGATTCGCACCATAGAAATGAAGCGCTTGACAGTCGAAGAATATCATCAAGCCGAGAAGTTGCCATTGATCGTAGTCTTGGACGACGTGCGCTCCATGTATAACATAGGTAGTGTGTTTCGCACGAGTGATGCTTTCCGGGTAGAAGCAGTATATCTGTGTGGTATCTGCCAGACACCTCCATCCACGGAAATCCACAAGACAGCCCTTGGTGCCGAGGAGAGCGTCAGCTGGCGTTACTTCAAGACAGCATTGGAGGCTGTCGGCGAATTGAAAAAAGCTGGCTACACCGTGCTTTCCGTCGAGCAGGTGGAACATAGTACCAAACTGCAGACGTTCGTGCCTCAGCGTGGCTTAAAATATGCCGTAGTGCTTGGTAACGAAGTAAAAGGCGTCCACCAGGAAGTAGTGGACGCCTCAGATGGCTGCTTGGAGATTCCCCAGCTGGGTACGAAACACTCCATGAATGTCTCTGTCACCGCTGGAATCATCATCTATAAGTTTGCCGAGAAACTGATACTTATTTAAAAGTATACTCCGTGTAGCTCTCGCTACGGCCGTTCATGCGCAGACGCTTCATGGCTGAACGCTTGCTGTCTATGACAAGCACGAACGACGTGAACATCTGGCGCTTCTTACCCAAAGGGGTGATGGTGACAGTCTCTTCGTCACCACTCTTCGTCACCTTGATGTCATCGCCCGAAGGAATGCGCTCGCCGTTCAATACCGCATGCAGCACCTTCTGGAACGTGGCAAACAGCTCGTTCTTCTTGCTGTCCGTCACATGCTTCTTGCCGTTCTGTGTCATTGTGAAACGCGTGCCGTCCATCTCCAGCATGTCACGACCGCCATCTGTCTTGATGCAGATGTAGTCGGGTTTGCGGACAGTCATGTCGCCTGTAGTCACAATATCCTCCTTCATAGCCTTCCGGTGGCTCACCTTGGTCACCGACTGCCCTTGCACGCTCAGCGCAAACAGGCAGCACAACAGTAATGATAATTGTTTCATGTGTACATACCTCCATTGATTGATACTACATTACCTGTGATATATCCGGCCTTTGTCGATACCAAAAACGCCACTAGGTCGGCTACCTCCTCGGGAGTGCCAAACCGCTTGGCGGGAATCATCTTCTTCAGTTCGGCCTCGTTGAGACCCTCCGTCATGTCGGTCTTGATGAATCCTGGTGCCACTGCATTGACCGTGATACCACGACCCGCTACCTCTTGAGCCAGTGCCTTTGTTGCAGCAATGATGCCGCCCTTGGCTGCCGAATAGTTCGTCTGACCTGGCAGGCCCTTCAGACCGCTGACACTCGCCATGTTGATAATACGGCCAAACCGGTGTAGCTGCATGGACGGCAACAGAGGCTGAGTGACATTGAAGAAGCCCGACAGTGTGATGTCCAGCACGCGGTGCCAGTCGTCCTCAGGCATCAGTGCCATCACGCTGTCACGACGGATGCCCGCATTGTTGACAATCACCTCCATATAGTCGTCAGGATGACGCTGTTGCCAGTCCTGCAGAGCCGCTCTGGTCTGTTCGGCATTGCTTACGTCGAAGGGCAGCAACTCACCATGATGATCCGTCATCTCCAGCGTTTTCTTTGCCTCAGCCTCATTGCTGGCATAGTTGATGACGACCTGATAGCCCTCTTGGGCCAGTTTCACGCAGATGGCACGTCCGATACCTCGGCTACCACCTGTTACTAATGCATACTTACTCATATTTTCAATTTTCAAACTCTAAGCTTTAAATTCTAAACTCTCCAGCGTCTTGAATGCCGTCATCGTCACACCCTCCAGCCCGTGCAGTACCAGACTCTGACCTGTCAGGAAAAGATTGGGTATGGGTGTCTTTGGCGACAGCATAGTCAGCATGGGCTGTCGGCAGTCCTTTCTGATGCCGAAAGCAGAGCCGCAGGGCGACAGCGTATAGTCGCGCCAAGTCAGCGGGGTGCTGGTGTAACGCTTTTCCACCATGTCTCCCAGACCCGGTATCACCTTTTCAGCCAGACGGATGCACTCATCGGCCATCCGTTCCTTTTGTAGTTCGTATATTTCGCCTCGACGTCCTACAACGGTCTCTTCCCAATATTTGCAGAGCGCCCATGGCATGGGTGTCAGCAGGTCTATCTGTTGTGCATAGTTGCCCTGTTCAGGCACACGGCAACTCACCATCACGCCGCCAACACCACCTATTTCCTCGTGGAATGTCCACACGTTTGCCTTTCTGAATACATACTTGTTGTGGTTGAAGTAAGGCAATGTGTTTGGTTTCAGCACCAATGACGCCGTGAACATGCCAAAGGTATTCTCCAGTCCGTTGACTCGGCGGCGGAAGAGGCTTTTCAGTTTATACGATTCCTTAACCCAGCCCAACGTCAGTTGAGGGTGCACGTCACTGATGAATATCTTGCCCTCGTAGCTCTTGCCGTTAGGACATTTGGCCGACACTATCCTGCCGCACTGCTCCACCAGTTCCTTCACCTCAGAACGGCAAATGACCTCACCACCATACGACTTGATGTCGTTTACCAATGACTCGACAATCATGTTGCCCCCACCCCTCAGGCGCCAACTGCTCTGGATATAGCTGCTCATGGAGTGTGCAAAGTTGAACAGAGGCAGCGACGCCCGCCTCAGTTCCATCTTCATGGCTGTAGCCGAGAGTACGTTGACGAGCAGCGGGTCGTGTATCAGAGCGGTCAGCCAGTCGTAGGCATTCACACCGGCAGCCTCCTCCATCGGGGGCAGGTAGCGAAGCGTGTCCACATACTTTCTGAGGCCGTCCCTCTCCCCGGGGAAATAGTCGCCTAACGTGCTGGCAAAGTGGTCGAAGCCTTCGCATAGCGGAAAAGTCTGACGGCCGATGGTTACGCGGTCAAAACCGTCGACATCCAGCCGTACCCAGGGCAGCCGTAATAGTCCCAGTTGCTCGAAAGCCTCATGTAGCGCTTGTCCCTCGGCCAGTCCGCCTACGTAGTGCAGGCCTGTGTCAAAGTCGAACCTACCCCTGCGGTAGCTCTGCAGACAGCCACCAGGCTGCGACTGCCGCTCCAGCACGAGCACGCTCCTACCCTCTTTGGCTAACTGTCGGGCACAAATGAGACCGCCAAGTCCGCTACCTATGACAATTACATCGTATATCACAGCCTTATCTCCTTGCTTTACCCCAATAATTTATTTTTTAATCTTTAATCTCCTATAAATGGCAGGTTGTAGAACGTAGGCCAGGATGACAGCTGACAACAGGCCCACCAGCGTAGAGAATCCAACACTACGAATGGCAGGATGACTGGCAAGCAGCATACTGCTGACCGTGGTCACCAGGGTGACGGCACTGAGAAGTATAGCCGTCTTATGATAGTGCAGTTTGGATGTTTCTGTTGCTGTCAGACCGTTCATGACGAAGATGCTGTAGTCCACTCCGATACCAAAGATGAAGGTCGAGATGATGATGCTGATGAGGTTGAACCGAACGTCGAACAGTACCATCGCCCCTAATACGATAATCCAGCTGAGCAGAATGGGCATGAAGGTGAGCAGCGTGTGCTGCAGGTTGAAGTGAAAGCTCAACAGCAATACAACGAATACAAACAGCATCGAGATCCACTGTAGCACATTGAAGTCGTCGTTCATCTGCAACAGCGTATCGGTCGTGTAATAGTACGTGTCGAGTACCAGCAGTCGGGGGTCGCTGGCAATGGCATCGCAGATGCGGATATAGTCGCTCTCACTGCTGCGCACGGAATCGTTTTGGCAACGGACGGAGGTGAAGCAGAGATAGTCACCGCCATACGACTGCTCCATGAGCGTAGACTGATAGCCTGGGGGTATCAGTCCTGCGGCATAGAGTGAATCGGGTTCGTAGTCGGCCGTTGCCGCCTCAAAGAAGCGCTCGAAGGCATCAGCGTTGAGGTCGGCCTGCGGGGCCGTCTGGGCTATCAGTGTACGCACCTTGCCGAGCCTGTCTGCTGTCCAGTATGCTTTCCAGGCGTCGATGCGCTCCTGCTGAACACGCATGGAGACGAAAATCTGGTTGGTATGGGTGTAGGATTTCACGAGGCCGAGTTGCTGCAGCGAGTCCAACTTGTGGTCGAGGACGGCGAAGTTTTCTATCGCCTCCTCCATCGTTTGGCCTTTGCTGGCAAAATATTTGGTCTTGTCGCCTGTGTAGGTCTTGCTGCGAAGCAATTCTTCTGACTGTTCCGTCAGCGGGTCCTCGTAGCCCAGGTTGTGCATGTCGGCATCGAAACGGATGCCGCCTACAAGGTAGGCAACAATGCCAACGACTATCACCACGCAGACAACAGCCAACAATGGCTTCTGCTGGTCGAAGGGATAGCTGTTGATTTTGTCTATCAGCTTGAATGAGAAAGAACGGGTCTTCTCGCTCAGCATCTGTGGCAGATAAACCAGTGAGAACAGCGTTGTGCCGAGGATGGCAAAGGCGGCAAACAGGCCGAAGTCCTGCAACAGTGCGGTATTGATAAAGATAAGTCCTGCAAACGAGCCAATGGTGGTGATACAGCCCAAAAGCACGGGCTTTACCTGGTCTTGCAACAACTGCTCTCCATTCCCTACATACTGATGATGGGTCAGCACATGCAGTACGTAACTCAGCGCGACACCTAACACGACACCGCCGATGCCCAATGCCAACAACGAAAATTCGCCCTTCAGCCAGTACATCATCGACAGGCCGAAAAGTGTGCCAAAGGCAACGGGCAACAAAAGCAGGGGGATGGTATCCCATCTCCGGAAGCAGACGAAGAGGAACACCAAAACCAAGACAAGTGCCCCTGCAATGGTCGTCGTCAGGTCGTGCTTGATGGTTGTGGAGTTGTAATAACCACTCGCCGGCGTGCCGTGATAGTTGATGGTGATGTCAGGATAGGTCTGGGCAAACTGCGAGATAAGTGTGTTCAGGCGCTCGAAGAGTGCCGACCCTTGTCCCGTATTGGTCGATGAGAAGCGGGGTGTCAGGAAGGCTATGCAAACGGTAGAATCGGGCACGAAGAAGTGGTTGTCAATCGTCTGATAGCTGCCGGCACTCAACAGGGGTGACATCTGCTCAGCCAGGACGTTGCGCATGCCTAACGGGTCTATCTCTATCAGTTCAGGAAACATTTCTCCCACTTCGCTCAACAGGTCATCGTGGTTTTGTTGCATCTGTCTGGCGAAGTGTTCACGAGTCAATAGTGAGTCGAAATGTGCGTAGGCTGCCGTATCGATATAGGCAGGCAAGTGTTCTGAGAGATAATCGATGCCACTAGGCAGCAGGTCATCGTCCAGACGATAAAAGACGTCCTCTAACAGCGTGTCCTTGTCGTTCGACAGCAACGAGTCGACAAACGCATCACACACCTCTGTGAGCTCTGTCGTCTCTGTGCTTTCTGTGCCTTTAAATAACAGAAACGTCTTATCCTTGATTTTCAGGTCGGCAAAGGCGAGCTTGGTTGTACCATCCTCGTTCTTCGACGAGGGCATCAGCTTGTTGATGTCCTCCTCCAGATGCAGCTGTGTGGCAAAGAAGCCAAAGAAGAGAAACAGTGCCATCATTGACAGCCAACAGACCTGCCGATGTTGACGGAAGTACGAGTATATCTTGATAAAAACGTTGGTCATTGTTGAACGAATATCTTTAACTGGGCCTTGGCTATCGGCTCATCACCGATGCGGCTCTCGCCAGTGGCGATGGTGACATTGCCGAAAGTAAAACCAAATTCGATGGTGGTACACACCTTTTCAGCTGCTTGGGGACGACGCTGGCATTCGAAGCGCTTCACCTCGCCGATGAGTCCTACGGGAGCCTCCCCTACCCCATGACTTGCGGCCACGCAGCCCATCAGGGCAGAGCACGATTGGGCGATATGCTCAATCAAACCTGACTCAGACATGGTGCCGTCGGGCAACATGAAATAATTGTCTAAGCGGACGGTGAGGGCGGTGACGGCATGGGTGTCGTCACTCGCCTCTATCTCGTCCAGCATAATGAAGGGCTCACGCTGAGGTATCAGACGCTTGATAGCGTCCCCGCTGACCTTCCGTGAACCTGTTCGGTCAGAGAATTCCCCCATTGCTTACTCTTTTGGCATGTGCTCCTCAATGTAATCGTACAAGTCGTTGAACGACTGGATCTTGGACAGCTCTGCCACGGGGATGGTTACCTTGTAGTTCACCTGCAGCAATGCCACCATGTCTACTAGGCTCAGACTGTCGAGGCTCAAAGTCTCCTTGATATTGGCCTCTGGGGTGATGTCACTTACTTCTACTTCAAACTCATTAGCGAGCAGTTCGTTAACCTGCTCCATAATTTCATTTCTTGTCATAATTTACTTTTTTACTCTTATAAGTTTTTTACGATTAATGTCGAATTGGTTCCTCCAAAACCGAAGGAGTTGCTCAGGAACTGGTCGAAGGCTATCTCCTTGGTCTCACCCAGCACATTGATGCAGCTGGTCTCTTCGTCGGGATTCTCGAAATTCACGTTGCCGGCAATGAAACCGTTCTTCATCATCAGTATCGAATAGATAATCTCCGAAGCACCTGCCATCCACATCTCATGACCTGTCTGGCTCTTTGTTGACGTCACGGGCACCCGATAGTCGCCGAAGGTCTGGGCAATGGCCTGTGCCTCACGGGCATCTCCAATCTTGGTCGACGTGGCATGGGCATTCACATAGCCTATCTCCTTGGGGTCAACAGCGGCATCCTTCAGACAGAGTTCCAAAGAACGGGCAGGACCGGCCACATTGGGCGTCGAGATATGATCACCATTACCCGAGAATCCCCACCCTACGATTTCTGCCAAGATGGGAGCACCACGACGAACGGCACTCTCATAACTCTCAAGAATCACCGTTGCAGCACCACCGCCCGGCACCAGTCCGTTACGATCGCGGTCGAAGGGACGGCTGGCTTTCTGTGCATCGTCGTTCAGGGCAAACGACTGGATACCGTCGAATGAAGCTACGCCATACATATTGGCTTCCTGGGCACCGCCACAGACCACACACTCCTGCAAGCCGTTGCGGATGAGCAATGCACCCAGGCCGATAGACTGTGAGCCGCTGGCACAGGCTGCCGAGGCGGTCAGGTTGATGCCTTTCAGATGGAACAGACAGGCCAGGTTCATCGTCACCGTCGAGTTCATTGACTGGAAGATAGCTCCACTGCCACAGGCGGCTGTCGAGCCACAACCACGGAATTTGTCGAGGGCTATCATCGTAGCCTCGGCAACGGAGTCATTGCCGTAGATGATACCTACCTCATGCTGATCGATATAGTCTTGGTCCAGGCGGGCTGCTGCCAGCGCATCCTTTGTGGCCATATAGGCATATTGTGCCTCTTCGGGCATGAACTGTCGCTGGTTGCGACCGATAAACGGTTTCAAGTCAGGACGTGGCACATTGGCTGTAAACGGTGAGCGGAAACCCGCATCTACACGTTCCTGACTCTTGATGATTCCACTCTTTCCTTCGTAAAGGGACTGCCGCACCTCGTCGAGCGTTACACCCAGGCACGACCATATTCCCATTCCTGTAATTACTACTCTATTCATATCTTTATTAACTACTCTAACTTCCTTAACTTCTCAACTACTCTAATTCCTTTTTATAGCATCTTCTTCGCTTGACGATCTCCGGATGCAGCGGCTTCCATTGCGACAGTTCGCGCACGTTATCCTCCAGTTGAGGACCCGTCTCAGCCCAACGGAACCCATACTTGTTATAGATGGGTATGAGGTCTTCGAAGAACATCGCGTTGATGCCATAGCCTTGCAAGTCGGGGCGCACGGCTATCAGCAGCATCTCGGCATTGTCCTCACGCTTCCACTTCAGTGCTTTCAACAGGTGATACCAACCTAATGGCCACAGACTGCCGCCGGCCTTGCGCATGGCCTGCGAAATACTGCCCATCGTGACGGCAGCACCCACGACGTTGTCGTTTTCATCAACGATGACGGGTATCAGCTGGTGGTCAATCACGGGCAGATATTTGTGCAGGAATTGGTTGACCTGCTTGTCGGAGAGTCTGGTAAATCCGAACAGCGGCTCGTAGGCATCGTTCAACAAATCGAAAACCTTCTTGCCATAGCCCTTCTTATAAACCATATCGTCAGTAACCTTGATGACCTTCAGCCCCATCTGTTCCCTGCAGTATTGGGCTACGCGCTGGTATCGGGCGGGAATCTCCTCGGGTACATTGATACGTATCTGCACCCAGTCCACCTCCTTCTCCATTCCCAATGTCTCCATGTGGTGGGGGTAGTAGTCTGGGTTATAGATGGTGCTGGGCGACCCCGTCATGTCGAAATCTTCCAGCAGCATACCTTCCTTATCGAAGTCGGTAATGCCCAAGGGTCCCTGAATGCGGTTCATGCCATGCGACCGTCCCCACTCAGAAACTGCTTCTATCAAGGCTTTCGATACATCTATGTCGTCAATGAACTCTATCATGGAGAAGCGTACATTTTTCGTCTGCCACTTCTCGTTGGTGCGGTGGTTAATGATACCCACGATGCGACCGACAGGCTTTTCATTCTGATAGGCTACAAAGGGCTGAAGGTACAATGAACGATGCTTAGCATTCTCTGATGGAGCAGGGTGGGGCGTTGCAATGGCCTTTCTTGGTTTAATCAGGGTACGGATATCGCTCCGTAAGTCAGGCACATACTGCGGACAGTCACGATAGATATAGTCCGTCAGGCGGATGAAATCATCCATCTCCTTCTTGCCCGTCACCTTTTTTACTTCTACCTTATTCATACGTTTCTATGATATTTTGTACGGTAGTCCAAAGGCGTCATGCCAGCCTGGCGGCGGAAGAACTGTCCGAAGAACGACGAGTTAGGGAAGCCCAGACTGTCCGAAATTTCCTTGACCGTCTTGTTTGTATCTCTCAACATCACATAGCAGTCCTCCATCGTACTCTCTGTAATCCACTGCATGGGGGCTTTGCCACTGACCCGCTGACAGACAATCGATAAATACTTGGGAGTCAGGCAAAGCTTGCCGGCATAATAAGACACCTGACGGTGCTTATATTGTTCTGAGGAAATCAGTGTCAGAAACTTGCCGAAGATGTCCTTGTCGCGTATAGTGGATGTATCGGCAACGTGCGGGGTATCTACATGTTTCATAAATCCCTCGCAAATCATTAGCAACATGGTACGAAGAAACGACAGTAAGATTTCGTTTCTTAATTGCATATCACGTTGTTCAAAAACGGAATTGACGTAGCATGTAAAGCCATCCATCCATTTCTGGTGGTTGATGACGTACACCTCCTTCATGTACATCGCCTTGTTCCAAATGTCTATCTGACCTCCGAGAGCCGTTTTCAAAGCCTTGTCGGAGATAAGTAATGCACTGGCCTTCAAGTCAGTGCTAAACATAATCGGGTATATCTTCTTTTGGGCTGGTATCAGCAATAGCTGACCTGCTTTCACCTTCATATTTTCCTGTGCCCCCATTTCCACCAACATCTTCCCGTATTGGCAAAAAACGATGGTATGAAATGGCGAACTGGCACTTTGTGCCTTAGCCATTTCGACGACGTTCTCCATATAAAGTACGTCATCGTTCACCAAAGATACAGCTTCTAACTCCATACTAAACTAAAATCGGCTGCAAAATTAAACATTTACAGCCGATTTTCAACGTTCAATACTTCCTTTATTTCGTTCTGTTTAGGAATTAATAGGGAAATCGAATCTATTCATACACTTAACGGACATCAATTATATCTTTTGTGTTTAGTGGGCTTCCAACCAGTTGTTGCCAAAGCCAGAGTCGGCAACGAGGGGAACATTCATGTGGAAAGCGTTCTGCATTTCCTCGATGACGATGCGTTCTACACGTTCTTTTTCTTCCGGGTAGACAGAGAAGTTGAGTTCGTCGTGGACTTGGAGAATCATTTTGGAGCGGATGTTCTCGGCTTTGAAGCGGTTGTGAATGTGAATCATGGCAACCTTGATGATGTCCGCAGCAGTTCCCTGGATGGGGGCGTTGATGGCATTGCGCTCGGCAAAACCCCGAACTACACTGTTGGCGCTGTTGATGTCCGGCAGATAGCGACGACGACCGAATAGGGTGGTGACGTAACCCTGTTTTCTGGCTATTTCCTTCGAGTGTTCCATGTAGTCGTGCACCTGTGGGAAGGTGTTAAAGTAGCCGTCTATCAGCATCTTAGCTTCGTCGCGAGGGATGTCCAAACGCTCGGCAAGTCCAAAGACAGTGATACCATAGATGATGCCAAAGTTGGCTCGTTTCGACTTGGTGCGCTCATCGCGTGTAACTTCCTCAATGGGCTTCTTGTAGATGTTGGCAGCGGTAGCTGCATGCAGATCCTTGCCTTCGCGAAAGACTTCTATCATCTGCGGGTCGTTGGAAAGATGAGCCATCACACGCAGTTCTATCTGACTGTAGTCTGCTGAAAAAAACAGACAACCAGGTTCGGGAATAAAAGCCTTGCGAATCTCCTTACCGTCTTCACCTCTGATGGGAATATTCTGTAGGTTGGGGTCGCTGGACGACAGTCGTCCTGTGGCTGTAATCGTTTGGTTGAACGAGGTATGGATATGTCCTGTGCGGGGATTTATCAGTTTGGGTAGGGCATCGATATAGGTACCGATGAGTTTTTTCAATCCTCTGTGTTCCAATATGTCAGCAACGATTTCATGCTTGTTGCGCAACTGCTGTAGCACTTCTTCGGAGGTGACATACTGACCCTTCTTGGTCTTCTTGGCCTTCTCGACGATTTTGAGTTTGTCGAAGAGGATTTCACCAACTTGTTTAGGTGAGGCGATATTGAACTGTTGGCCTGCAAGTTCATAGATGCGATGTTCCAGGTCGTTCATCCTTTTGGTGAAAACTTTTGACGTTTCTGCCAACGACTCCGTGTCGAGACAAACGCCATTCATCTCCATTTCTGCCAAAACGGGCATGAGGGGCATCTCTATCTGATAAAAGAGTTCTTCGCAATCGTGCTTTTTCAGTTCTGGCTCCAACTTGTTCTTCAGTTGCAAAGTGATGTCGGCGTCTTCGCAGGCATATTCATAGACGAGGGTAGGGGAGAGGTCGCGCATGGAACGTTGTTTTTTTCCCTTGGGTCCTATGAGTTCATCAATATGAATGGTCTTGTAGTGCAGATACACCTCGGCCATATAGTCCATGTTGTGTCGCAACTCGGGTTGGATAAGATAGTGTGCAATCATGGTGTCCCACATCGGACCCTTCAACTCGATGTCGTAGTTGCGGAGCACCTCGAGGTCGTACTTCAGATTTTGACCGACTTTGAGAATTTTGGGGTTTTCATAGAGCGGTTTAAAGATATTAACAATTTGCAACGCTTCTTCACGTTTAGCCGGAATCGGCACGTAAAATGCCTCATGTTCCTTCACAGCGAAGCTCAAACCCACCAATTCTGCGTCGATCGGAGACGTTGAAGTGGTTTCCGTGTCTAGAACGAGAAATTCATTTGTCAAAAAAGAATCACATAATTTTCGGATATCATCTTCATTTTCAACGAGTTTGTAGTTATGAGGTATCGTTTTTAGGCTCTCAAAACTCGAGAATTTTGGCTCTTCCGACCCTTCGGGCGCAAATTCTGCAAAGAGATCGAGTTGTGTATTAACGGATTTTGACTTAGTTTCGGGTTTTTTAAGAATTTTGCTCGCGAGCGTCTTCAGTTCCAATTCTTCAAAGATTTTTGCCAGTTCGGCTTCGTTGGGTTCGCTGACCTTCAGCTCGTCCATGTTGAGTGTAATGGGAACATCCGTTTTGATGGTTGCCAAAAATTTGGAAAGTCGGATGTCATCAACATGGTCCACGATTTTTTTCTGAAGGGCACCCTTAATATCCGAAGTACGACTGAGGAGTTGCTCGATGGTTCCAAACTCGTTGATGAGTTTGACGGCTGTCTTCTCACCAACTCCTGGGCATCCGGGAAAATTGTCTGCCGAGTCGCCCATCAGTGCCAGCAGGTCGATGACAGCCTCGGTGGACGGGATACCATATTTGGCCTTCACCTCTTCTGGCCCCATCACCTCGTAGCCTCCGCCGTGACGGGGTCGGTAGATGAAGACGTTTTGATTGACCAGCTGGCCATAGTCTTTATCAGGTGTCAGCATATAGGTCTTGACATCTTGTTGCCCGGCTTTGGTTGCCAAGGTGCCGATGACATCGTCGGCCTCGAAACCATCGACCTCAAGGATGGGAATATTCCAGGCTTTTAGGATGTCTTTGATGATTGGGACAGATGTCTTGATATCCTCAGGTGTTGCTTCTCGCTGGGCTTTATATGCAGGGTAGGCCTCAGAACGGAAGGTGGGCCCGTGCGGATCGAAGGCTACACCGAGATGGGTTGGTTGTTCTTTCTGCAACACCTCTTGTAGGGTATTGAGAAACCCCATGATGGCACTGGTATTCAGGCCTTTGGAGTTGATACGCGGGTTCTTGATAAACGCATAATAACTGCGGTAAATGAGTGCGTATGCATCTAACAGAAATAGTTTTTCCATACTTTTTATGCTAATTTTCGCGTAAAATTACTAAAAAAAAGGTTACTATCCAATTATTTTCATTAAATTTGCAAGAAAAATAGATGTGATATGGATTATTTAAGTCTCATTAAGCAACCGATTCAAGCCGATTTGGACGATTTTATTGCCTTATTTAATCAGTCTTTAACTTATCAGGATGGCATGTTGGGCTCTGTTCTTAGCCATATTCGTCAGCGTGGTGGCAAGCGTATGCGCCCTATGCTGATGTTGCTGATGGCAAAGAACTATGGTAAGGTGTCGTCAGTGACTCAACATTCTGCCGTTGGTTTGGAATTGTTACATACGGCATCTTTGGTACACGATGATGTAGTCGATGAGAGTGGGGAGCGTCGCGGACAGGCTTCGGTGAATGCTACCTATGATAATAAGGTGGCCGTGTTGGTTGGAGACTATATCCTTTCTACAGCTTTGTTGAACGTTTCGTTGACAGGCAGCCAGCCCATTGTTCAGGAATTGTCGGAACTTGGACGCACCTTGGCTGCTGGTGAAATTCTGCAACTCTCTAATATTCAGAACCAGGCCATATCCGAGGACGTATACTACCAGGTTATTCAGCAGAAGACGGCTGCTCTTTTTCAGTCATGTGCTGCCATAGGAGCCCTTTCAGCTGGAGCCTCTGATGATGACGTTAAAAAGGCCGGTGACTTTGGTCGTACGCTGGGTATTATGTTCCAGATTCGTGATGATATTTTCGACTATTTCGATTCTAAGGAGATAGGTAAGCCTACCGGTAATGATATGATAGAAGGCAAGCTGACGCTACCTGTCATTTATGCCCTGAATAATACAGAGTTTGAGTCAATGCTTACGTTGGCAAAGAAAGTCAAGGCTGGTTCTATCAATGCCGATGAAATCGCTGTTTTGATAGAATTTACCAAGCAGCAGGGTGGCATAGAATATGCTGAACAGAAGATGGCTGAACTCAGTCAGATCTGTAAGGACTACATTGCGCAGCATGTGAAAGAAAAAGCCATCAAGGAGTCCTTGACGGCTTATGTAGACTACGTTGTTCAACGTAACTATTAATGTCTTTCCAGGGGGTTAGAAGAACTTCACTTCTTTGCCTTCCAGGTCGCTTAATACGAGGTTAGCCAAGCGGCTGGTACCCAAGCGGAAATAGTAGTTATTGAGCCAGTCCTTACCTAAAATCTCCTTGTATATGGTGTAGTAGGTGAGTGCATCCTGCATGCTGTTGATACCACCTGCAGGCTTGAAACCAATGCGGATACCAGTCTTTTGGAAGTACTCCTTGATAGCCTGACACATGACGTAGGCAGCCTCGGGTGTTGCACTTACTTTCTCTTTGCCTGTAGAGGTCTTGATGTAGTCGGCACCGGAATACATTGCCAGGATAGATGCCTTCTTGATGTTAGCGCAAGTACCTAAGTCGCCAGTCTCCAGAATTACCTTCATGGGCACCTGTCCGCAGGTAGCTTTCTGTTCGCGGATTTCGTCGCATACGGTCTCATAGTCGCCAGCCAGGAACTCGCCAACGTGCATAACGATATCAACGTTCTTAGCACCGTCCTTGATGGCTAATGCGGTCTCGGCAACCTTGATTTCCATGAGTGCCTGTGACGATGGGAAAGCACCGCTGACGCAGGTTGGAATGACACCTTCGACCTCGCAGGATTCGCTGACCAGTTTAGTGAAACGGGGGTAGGTGACGATGGTTGCTACATGTGGCATGTCGGGATATTCGTGGGCAAAGTCGTTGACTTTTTCCACCAGCTTCAGTACGCTTTCGGCAGAATCCTGAGTGGTCAGGGTTGTTAGCTCAATGCTGCCGAACATGAATTTTTTCACCTCTGGAGTGTTGTTCTCAGGCACTTTTTCGGCAATGATTCTCTTCACTGCTTCTTTCACGTCCTCGTCTTTGATATTGAAGTCGTAGAGTGCTAAAGCCTGTTCGTACATACTCTTCAGTTGCTCTTCTTTGTCGTGATGATGGTGGCCACAGCCACAGCTGCAATTTTCACTCATATTCTTATGGGTTTTTATCGTTAATAATAGACGTTATTGTCTCAGTTTTTCATTATTTTTATGACGCTCTGCGTCGCGTTTTGTCTTCTTTTCTATCGATTTTTGTAGCTCTTCCGTCAGGTCAACGCCTGTCTGATTAGCCAGGCAGAGGAGTACCCATAGCACGTCGGCCATCTCTTCACCAAGGTTATCTTTTTCGCCTTCTTTGAAGCTTTGGTCTCCATATTTGCGAGCCATTACCCGGGCTAATTCTCCTACCTCTTCCGTCAAAACCGTCATGTTGGTCAGTTCTGAGAAGTAACGTACTCCATACGTCTTAATCCATTGGTCTACAGCCAGTTGTGCTTCTTTTATCGTCATAGTCTCATCATCATTTGCAGGATGAGTATGATGATGGCTATCAGCAGAATCATGATGTTCTGCCTATTCTCACGTGCATACTCATTCCAGTGGAAGGCTTTAAAGAGGAAGGTGATGAGCCAAAGGAACATGCCGATCACGCAAGGCCACATGCCAAATCGTGCTCCCCATATCCAGGAGCATATAATGCCGATAATGACTAGAATCAGTCCCGATAATTCGATTTCCCTCAGATATTTTCTCATTTTTTATTCCTTGTTTTTAGTGTCCATACAGATGGTGACAGGTCCGTCATTCAGCAATTCTACCTTCATGTCCGCACCAAATTCCCCTGTTGCAACTGGTTTTGCCAGTTGCCCACTTAGCTCCTTACAGAATGCTTCGTAGAGTGGGATAGAGTGCTCATGACTGCCGGCACGGAACCACGATGGGCGGTTGCCTTTCTTGTAACTGGCATAGAGTGTAAACTGACTCACCACGAGTGCTTCACCCTTTACGTCCAAGATGCTGCGGTTCATGACGTCGTTCTCGTCGCCAAACACACGCAGGTTCGCAATCTTCTTCACCAACCATTCCACATCCTCTATCGTGTCCTCGTTGCATACGCCTAACAGGATGAGGAATCCCCAGCCGATAGACGATTTCACCGTTCCGTTGATGGTGACGCTGGCTTTGCTGACTCTTTGTATGACTGCTCTCATGTTGCAAAGATACGTACTTATTTTCAAACTACCAAATTTTTTTATCTGAGGTGTTCGTTTGGATGGAAAAAGTCGTACACTGTTTGGGCTTTGGCCTGTCCTACGATGCCTGTCAGTTTTTCTAAATCGGCCTCCCGTATTCTGTGTACTGATTTTAAGGCATTTAAAAGCACGTCACGCGTTTTTGGCCCAATGCCCTTAATGTTATCCAGTTCGGAGTGTAAAGCGCGCTTAGAACGCTTGTCTCGATGAAATGTGATAGCGAAACGATGTACTTCGTCCTGTAATTGTGTCAGTACGCGGAATAGTTCTGACGTGTCCTTGATGGCAACTACGCGTGGAGGGAAACCATAGAGCAGTTCGTTGGTACGGTGGCGTTCGTTTTTTGCAAGTCCGGCAATGGGAATTTCTAGTCCTAATTCATCCTGAACGGCCTGCCGGATGACCTCCATCTGGCCCTTTCCACCATCTGCTACGATGAGGTCGGGTAGGGGTTCTTCTTCATCTATCAGTCGTTTGTAACGGCGGTAGACCACTTCTTTCATCGAGGCATAGTCATCAGGACCTACGACGGTCTTGATGTTGTATTTTCGGTAGTCTTGTTTCGACGGTTTCATTTTTTTGAACACCACGCATGCTGCTACGGCGTCTGAGCCCGAGATGTTGGAGTTGTCGAAACACTCTATCTGGTAGGGCATCTTTTGCAGGTGAAGCAGGTCTTGCAACTCCTTCATCAGTCGTACTTGTTTCTGTTCTGGATTCAGCTTTTCTGCTTGTTTTAGACGGTCGAATTTATACTGTTTTCCGTTCATCATTGACAGGTCTAAAAGCGTCTTTTTATCACCGCGTTGTGGTACGGTTATCGTGACGCCATCCAAGTCGATATCGACTTCATGTGGAACGATGATTTCCTTTGCATGACTATTGAAACGCTGGCGCATTTCGACGATGGCCAATTGTAGTAATTCCTCGTCAGTCTCTTCCAGTTTCTTCTTATATTCGAACGTGAAACTCTGGTTAATCTGGCCGTTGGAAACATGGATATAGTTGACATAGGCAATTTTCTCGTCGTTGGTGATGCTGAGTACGTCGATATTGTCGATGGTGTGGCTGACAACCTCACTCTTGCTGACAAACTGGTCGAGTAGGAGGTATCTTCGTTTCATTTCCTCTGCTTCCTCAAAGCGCAGTTCTTCAGCCAGGTTCAACATTTCGTCTTTCATTTCTCGTTGAACCTGCCGGGTATTGCCTTTCAGGATTTCCAATGCCTGTCGAATGCTTTTCTGGTAGTCGTCCCACGACTGTTTTCCAATGCATGGCCCCTTACAGTTTTTGATATGGTACTCCAAGCATACTTGGTATTTGCCGCTTTCAACGCCCTCCTTTGTCATTGGCTGGCGACAAGGGCGTGGATGGTATAGCTTCTTGATGAGGTCGAGTATGGCATGCATGGTGCCGACATGCGAGTAGGGACCATAGTATTGCCCGGCTTTTTTGTTGATGGTTCGCGTTGAAAAGATGCGTGGCAGGTATTCTTTGGTGACACAGATACTGGGGTAGGTCTTTCCGTCTTTCAGCAAAACATTGTAACGCGGGTTGTACTTCTTGATGAGGGCGTTTTCTAACAATAGGGCGTCCTCCTCGGTGTTGACCACCGTGTAGCTGATATCAAATATCTTTGATACTAAAACCTTTGTTTTAAAACGGTCCACCTCTGTGTGGAAGTAGGACGAGACTCGTGCCTTCAGGTTTTTGGCCTTTCCAACATAGATAATGGTGCCATCAGCATCATAATATTGATAGCTGCCAGGCTTCTCCGGCATCGATCTGACGATGTTCTTCAACTTGTCTAAACGAGCCTCGTTCTCTTCCTTTGTCATGCTTTTGGTTTCACGTGAAACATTATACGGTTAATAGCGTTGTCAATTCAATGCCTTTAAAAAGGTCGCGTCCGTGAAGACCTTCATCCGTAATTTCAATGATGAAGTTCATGTAGATTTTCTTTGGCTTGAAGTGCTGTACCAGTTTGTAGGCTGCTTTTGCCGTTCCACCAGTAGCCAACAAGTCGTCGTGTATGAGTACAACGTCATTTGTGTCGATGGAGTCTAAGTGCATCTCAACGGTATCGACGCCGTATTCTTTTGAGAACGATTCCTTGATGACCGTTGCGGGTAGTTTGCCTGGCTTGCGGGCTAAGACCACTCCGCATCCCAATCTTCCAGCAAGTGCTGAAGCCATCACGAAACCACGGCTTTCCACACCAACTATCTTGGTGATTCCTTTGTCTTTGTAAAGGTTCTCCATCTCGTCAAGCATTTCTTTAAAGCATGCTGCGTCCTTGTAGAGTGTTGTCACGTCACGAAAGTTGATGCCTGGTTTCGGGAAATCGGGTATGCAACGCAAATTGTCAATCAATAATTGTTTGTTCATAAACTTTGGTTTTATCGTTATTATTAAGAAGTTAGCTGTCTTTTGTTTCACGTGGAACATCATCGACCTAACAATACCAGCATGGCATTGATGTCGCTGGGACTGACGCCGGGTATCCTGCTGGCCTGTGCCAGTGTTTCCGGTTGAATCCTTTCTAATTTCTGTCGCGCTTCCGTTGAAATAGCCGTTAGGGTGGGGTAGTCGAACTTACCTTTAATCTTGATGTTCTCCAAGCGGTGCATCTTGTCGGCCACCATACGTTCGCGCTCAATGTAGCCTTTATACTTGATATGTATCTCCGCAGCCTCTGCTATCTCTTCCTGCCGGTTGGGCAGACGTTCGATGATTTCGTGGAAATCTGGTATAATGGTCTTTAGTTTTTCGAAGTCCAGTTCAGGACGAGCCACGAGATCTTCTAACTTACAACCATAGACGAGTGGGGTAGAGTCCAGCGCTTCCAAGGCACCATTGATAAGTTTCGGTTTTATCGCATAGCTCGAGCAGAAAAGTTCGATTTCTTCGATGGCTGCTTTCTTCTCCATCCACCAGTCGTAACGCTCTTTTGTGGCAATGCCCAGTTCGTAGGCTTTCTCCGTCAGTCGGGCATCGGCATCGTCTTGTCGCAGCAGGATGCGGTACTCGGCTCTGGAGGTGAACATGCGATAGGGTTCGTCAACGCCCTTCGTCACCAGGTCGTCAATGAGCACGCCGATGTAGGCTTCGTCTCTCTTGAGTTCAAAGGTCTGCTCAGTCACACTACCGTCGCCACCAGCCATACCAACCTTCAAGGCGGCGTTGATGCCTGCCAGCGTACCTTGTCCTCCCGCTTCCTCATAGCCCGTCGTGCCATTGACCTGTCCTGCCATGAAGAGTCCGTCGATAATCTTCGATTCTAACGAGTGTTTCAGCTGGGTTGGGTCAAAGAAGTCGTACTCGATGGCATAGCCGGGACGGTATACCCTCAGGTCTCTGAGGGCAGGAATCTTTTTCAGGGCCTCTATCTGTACCTCCATCGGCAGGCTCGACGAGAAGCCGTTCAGGTACATCTCGTTGGTGTCCTCACCTTCAGGTTCCAGGAATAGCAGGTGCTGAGGACGGTCAGGGAAGGTCACCAACTTGGTCTCTATCGAGGGACAGTAGCGTGGTCCGATGGACTGTATCTGTCCGTTGTAGAGTGGGGAGTCTGCTAAACCACTCAGCAGTGTTTTATGAACTTCGGGATTGGTGTAGCACACCCAGCAGGGTAGTTGTTTCAGTGGACGCTGCTCGCCAAGATAGGAGAACTTGTAATAGCCGTTTTCACCGTCCTGTCGTTCCATATCCTCGAAGTGAACGCTGCGTTTGTCGATGCGTACGGGTGTTCCTGTCTTCATGCGTGCCGAACGGATGCCGTGACGGGTAACGCTTTCGGTGAAATGGGGCACGGCAGGTTCGGCAATTCTTCCGCCAGGTACCATTTTCCGTCCGATGTGCATCAGACCGTTGAGGAAGGTGCCAGCGGTGATGATGACGGCCTTGGCTCTGATTTCAGCGCCCCAGATGGTCTTGACGCCTACCACGCGCTTGGCTGGTTGCGAACCACTTGCAACAGACGACACATCCTCCACTAAGAGTTCGTCGGCCTGGTCCTGCCAGATGTCCAGATTGGGGGTGCTGTCCAGGACGGAGCGCCATTTCCAGATGAATTTCCCCCGGTCGCACTGGGCACGAGGACTCCACACGGCAGGTCCTTTTGAGCGGTTCAGCATACGGAACTGGATGGCTGTGGCATCCGTCACCAATCCCATCTGTCCGCCCAAGGCGTCAATCTCGCGTACTATCTGTCCCTTGGCAATGCCGCCGACGGCAGGGTTACACGACATCTGTGCTATCTTGTTCATATCCATCGTGACGAGACACGTTCTTGCACCCATGTTGGCCGCAGCCGTTGCTGCCTCGCAACCGGCATGTCCTCCTCCTATCACGATGACGTCATATTTTAGAATCATACTTATATATTTTGCCGGCAAAATTACGTAAAAACGAGAGAAATGCAAAAGAAAAACGAACTTTTCTTTTGCATTTCCGAGAGCTAGGTGAGTACTGACGGGAGGTCTACGGGAGGTCTCAACGGCACACCTCCCGTGCCTCAAACCCTTTGTACATCGGCGTTTCAAGGCTGTCACGGGAGGACGGGAGGTCTCTTTTCGATTTCTGACCCAAGAAAAAGTTGAGTCATAAGACGTGCGCCTGTTTTGACAGCAGAATGCTGTGCTGACCATGCCCAGAAGTGTCTTGTTGTACCCCGCCCGGGAGCTCCGTGCAGGAAATTTTCCTGCTCCGTGCGGAGAATGTTCTTGCTCCGTGCTCTAATTGCCCCAACGACATGCTCCCTTGATCGGAGTGACGTTCTCCCTTGGTCGAAGTGACGTTCTCCCTTGATCGAAGTGACATCCTCCTAGCAAGTGCCATGTTTGGATAATGCAGATATGTTGTTTACATCGTCCAAACAGCATATCTGCATTCAGCTTTGCAAGCAGGTCGCGAAGAGACCGTTTGGGTACAAGACCCGCTGACGAGTCAGTCGATGCTGAAGCTGTTTGCAAATCTACGATTAAGAGAGAGCAGAATCAAGCGTACTTGAATTATGCCGAGCGTGAGCAGTCTCGCGACTTTTACGCCGCAAAGATTCGAATAAGCGGGCAAAATGCAAAACAAATCACCAATTATTTTAAGGATCACAGGATGACAGATTCTGTGAGCTACCTGAAAATGATAACAGAATTGTCCCAATCACAAGAGAGGGCGCATGATGTGGCATTCTCTCTCTTTGAGAGTGTTGCGTTGCAATGCAATCCAGTACGTAAATCGAAATTTAAAGGTCGAAACGAGACGAGATTGCGAGAAAAGTTGTATCTTTGCATCGAAAATTACGTCACAGGGGGGACCAGGCACGCTGTGACGTACCTAATCAACAAAAAAAGAACAAGAATATGATGAACAAGAAAATTGCAGCAATTCTCCTTTCACTATGTGTACCTACATCTCTAGCACAAGCCTACCGTACTGACGGACAAGGTGGCGTATACTCTTTCTACCGGCTGAGCCAGACGGAAGGCAGCGGCGTGACGATGGAAATCAAGGATGGCAAAAAAAACTATACACTAAGCCAAAACGACACCATATCCGCTGGCGACACCTTCGAAGGCAGCGAGAGTTGCATCGTCTACTTTGCCGACAAAGTGACGTTCGTCGTTGAAGGAAAGGCGGACTTCCAAGGCAAGGGCAGTGTGACGTATGCCGCCAAGGACGATGCTGACGGCGCCGTCGGTATCTGCCTGGACAACAACGAAGAGTCAACAAACTTCGGCGGATGCACCTTCGTAGGTGTGGGAGTTAAGTTCAAAGGAAAAAGTGGTGGTACGCTACATTCCTGTACGTTCACAGGCAACAACAGCAGTATTGGGCAGGCGGCGCTGATACTCGGTGACAGCGACGACGAGTATGTTGTCAGTCACTGCCGATTCCGCGAAAACAGAAAGGCTGCCATCTCAAGCGCTGCCAACATCTTCAGCAAGGTGGTCATCGAGCACTCGGAATTTCTCCAGAACGGTACCGATAATGGCAATACACCCCAGCTGAACCTGACCGCTTCGGACAAAGTGGAAATCGTCAACTGCGATATCATCGGTGCCCCAGAACACAACATGGTGGGAGGCATTGGCATCTCGAACTTCTTTGGCACATCGGGCAACTCCATCACCATCAACAACTGCCGCATCAGGGAGAACCGATATGGTATCGGAACTGTTGGACCGATGGACATCAGCATAGCGAAGTGCGACATCATCAACAACAGCTACGAGACCAATCCTATGAACGGAGGTAGCGGCATCAGCCTTTACGACCCCTACATGAAGACTACTGCAGTGATCTCCGACAATATCATTGAACGCAACCTGTGGGGCGTGACCATCATCGGATGCAAGGACGTCAACTTAGGATGCATAGACCTGGGCGAGAACTACAACCACGGCGGCAACTGGTTTATCAACAACGGCAACAACGACCAGCCCTACGACCTGTATAACAACTCTACTAATACCATCTATGCCCAAGGAAACTTATGGAATACCGGCCCGCAGACTGAGGAAGAGATAGAGAAAGTCGTATTCCACAAGCATGACAACCCATCACTGGGAGAGGTTATTTACTGGCCGGCACACTACGGCACTGACATCCGTCAGGCGAAGACGGAAACGGAAGACAAGCCTACAGTCTACCGACTTGACGGCATACAACTGCCAGGACTGCAAAAAGGACTTAACATCGTTCATGGAAAGAAAGTGGTGCGCTAACATGCTGGCGGCATGCGGCATACTGCTGACTTCATGCCAGACAGTCAGGACGGGCGATTTGCTGTTTCACGTTTCAGAGAATGGCAATGCCATTACTGCTGTCACACCAGGCATGATAGACCATGTAGCCATCGTACTCTCCAAGGACAGCGTCATCGAGGCGGTGCCTGGCAAGGGAGTCACCACGACGGCCATCGACGCCTTGAGCCGCCAGCAGGGCAGCTACCTCATCGGCAGGGTCGGCAAGGCCGACACAAGGCAATCGCTGCTGAACGCACGCCAGTATATCGGCTGCCGTTACGACTCCCTCTATCTGCCCGGCAATGCAGACATCTACTGTTCGGAACTGGTGCTGCTGTCGTTTGTCGACAAGCATGGTTCGCTGCTGTTCCAACCCATCCCCATGTCGTTTCACGACCAGACAGGAAGGATTACCGACTACTGGACACAGTTTTACAGCAGACGCGGTCTACAGGTTCCTGAAGGCAAGCCCGGCACCAATCCTGGCGAAATGTCGCAGCGCGGCATCGTCACCATCAAGGGCCGGCTACGGAAAACCTACAAACAGGAAAAATCGCAATAAATTTGGCTTTTCCCTTGATTCTTCGTACCTTTGCAGACATTATTGAAAAAGAGTCTTCGTCATGAACGCCATCACCGTCTCGTCCATCCTCGCTGCTTGGTTCCTGACATTCACGGCATCCTCATACGTCCGGATCATGGGGTCGGTTCTTCTGATCATTTTTCAAATTAAGTGAAATGCGAATGAGACAGGTGATAAAGCATAAAGATATCAGACTCCTGAATATGATCAGGAGAACCGACCCCGTGATTCCTGACACCATATCACCTAAACGAAACATCCCTCTCGCCGGTGAGGGAGAGAGGGATGGTGTATAGGGGTGAGGTAATCACTTTATCCATTGATCAGCGAGACGAGCCATTTTATATACTTATCCGTCACGCTGGAGATTTCACCTTTGTTCCTTGATGAAATCGTCGGCACTCTGTAGTTTGCGCCCTTCACGACGAGCCTG
>CAMHJQ010000012.1 GCA_946185485.1 uncultured Prevotellaceae bacterium | reverse complement strand
GCTACTACCACGATGTGGAGCGCGACGCCATGCGCCGTTGCATCCTCGACGAGGGCATCCGTCTCGATGGTCGTAAGACTGACGAGATCCGTCCCATCTGGTGTGAGGTGTCACCCCTGCCCATGCCTCACGGAAGTTCTATCTTCACCCGTGGCGAGACGCAGTCGCTGACTACGGTCACCCTGGGCACGAAGCTGGACGAGAAGCTGGTGGACGACGTGCTGGACAAGAGCTATCAGCGCTTCCTGCTGCACTATAACTTCCCCCCGTTCTGCACCGGCGAGGCCAAGGCTCAGCGCGGCGTAGGCCGTCGTGAGATTGGTCACGGCCACCTGGCCTGGCGCGGCCTGAAGGGCCAGATTCCCGAGGACTTCCCCTACACCGTGCGTGTGGTGAGCCAGATTTTGGAGTCTAACGGTTCCAGTTCGATGGCTACCGTCTGTGCCGGCACGCTGGCGCTGATGGATGCTGGTGTTCCCATGAAGAAGCCCGTCTCGGGTATCGCCATGGGTCTCATCAAGAACCCCGGTGAGGACAAGTATGCCGTGCTCAGCGATATCCTCGGCGACGAGGACCACTTGGGCGACATGGACTTCAAGACCACCGGTACGAAGGATGGTCTGACCGCTACCCAGATGGATATCAAGTGCGACGGTCTGTCGTTCGACATTCTGGAGAAGGCACTGATGCAGGCCAAGGCTGGTCGTGAGCACATCTTGAAGTGCATCACCGACACCATCGCTGAGCCGCGTCCCGAGCTGAAGCCCCATGTTCCCCGCATCGAAGCCTTCGAGATTCCGAAGGAGTTCATCGGTGCCGTCATCGGCCCGGGCGGAAAGATTATCCAGCAGATGCAGGAGGATACTGGTGCCACCATCACTATCGACGAGGAAGACGGTGTCGGCAAGATACAGGTCAGCGGTCCCAACAAGGAGAGCATCGACGCTGCCATCGCCAAGATCCGTGCCATCGTGGCTATCCCCGAGATTGGTGAGATTTACGAGGGTACTGTCCGTAGCATCATGCCTTACGGCTGCTTCGTTGAGTTCATGCCTGGCAAGGATGGCCTGCTGCACATCAGCGAGATTGACTGGAAACGCCTGGAGACCGTCGAGGAGGCTGGCATCAAGGAAGGTGACAAAATCAAGGTGAAGCTGCTGGAGATTGACCCGAAGACGGGTAAGTTCAAGCTGTCGCACCGCGTACTCATCGAGAAGCCCGAGGGCTATCAGGAGCGTCCTGCCCGCCGTGAGCGTGGTGAGCGTCCCGAGCGTGGTGAGCGCCGTCCCCGTCCCGAGCGTGGCGAGCGTCCCGAGCGCGGCGAGCGCCGTCCCCGTCCCGAGCGTGGAGAACGTCGTGAGCGCAACGAGGAGTTTCATGAGCCCAACAACGAGCCCAAGGACTTCACCGACGAGCTTGACAAGTTTGACTTCTAAGCACTGACCCTTGCCCTTATATATATAAATAAGGTGTAAGTAGTCGGTCATCATCAATAATCCCGGTAGGCATCATTGCTTATCGGGATTTCTTTGATGAAAAAAGAACGAAATAGTTTGTTTGTTTGTGTTTTTTCCACTATCTTTGTCCCCAAATAGCAAAAAGTCTATGAGGAAAGTATTATTCATATTGGCTGCTGGGTTGCTGATGGCCATGCGGCTGCATGCCCAGATTAACTTAGGTGTGAAGGCAGGCTATAACCTCACGGAGATATCGTTGAGCAAGAGCATGTTGGAGAGGGCCATCTCCGACAAGAACGGGTTCTTTATCGGTCCGACCTTGAAGTTCAGCCTGCCAATAGTGGGGTGGGGCATCGAGATGGCCGCACTCTACGACCAGCGTGAGGGTCAGATAAAGGAAACTGGCGAAACGCTGAAGCAGAAGACGTTCCAGGTACCCATCAACGTGCGCGTCGGCATTGGGCTGGCCGAGGTGGCTACGCTGTTCGCGTTTGCTGGGCCGCAGTTTGGGTTTTCCATCGGCGATAAGGAGAAGAAGCTCCGTTTCGGTGACTGGACACTCAAAGAAAGCTATGTGAGTGCCAACATCGGTGGTGGCATCCTGCTGGTCAATCATCTGCAGATGACCGTCAACTATAACTTCGCGTTAGGCCGCACGGCAGAGTACGAATATACTATCGACAACATTGTCCACTCTGCCAGGGCGAAGACCAACGGCTGGCAGATAGCGCTGGCATACTATTTCTAAGTAGCATAACGTCCCCCCTCAAAAGAAGAGGCTTATCAGTATTTTGGCTGGCAAGTCTCTTTTTTTGTACTTATTGATGACACAAGCAGTGCTAAATCGTCTTAAATTGCGTAAAACTATATATAGTACAAACTACTTATTATGGGAATACTGAACCACAAAAGAATCCTCTTGGCGGGCATTCTTATGTTGATGGGTGCATGGTCGGTTGACCTGTGTGCCCAGCAATATAGGATAGCTGCTTGCGACTGGATGATGCTGAAGCGACAGAAGTTAGGCGAATTCCAGTTGGCCAAGGACATCGGCGCCGATGGTGTCGAGATGGATATGGGGCCGCTGGGACAGCGCGAACAGTTCGACAACAAGCTGCGCGACCCGCATTTCCAACAGCTCTTCCGCCACACCGCCGACTCATTGGGCATCGCCGTGCCCTCCATCGCCATGTCAGGCTTTTTTGCCCAAAGTCTTTTGAAGCGCGACAACTACTTGATGCTGATTCGCGACTGTCTCTCATCCATGAAGGTGATGGGAGCCAAGGTGGCTTTCCTGCCTTTAGGCGGTAGCGGTAAGGAGTGGCAGCGGTATGGCGAGAATTACTACATGATGGTTCGCCGTCTTCGTCAGATTGGGAAGATGGCGCAGTCGGAAGGCGTTGCCGTGGCCATCCGCACGGGAATGCATGCGCGTTTCACCAAGCGCATGCTGGAGGATATTAACAGTCCGGGCATCAAGGTGTACTATAACCTGCAGGATGCCGTTGACCAAGGACGTAATGTCTGCCGCGAACTGAGAATCCTCGGAGCCGAGAACATTGCCCAGATACATGCCTCGCTGACCGACAGCGTGACGCTCGACAAGGACCCGCGCATCGACCTGCGCCAAGTGAAACAGACCCTCGACGACATGCATTGGAGCGGCTGGCTGGTAGTAGAACGTTCGCGCAATGCTCAGGACGTGCGCAACGTGCGCGGCAATTTCGGAACCAACGTGGCCTATCTGAAGAAAATTTTCCAGGAACAAAGACAAAAACAAATAACAAACTAATTAAAAACGCTTATGAAAAGACATCTCATGTTATCATTCGTACTGATGGTGCTGACCGTTGGCTTCATGGCATCTTGCGCTACAGACGGCTTCGACGATGAGTCGTTCTCGTCAGATGTCAGGAACACGCAGCTGGCATCGCCGGTTTCCGACGAGATTACCGTCACGCCCAATGCTGACGGCTCACGCCAGACCATTGCCTGGCCTCTGGTAAAAGGAGCCAGGGGCTTTGAGGTCAAGATCCTTAACGTCAACAACCCCGAACAGGCCGTAGCAGTAGTCGACTCCATCGTCGACGGTTACTCCGTGACCATTGCCCGCGAGGAGGACACCAACTACGAGCTGACCATCCGCACGCTGGCTAACGCCAAGCTGGGCAACAGTGACGCTCAGGAGGCCACCAAGAAGTCGTTTACCACCTTTGCGGAATCCTACGCGCTCATTCCCGATGGTACCGACCTCTACCAGTATTTCCTGGACAACCCTGTGCCGGGCGACGGCGGCTCTGACAGCGAGGAATACATCTACGACCTCGTGGCAGGCGGCAGCTATACGGTGTCGGCACCAATAGACTTCAACTATCGCAAGGTCATGATTCGTACCTCCAGCAAGTCCAACTATGCTTCCCTGACGCTGGCAGAAGGTGCTAACTTCATCGTCTCCAACGACTTCAGCCTCAACTACATGAACATTGACTGTAGTGCTACCTCCAAGCCTTTCATCGAGCTGCTGAAGTACGATACCGACCCTGACGGCATCATGTCGAAGCCCAAGAACTACTATCTCATTGAGTTCGTGCGTCTCATGAACTGCAAAGTCACGGGCGTCAACGGCAGTCTGGTGTATGACAACAACAAGTCATGGGCCGTTGTCAACTTCATCATCAAGAATGCGATGATTCAGATGTCGACCACTGCTTCTAACATCAAGAACGAGTCGTTCATCTCTTTCCAGGGCGGTGGCGTCAAGGACTTCTCTATCGTCAACAGCACGGTGTGGCAGACAGGCGATGAAAACTCCAAGTACTTCCTCCGCTATAACAACTCCATCCGTATCGACCGACTGGGCTGGACCACGAGCGACCATACCACGCTGACCTACAACCACAACACCTTCTACAAGGTGTCCTCGGGACAGTGGGCCAACTACAGCGGTATTCAGAACTACACCGTCTACGATTTAGCCTATAACATCTGGTACGACTGTGCCGACGGCAACATCGCACGCCGTATGATGGGTAACGGCCGAATGGGCAACAATGGTGCCTTTAACTCTGACTACAACACCTATTGGTATAATGGTGCCGTGGCAGACCAGGCCAACTACGACACCAGCGCCACACAGCTGACCACCGACCCCGCCTTTGTCGACCCGGCAAACGCCAACTTCACACCGACGGGTGCTCAGCAGGTTGAGTGGAAGGCCGGTGACCCCCGCTGGTTTGCTACTGCTGAATAATATAAACACGAAAACAAAAGAAACAAAGATATGAAAAGAAGATTCATTATCAGTTTATGCATAGGCATCATGGCATTGCTGTCAGTTCCTGCCTTTGCACAGAACCAGACCTATACAGGTACCGTGGTCGACGAGAATGGAGAACCGGTTATCGGAGCTTCTGTGATTGTTGAGGGTGAGAAGGGCAATGGCACTGTGACTGACTTCGACGGAAACTACACCATCTCCGCTCCCAAGAATGCCAAGGTGACCATCAGCTACATTGGCTATCTCTCGCAGACTGTCAAGCCCGGCGGACAGGTGAAGCTGAAAGAGGACGCCCAGAGCCTGGAAGAAGTCGTTGTCGTAGGTTACGGCGCACAGAAGAAGGCCCACCTCACGGGTTCCGTAGGTACTGTCGACATGAACGACATCCAGGACCTCTCCAGCTCCGGTCTGGCGTCAGCCCTCTCCGGCCTCATCAACGGTGTGAGCGTCAGCGGTGGTGACGGCCGTATCGGCAACGCCAAGATTAACATCCGCGACACCAACTCCTTGGAGGAAATCGGCGTCAGCAACCAGGGACCGCTCTACGTTATCGACGGCTTCGTGTATCCTAACGACATGAAGGTCGGCAACTCGACCAAGAACCTGGGTGAGGAGGCTTTCAACAACCTCGACCCGGCAGATGTCGAGAACATCTCCGTGCTGAAGGATGCCTCGGCCGCCGTCTATGGTGCCCGTGCTGCCAACGGCGTCATCCTGGTCACGACGAAGAAGGGTAAGGTGGGCAAGCCCCAGATTTCCTATAGCGGAACGTTCGGTGTCACCTCCGCTTTCTCGACACCGAAGATGCTGAGTGCCTACGAGTATGGCCGCCTCTACAACGCCGTGGCTGATGCCGACCCCACGAAGACATCGCTCAACCGCACCACGGGTCTCTACCAGCTCGACGAGTTGGAGGCCATGAAGTCGCTCGACTACGACCTGCTCGACAAGTACTGGAAGACCGGCTTTACCACCCAGCACTCCGTCAATGTCAGCGGAGCCTCCGACCGTGCCAGCTACTTTGGCAGCGTTTCCTATTTCACCCAGGATGGTAACCTTGGCAAGCTCGACTACAAACGCTGGAACTATCGTGCCGGCATCGACCTGCAGGTCACCGACCACATCAAGGCAACCCTGCAAATCAGCGGCGACGACGGCGAGAAGAACGAGCCCAATGTCAGCTTTGGTTCCTCTGGCGACGAGAACGACTACCGCAGCCTGCTCTACCGTCCTCGCTATCTGCCCGAGTATGTTGACGGCCGTGCGCTTCGTGCCTACGGCATCAGCAACAGCGAGGCCAACAGCGCCCAGGAGTATGTCTACGACCTGATGCAGAATCAGGGCGACTACAGCGAGAACAAGACCAATAACATGAACATCAACGGAGCACTGGAGTACGACTTCGACTGGAGCAATATCCTCAAGGGCCTGAAGCTGCGCTTCTCCTATTCGAAGAGCATCAGCAATGCCAAGAGCAACCAGTACGGCTCTAACTTCACGCTTTATAAGATGATTAACCGCACCGGCAGCGGCTCGCACCTCTATACCCCCATTGCCGGCGAGGACTATGCCCCCTACCTGGTGGAAGACAACTTCGAGGCCCAGACCTATGCCAACGGCGGTATCGACGGCTACCTCGCACGCGACATGTCGCGTACCGACAGCTACCAGATGAACTTCACGGCTTCCTATAACCGCGCCTTCGGCAAGCACGACATCAGCGCCCTCTTCTCCATCGAGCGCGCCGAGTCAGAGTCCGAATGGCTCAAGGGACAGGTCAGCGGCCCCTATTCGTTCACGACCCATCAGTCGACGGGTGCCTCCGGACAGACATCCTATGCCCCCCAGTGGACCCGCTACGAGTCAGGCTCGCTGTCATACATCGGCCGTGTCAACTACGCCTATGCCAGCAAGTATCTGGTGGAGTTCCTGCTCCGTTCCGATGCTTCAACGAAGTTTGCACCCCGCAACTACTGGGGCACCTTCCCCTCCGTCTCTGCCGGTTGGGTCATCAGCGAGGAACCCTGGTTCCAGGAGGCCGTCAAGTGGGTTGACTTCCTGAAGATTCGTGCTTCGTTCGGTCTGACCGGACGTGACAACACCACCGCCTGGCAGTGGCTCCAGACCTACGACATCTGGAACAAGACGCAGGACGGTGCCGTCTTCGGCCTGACTACCAACACCACCGGCCAGCAGCTGCGCCTGAACAACGACAATGCCGACGTCAACGAGGATGTCCACTGGGACAAGTCCTATAAGTTCAATGCCGGCGTCGACTTCCATGTGCTGAACAAGCGCCTGGCCATCGGCTTCGAGGGCTATAAGGTGTGGAACCGCGACATGTTCATGAACCTCGCTGCCGAAGTCCCCGGCACGGTAGGCGCCCTGTCGGCCTATACCAATGCCGGTGAGATGAATGCCTGGGGCTACGAGCTGTCCATCACGTGGAAGGACAAGATAGGCAAGGACTTCAAGTACCGCATCGGCCTGAATACCGGCTACAGCGACAACGTCCTGCTCAAGGCCGACTTCCCCACGGAGTACATCTACCGCCAGCAGCAGGCCGGCAAGCGCTCCGACATTGGCAGCTGGGGCATGCAGTGCATCGGCATGTTCCGTTCGTTCCAGGACATCCAGGAGTATGTTGACAAGTACAACATCACTTCCTACATGGGCATGACGCCCGACCAGATTCGTCCGGGTATGCTTATCTACAAGGACGTCCGCGGCAAGCAGCTCGAAGACGGTACCTACGAGGGTCCCGACGGTATTGTGAAGAAGGAGGACGACCAGGTATGCCTGTCGTCACGCGACAATCCCTATGGCTTTACCATCAATGCCAGTGCCGAATGGAAGGACTTCTCCCTTCAGCTGCAGTTCAATGCCAACTGGGGCGGCTATTCCTTCATTCCGAGCCAGGCCCTGAAGCCCTACTACGGCATTGAGGCCACCAATATGCCTTCCATCTGGAATGTCGACAACATGTTTGTCTATCAGGATGTCAAGGATGCCGACGGCAATGTCCTGGTCAAGGAAAATCGTGATGCGGCCTACCCCAGCCTGGCGTATGCCAGCATCAACGGCGAGCAGTCGAACTTCTGGCGCGTCAGCGGCACGCAGGTGCGTCTGAACCGCCTCACCATTGCCTACCGCATTCCGCAGAAGTTTACGAAGAAGCTGGGCATCAACAACCTCCGCTTCAACATCACCGGACAGAACCTTCTCAGTTTCTACAACCCCATGCCCGATTCCTTCTACAATCCCATGGGCGGCAACTACGGCAGCTATCCCCGTCTGCGTAAGTGGACCATCGGTGTCAACGCTACCTTCTAATTATTATTCATGAACATGACAAAAATATCCTAACGATATGAAAAGCGTTATCAAACATATCAGTCTCGTTGCCGTTGCCGCTGTCTCGCTGACGGCATGCAGCGACCAGTTCCTGCAGGACAAGAAGAACTACGAGAAATATACCGCGGAAATCTACAACGACTACGAGGGTGCCCAGTTGCGCGTCAACTCCATCTACGGCTTGTGTCTGCCCGACCCGAATGCCGATGCCCAGTGGAACAACAACTGCACGGGCCGCGCCGACGAGCAGTCGAAGTCTACCGAGGAGTTTGCAGGCTTCAGTGTCTTCGTCGACTCCCAGCCCGGCAACGAGCTGTCGGCCGCATCGGGTACGATAGTTCCCGACTATTTCCAGTACCAGCAGAAGTTCCTCGTCAACGCCTGGGGCCGCATCCGTTCCATCAACGAGTGCATCGAGGGGCTTGAGAACAGCACACTGACCCGCGAGCAGAAAGACGAGCTGGAAGGCCAGTGCTACTTCTTCCGCGCCTGGTGCTACTATAACTTCGTGAAGTGGTACGGCGGCGTACCTGTCATCGACAAGGTGCAGGCTACCAGTGCCGACTCCTACACCCCCCGTGCGTCAGCCAAGGCCTGCTTTGAGTTTATGCTTGCCGACCTCGACAAGGCTGCCACGATGCTGAAGGCCAAGACCGGCAGCGGCGGCTGGGACAGCCAGAACTGGGGACGCGTCACCACGGCCTCGGCACTGGCACTGAAGGGTCGCGTGATGGTGCTGTGGGCCAGCCCGCTGTTCAACCGCGCCAACGACCAGAGCCGCTGGACTGCCGCCTACACCGCCATGAAGGCCGATCTGGCCGACATCAATGCCTGCGGACACAGCCTCTTCCAGGAGAGCAACAACGTCAACGCCTCGTCCTTCGGACGTCTCTTCGGTGACCGCAAGAACGTCGAGGACGTCTTCCTGACGCTCTTCAACACTAGCGACATGGATACCGACGCCGGCATCAACAACCAGTGGGAGCGCACCATCCGACCCGCCAATACCGGCGGACAGGGCCTCGAGCCTTCGGCCTACTTCATCGACATGTTCCCCATGGCTGACGGTCTGCTGCCTGCCAACGTCACCACGTACAGCAAGCTGCGTAAGTCGGACATCGCCTACTACAGCAGCACCCCGTTCTACAAGCGCGACCCGCGCTTCTATCGCACCTTCGCCTTCCCCGGCGTGCGCTGGGCCTACAACGGCGATGCCAGCCAGGGTGGTCAGAACCACAACCCGTCGGACGGTCCTAACTACGCCCTCTGGAACTACCGCTGGTACGTCAGCCTGGACGACCAGGACAACGTCGAGAGCGGCGAGAGCTATGGTGCCGACAACCTGCTGCGTAACGCCAAGGGCATGTATGTCCGCAAGCGTACCGATGATGCCGACCTGGGCAACGAGTCGCAGTACACCTACGTCTCGACAGCCGAGAAGGGTGGCTTCACCTATTCTGCAGCCCCGTATATTGAAATCCGCTATGCAGAGGTGCTGCTGAACCTGGCCGAGGCCGCCTGTGGTGCAGGACAGGTTGACGAGGCACTCGTCTACCTGAACCAGGTACGCCAGCGTGCCGGCGTTCCCGGCTATACCACCGCTGACTTCCTGGGTGGCGACAACCAGGCCGCCTGCATGAGTGCCATCCTGCTGGAGCGTCAGGTCGAGCTGGCCTACGAAGGCAAGCGCTTCGACGACATGCGCCGCTGGATGCTCTACGACGGCGGTGCCAACTTTGCTGAGGTCAATGGTGCACCGTCCACCTGGACGCTCACCGGCTGGGGTGGCAACACCTGCACCTGGCTCGGCTTCACGCCCTTCAACGGCCAGCGCCGCGAGCGCATGGAGTTCCGCACAGCCAACAAGTTCGGCGTAGGCACCGACAAGTGGGACGGCGACCCCATCCTGAACTACAAGGGTCCGTCGGGCGAGACGGTCGAGCGCTGTGCGCCTCTGGACCTGCGCAGCGACCTGAGCGAGCAGCAGGAGGTGCTGAGGCAGTGGTATTCGGATAACCTCGTCCGCAAGAACAATCGCGGCGACGCCTACCACTCCATTACGCACGACGACCTCTACATCCACTTCTATGCGAAGTACTACTTCCTGGGACTCTCGCTGGGTGCCCAGAATCGTAACGACCAGCGTCTGGAACAGACCATCGGCTGGGAGGACAACAACAACGGCGGTGCCAACGGCACCTTCGACCCCCTGGCCGAATAAAATACACCACACATACCTCAATAATCAGGGCGGAGAGCATCGTGCTCCCCGCCCTGATTATTGAGGTCCGAACGTCCTAACGCCATACCTCCCAACGAAGCCCGGCGCGGAGATATTCTCCGCCCGGAGCAAGAACATTCTTTGCACGGAGCAGGAAATTTTCTTGCGCCGTCCTCCCTTACGCCCTTCTTAGTCTGGTGAGGAGGACGTAGCCGCTGGCAATGATGACGTAGACCAGGACGAGGCCGACGGTCGAGAGGTGGATGCCGTCGATGCTGCTGCAGGGCAGTTGGGCGATGCGTGCCAGCAGGTGGTTCATCAGGAGGACTGACGACGACAGGACGGTGACCAGCAGGGCCTGCAGGCTGCTCCACAAGCAGAAGGCAATGGTGGCGAGAGCAAGGTACAGGATGATGGTGGCCAAGGGGATGACGACGTAGTTGGCGAGTAGGAAAGAGGTGGCGAAGCGCTCGAAGTAGTAGGCGATGAGCGGTGCCGTGCCTATCTGCGCTGACAGCGAGACGGCGGTCAGGCCCCAGAGCAGCTTCAGCCAGCGGTGGCGCTGCAGGACATCGGCAGGCAGGAGCCCCTCGAACAGCGGGTGGAACAGGAGGATGGCGAGCACGGCGGCAAACGACAGTTGGAAGCCCATGTCATAGACGGCTAACGGTCGGACGACGAGCATGACGATGGCGGTGAAGGCCAGCGTGTTGACGGACATGCGCTCGCGATGACCCAACGACAGCAGCGCATAGACGCTGATCATAAAGGCGGCGCGCACGACGCTGGGTGCCAGTCCTACGAGGAAGGCGAAGCCCCAGATGGCCAGCACGATAAGCAGTTGCGACGCCATGCGGATGCGACGCCAGCCGACGAACAGCGTGATGACGCCGTAGATAATCATCAGGTGCAGGCCGCTGAGGGCGAGGATGTGGGATGCTCCCACCTGCGAATAGGTCTCCTTGAGTTGCGCGTCGACCTGCGACTTCTCACCCAGCGTCATCGCTGCCAGGATGCCGTAGGCCTCGTCGCCGATGCCCCACTGGCGGTAGCGTTGCAGCAGTCGGTGGCGCCACTGCAAGGCCCGCAGGCGTGCCCGCTCCACCCATGTCAGCCCCGACAGCGACAGCTCCTGCTGTTGCCAGTCGGCCGAACGTGCATAGAGTTCGCCGGCAAAGCCGTGGCAGGCCATATAGCGCTGGTAGCTGAAGTGCCCTTGCTGCCACGCGTGTACCTTATTGATACATGCGTTGATGACGAGTCCGTCGCCGGGGATTATCCGTTCGCTACGCCCGTCCCGGGCAATGCGCCCTCGCAGTTGGTGGTGCCCGCGGATGGTCAGCAGGTCGACGACAACAAACTTTTCTTTGATCACAGGCTCTCCGATGACCACAGCCTCCACCCGCTGGCGCTGGTCGGGCCAGTCTACATCCAGTCGTTGGTCAGCCCTGGCTCGTAGCAAGGCGCCAACCATGACGACGCCCGTCCCGATGGCCATAGCCTGCATGCGCGGATAACGCCCCAGGAGACATGCCGATGCCGACAGACCAGCCAAGAGCAGCAGGGCTGTCAGTTGGTTGTCGAACCATTCGCCCAGCAGGATGCCGGCTACCAGGCTGACGGCTAAGGGCAGGAGAGGGGCGTGGAAAGACAACATAAAAGGTAAAAGTGAATAGTGAAAAGTGAAAAATTTGCTACCGCACTGAAGTAATCATAAAGTTCAAAGATCAAAGTTCAAAGTTCAAAGATTAAAGACCAAGGATGTCGAGCAGCTCGTTGAAACGTTTGATTTTCTGCAGGCGCGGGTGGGGGAACTCCTCACTCTTCTCCAGTTTCCAGACTACGTGGTAGGGGATGTGTACGGCGTAGGCGCCCGTCTCCAGGGCGGGGGCGATGTCCGACCGGAAGGAGTTGCCCACCATCAGCGTCTGTTCCGGGGCGACGCCCAGGTTCTCGCAGAGTTGGCGGTATTCCTTCTGTGTCTTGTTGGAGACGGTCTCCATGTGCGAGAAATACTGTTCCAGCCCCGACCGTTGTAGCTTGTTTTCCTGGTCGAGCAGCTCGCCTTTGGTGAAGACGACAAGTCGGTAGCGGCGCGACTGCGACAGCTGGCGCAGCGTGGCTTCAACCTCGGGCAGGGGCGTTGTGGGGAAAAGCAACAGCTGACGGCCCAGTTCGAGCAGTTGCATGACGATGTCGCCCGTCAGCTGTTGGTGGCTGACGCGTACGGCGTTCTCGATGAGCGACAGTGTAAAGGCCTTGGTGCCATAGCCCGTCAGGGGGAGGTTGCGGCTCTCGGTGGCAAAGAGCCCCTCGCTGACCTCGCTGGCTGAGGCCCACGGCTTCAGCAGTTCACAACACTTGTGTTCCACCTCGTCGAACCACGACTGGCAGTCCCACAACGTGTCGTCGGCATCGAAGGCGACGACTTTGATATCTTCCCGTTTCATGTTCATAAACGTTGCAAAGATAGCACATTTCTTGCAATCATGCAATAATTCGCGATGCTTTTCGTTATTTTATACGTGTTAAGACGTTTCGTGATGACAGTCACCGTGCTGTTGGCAGCCGTTCTGACGGCTACCGCGCAGCAGGATGCCTCCTTCTCCCATTACTGGGCGATGGAGACATCGTTCAATCCTGCTGCCGCCGGCAAGCAGTCGGTCATCAACGTGACGGGTGCCTACGCGATGTCGATGGTAGGCTTTGAACACAACCCCAAGACGATGTATGTGAGTGGCGACATGCCGCTGATGCTGATGAACACCTATCACGGCGTGGGGCTGATGCTGATGAGCGACGACATCGGTCTCTTTGCCCACCAGCGTCTGGCAGCGCAGTATGCTTTCAAGATGCGCCTGTTTGGCGGCACCCTGAGCGTTGGCCTCCAGGGCGGCATGCTGAGCGAGAAGTACAAAGGCTCGGAGCTGGACCTGGACGTTGACGATGACCCGGCATTTACGAAGAGCGACGACAACGGCACCGCCCTGGACCTGGCTGCCGGACTCTACTACCAGCACGGCCCGTGGTATGCCGGCGTGTCGGTGCTGCACGCCACGGCACCTTCCGTGGAACTGGGCGACCGTAGCATTCTTGACATCAGCAGGACATATTATTTGACAGGCGGATACAATATTCGGCTACATAATCCGTTCTTAACAATACACCCCTCTCTGTTGGCGCGTACCGACGGTACCGGCTACAGGGTGGATGTGACGACGAGACTGAAGTACACCCACGAGCAGCGGATGCTCTATGGTGGATTGGCCTACAGTCCTACGAACAGCGTGACGGTGCTCATCGGCGGCAACTTCCATGGTATCTGTCTGGGTTACAGCTACGAGCTGTACACACAGGGTATCAGCCTGAAGAACGGCAGCCATGAGCTGTTTGTGGGCTATCAGACGAAGCTGAACTTGGTGAAGAAGGGGCGCAACAGGCACCAGAGCGTCAGAATCCTGTAAAGGAAAAAAGGTAAGAAAGTAAAGAAGTAAAAACAGAAATATATGAAAGAAAGAGTAAATATGAAGAAGCAGAGAGGCATTTGGGTGAAGAGGCTTTTACCTGTTTACCTGTTTACCTTTTTACTTCTTACGCTGACGGGCTGTTTCGGCAGCAAGATGGCATCGGCATCGGGTGGTGAGGTGACTGGTACAGGCGGTCGTGTCTTCTCGGAACCCGCACCGCACGGCATGACGCTCATCAAGCGCGGTCACCTGAAGATGGGTATCGAGAAGCAGGACTCGCTATGGGGCAAGCAGACTCCCGTACGCGACATCTCCGTAGAAGGCTTCTGGATGGACGAGCGCGAGGTCACCAACTCCATGTACCGGCAGTTTGTGATGTGGGTGCGCGACAGCATCCTGCGCGAGCGTCTGGCAGACCCTGCCTACGGTGGCGACGAGAGCTATAAGATTGAGGAAGACAAGAACGGCGACCCCGTGAAGCCTCACCTGAACTGGAAGAAGTCGCTGCCGCGCAAGCCCAACGAGGACGAGCAGCGTGCCTTCGAGAGTCTCTACGTCACCAATCCCGTGACGGGCGAAAAGATGCTCGACTGGCGTCAGATGAACTACCGCTACGAGATCTACGACTATGCCGAGGCCGCCAAGCGTAAGTATCGCCCGACGCACGAGGAGCGCGTCCTGAATACTGACATCCGTCCCAATGCCAATGAGGAGGTGTGGATTTCGAAGGATACCGCCTATGTCAACGACGAGGGACAGATTGTGCGCGAGACCATCAACCGTCAGTATACAGGCGAGTGGGACTTCCTCAATACCTATATCGTCAACATCTATCCCGACACGACGTGCTGGGTGAACGACTTCCCCAATGCCGACAACGAGGTCTACATGCGCTACTATTTCACCAATGCCGCCTATAACGACTATCCCGTGGTGGGTGTGACGTGGGAGCAGGCCAACGCCTTCTGTGCCTGGCGTACCGACTATCTGCTGCGCGGACTGGGACCGTCGGCACGCTTCGTACAGCGCTACCGCCTGCCGACAGAGGCAGAGTGGGAGTATGCTGCCCGCGGCAAGGAACAGAACGAGTTCCCGTGGGACAACCAGGACGTGGCCAGCGGCAACGGCTGCTTCTTTGCCAACTTCAAGCCCGACAACGGCAACTATACCAAGGACGGCAACCTGATAACCAGTCGTACGGGCATCTACGGAGCCAACTCCAACGGACTGTACGACATGGCGGGCAACGTGGCAGAGTGGTGCTCGACCATCTATACCGAGGCTGGCGTGGACGCCATGAACGACATCAACCCGCAGCTGAGGTACAATGCCGCCAAGGAAGACCCCTACCGGCTGAAGAAGAAGAGCGTCCGCGGCGGTTCGTGGAAGGACCCCGAGAGCTACATCCGCTCGGCATGGCGCTCCTATGAATACCAGAACCAGCCCCGTTCGTACATCGGTTTCCGCTGCGTGCGCAGCCTGGCCAACACCACCAGCGACAAGATCAAGATCAAGAAAGGTAAGAAGTAGGATGGCTGATGTAAGATGTATGATGGCTGATGTATGATGTAAGAAGTAATCATAAACTTCAAACTTCAAATTTCAAACTTCAAATTTCAAATAGAATGACTACATATAGTAAACTGAATATCGTCTACCGCTTGCAGAAGTGGATGGACAGCGTGCCGGGACAGACGTTCCTGAACTATGCCTACAGCTGGGGTGCATCTATTGTGATCCTGGGTACGCTTTTCAAGTTGACGCACCTGCCGGGAGCTAACTTCTTCCTGTTCTTAGGCATGGGCACCGAGGTGTTTGTGTTCTTCATCTCGGCCTTTGACCGTCCCTTCGACAAGACGACGGACGGCATGGACCTCGACATCCACATGGATGATGAGGTGCAGCAAGCTGAAGGTACGACGGCAGGTGCCGTTGCTGGCAGTGATGTTGCCGGTGTTGTGGGTGGCGGAACGGTCATCATCAACGGTGGCGGAACCAATGTCGGCGGCGTCGTCGGCAACGGTGACGAGGCTGCCCGCTGGGAGGGTGGTAGCTCTGTCAACTTTGCTGGCGGCACAGGAACGGTCGGCGGCGGCGTAGTCGGTGCCGGTGTGGTTGCACAGTCTGAGCCCCTGCCCATGGGTGAGGAACTTAAGGAGGCCACATCGAACTACATCGACGAGTTGAACCGCTTGACGGAGATGCTGACGCAGGTATCGGAGCAGAGCCAGCGCCTGACCCGCGACTCTGAGGAGATGGAGAACCTGAACCGCACGCTGACGGGCATCAGCCGTGTCTACGAGATGCAGCTGAAGAGTGCCTCGTCGCAGATCAGCACCATCGACGAAATCAACGAGCAGACACGCCACATGGCCGAGCAGATTCAGGAACTGAACAAAATCTATGCCCGCATGATTGAAGCTATGCAGGTAAGGGCTAATATTTAACATCGAATCTTCGAAACATCGAAACATCGAAAAAAAAGAAAGAATGGCAATCAAGAAAAGACCGGTCTCCCCTCGCCAGAAGATGATCAACCTGATGTACGTGGTGCTGATGGCGATGCTGGCATTGAACGTCTCTACGGAGGTGCTCAACGGATTCTCCTTGGTCGAGGAGAGCCTCAAGCGCACCACCATCAATGCCACCAATGAGAACCAGGCGATATACGACGACTTTGCCGTCCAGATGAAGAAGAACCCCCAGAAGGTGAAGCAGTGGTACGACAAGTCGCAGCAGGTGAAGGAAATGAGCAACAAGCTCTACAACCTGGCCGACGAACTGAAGGAGGCCATTGTACGCGAGGCTGACGGTGACGACGGCGACGTGCGCAATATCCGCAACAAGGAAGACATCGAGGCTGCCAATCAGGTCATGCTGTCACCCAGTCGGGGCCGCGGCCAGGAGCTGTACGATGCTATCAACAAATACAGGGTGGCACTGCTGGGCATGGTGACAGACTATAACCACAAGAAGATGATTGCCTCGAACCTGACGACGGACATTCCCAAGAATGCCAAGGCCATGGGCAAGAACTGGCAGGAGTACATGTTTGAGTCGATGCCTACCGCTGCCGCCGTCACCCTGCTGAGCAAGTTGCAGAACGACGTGCGCTATGCCGAGGGTACGGTGCTGCATACGCTGGTGTCGAACATCGACGTGAAGGATATCCGCGTGAACGCGCTGAACGCCTTCGTCATCCCCAACTCGCAGACCATCGTGCGTGGTGACAAGTTCTCGGCACGCATCGTCATGGCTGCCGTTGATACCACCCAGGTGCCGCAGATATTCATCGGCGGCAAGGAGGTAAACCTGCCTGGCGGACTCTACGAGACGGTGACGGGTCGCACTGGTGACTTCACACTCGCTGGCTACATACAGGTGGAGAATGGTAACGGCGAGATGCTGAGGCGCGACTTCGAGCAGAAATATACCGTGGTAGACCCGTCGGCCACGGTCAGCGCCGACCTCATGAACGTGCTCTATGCCGGCTACAACAACCCCCTGAGCGTGTCGGTGCCGGGCGTACCCGTCAACAAGGTACAGGCAACGATGACGGGTGGTACGCTGCAGCCTACAGGCCCCGGACGTTATATCGCACGTCCTACGGCGGTAGGTCAGAACGTCACCATCACCGTGACCTCCACCAATACAGGGCGCCCGCAGCAGATGGGACAGTTTACGTTCCGTGTGCGCCGCCTGCCTGACCCGACGCCGTACATCGCCATGAAGGACGAGAGCGGCAGCCCTGTGCGCTATAAGGGCGGCGGCCTGTCGAAGGCGCAACTGATGTCGGTCGACGGCATCGGGGCAGCCATCGACGACGGCATCCTCGACATTGCCTTCAAGGTGCAGTCCTTCGAGACCGTTTTCTTCGACAACATGGGTAATGCCGTGCCGATGGTCAGCGAGGGTTCCAGCTTCTCTGCCCGACAGAAGGACACCTTCCGCAAGCTACAGCGCAACAAGCGCTTCTATATCTCACGCGTGACGGCCATCGGTCCTGACGGCATCTCACGCAAGCTGAACACCTCGATGGAGGTCATCGTCAAGTAAAGGTAAAAAGGTAAAAAAGTAAAAAAGTAAAGATATGAAGAAGAATATAAATAATCAGTTATGGTATAAGGTAGCGGTAAAAGGTATTTTACTTTTTTACCTTTTTATCTTTTTACCTTTATCAGCGCAGGCCCAGCCTAAGGCACGTCGTCAGCAGGCCCAGCAGAAAGGCCAGAAGACGCAGAACCAAGGCATGACCATGCGTGCACGCCTCATGTTTCCTACCGCTGTGGACATGCCTCAGAATGTCGTGTGGCGACGCGACATCTATCGCGAGATTGACCTCAATGCCGATGCCAACGCCGGACTCTACTATCCCGTGGAGCCTATCGACAAGCAGCTCAACCTCTTTACATACGTCTTCAAGCTGGCACTCAACGGCTACATCCCCGTCTATGAATACCGACTGGACGGCAACGAGGTGTTCACCGACTCGGCACGCGTACAGATGAAGACCGTCCTCGACAACTACCATATCTTCTACGAGGAGCGCGACGGCAAGCTGCGCGTCGACAACAGCGACATACCCTCCGCAGAGGTCAAGATGTACTACCTCAAGGAGAGTGCCTACTTCGACGATGCCAACTCCACCTTCCACCGCAAGGTGCAGGCCATCTGCCCCGTCATGATCCGCGAGGATGACTTCGGCGGCGAAGCCTCCAAGTACCCCCTCTTTTGGGTGAAGTATACCGACGTGGAGCCCTTCCTCAGCCGTCAGACCGTGATGACGTCGAACCTCAACAATGCCGCCGTCATGTCGATGGAGGACTATTTTACGCTGAACCGCTACGAGGGAAAGATCTACAAGACCAACAATATGCTTGGCAAGACCCTCGCCCAGTACTGCCCCAACGACTCTGCCCTCGCCAAGGAGCAGCAGCGCATCGAGGCCGAGCTGAAGGCCTTCGAGCAGAACATCTTCGGCGACCAGCACAAGAAGGACTCCCTCGACTCCATCGCCAAGCTCGACCCGCGCCAGCTCAAGGCTGCCAAGAAGTCGGCGTCCAAACGTTCTGGTGGTAGAACCACAGCAAAGGTCAAGCGCACCAAGTCAAAGAGCAGCAGTTCGTCGTCCTCTTCCGGCAATGCCCGCATCAGTGTCCGTCGCCAGCGCCACTAACAGAGACTACAACTTGGACACCCTCAGGGGTATTACTATTCTTGTCGTCCAGCGAGACCACTGCCAATGCTCAAATCATCGTCCGCAAGGTCGTGGTGAAGTAAGCATAAAAATCGAGCTCGCTCATGCTTCAACGAAGCGTGAACGAGCTCGATTTTTTTTTTTGTACTTACGAGAACTTGATGGTTCCTTGGATGACCTCGGGCTGGGGAATCTCCGACTTCAGCAGGTCCTCGCCGCTGGCCTGGGAGTAGATGCTGTCCAGGATGTCGCGCGTACGCTTGTAGGTTGGCGTCTGCTCCACGGCAGAGATGACATCGTCGTTGTCTAGGTCCTCGGGGCGGAACAGGTAGATGTGCGGACGACGCTTGTAGCGACGCGTCTGGCTGTCGCCGCCATAGTAGCGGTTGCGACGGTCCATGCGCTTGGCTTCGGCCTCCTGTTCGGCGGCAATGCGCGTGGCTTCCTCCTGGGTGTTGTGACGCTGGCGATGGCTCGACATGCCGTCGACATTCTCAATGCCGAAACCGGTGGCAAGGATGGTCACCTTCACCTTCTTGCCCAGCTCGGGATCGGTAGCCAGTCCCCACTTGATTTCGAAGTCGCCAAACTTGGCCATGAACTCGTTGACATCGTTCATCTCCTCCATCATCAGCGAGTCCTTACCGTCCTTAGAACCCGCAAAGGAGATGCTCAGCAGGATCTTCTTCGAGTTAAAGACGTCGTTGTCGTTGAGCAGCGGCGAGTTGAGGGCGTCGTCGATGGCTTTCTTCACACGGCCTTCGCCCTCACCGTAGCCGGTGGACATGATGGCGACGCCACCGTCCTTCAGCACGGTCTTCACGTCGTTGAAGTCGAGGTTGATGAGTCCGTGGACAGTGATGATCTCGGCGATGGACTTGGCGGCGACGCTCAGCGTGTCGTCGGCCTTGCCGAAGGCATCGAGGACGGACAGCTCGGGATAGATCTCGCGCAGGCGCTCGTTGTTGATGACGAGCAGGGCATCCACGTGCTTGGCCATCTCCTCCACGCCGTCCAGGGCCTGGTCAATCTTGCGGTCACCCTCGAAACGGAAGGGAATGGTGACGATACCGACGGTCAGGATGCCCATCTCCTTCGACACACGGGCTATCACGGGAGCGGCACCAGTGCCCGTGCCACCGCCCATACCGGCGGTGATGAAGGCCATGCGCGTGCCGTCAGCCAGCATGTTCTTGATGTCGTCGAGACTCTCCTCGGCAGCGGCACGAGCCTTCTCGGGCTTGTTGCCGGCACCAAGACCCTCGGCACCTAACTGCAGGTGCACTGGGACGGGGGAGTCGTTCAGGGCCTGCGCATCCGTATTACAAAGCACGAAGGTCACGTCGTGAATGCCTTCGCGATACATATGGTTGACGGCATTGCCGCCACCACCGCCTACACCAATCACCTTGATGATGCTGTTTTCCTTTTCGGGCTCACCGAAATCGAGCAATATGTTGTTGTCCATAAATATAATCTTTGACGTTTGAAATGTGAAGTTTGAAATGTATGATTTGCGAAAGGTGCAATCCTCTTTGACGTTTACTCCTCTTCCTTGACTATCTCGGCGGCTGTCTTCTTCAGCCAGCGGCCCAGCTTGTTCCAAGTGCTATTCTCCCGGCGGATGCGTTCCTGCTCGCGAGCCTCGGCCTCGGCTTTCTCGCGGGCGATGCGCTCCTCCTCTTCCTTCTTCATGCGGGCCTCCTCCTCAGCACGGCGTGTCTCCTCGGCGGTGCGCACCACGCCGGCAGGAATCTCGGTAGCCTGGCGGGCACGACGCTGCTCCATGGTCTCGGCCTGCGTCACCTTCGGCTGTGAGAAGAGGTCGCCATTGGGAACAATCTCGCTGCCGGCACAGTTGATGTCGCCCTTGGCCAGCAGGCCCAGCACGGTATTCATCTTGCCGTCGTGGGCATTGATTTCCGCGATGGTCGACGTGATGGTCTGCGTCACGAACTTGGCAATGCGGATCTTGTCGATGTGGATATAGTTGCGGAAAGCCTTCTCGATGTCCTTCATGTTGGAGCCGCCACCCGTCAGGATGATGCCGCCCAACAGCTTGTCGCAGTATTCCTCCGGAACCTGGCACCAGACGTTGGCGATGATTTCCTCCAGACGGCCTTCCACAATCTCGATGAACTTACGGGCCTCCACCTGGCGGTCGCTGTCGACAGCATACTTCATGTTGTTGTCGATCTCGCTGTTGTCGGTATAGGCGCTGGCATATTTCAGCATCATCTTCTCGGCGTCTCTCTCCTCCATCTGCAAGGAAGCAATGTCCTTGATGATGTTGTTGATGCCCAAGGGGATGACAGCCAGGTGGCGCAGCACGTTCTTCGAATAGACGCTCACCGTGGTCGTGTCGGCACCCAGGTCAACAAGTGCGCAGCCCGACCGCTTCTCGGTTTCGGTCAGCACGCTGTCGGCCAGGGCCAACGGCGCCAGATACATCTCGGCGACATTGATGCCTGCCGTCTCGAAGCATTTATTGAGATTGTTGTAGAACGTCTTGCGCTGCAGGATGTTGAGGAAGTTGCCCTCGATGTGCGAGCACTGAATACCCACAGGGTCCAGCTGGTACTGAGAGTCCACACGGTACTCCTGCACAGCAGCATCGATAATCTGCTGGTCGGGGTACTTCATGTTGCGGTTCGAGTCCATCAGTTCTATCACCATATCTTGTGTCACCTGCGTCTCGACAGGCAGATCGTGGGTAATCACATTGCGAACAGAGCGGATAGACTGTCCTCCAACGCCTACATAGACCTGTGTAACGACCGTCTTCAGCTGCTTCTCCAGCTTGTTGACGATACTGGTCAGGCACTGAGCAGTCTTGTCGATGTTGTAAACCACACCCTTGCGGATAAACGAAGAGGAATCCTCCTTGACGCATGCCAGCACCTGGATGCTCCCGTCAAGATTCTTCTTTCCCGCAACACCGGTCATTTTCGATGACCCCATTTCGATTGCTACAATAAAATCCTTTGCCATATACTTAACTTCTTAACTTCCCTAATTTCTTAACTACTTCTCTTTTTGCAGATAATCTGGTTGTCGAACTCCAGGCTGATATAGGAATACTTGTTCCAGCCGGCCTTGGACAGTCCGTACTGATAGAACTTCTCCAGCCGCTCCAGCTTGCGGGCAATGTCTGTGGGCTCACCCAGGTAGACGATATGGTTGCCTACGCGCGGCACCATCTCCACCGAACCGTCGCCCAACACATTGAGCTGCTCCACCTGCTGGCGCCAGATCTTGTTGCCGATGAGGAAATTGCCAATGTCCGTCAGGTGCTTCTGGGCATACTTCCGGGAAATTCTTCCCGTGGCCACCACCAGGTCGCTGGCATACCCTGCACTTGGCAGGATTTTTCCATGCGAGTCCAGGTAATAGTCGTCGCCATTGTCCGCCTTGACACGCACTACAGGCAGGCGCTGCTTCAGCTGGATGCACACCTTGCCCGTCTGTGTCTTCCAGCACTGGGCCGTCTCCACCAGCAGGTTCTGGCAGAGCGACTCCTCAATCTTGCGGATGTTCACCTCCGACAGGGGGTCGCCCAGGGGATAGAGCCTGGCATGCTGCAGTTGCGCCTTGACATCGTCTGGATTCAGAAAACCCTTCACCATGTCGTCCGTAATGTCTATCTTCACTTCGGTACAGACATTTGACAGCTCGTCAGGGCGGTTGAATGTCGTGACGGAGAAGACGAGATAGACAGCCAGCAGGATGTCTACCATGACGATGATGGTTTTCTTCCAGATTTGACTCATGCTTCTATTTCTTCTGTTTCTCTTTCAGTATCTGTGTTATCTGCGGCACATAGTTGTCCAGGTCGCCGGCTCCCAGCACGATGAGCACATCGAACTGGTGTGAGCGGACAAACGACAGGACGTCGTCCTTGCGGATGAGTTGTTTCTCGACCCCGGCACGCAGGTTGTCATAGATGAGCTGCGAGGTGACACCCTCGATGGGTTGTTCACGGGCAGGATAGATCTCCGTCAGCACGACCTCGTCGAGCAGGCTCAGCGCATCGGCAAACTCATGGTAGAAGTCGCGGGTGCGGGTGTAGAGGTGTGGCTGGAAGATGGCCGTAATCTTGCGGTCCTTGTAGAGCTCACGGATGCTGCGTGCACTCTGGTATATCTCCTTGGGGTGGTGGGCATAATCGCTGAGGAACACCAGCTGGTCGTTCTTGATCTTGAAGTCGAAGCGACGGTCCACGCCACCGTAGGTCTTCATGCCGATGCGCAGCTCGTCGGCCGTACAGCCTGCCAGCTGGGCCATGGCCATGGCGGCCACACCGTTCTCGATATTGATGGGCACGGGCTGTCCGAGCCGGATGTTCTTGACCGACTCGATGGGCGAGACGAAGTCGAAGGTGATGTCGCCGTTGTGGATGCGGATGTTCTCGGCATGGAAGTCACCCTCCGTCAGCGCATAGTCGTAGCGGCGCACACCCTCGGGCAGTGCCTCCTGCATCTCCAAGCCACGGTGGATGATGAGTGCCCCCTCGGGCTGGATGAGCTCCGTATAGTGGCGGAAGCTCTCTAAGTAAGCCTCCTTGGTGCCATAGATGTCCAGGTGGTCGGGGTCGGTACTGGTGATGACCGTCATATAGGGCGACAGCCAGTGGAACGAGCGGTCAAACTCGTCGGCCTCGATGACCACATAGTCGGAGTCGGACAGGATGTAGTTGGTGCCGTAGTTCTTGGAGATACCGCCCAGGAAGGCGTTGCAGTCGAGGTGGCTCTGGTGCATGATGTGTGCACACATCGTGCTGGTGGTTGTCTTGCCGTGGGTACCAGCCACACACAGTCCCTTATGCTGGCGCGTCAGCGTGCCCAGCACCTGCGCGCGCTTCTGAATCTCAAAGCCGTTCTTGCGGAAATACTGCAGTTCCAGATGCTCGGCGGGGATGGCCGGCGTATAGATGACCAGACACGACTGGGGGGTCTTGCAGGCACGGGGGATGTCGTCGACGTCCTCTTCATAGTGGATGAGCATGCCCTCCTTCTCCAGCTGGCGCGTCAGCGTGCTCGGTGTCTTGTCGTAGCCGCCCACCACCAGTCCGCGACTGATGAAGTAGCGGGCGATGGCACTCATACCGATGCCGCCGGCACCGACGAAGTAGACGGCTTTTATATCCTTGATGTCCATTTACTTTTTTTCCTTTTTACTTTTTTACTTTTTTACCTTTTTACCTTTTCACCTTCTGCTAACTTGAGCACTTCCTTGGCAATGATTTCTGCCGAGTCGGGCAATGCCATCTGCAGGATGTGCTCGCTCAGGCTTTGCAGCTTGCTGTCGTCCTTGACCGTATCAAGGGCCAGCGGCAACAACAGCTGCGGAGCCTCTGCGTCCTTGACATAGAGGGCGGCCTGCTTGCTGACCAGTGCCAGCGCATTCTTCGTCTGATGGTCCTCAGCCACATTGGGCGAAGGCACCAGGATGACCGGCTTGCCCAGCAGGCAGAACTCGCTGATGGAACCGGCGCCTGCACGGCTGATGACCAGGTCGGCAGCCTTGTAGGCAGCACCCATATCGGTGATGAAGTCGGTGACCTTCAGGTTGGGGATGTCCTGTCCCTTCAGGCGCTCGGCGATTTCGGCACTGTAGTACTTGCCCGTCTGCCAGATGAACTGGATGCCGCTATGCTTGATGAGGTCCAGGTGCTGCAGCACACTCTCGTTGATGGTGCGGGCCCCCAGGCTGCCACCGACCAGCAGGATGATTTTCCTGGCGGGGTCGAAACCGAAGGAGCGCACGGCATCGTCGTGCTTCAGCGTGGTCTCCAGCAGTTGCTGGCGCACGGGGTTGCCGGTCAGCATGATCTTGTCGGCAGGGAAGAAGCGCTCCATGCCCTCGTAGGCCACACAGATCTTTGCTGCCTTCTTGGCCAGCAGTTTGTTGGTGACGCCGGCATACGAGTTCTGCTCCTGCAACAGACAGGGGATGCCCTTGGCGGCTGCCATGTTGAGCGTGGGACCACTGGCGTAGCCGCCGACGCCCACAGCCACCTGCGGCCGGAACTCCTTGATAATCTTCTTGGCCATGCACTGGCTCTTCCATATCTTGAAGAGCACCTTGATATTGTTCAGCAGGTTCTTGCGGTCAAAGCCCTGGATGGGCAGACCTTTTATCTCGTAGCCAGCGGCAGGCACGCGCTGCATCTCCATGCGTCCCAAGGCCCCCACAAACAGAATCTTGGCGTCCGGGCGCAGGGCCTTGACGGCATTCGCTATCGACACGGCCGGGAAGATGTGACCTCCCGTGCCGCCACCGCTGATGATTACTCTTAACTCATTCATACATCTTTATATATATAGAACGTGCAAAATTACGACTTTTCTGTCAAATCAAGCCACTTTTTCCTAAATTTCTTTGTTCGACGCCGTAACTTTGGCGTTTTTGTCGTCAGTCAGTTCTTTCTTCACCTTGGCCGAACGGCTCACGCTCAGGATGGCACCGATATAGGCACAGTTGATAATGGTTGACGTACCGCCTTTCGAGATGAGCGGCAGCGGCTGACCCGTGACGGGTGCCAGTCCCACGGCCACCATCATGTTGAACATGGCCTGAACGACCAGCAGCAAACCGAGTCCCATAGCCAGGAATGCCGGGAAATTGTTCTCGCAACGGCTGGCAATACGTGCACAGCGGTACAGCAGGATGATGTAGAGGAAGCATACAATGCCGGCTCCTATCAGTCCCAGCTCCTCGATGATGATGGCATAGATGAAGTCCGAGAAGGCCTGTGACAGGAAGTCGCGTTCCGTCGACTGGCCCGGTCCCTTGCCGATGACGCCGCTCGACACGATGGCGATGTTGGCATGTGCCACCTGGGCGTCCTTGTCGAGGTCATACTCCTGCGGCGTGGGCTTGGGCTTGCCAAACTTCATGAGACGGCTCTTCCACGTGTCGGCACGGTGGAACATCTTCTCGACGAAGTTCTTTTCCTTCTTCGTCTGGTCGGACTGTCCGGCACCGGCCTGCTGGTCTAGCTGTTCAGTCTTGGTCTGCAGCTGCCCGGTATCGTTCATGTCCGTTCCTACAAGCATCACCATCGACACGGCAAAGACGACGACGGCAGCAATCACCGCCACCAACTTGCCGAGTTGCCGGAGAGGTACCAGTCCGATGAACATCATGATGAAGACGACGGCGAAGAGCATGGCTGCCGTGGACAGGTTCTCGAGGCCGATGAGCACACAGGCCGGAACCGTCACCCACAGTATCCACTTGAAGGCTTTCCTGTCGGCACCCTTTTCACGTTGCATCGCCGCCAGAATCTGTGCTACGGCCAGCACGATGGTTCCCTTGGCAATCTCCGAAGGCTGGAAGGTGAAGCCCAGCAGGTTGATCCATCGGCCGGCGTCACCCACCTTGGTGCCCGCCAGCAGCACCCACAGCAGGGTGACGGCCGATATCAGCAGCAGGAAGGGCGTCATCAGTTTGAAGTACTTGCACGGGATGTTGAGCGTGAGGATGGCCACCACCACACCTGCCACGATGGTGAAGGTGTGGTAGGCTATCGGACCCACGTAGTTCTGGCTCTTGTACGTCAGTCCGCTGGAAGCCGAGAAGACCTCCACCACACTGATCATGCAGAGGAAGAAGAACACCATCCAGATGACCTTGTCGCCCTTGAATAACCTGCCTATCTTTTTGTTCATAGATTTCTTGCTAATTCCTTAAACTGTTCGCCACGATCCTCCATGTTCTTGAAGAGGTCGAACGAGGCGCAACAGGGTGACAGCAGCACCGTCATGCCCGGCTCTGCCAGTTCGTAGCAGGCCTCGATGCACTCCTTCATGGAGTGGGTGTCGCGGACGGGGATGCCCAACTGGTCGAAGTTGTCGTGCAGCTTCTGGTTGTCGGCACCGAGGTAGACCAGTCCGGCACACTTCTCACGCACCAGCGGCATCAGCGGGCTGTAGTCGTTGCCCTTGTCCTTGCCGCCGATGATGAGGATGGTCTTGGTCTTCATCGACTCCAGGGCATACCAGCAGGCGTCGACGTTGGTGGCCTTCGAGTCGTTGACATACTGCACGCCACGCACCACGCACACCTTCTCCAGGCGGTGCTCCACACCGGGGAAGTCGCCGAGTGACTTGCGGATGACCTCCTTCTTGATGCCGGCGATGTTCGAGGCGATACCGGCGGCCAGCGAGTTGTAGATGTTGTGCTTGCCGGTCAGCGACAGCGATTCCTGCTCCATGTTGAACGGCGTAGGCCGCTCTATCTTGTATTGTCCCTCCTCGATGTAACCGATGCTGCCCTTCTCCTTCAGTTCCGAGAACGGATACTGGATGGCCTTGATGTCGTACTTCTCCAGCTCGGCTTTGATGACGGGGTCGTCATTCCAATAGACGAAGGCATCCTGCGGCGTCTGGTTCTGGATGATGCGCATCTTGGAGTCCACGTAGTTCTGCATCTTGAAGTCGTAGCGGTCCAGGTGGTCGGGTGTGATGTTCAGCAGGATGGCGATGTCGGCACGGAAGTCGTACATGTTGTCGAGCTGGAACGAGCTCAGCTCGATGACGTAGTATGCATGCGGATCCTCAGCCACCTGGAGTGCCAGCGAGTTGCCGATGTTGCCGGCCAGTCCCGTGTCATAGCCCGCTTCCTTGAAGATGTGGTAGATGAGCGATGTCGTCGTCGTCTTGCCGTTGGAGCCCGTGATGCAGATCATCTTGGAGTCCGTATAGCGTCCGGCAAACTCTATCTCGCTGATGATGTGGATGCCCTTCTCCTTGACCTTGACAATCATCGGGGCCGTGTCGGGGATGCCGGGACTCTTGATAATCTCGTCGGCATTCAGAATCAGCTCTTCCGTATGCTGTCCCTCCTCCCACGCGATGCCGCGGTCGTCCAGCATTTTCTTGTACTTGTCGGCTATCTTCGACATGTCCGATACAAACACGTCGAAGCCCTCTTTCTTGGCCAGCACGGCAGCTCCTGCGCCGCTCTCGCCGGCTCCTAATATAACGATTCTACCTAACAGACCCTCCTCCGGCCCCTCCCTGTGAGGAAGGGGAGTAGTTACTTTATTCACTGATTGTGTATACTCTTTCTTCATAATAATAAAACTCTTTTCTATCCACTCCCCTCCCTCACAGGGAGGGGTCGGGGGGTGGGTCTTTTTATCTAACTTTCAATGTTATGATGGTCAGTGCCGCCAGGATGATGGTCGTAATCCAGAAGCGGATGGTAATCTTCGACTCATGGAACGGACGGTGCGGCCAGCCTTTCAGGATGTAGGTGCTGGTCTGGTCGAGTTGCGAGTCGAGCTTGCGGAAGGTGTCGTGGATGGGTGTGGCGCGGAACACGCGGACACGCTTGCCCTTGCGCTTCTGCAGCTTGAACCACTGCGTCTGGATGATGACGCTGAGGCTCTCGATGAAGAAGATGCCGCAGAGCAGCGGCAGCATCAGCTCCTTGTGGATGATGACGGCGCACACGCCGATGATGCCGCCGATGGTCAGCGATCCTGTGTCGCCCATGAACACCTGGGCGGGGTAGGCGTTATACCACAGGAAGCCCACCATGGCCCCGATGAATGCCGACAGGAACACCACCAGCTCCTGGGAGCCGGGGATATACATGATGTCGAAGTAGGCCGCATAGATGATATGCGACGAGATGTAGGCGAAGATGAGCAACGCCACGCCGATGATGGCGGAGTTGCCCGCACACATGCCGTCCATGCCGTCGTTCAGGTTGGCACCGTTCGACACGGCGGTCACCACGATGATGGTCATGATGACAAAGAGCACCCAGCCGGCGGCCACCTTGTAGTCGCCCAGGAACGACATCACGGCGGAGTAGTTCAGGTTGTGGTTCTTGATGAACGGGATGGTGGTCTGCAACGACTTCACCGCCTCGCTCTTGTGCTTCACCACGACCTCCTGATTCTGCTGGGCTACCGTCATGTTCTCGCGTACCACGGCATCGGGACTGAGCCACAGCGTCAGGCCCACGATGAAGCCGATGCTGACCTGCCCCACAATCTTGTACAGACCCTTCAGGCCTTCCTTGTTCTTGCGGAAAATCTTGATGTAGTCGTCCATGAAGCCCAGGAATCCCAGCCATACCGTGGTGCCAATCATCAGCAACAGGTAGATGTTGCGCATACGGCCCAACAGCAGGACGGGAACGAGGATGCTGACGATGATGATGATGCCGCCCATGGTGGGCACGCCCTTCTTCTGCTCGCCAAACGGGTCGATGCTGGGGTCGCGTGCCGTCTCGGCGATGTTGCGGCGCTTCATCCACTTGATGAAGTACTCGCCAAACCATGCCGAGATCATCAGCGACAGGATGAGTGCCAGCAGCGAGCGGAACGAGATGTACGACCAGAGGTGCGCACCAGGGATATTGTATTGCTCTAAAAAGCGGAAGATGTAGTACAGCATTGTCTTTTACTCTTTTTCGAGGTTTCGATATTTCAATGTTTCGCAGTCTCCTTATGACGATATTACGACTTGAAGATTTCTCTTACCACCTCGCGGTCGTCGAAGTGGTGCTTGACACCTTTTATTTCCTGATAGTCCTCGTGGCCCTTGCCGGCAATGAGGATAACGTCGCCCTTCTGGGCCAGCATGGCAGCGGTCTTGATGGCTTCCCGGCGGTCGGTGATGGCCAACACCTTCTTCATCTGCTGGGGCGTCAGGCCGGCCAGCATGTCGTTGATGATGTCCTGCGGTTCCTCGAAGCGGGGATTGTCGGAGGTGATGATGACACGGTCGCTCTGCTTGACGGCCTCCTGGGCCATCAGCGGACGCTTGCCCTTGTCACGGTTGCCGCCGGCACCGCAGACGGTGATGACCTGTCCGCCCTTGCCGTCGAGCACCTCGTGGATGGCGTTGAGCACGTTCTCCAGGGCGTCGGGCGTGTGGGCATAGTCGACGACAGCCGTCACGCCGTCCTGCGAACGGATGGGCTCCAGCCGGCCGGCCACGCTCTTCAGCGTGCTCAGCACCAACAGGATGTCCTCGGGGTTCTTGCCCAGCATGACGGCGGCGCCATAGACGGCCAGCAGGTTCGACACGTTGAACTTGCCGATGAACTGCACGCCCACCTCATGGCCGCAGATGTCGAGGTACATGCCCTCGAAGTGGCACTCGATGATGCGGGCACGGAAGTCGGCCATCGTCCGCGTGCTGTATGTCTTCACCGTGGCCTTGCAGTTCTGCACCATCACGCTGCCGTTCTTGTCGTCGGCATTGGTGATGGCGAAGGCGTCCTTGCTGAGGCCGTCGAAGAAGGCTTTCTTCGCGTCGCGGTAGTTCTCGAAGGTCTTGTGGTAGTCCAGGTGGTCGCGGGTCAGATTAGTAAAGATTCCCCCCGCAAACTGCAGGCCGCCGATGCGCTTCTGGGCGATGGCATGGCTCGAGCACTCCATGAAGGCATACTCGCAGCCGGCCTCCACCATGCGCGCCAGCAGGCGGTTCAGTTCGATGGGGTCGGGAGTGGTATGGTCGGCGGGGATGGCTTCATCCTCGATGTAGTTGCACACCGTCGACAGCAGGCCGCACTTGTGGCCGAACTTACGGAACATATTATATAATAAGGTAGCGATGGTGGTCTTACCGTTGGTGCCCGTCACGCCGACCAGCTTCAGCTTCGTCGACGGCTCGCCATAGAAGACGGTAGCCACCGGGCCTACAGCCTCCTCGGTGGATGCCACCTGCACGTATGTCACGCCATTGGTGTCCTCAGCGGTTTTGCCGCTGAGATTCCCGGGTATCTCCTCGCACAGCACAGCTGCAGCCCCCAGCTCCAGGGCCTTGGGAATGAAGCGGTGCCCGTCGGTCTGGGTACCCTTGATAGCCACGAAGAGATGTCCCTGCTCAATCTTGCGTGAGTCGATGTTCACACCGGTTATCTCCACATCGGCATTGCCAACGACGGCCAAGGGCTTCACGTCTTTTAATAAGTCTTTCAGTTTCATATTCACCTTATTATATATGATGGGTTAGCACTTTCTCTGTATTATTGCAGCGTCAGGATGCACTCGCTGCCCGCAACGATGTCACGTCCGGCAGGATAGCTCTGCGACTTCACGGCACCACGGCCGTGCAGCCGAACCTTCAGGCCGCGCCGCTCCAGCAGGTAGACGGCGTCCTTGGCACCCATTCCCGTCACGTCGGGCATCACCTGGTCGCGGTATTTGGGCTGCCCCTGCTTGATGCGCGTGCTGCTGCCGATACTGCTCAGGATGTAGTTGGCCGACTCGGCATCACCTGCCTTCACGTCGGGGATGATGACGGAGTTCTCGTCGTGGGCATCCTCCACGCTCAGCTTCAGGTGACGGGCCATGACGCCCTCGGCGATATGGTGGAAGACGACACCGCTCATGCCACCGCCCGAGGCCGGCAGGCCGGACTTCTTGATACAGACGATGCACGAATAGCGGGGATTGTCGGCGGGGAAGTAGCCTGCAAACGACAGCCAGTACTTGACGGTGCCGCTCTTGTAGCCGGCCTTACCCTGCGACACCTGGGCGGTGCCGGTCTTGCCGGCCACCTTGAAGAGGTCGCTGCCGGCCTTGCGTCCCAAACCCTGGCTGACGACATGTTCCAGAATGGTCTGGATGGTCTTGATGGCCTGCGGCTTGGCAATGCGCTCCTTGATGACCTCGGGCGGGAACTCCATGACCGTCTCGCCATTCTTGACCACCCGCTTGATGAAGCGCGGACGCATCATCTTGCCGTCATTGGCGATGGCATTGTAGAACGCTACCGTATTGATGGGCGCTATCTGCGTCTCGTAGCCGATGGACATCCATGGCAGCGTCGTGGCATACCAGTTGTCGTCATAGCGGCCGTTCTTCTTGCGCTGGGGCATGCGGATGAGCGGCTTACGATAGCCGGGCAGGATGTCTTGAAGGCCTAGGTCCTGACCGATGCCCACACGGTACAGGCCTTTCACGTAACGCTCGGCCTCCTGGTGGTAGAACTTGTCGATGACGTGGCTGACGCCGATGTTGGAGCTGACCTCCAGCGTGCGCGCTACGTTGATGTCGCCATAGCCGCCACGGCGCCAGTTGTGGTCTTTCATCTCGCGGCCATACATGGGCTGTACGCCACAGCCAGTATGGATGATATAGCTGGTGTCCCTGGGGCTCTTGCCCAGCACCTCGTCATCGAGGGCTACCAGGATGGAAGCCGTCTTGAACACCGAGCCGGGCTCGCAGCGGTAGCTGATGGCCGAGTTGACGCCTTCGATATAGTTGCCATTCTCGTTCTTTATCATGTTGACGATGGCCTTCACGTCGCCCGTCTCCACCTCCATCAGGATGGCTACGCCCATCTCGCCGTTCACCTGCGGGCTCTTCAGCATGTCCAGCAGGGCGCGTTCTGCCAGGTCCTGCATGTTGACATCGATGGTCGTCACGATGTCACAGCCGTCGACAGGCAGCGTCACGGGGATGTTCATATACTTGTTGAGCACCTTGCGGCGACCGGTGATGCCGGGTGTTCCGCGCAGGAAGGAGTCGCAGCTCAGCTCCAGCCCATAGTAGGCGGAGTCCTTGGCCAGCATGAGACCGCCGACGGTACGCATGGCCAGACTGCCGAAGGGACGGCGGCGCGCATTGAAGACCTCCTCTGTAAAACCGCTCTTGTTCTTGGACATGTTGAAGAAGGGCAGCTGGCGCACCTCCATGTAGGTGCCGTAGTCGATGCGCTTGGGCCAGATGTTCCACCAGCGCGAACCCACCTCTCTCTTACCGGTCTTCTTTTTGGTCCACTCCTTGTGGCGCCCTTCCTCCAGGTGCTGCTTGAACTCTGCTGCCGTCCAGGCGGGGAATATCTGGTGCAGACCCTCGCAGATGCTGTCCAGCTTGTCCAGCCATAGCGAGTCGCCCTCTTCGAAGGCTGCGGCCTTGAAGTCCATGTATATCTTGTATTCGGGGATGGAGGTCGCCATCAGCTGACCGTCGCTGCTGAGGATGTTGCCACGGTTGGGCTTGACACTCACCGAGTCGCGCTTCAGGCGGTCGGCCACTTCCGTCCAGTACTGCTTCTTGGCTGTCATGATGTAAAAGGCCTTGCCTACGACGGCAATACCAATGAACGTCAGCAGCACGGCAATCACCATGTAGCGGGGTATTACTTTGTCATTACTGAACTTACTCACCTTCTTGATCTTCGTTTAACTATTCTCTTACCTCTTTTTACTCACCACCCACCTCTATAATATATGGTGGCTGGTCGGCCTGGTGCAACAGCGAGTCCTGGTTCTGTTTCAGGATTTCCAGCACGTGGCTCTCGCGGCATTTCTCCGTCAGACTGCTCGACGACGACAGCGCCTTGAACTTGGCATCCTTCAGCTGGCTCTCCAACTGGTCAATCTTGATCATGTCCTGCTGGCACTGGTAGCGGAAAGCCACATAGACCAGCGAAAAGGCGACGATGAGGACAAACAGCCATATCTGTGAACGCACCAGCTCGGTGGTCAGCAGGTCGCCACCCAGGATGGTACGCAGGTTCACCTGCTGCGAGGGACGGGGGTCTTCCTCGACGGCAGTCTCCTTGATTTTCTTGATGGTCTCCTGGAGTTTGCCCTCGGTGCTTTCTGCATTCTCCCGAGCCTCCTGACCGTCAGAGATGATCAGCTCTGTCTTGTCTTCTTCCATGTCTATACCTTTTCTGCTATTCTCAATTTGGCACTCCTGCTGCGCGGATTGCGCTGCTGCTCATCGTCAGTGGGTGTCGTCACCTTGTTCACCAGCCGGAAAGGCGACGTGATGCGTCCGAAGAAGTCCTGTTCCACCCGTCCCTCGGCATTGCCTGCCTTCATCACGTTCTTCACGATGCGGTCTTCCAGCGAGTGGTAGGTGATGATGCTCAGGCGACCACCCTCACGGAGCAGGCTGGTGGCTCCGCACAGCATGTCGCGCAGGGCGTCCATTTCGTGATTCACCTCTATGCGCAGTGCCTGGTACACCCTGGCCAGGTCTTTCTTCTCGCGCTCCGAGCGCATCAGCGGCTCCACCGTCTCGCTGAGGTCTGCCGTGGTCTCAATGCGCTTGCCCTTACGGCAGTCTACGATGGTCTTGGCCAGCCGGCGGGCATTCTTCAGTTCACCGTACAGGTAAAAGACATCGGCCAGCCGTTCCTCGCTGTAGTCGTTCAGGATGTCGGCAGCCGTCAGTCCGGCCCGCTTGTTCATCCGCATGTCCAGCGGCGCGTCGAAACGGAACGAGAAGCCGCGGGTCTCGTCGTCGAAATGGTGGCTCGACACGCCCAGGTCGCCCAACAGGCCGTCTATCTGCTCCACACCGTAGTAGCGCATCCAGTTTCTGATATATCTAAAGTTGCTCCTGACAAAGGTAAATCTATCATCGGCAACGATATTCTTTTCCGCGTCGGCATCCTGGTCGAAGCTATACAGATGACCTTTCGGACCCAGCCGCGACAGGATTTCACGGGAGTGACCGCCACCGCCGAAGGTGACGTCTACGTAAATGCCGTCGGGCTGGATGTCCAGCCCGTCGACGCTCTCCTGCAAGAGTACCGGAACGTGATATGTCTCAGCCGTCACCATCATGCTTCTTGTTCGTTGTGTATGTCGCCGGGATTGTCGGTAGTCATCAGGGTCTCCAGGGCATTACCGAAGTCCTCGGCAGTCATCTTCGTCGCCTCCGACTGGGCGTTGCTCCATATCTCGATGGTGTCGCCCATGCCGACGAATTTGATGTCCTGTTCTATGTCGGCCATGCGCTGGTAGCGTTTCGGTATCAGGAAACGGCCGTTGCCGTCGAGCGTCAGCAGTTCCACCTCGCTGACGAACTGACGGAACACTTGCTGATGCTGGCGGTTCCAGCGGTTCAGCCTACAGCGCAGCTCGTCCATCTGGGCATTCCATACGCTCTCAGGATAGAGCACCAGGCAAGGCTGAAAGACATCCTTGCGCATGACCAGACGCTCCTCGCTTCCTGCCTGAAGTACCTTACGGAAGGTGGCGGGAAGGAAGGCGCGTCCTTTGGCGTCAATCTTGGCCTCTATGTTACCTAAAAATCGCATGTATACCTTATTGTTTTTTATATTTATTGATATGTCTTAAGAACTTCGCCTGCAAAGGTAATACATTTTTTTGGAAAGCGCCCCACTTTTCCCCACTTTTTTCGTAAATATTTTTGAAAATCTTCAAGACAGTGATGTATATGTTTGTAATTCAGCCAATTATCATGTGGGTAAAATAGTGGGGCGTTAATTGCCCGAATGCTCCTCCCAAAGGGACCACGTCCGGCACGCTTTTCAGCCGTTCTGGCGTAGCATGAGGGATGGCCTGCGCCGCTTCCATGCGCAATCAAGTGACAAAAAGCACGTAAATTTGCACATTTTATGATAAAAAGTGTAGGAATTTCCATAAAAGTGTGTACCTTTGCACATGATTACAACTCACATACGAGAGAATGGGACAAGTTACAGAGAAAACGATCGATATCGATAAAATCCTCAAGAGCAAAATGGGGGCGAAGGCCAAATGGGTGCCGCGCCCGCTGGTATTGTGGCTCAAGCACATCGTCCACCAGGACCAGGTGAACGGTTTCCTCTGGGATGCCAAAGACCTGACCGGGACGCCGTGGCTGGAGGCCTGCGTGAAATATCTGCAGATGACGCTGAAAGTAGAGGGCATGGAGAACCTGCCCGACAAGGACGACGGGCGCCTCTACACCATCGTGTCGAACCACCCGTTGGGCGGCATTGACGGCGTGGCGTTAGGTTCTATCATCGGCCGTCATTTCGACTCCCGCTTCCGTTATCTGGTCAACGACCTGCTCATGAACCTGCCCGGACTGGCTCCCCTGTGCATTCCCATCAACAAGACGGGTCGGCAGAGCCGCAATTTCCCTGCCATGGTGAGGGCAGGCTTCGAGAGCAACAACCACATGATGATGTTTCCCGCCGGCATTTGCTCGCGCAAGCGCAATGGGGTCATCCGCGACATACCCTGGACGAAGACGTTCATCGTCAAGAGCGTGGAATACCAGCGCGACATCATCCCCATCCACTTCAGCGGTGAGAACTCGGCGTTCTTCTACCGTCTGGCCAACTTCTCCGACCGTTTCCTGCCCTTCAATCTAGCCATGATTTACCTGGTCGACGAGATGTACCGCAATGTCGGAAAGACCTTTGAAGTGCGCATTGGGAAACCCATCCCCTGGCAGACCTTTGACAAGAGCAAAAGTCCGGTGGAATGGGCACAATTCGTTCAAAACCACGTCTATCAACTCTAAAACAATGGAACAACCAATCATTCCTCCCGTTAACAAAGAAGTGCTGAAGAGCGAGCTGACGCCCGACAAGCAGTTGCGCATGACCAACAAGAGCAACAACCAGATTTTCGTCGTCACGGCACACAACGCACCAAACGTGATGCAGGAAATCGGACGCTTGCGTGAAATCGCCTTCCGTGAAGCCGGTGGTGGTACTGGCAAATCAACAGACATCGACGAGTTCGACACCTGCGAGAACTGCTACAAGCAGCTCATCGTTTGGAACCCGGACGAAGAGGAAATCATCGGCGGCTACCGCTACCTGCTGGGCACGGACTGGAATTATGACGACAACGGACAGCCCATCCTGGCTACCAGCCACATGTTCCATTTCTCAGAAAAATTCCTGAAGGACTACGCCCCCTGGACCGTGGAGCTGGGACGTTCGTTCGTCTCCTTGCCCTACCAGAGTTCGCGCATGGGAGCGAAGAGCTTGTTTGCGCTCGATAACCTTTGGGACGGTCTGGGAGCGCTGACGGTTATCCGCCCCAACATCAAATACTACTTTGGCAAGATGACGATGTACCCTTCGTATATCCGTAAGGGGCGCGACATGATACTCTACTTCCTCAAGAAGCACTTCGATGACAAGGAACGGCTGATTATTCCGATGAAACCGCTGGAATTGGAGACCGACATCGCTGAACTGGAGACCTTGTTCAACGGTACGTCCTTCAAGGAGGACTACATGATTCTGAACCGCGAAATCCGTAAGCTGGGTTATAATATCCCGCCATTGGTGAATGCCTACATGGGACTCTCGCCCACGATGAAACTCTTCGGCACGGCCATCAACTATGGCTTTGGCGATGTGGAAGAGACGGGCATCCTGATAGCCATCGACGAGATTTTCGAGAGCAAGCGCAAGCGCCATATTGACTCCTTCATCCGCGAACACCGCGAAGAGCTGGAGCTGACGTCTGGTGCCAACAAGCTGATTTACAAGCACAAAGAATAAACATGCCGACATGCTAAGAATCCTGTTGTTAGGGGCCCTCATGCCCCTGTTCGTTCATGCCCAGAACCCTGATGCCCAGCATATCGTCGTGGACGCTCAGGCAACGGCAGATACCCCGTACACCTACCGCACTTTCCAGGAGGCCAGTGAACACTTCACGGACGGCGTCACCGTCTACATACGCCCCGGCGTCTACTGGATTGACGACCCCGACGACAGCACCGTCCGGGTCGGCGAGAACGGACGCGAGCCCTTTGGCATGGTGGTTCGCTGTCCCCGTCTGCGCCTCATCGGTATGGGCCAGCAGCCACACGATGTCGTGCTGGCCTCGCAGCGTGGACAGATGCAGGGCGCTGTCGGCAATTTCACCATGTTCAACTTCTTCTGCGACTCCCTCTACGTGGAGAATCTCACCATGGGCAACTACTGCAACGTTGACCTGATATACCCGTTGAATCCCCGATTAAACCGTCCAAAACGTAGCGATGCCATCACCCAGGCGCACGTCGGCTACGTCCACGGCAACAGCCTGGTGGCCAAGAACGTCCGCTTCGTCAGTCGCCTCAATCTCAACCCGCTGAACGGAGCCAGACATTCCTATTATGAAGACTGTCATTTCGAATGTACCGACGACGCCCTCAACGGCACCGCCGTCTACCGCCATTGCGACTTCGACCTCTATGGTCAGAAACCGTTTTGGAGCACCTTTGGTGCCGGAGCGATGTTCGTGGACTGCGATTTCTACGTCAAGGGCAGCAATCGCGAGATGTATTTCTGCAAGCAAGGAGGCCCCGTCACCGTCATCGACTGCCGCTATCATGCACCGTCAGACAGCATCTACCTCGGTTGGACCGCCTATCCGCAGCCTTGGCTGCGCTGCTACCAGCAGCATTTCACCCTGAATGGCAAGCCCTACCAGATTGGCATCCGCCGACCTCAGAACACTATTGTCCTGCACCATGCAGACAGCCTCGTTGCGCGTGGCATACCCTATCTGAATATCAGCCGCCACGAAGCAGTGCTGCGCACAGGAGATGCTCCTCTGACATTGGCTTGCACCGACGCTGAATCAGTGAAATGGCGCGTGACAGACTACCATGAGTCATACGCGACACTCCTACCGATAGGCAAAGACTCCGTACAGGTTGTTCCGACGAACCAAAGCGGTAAAACCGTCGATTTCTGCGTGATAGCCTATACGCCCGATGGTCGTGAGGCGGCCTGCCACCTGACGGTTCATCCGCGTCTACTGCCCGCACCGGCTTTCCTGCGCAGGCCAGCTATTCAACTCAAGAAGGGTGTGGCACAGCTCAGCTATGACCTTGACCTGCAAGACCGCGATGACGAGTCGGAAATCATCTGGCAGCGCGACGACATTCCCGTCAGCGTCGTCCAGGCCCATCCGTCGGCACTGGGCTATCCGGAATACACGCTGACCGATGCCGACAACGGCCACAGGCTGAGTGCGCTCATCATCCCAAGGCTACATGGCAGTCTGACGGGTGACACCCTCCGTGTCGATATGCCCAAGGTCATCAAGGGCCAGCAGAAGACCAGGTTGTTGGAAACCGACTTTCATGACTTTCCCTGCCAGTGGCAGCCACGGCTGCTGCCAGGCTATTGGACTGTCGACGGTTTCAAGCCCTCTGACACAGTTGCATTCCCTTGGTCGTTTAGTCGGGAAAAGCCCATGTGGGAATACAAGGAAGGCTTTAATGGTGCCGTTGGAATGGGGCTTTTGCAAGCACAGCGCGGTGCCCGCCTGATGTTTACGCCCGTAGGGAAACAATACGGTGACATGCATCTTACCCTTCAGGTGGACCCCACCAAGACGGCAGGCCAGGGATTCGGGTCGGCAACAGGGCAGTATATGGATGTCTGCCTGAAGTTCGACACCCGGACGCTGACGGGCTATGGCTTGCGCATCATCCGCACCACCAAGCATGCCAAGGCCGTAGACTTCTTCTTGGTGAAGTACGACCACGGCCAGGTGACGCCCTTGACGGAGCCCGTCTCTGCCACCTGCTACCGCACGGGCTGCACCATTTCCATCGATTTCATCGGGAAAATGCTGACCGCTCATGTCGAGACGACCACCCCGCAGCCTGCCGACTCCACGCTGCCCCATCGGGTAGACCTGGCCGCGGAAGTGACAGCCAACGACTTTGGCGGCATCCATATCCAGCACACGGGTTCATGCGGTGAGAGCACCACGATGCTCCACCGCCTGAACGTGCAGTGGTGATGGTTTTAGATGATGGGCAGTGAGATGCCGTTGATTTTCTGATAGACGTCGAGGGCATAGACGTCGGTCATGCCCGAGATGTAGTCGATGACAGCCATCAGGCGGTCTTCTAACGAGTCGGCATTGATGTCATACTGCGATGATACGCGCCCGATGAGCTGTTGCGAATAGAAACGCTCCGGGTGCATCACCGCCTCAATCATCTTATCCATCAGCGTAGCCATGATCTGATAACCAGACAGTTCCACGTCAAGGACGGGACGGCTCTTGTAGATGCGCTGCACCGACAACTGGGCGCAGCGCTTGTATGCTTCGCGCTGCAGCGGCTGGATATGGTCGATGAGGCTCCCCTCGAAGGTTCCTGCCAGGATTTCCTCCTCATGGTCGAGGAAAGCCTGGGCGCACTCATTCTCCAGCTTGCCGATGACGCAGGCACGCAGATATACCACCTGTTCGTTCTCGTCGGTGAGCTGTTCATCACGGATGCGCTGCATAATCTTCCCTTGGTTCTCCTCGTCGAAGAAATCCAGAAAGAGCCGCGATACCGTCTCGAACGACAGGATTTTCAGTTTGTGGGCATCCTCCATGTCCATGATTTCGTAGCAGATGTCGTCAGCCGCCTCTACCAGATAGACGAGCGGATGACGGGCATAGCGTAGCGGATTGCCGGGTGCAGACTTGCAAATAATACCCATTTCATCGGCAATTCGCTGGTATGTCTCCTGTTCGCTGACAAAAAAGCCAAACTTCCCCTTCTTGCTGGGTGCCAGCGAGGAGAAAGGATATTTCACGATGCTGGCAATGGTGGAGTACGTCATCACGAAACCGCCCGGGCGGCGCCCCCTGAACTGGTGCGTCAGCAGGCGGAAGGCATTGGCGTTGCCTTCGAAATGGGTGATGTCCGACCAGAAGGCGGGTGACACCTGCTCCTGCAGGAAGCTGCCGGCGCCTTCGGTAAAGTACGTCTGGATGGCTTTTTCGCCGGAGTGGCCGAAGGGCGGGTTGCCCAGGTCGTGTGCCAGACAGGCCGTAGCGACAATCTGGCCTATCTCCTCAAACAACGTACCGCACAGTTCCGGTCGCCGCTTGCAGATACGCTGCGCCACATCGTTGCCCAGCGACATGCCCACACTGGCCACCTCCAGCGAATGCGTCAGCCGGTTGTGCACAAATACGCTGCCGGGCAGCGGAAACACCTGCGTCTTGTTTTGCAGACGCCGGAAAGGGGCCGAGAATATCAGCCTGTCATAGTCGCGTTTGAACTCGGTGCGGTCGTCATGCCGCTCCACATGGCGGTGCTCCTGGCCCAGCCTCTTGTTAGAAATCAGTCTTGTCCATTCCATAACGGCCGCGAAATTACGAATAAAATACGAGATAGCCAAACGACCGCCCCATTTTTTTCGGGAGTTTTTCGTCACGCCGGGCCAGCGGGAACGTCATGCCGGGCCGGCGGGAACGTCACACCGGCTGACGCCGCCCGTCATCGGGACATTCTCCGCACGGCGCAAGAACATTCCCTGCACGGCGCAGGAAAATTTCCTGCACGGCACTCCCGGGCAACGTGCTACTGGAGCCGCATCAAGGCGACCGCCCTTCCGAAGCCCCTCACCCCCTCCATATTTCCGTCCCCCTATAGGGGGGACTCCAATATGAGGGGAGGGCTTCCTCAGGGAACTTCCACATCACCCAACGCAACCGGCCCCGAGTTTCATCAGCGCCGCCCCCCTCCAGGGAGACTCCCATCCCCTCAATATCAGTCCCCCCATATAAGGGGGACATTGATATGAGGGGCGAGGATCCCTAGACCCCCCGTGAAATGATAAAAAGATAAAAAAAAGAGCGAAAATGATGGTAGTTTGCAAATAAATAACTACCTTTGCATGTTGTATTAAAAGAAACGTTCAAAAAGATGATTACGATCAAGGTTGTAAACCGCGGCCATCAGCAGTTGCCCGCCTATGCGACACCCCAGAGTGCCGGCATGGACCTGAGGGCTAACCTCGACGCTTCCGTGACACTCCGTCCGTTGGAGCGCAAGTTGATACCGACAGGGCTGCACATAGCCCTGCCCGAAGGCTACGAGGCCCAGGTACGCCCTCGCAGCGGACTGGCGCTGAAGCACGGCGTCACGGTGCTGAACACGCCCGGCACCATCGATGCCGACTACCGTGGCGAGATAGGCGTCGTGCTGGTGAACCTGTCGCAGGACGACTTTGTCGTGAACGACGGTGAGCGCATTGCCCAGATGGTCATTGCCCGCTGCGAACAAGGAGAGCTGATCAGCGTTGACGTGCTCGACGAGACCGAGCGCGGCGCCGGTGGCTATGGACATACGGGAGTGAAATGAAAGGAATGAAGGAAATGAAGCAAATGAAGGAAATGGGGAGGAATGCGAAGCAGCTGTTGCGCCTGAAGGGGCGTAGGGTGGCTGCATGGCTTTTCGGAGGCGTCTCCTCATTGCGCATGGCCGTTTCCTTCATTTGCTTCATTTCCTTCATTCCCTTCATCTCAGCCCAAAACGGACTGAAATACGACGCTTTCTACCTGGATGCTATCTGCCAGCAGGAGAAGGGCAACAGCGATGCCGCCTTCGACCTGCTGAGCCACTGCGTGGAACTGGACTCCACACGGTCGGAGGCCTACTACTCGCTGTTCCGCTACTACCTGGTCATGAAGGACAAGGACAAGGCGCTGAGCTATGCCAAGCGTGCCGCAGAACTGGAACCCGAGAATGCCACCTACCTGGAGATGCTGGCCAACCTGTATATCAGCCAGCACAACTACGACGATGCTGTCGTGGTGCTGGAAAAGCTCTATGAGAAAAGCCGGGACCGAGAGGACATCCTGGGCGTGCTGGTCCAGATATACGAACAACAGGGAGCGTACGACAAAGCCATTCAGAAGCTGACACAGTTGGAGCTCATCGAGGGCAAGAACGAACGCCTGTCGTATGCCAAGAGCCAGTTCTACACCCAGAAAGGCGACCGGAAATCCGCCATCAGTGAGATTAAACAGCTGGCCGACCAATATCCCAACGACCTCAACTACCAGTGCCTCTATGCCAACACGCTCTACCAGAACGGACAGCAGAAGAAGGCCGTTGCCCTCTACCAGGACGTGCTGCGGCAGGAGCCTGACAACCGGAATGCGCTGATGGCGATGATGAACCACTATCAGGAGAACCACGACACGCAACGGGCCAACGAGATGCTGGAACAGATGCTGTTCAACAAGAAGACGACGACGGAAGACCGTGTGGCACTCATGCGGCAGGTCATCGGTGAAAGCGAACAGCAGGGCGGCGACTCCACACGGGTGCTGCAGTTGTTCCACCGCCTACTGGCCATGCCTGAGAGCGACGCGGATATGGCCCTGTTCTGTGCCACCTACATGAACCTGAAGAAGATGCCTAACGACAGCATCCGTCCCATCTTGGAACACGTCCTGGAGGTAGCTCCCGACCGTACGGCCGCCCGTCTGCAGCTGGTCAGCTTTGCCTGGCAGGAGGAAGACCGCGACCGCGTCATCGCCCTCTGTCAGGAGGCCCGCCAGTATACGCCCGACGAGATGGCCTTCTACTACTATCAGGGCATCGCCTACTACCAGAAGGAGCAGTTGGACAACGCCCTGAATGCCTTCCAGAACGGCATCAGCGTCATCAACGAGGAGAGCAACCCGGCTATCGTGTCAGACTTCTTTGCCGTCATGGGTGACATCCTGCACCAGAAAGGGCGCGAACAGGAGGCCTTTGCTGCCTACGACTCCTGCCTGCAATGGAAAGACGACAACATAGGCTGTCTGAACAACTACGCCTACTACCTCAGCGAGAAGGGCCTGCAGCTGGACAAGGCCGAGCAGATGTCGTACCGTACTATCAAAGCCGAGCCCAAGAATGCCACCTATCTGGACACCTATGCCTGGATACTCTTCATGCAGCACCGTTACAGCGAGGCCAGAATATACATCGACCAGACGCTGCAGTGTGACAGCGACTCCTCAGCCGTATTGCTGGAGCATGCCGGTGACATCTACTACCATATCGGCGATACCCAGAAAGCCCTGACGTTCTGGCAACAAGCCTTGGCCAAGGCATCGGAGAAGTCGGAGATCAAAGACGACCGCAGACAAATACTGATTCGAAAAATAAAACTAAAAAAGTACATAAAAGAATGAAACTGACAAGTATCCTGAAGATTTTCGCGATGGCTCTTCCATTGGTGCTTACCTCCTGTAAGTCACACCGTCAGGCTGTTAAAGAAGGTACCGGCACCGCTGCCGTTAAGGTAGACACGCTGCAAAAGCAGGCTTTCCTGCAGAAAGTTAACGACAACGCCCAGTATGCCCGCTTCATCACTTCCAAGGTGAGGTTCACCGTAGAGGTGGGAGCACGCCAGATGACGCTGACAGGCAACCTGAAAATGAAACGCGACGACGTCATCCGCCTGCAGCTGATGGCTTTCGGCTTCGTCGAGGCCGGCCGCTTGGAGTTCACCAAGGAGTATGTGCTGGTGATGGACCGCATCAACAAGCTCTTCCTCAAGGTGCCATACGCACAGGTGGACTTCCTGCGCAACTGCAACATCGACTTCAACGTCATTCAGGGTCTGTTCTGGAACGAGCTGTTCCAGCCCCGCGTGTCGCGTCCGACTGACCAGCAGCTGAAGAACTACTCCATGAAAGCTGGCAGCGACGACACCATCATTGCCATGGAGGACGGCAAACTGTCGTACCGCTGGCTGGCAGACAACTCGACTGCCCGTGTCAAAATGGCCAACGTCATGTATCTCGACAAGTTCCGCGGCAACTACCAGCTGAACTGGGACTATGATGACTTCCAGGCCAACAACCGCAAATTCTATCCCATGAATCATAAGATTTCCTTCCAGACACCCGGACAGGAAATCAAGTTTGAGATGCTTCTCAACTACATGGGAGCTGAGGAAGACTGGGAGACCCGAACGGAAGTGTCCAGCAAGTACCGTCAGGTGACCATCGAGGAAATCCTGCAGCGCTTCATGTCCCTCTAAACCACCTGGATGAAGCGATTAGGTATTATCCTGCTCCTGCTGTCATTCGTCCTGACTCCGTATGCGCAACAGAAGAAGCGCACCACGAAGTCGGCGGCGAAGAAGACTGCCGTGACCCCAAAGAAACAGACCACCAGTAAGTCTGGCAAGTCAACCAAGTACAGCAAGTCCTCCAAGAGCCGCAAGTCCTCCAAGAGAAGCAAGGCAGCAAAGCAACCTTCAGTCAAAGCACTGCAAAGCCAGCGTCAGGAACTCCAGCAGCAGATCAAGCAGCAGGAGCGCCGTTTGCGCAGCAATGAGCAAGCCGTCAAGAAGCGGCTCCAGAACCTCATGGTGCTGAACTCCGAGATAGAAGGCAAGCGCCGTACCATAGACACCATCCGTCACGACATCTCGTCGCTCGACATCGAGATAGAACGACTCGGCGTCCAGCTGGATATGCTACAGGACCAGTTGCAAGAGCGTAAGCGCAACTACGTCAAGTCACTGCGCTACATGCACCGCAACCAATCGTCGCTGAGCCAGCTGATGTTCGTATTCAGTGCCGACAACCTCGTCCAGATGTTCCGCCGCATGCGCTTCATGAGAGAATATGCCTCCTATCAGCGCGTACAAGGCGAGATGGTCAAGGGCAAACAAGAGGAGATCAATCTTGAATTCCAGACGCTGAACAACACCAAGGAGAAGAAGCGCCAGTTGCTGAACCGCGACGAACAGGAGCGCCGCTCGCTGGAAGTCAAGCAGAACGAGCAGCAGGACGTTGTCAAGTCCCTGCAGAAAGAGAACAAGACCATACAGGGTATCATTGCCCAACAGAAGAAGAAGGACGCCGCCCTGAATGCCCAGATTGACCGTTTGATAGCAGAAGAGGTAGCGCGTCAGAAGGCTCGTGCTGCCGCCGAGGCCAAAAAGCGTGCCGAGGCAGAGGCTGCCAAGAAACGTGCTGCCGAACTGGCCCGCAAGAAGGCAGAGGCAGAGGCTGCCGCCAGGGAGAACGCCCGCCGCGTTGCGGAAGCCAAAGCCCGAGAGGAGAGAGCCAAGGCTGAAGCCAAGGCTGCCCGCGACCAGAAGGCCCGCGAGGCTGCCGAGCGCAGAGCGCGTGAAGCCGAAGAAGCCCGTAAGGCCGCTGAGCGTAAGGCCGAGGTCGAGAACCGCGAGCATGCCAAGGCTGTGGCATCGGCCCGTAAGAGTGCCGACGAGGTGCTGAAGATGCCGACGGAGGACGTCCGCATCAGCGGCAAGTTCGAGAGCAACCGCGGTCGTCTGCCCATTCCCATCACCGGACCGTACCGTATTGTCAGCCATTTCGGACAGTATAACGTCGAGGGTCTGAAGGGTGTCATGCTCGACAACAAGGGCATCAACATCCGCGGCGAGGCCGGTGCGCTCGCCCGCAGCATCTTTGACGGCGAGGTCAGTGCGGTCTTCAGCTTCGGTGGTACGATGGTTGTCATGGTGCGCCACGGCAGCTATATCAGCGTCTACTGCAACCTGCAGAGCGTCAGCGTGCAGCGCGGACAGAAGGTCGGCATACGCCAGTCGCTGGGCCGCGTCGGCCAGGACAACATCCTACAATTCCAGCTCCGTCGTGAGACAGCGAAACTGAATCCCGAGAGCTGGCTGGGAAGATAATTTTTTAATGAGTAATTAGTAATGAGTAATGAGTAATTATGATTACTTTGTAGGCGGCCTGTCTCAGCGACATGATTCTGAGCTGAAACATATCATAATTACTAATTACTCATTACTCATTACTAATTAATAAAACATACGTTTTTATGGCGTGAGCTATCTCCGACAGACAGATGTACTCGTCGGCAGAGTGGCTGCGGCAGGATTGTCCCGGACCGAGCTTCAGAGACGGAAACGGCATCAGTGCCTGGTCGCTGAGCGTAGGCGAGCCAAAGGGCGACATGCCGAGCTGAAGACAGCGCTTCACCAACGGGTGGTCATCGGCTATGCGTGATGACGACAAGCGGAACGAGCGCGCCTTGAGTTCGCACTTTTTCATCTGCTTTTGCAGGAAGGCAAACAGGTACTCGTTCTTATAATATTCATTGGTACGCACGTCGATGACAAAGCGACACTCGTCGGGAACGACATTATGCTGGGTGCCGCTGTTGATGACCGTCACCGTCATCTTGGTAGGTCCGAGCAGAGGACTGACCTTGCGGAAACGGTAGTCGCGCAGCCATACCAGGTCGTCCAGCGCCTCATAGATGGCATTGACGCCTTCGTCACGGGCAGCATGACCGCTCTTGCCGTGGGCAACGCCATCGATGACCATGAGCCCTTTCTCGGCAATGGCTGGCTGCATGCCTGTAGGCTCGCCAACGATAGCCACATCGATAGGCGGCAGCTCCGGTAATGCCAAGGAAAAACCGTTGGCACCGCTGACCTCCTCCTCGCAGGATGCCAGGTAGACGAGGTTATACGGTATGGACATGCCACGCAGCATGCGGTAGACCTGCAGCAGGCTGACGAGCCCGCCGCCACAATCGTTGCTGCCCAAGCCATAGAGACGGTCACCATCGATGGTGGGCGTAAAAGGGTCGCGCGTCCAGGTGCTGACGGGTTTTACGGTATCGATGTGTGCATTGAGCAATAACGTCGGCTTGGCAGGATCCAGCTCTTCTTGAACCAAGAGATTATTGCCGATGCGACGTACTGGCAATCCGTAACTTCCGATGAAACCGGCAAAAACATCTGCCGCAGCTGTCTCGTCGCGGCTCACCGAAGGGGTGCTGATAAGTGCTTTCAGCAGCTCGACGGCATCGTGTGTATATTGGTGCATATCCATAAATTGCTGCAAATTTAAAAAATAATTATGAAATATGAATTCCGAATTATGAATTATTTTGTACCTTTGCACCTAATTAATAATAGAGAGAGCTTATGCAGACGAATGTTCACATGTCAGTGCTGGTGCACGAACAGGCCAAGAAGTATGGCGACCGTGAGATGCTGGTATATCAGGATTTCGGTGGTAAGGAGTGGAAATCATTATCGTGGAGCGAAGTGTCGGCAACGGTCAAGCAGGTGTCCAACGCCCTGCTGAACCTGGGTGTCAAGGTGCAGGAGAACATCGGTATCTTCTCGCAGAACTCGGTACAGTATATCGAGTGTGACTTCGCCGCCTGGGGTATCCGCGCCGTTACCATACCGTTCTATGCCACTTCTTCTGAGCAGCAGATACAGTTTATGGTTAACGACGCCAAGATCCGCTTCCTCTTCGTAGGCGAACAGGATCAGTACGACAAGGCACACCGTATCTTCTCTCTCTGCCCGACGCTGGAGCGTATCATCGTCTTTGACCAGTCGGTCAGCATCGGCGACAGCGATCCCAGCGCTATCTACTTCAGTGATCTCCTGAAGCTGGGCGAGAACCTGCCACGTCAGACGGAGGTAGAGAAGCTGCAGCAGGAGGCCACGTTCGACGACATCGCCAACATCCTCTACACCAGCGGTACGACGGGAGACTCAAAGGGAGTCATCCTGACGCACGGCCAGTTCCATGCAGCCTTTGAGGCCAACAACAAATGTGTGCCGGTAGGCGAGAAGGACCGCGTGATGAACTTCCTGCCATACACGCACATCTTTGAACGCGGCTGGGCGATACTCAGCCTCACAGAGGGTGCTACGATGATTGTCAACACCCATCCGCAGGAAGTGCAGCAGTCCATGCGTGAAACCCATCCCACCTGTATGTCGGCCGTTCCCCGCTTCTGGGAGAAGGTGTATATGGGCGTGATGGACAAGATAGACCGCTCCAGCGCCATGCAGCGCAAGCTGTTCAAGCATGCGCTGGCCGTAGGTCGCAAGCATAACATCGAGTACCTCAGCCTGGGCAAGAAGCCCCCGATGGCCTTGCACCTGGAGTATGAGATGCTCAACCGCACCATCTTCTCGCTGGTGCGCAAGGAGCTGGGACTGGAGAATGCCCACTTCTTCCCCACGGCAGGTGCTGCCGTCTCGACATACGTCGAGGAGTTTGTCCACTCCATCGGCATCAACATGGTGGTAGGCTATGGCCTGACGGAGAGTCTGGCAACGGTAAGCTGCAACCACTTAGGTGACCCCTGGACGGTAGGCTCTGTAGGTATTCCCATTGAGGGCATCGACATCAAGATCAGCGAGGAGGGCGAAATCCTGCTGAAGGGCCCGACGATCACCATCGGCTACTATAACCGTGACGACCTGACCAAGGCCGCCTTTACGGATGACGGCTACTTCAAGACCGGCGATGCCGGTTACATGAAGGGCAACGAGCTGTTCCTGACGGAGCGCATCAAAGACCTCTTCAAGACCTCGAACGGTAAGTATATTGCTCCGCAGATGATTGAGTCGAAGCTGCTGGTAGACAAGTTCATCGACCAGATAGCCGTCATTGCCGACGAGCGTAAGTTCGTGTCGGCACTCATCATCCCGGTATACTCGCTGCTGGAGGAGTATGCGCGGGCCAACGGCATCACCTTCAGTACCCGCGAAGAACTCTGCAGTCACCCGCAGATCATGGCCATGATGAAAGAGCGCATCGACACCCTGCAGCAGCAGCTCGCCCACTACGAACAGGTGAAGCGCTTCACCCTGCTGCCCAACCCGCTGTCGATGTCGAAGGGAGAACTGACAAATACCCTCAAGATTCGCCGCCGCGTACTCAGCGAGAACTATAAGGCCGAAATAGACAAGATGTACGAAGAGTAGTTTTAAATGAGAAATGAGTAATGAGAAATTAAAATGAAGAAATGAAGAAATGGCTGCGCCCAGTGGAAACATCATAGTTGAGAAAACAGGACTGTTTGCAGACAGGATTACGAAAATGTACCGATATCTTTCTGAAAAGCGGGCTGGCGATAAGGACATGCTGAAGCAAATCATGCGTAGTGGCACAAGTGTTGGAGCCAACGTCTCTGAGGGCCAGTTTGCGCAGTCCAAGGCGGATTTCTTGACGAAGATGACCATTGCTCTGAAGGAGGCCAACGAAACAAGGTTTTGGCTGAAGCGCCTTTTCGCATACGGCTCTCTGACAGAGAAAGAGTTCTCATCCATTATAACTGACTGTGAAGAAATAATAAGCATATTAACAACAATAACAAAGACAACTAAGGAGAATATGCGGAGTGGAGTCGATAAGAAATAAGAGGATCATGCCAGAAAGGTCCTTTGGCTGCCTACCAGTATTACACGTAGTTCAGCGAAGTGGCATTTCTTCATTTCTTCATTTTAATTTCTCATTACTCATTTCTCATTTCTCATTTAAATAATATGATAACATCCGATCAATTAAAAGACGTATTAGACCGTGCGGAAGCCCTGTACAGGTATCTGAAGATAGACGAGAAGAAGATGGAGTACGAAGAAGAAGACCTTCGTACCCAGGCTCCTGACTTCTGGGAGGACCGCGAGCGCGCCGAGGAGCAGATGAAGAAAGTCAAAGGCATCAAGAAATGGCTCGACGGCTATCAGGAAGTGCGCACTGCTGCCGACGAGTTGCAGCTGGCCTTCGACTTCTATAAGGAGGAGATGGTCACCGAACAGGAGGTAGAAGACGCCTACCAGCGTGCCGTCAAGGCCATCGAAGACCTGGAACTGAAGAACATGCTGCGCCAGAAGGAAGACCCCATGGACTGCGTGCTGAAGATCAACAGCGGTGCGGGTGGTACGGAGGCTCAGGACTGGGCACAGATGCTGATGCGCATGTACCAGCGCTGGGCAGAGGCTCATGGCTACAAGGTGAGCATCGCCAACCTGCAGGACGGCGACGAGGCCGGCATCAAGAGCGTCACCATGCAGATAGAAGGCGGTGACTACGCCTACGGCTACCTGAAGAGCGAAAACGGCGTCCACCGTCTGGTGCGCGTCAGTCCCTATAACGCCCAGGGCAAGCGTATGACCAGCTTTGCCTCGGTATTCGTCAGTCCGCTCGTCGACGACACCATCGAGGTGTACGTGGACCCTGCCAAGCTGTCGTGGGACACCTTCCGCAGCAGCGGTGCCGGTGGTCAGAACGTCAACAAGGTGGAGTCGGGCGTCCGCCTGCGCTACTGGTATACCGACCCTGACACGGGCGAAGAGGAGGAAATCCTCATCGAGAATACCGAGACGCGCGACCAGCCCAAGAACAAGGAGCGTGCCATGGCCCTGCTGCGCTCACAGCTCTACGACCGTGCCATGCAGAAGCGCTTGGAGGCTCAGGCCAAGATCGAGGCTGGCAAGAAGAAGATAGAGTGGGGTAGCCAGATACGCAGCTACGTCTTCGACGACCGCCGTGTCAAGGACCACCGCACCAACTACCAGACCAGTGATGTCGATGGCGTCATGGACGGCAAAATCGATGATTTCATCAAGGCGTACCTTATGGAATTTCCTTCGTCTGATGACGAATGAAATTCCAAATGAGAAATGAGGAATGAGAAATGAGAAATGACGGGCTTCGCCCTAAATGAAGAAATGAAGGAATGACGACGCCTCTCGTGGGCGGTTAACTAAAAGGCAATATGATACAACAAATAAAATAATCAACGGAGAAGATGGGCGCCCTGAGAATGAGCGGTAGTGGCATTTCTTCATTTGTCATTTGCATTTCTCATTTCTCATTTCTCATTTCTCATTTAAAACTAAAATTACTATGAACAAAAAAGTTAATGCAAAGAAAGAGGCTTATGCCAAGAAGCAGGAAGAGCAGGGCAAGAAAGTAGTGATGTGGATTTTTGGCGGACTCATCGTCCTCGCCATCATCTACATGATCTGGACGCTCTCAATGATGGCATAATGGCTTTGGAGATTGAACGCAAATTCCTCGTGCTTGACGATTCGTACAAGCACGAGGCTTATGCTTCCTCGCACATCCGCCAAGGTTATATCTGTAGCGACCGCGGGCGGACCGTACGCATCCGCATCCAGGATGAGCACGCATATATCACCATCAAGGGACCGTCGCTGGATGGTGGACTCTCACGCTATGAGTTTGAACAGGAGATTCCGATGGATGACGCTGAAAAACTCATGACGCTATGCGAACCCGGCATCATCGACAAGACACGCTGGTTGGTCAAAAGCGGCCAGCACACCGTAGAAGTCGATGAGTTCCATGGAGAGAACGATGGCCTCATCATGGCGGAAGTGGAGCTGAGCAATCCCGACGAAAAACCCATTTTGCCCCATTTCATCGGAAAAGAAGTCACTGGCGACCGCCGCTATTACAATAGCCAGTTACGCTGCCATCCCTATTCCACATGGCAAGATGACTACCTTTGCTGATGTTATTGAGAACAAGGATATGAAACATCATGTGTTGAGATATATAATAATGGGCGTAGCCATTCTGCTTGTGTTTGCGGGCTGCAAGGGGGGCGACGCGGGCAACAAACGTGCGTCGCAGGCTGCGGATTCACTCTACACAGCGGCGTATGCAATGACGTTTGTGGACACAGAGCCGGAACGGGCACTACAGCTCATTGACTCAGCCCGGTTGGCGGGCAACCTGTCGGATGTCCGTGCCGACATTCAGCGGGCGAGAGTCTACGGACGGTCGCATGCGGAAATCAGAACCGACTCAGCCATCTTGATTGGCGAGCGTCTCATGCTCCACGACTCTGTCAAGGCCGACTACGACCTTCAGCTTGACGTGATTGAAATCCTGCTCGATGCCTACCGATTAGAAAGGGACTATGAGCAGGCTCTGCACTGGGCCACCCGGCTGAGCGATGTCTATCGCGAACACGGCATGCGCCAGCTGCTGTCCTACAGCAATGCCGAGATAGGCGCCCTAATGGTTCGCATCGGGCAGCAGCAGGAGGGACTGGCACGCATCGACAGCGCGGTACGGCAGTTGGCAGGGCATCGGCATTACACAGAAATGAACCTCGCCCTGCTTTCATTGAAGCGCAAGGCGGATGTCTCCGCAGAAATAGGACACTATCAAGAGACGACAGATGCAGCACAGCAGATGCTTGGTATGCTGGATGACTTCGAGCAGCACCCTGCCGACTACTATGACCTGGGCAACACCTACAGCGGTATCACCGTTGAGGAGCGTCCGCGCTACATCGACTTCTACCGTAGCCGGGCATACTCATTCCTCGCCTTGGCCGCGGCATCACAACACCAGCCCCAGCAGGCCATTCGCTATCTCGACCTCTACGGACAGACGGATGCAAGCCAGACCCTGCATGGGCGCTATGTGACGACACCTGTACTGCATCGCCTTGGGCGCTACGACCGTATGCTGGCCATCTATGACGAGGTGGAGCAGTCGATGGCGGACGACACGCTGAACGCCAACTTCGCCGACATTTTGCGTGGCAGGGCCGAAGTAGCCGAGTCACAGGGGCGTACCGTCGCTGCCAACGGTTATTGGCGACGCTATGCCAACCTCAGCCAACAACTGAGCGATTCGCTCCTCAGGGGCAAGGCCCACCTCTTTGCCGCCCGCTACCATGCCCAGGAACAGCAACGCGAGATAGAGCAACAGCGAGCCAGCAAGCGCATCGCCAATACCATCAGCATTGCCACTGGCAGCCTCGCCCTGCTGATTCTTGCCTTTGCCCTGTATGCCTTCCGTCAGTGGCGTATCACTCAGCAACGCAATCGCATCCTTGCCCAGCAGATTACCGAGGCGGTGGAGTATAAGAAGAAATACCGTGAGTTGAGCATTTCGGCAGAGACGTCAGTTCATCCAGCTAAACCAGAGTTAGCCATCTCCGATTTCACCGATCTCTCCGACGAGCAACTCTTCCTCTGCTTGCGTGACCTGATAGAGAACGAGCAACTCTTCCTCCAGCCAGATTTCGGCCGACAGTCGCTTATCGACCGCACAGGTCTCTCGAAGGAGCGCATCGGTGCCGCCTTCGCGCAGGGCAGCAACAGTGTTTCCCTGCCGGCATACGTCCGCGAACTGCGCCTCGACTATGCCATCCGATTGCTGAACGACCAGCCCGACCTCACTGTCGAGCAGGTCAGCCTGGCCAGTGGCTTCACCAGTGCCGACACCTTCACCCGCAACTTCCGCGCCAAGTACGGCATGACCCCCACCGCCTACAAGCAGACGAAAGGATAGCTTTTCCACTTTGACAATCCGCCGTTTTATATTCGACGGATTGTCGTTTTCGTCGAAATATCGCTGAAACCACCCGATTATTTGTCTAAAACCATCCGACCATTTGTCTGTGCTCTGGTGAGTACGGACTTTTTTTCCTATATTTGCAGCAGAAAATACAAATATAATATAAAAATGGAATTAACAACATTAATCGTTCTGATGGCCGTTGCCCTGGTGGTGATGGCCGTCGTGGTGGGTGCACTGGTGGTGCGCCTGATACACAAGAACAACGAGCTGAAGGAAAAGAACGATGTCATCGTGCGCGAGGTGCGTCGCAACCAGACGCTCATCGACCGCGCCGTGCAACAGGGAGTCAGCCGTGCCGCGATGCTCTCCTTCTTCCTGCTGCTTTTGGTGGGCAGTGTAAGTGTGCTGACTTCGTGCACAAAAGACGATGATACGATTTACGTGCCCGACCCTACCGACGCACCCAGCACGCGACCGATAGTGACGGTGGTCTATAGCCCCGACGCCTTGGGCGACCGGTCCTACAACGACCTGATATACACGGGCGTTGAGGATATCACAAACCTGAGAGAAATACGCACCCTGCATCTGTCGCCGGCGACAAAAGAGGAGGGCTTGGCCTATCTGGAGGACATCTTCCGGCAGATGGAGGCGCCGGGCGACACCATCCGCCGTTTGCTCATTGTGGCCAGTTCGGACTACGACACTTGGCTGCGCCAGAACAACAAGCGACTGGAGGGCAACCCCCGCGCTGACCTGCTCTATTTCGAGACCTCTAAGCCCTTAGACGGCAAGGGCTCCACGTTCTATATGCCCTACTACGGTGCCATGTACGAGGCGGGGGCCGTCACGCTCCATTTCATGAATAAAGTCATGCTGGTAGGCGCCAACCCTGAGGACGAGTTTGTCAGCGAGGCCATGGAAGGCTTCAAGGACGGCTTTTCCACTTTAAGGTTTTCAGTGTTACCAGAGGATAAAAAACTTGCGACAATGTACATCGGCCAGCATGCTGGCGAGGGGTACAGCATTACCGACTCGCTGGCACTGAAGATGATAGATGAGTATAAAGTGCTGAACGAGGAAGGGTTTGGTAGACATACGACAGTTGTGCCCATTTGTGGCGGCGCAGGCTCTGTATTCATGCGATTGTGCATGATTCTACAGCAATTCATCGTCATGGGCATCGATGTCAAGAATAATGCTGTCAATAGCCAGTACTCTGCCATAAAGCATATCGACTGGGCCGTAATGGAGAGCATCGAACGCTGGTTGAACGGCGAGGGCATGGTCAAGCACCAGTCGCTGGGCCTGGCCTCCGGCTACACCGAGTTTATAGTACATTTCCGGCCCTATCACTTGCTCAGATTAAGACAATTAAAGGAGCCAGACGAAGAAGAACTCAAGGAAATTCACGAAGAAGCCATCAGAATGGAAGAACGAAAAATGAAGAACGAAAAATGAAGAACGAAGAATTTGCTACCGCTGTAGCGCTATTTAAGAGAAGTAGGAGGTACAGGATGTTGATGACGATGCTGTGCGCAGCATTCTTCATTCTTCATTCTTCACTCTTCATTTCCTGCAGTAAGGACGGCGACACCGTGACCGAGATTGTGCCTGCCCGCCATTGGGTGGAGAAGACCGTGGCCGTAGTGGCTCCACTGAGCAATGCCACCTCGAAGGAACAATTGGATCGCACGGCGAGATGGTTTACGAATAAACTAACCAAAGCGCAGCGTCATGACACCCTGGCCATCAGCCTGAAGATAGAATGGTATGACGAAGACACGGAAGACCTGGCTGCCCTAAGCAAAACGCTGGCAGGGCGCGACGACATCACGGCCATCATCGGCCCCTTTGGCAATGATGCCGTAGATGCCTTCGCCCCAGCATGCCAGAACACGCAGAAGCCGCTCATCGTACCCACCGCCACCAACGAGGAAGTCCTGCGCCGCTATGCCGTCAAGAAGGTGAAAGACAACAAAACCGAAGAACCCTTCCTGTGGGCGCTCACCGAGAGCGACGCCACGCTGGTAGAGACCATGATGAGCTCGTATGCCATCTTTAATGAGTTTTGGGACGAGACAGACAACACATGCTACTTCTTTTCACCGGCCACCACCTACGGGCAGACTTTTGAATACTGGGTTCCCTTCTTCGCTGAGAACTATGGCATCAACATAGAGTCCATCATGCAGTACCAAAGCATCGACGAACTGGCTTCGGTGATGGCAAAGTACTGCGCCGCAAGATCCAGCACCAGCCGATTTGACGAGAAGGCTCAGTACTGTGTAATGGATAACCTTCAGCAGCTTTACGATTTGATACCCCTACTCCGCCAGCGGATTATCAAAGAAAAGAACTGGGATGACTTGGGCTACACCCCTGACAAATTCGATGAGGATGAGGGCAGTATACAATCCAGAATCATAGCCCGCAACAGCTTTTTCGTCGTTCCCAACATCAACCAACAAGAACTCATCAATAACGACGAAAATCATTTGCTGAAACACCTGGTCGGCTTCTCACCATACTCTGACCCTACCACAGGTTTCGAGGAGAGCTATCGGCATTTTTTCGCCTGGTACCCCACTTTAGCTGAAAGCAAACTCTACGACGGCCTGATGCTGGCAGCCTTCGCCTCTTTCTACCGTGAGCACAATCCCGCCGTGGGCAGCATCAACGACGCCATCATCGCCATTACCAAGGGCAACGGCGGCAAGCTGGACCCTGCCGTGTGGGACGACATCGAGATGGCCAGCTACCTCAAGAGCATGGAGAACGGCCAACTGCCCCCCTTCAGGGGAGCCTCTGGCGACATCGCCTTCGCCCCGGCGTCCTACGCACCCGCGTCGCACACCACCTATCTGCAATGGCAGATTGTGGGGAACGATTTCATTCGCCTCGGCTATTTCGACGACAACGGCAGCAAGCGCCTTGTCAACAATAGGGAGGCGTGGAAATACCTCTACGACCAGAACCAGGCCGAGGCAGACTTCACCAACCAGTCGGGCCAGGGCACTAACATCACCTATCCTGCACTGACCGACCAGTATGCCGTGCTCGTGCAGGGCAGCCATGAGACGGATAACGTGCGCCACATGAGTGACGTGATGATGATGTACCAACTGTTGCGCAAGGGCGGATTCGACGACGACCACATCATCCTCGTCGTCGACAAGGCCACTGCCTCCGACAAGAACTATGTGATACGTGCCGACGACAACGGTCCCGACCTGATGGGCGGCACCGACGGACTGCCCGCCGCCGTCATCGACTACGACAATGCCGGCCTGAGTGCCGCCGACATCAGCAGCATCCTCCTGGGTGTCGAGTCCAGCCGCCTTCCCACAGTACTGCCTCGCGATGCCGGACAGAACGTGCTGCTCTTCTGGAGCGGACACGGTGGTACCAATGCCTTCAAATGGCGCAACGATGACTTGAACAACGGGTTCACCTCCGCACAGCTGAAGCAGACCGCCTGGCTGATGCGCAGCAGCGATGCCCCCACCTGCCGCAAACTACTCGTGGTGGCAGAGCCCTGCTACGGCGAGAGCGTCATCAGCGCGCTCGACGGCATCGACGGGGCCTTGGGCATCAGCGGCGCCAACCGCTACGAGCAGTCGTGGGGCGACAACTGGAGTGTGAAGGGGGGATGGCTCTGCGACCGCTTCTCGCTGAACTTCTACAACAGTCTCTCTGAGAATCCACGGACTAACTACCACGACCTGTTCCTTTATCTGGCCAAGCACACCATCGCCTCCCATGCCCGGATTGTCAATGCCAACCACTTCGGCAACCTCTCGTCAGCCAACCCCGGTGAGTTCATCATCTATGAAAAGTAAACAGGCTTAACTATATATAATATAATAAAGTATAAGACCATTATGACAAGAAAACTATCGAATATTGTGCTTGCAGCCGTGCTGATGTGCGGCCTCAGCCTCGTCGCCGCCTCGTGCAGCGACAAAGACAAGGAACTCTCCGAGGAGGAGAAGCAGCAACAGGCCGAGCTGGAGGCCGACCAGGACATGGCCGATGCCGCCACGTTCTGGCAGGTGGTGGGCCAGCTCACCGACGACGTGATGCCCGACGACTGGCGGAATGCCACCTACGCTCCCGCCATCGGCGATGCCGACGGCACGGACAACACCGTGCGCATCGTCAACACCTCCGACATCGAGACCGCCGCTGAGCGCTTCGCACAGCTGACGGGAGCCGCCGTCACGGCCTCCACCACGACGCATACCTACCAGAACGACCTCGTGGGCACGCTCACCTACCGCCAGACCGGCGGTGCGTCGCTCGCCACCGTCGATGTGGACATCAAGCAGATGCCCGGTCTGAAGCAGATTGTCTACAAGACCCCCGAGCAGATAGCCGACGGCGCCAACGGCTCGTTCAACGGCACGGCCTACTACCGCTTCGGCGACGTGGTGAAGAAGCAGAACGTCGACGGACTGTGGGACTACTGGATCTGCGTGCGCCCCGCCTTCGGTCCTGCCAGCAAGGGCGACAGCCACTGGATCACGCTCAGCAAGCTGCCATCGCCCTACGTGAAGACCGTGAACAAGACGGTGAACCGCGTGAAACTCACCCACATCATGCCTAAGAGCCTGGGTACCAACCGCGAGCACATGCAGAACATGGCCGAACTGCTGTATGCCATGACCCACTCCGAGACCTGGGCCGCGAACCTCGCCACCAACGACGGCTACAAGACCCTGAAATACTTCAAGGACTTCGACTACAAGAAAGTCTACCAGTACAACAACGCCGCCTACTTCAGCAGCGTGTGCCAGGGGATGCCTGATGCCACGTTCAAGGAGATATTCGGACTCTCGAAGGAGCAGATGGCAGCAGAACTGGAGGAGGACGGCCTGCACCTGGTCTACAACTCGGCCACCATGAGCGGCAACAACATCACGCTGAACGTAGCCAAGTATTCTGGCACGAACCTCAAGACGGAGACCCTCTACAAGCAGACCACCAACCACGAGACCGAGGCGTTCGACATCTACGCCATGACCAAGAACCACTACATCACCTCCGTGACGGCCGACGAGGGCTCGTTCAAGATGTGGGTGTGCCGCTACGCCACCGGCGCCACGCTGGCCAAGGGCAGTAGGGAGACGCCCGCCACCTTCGACAAGTACAAGCGGCTGCCCAACTGCGAGGATGTATTTGTGTATAACCGCGACGTGGCCGACCTTGACCTGACAAACCTGCGAAACATCGCACCGCAGATCACCGACGCTGCCAACAACGACCAGTGCTACTACCACTGCGGCGACATCATCAGGTATCAGGACCGCTTCTACGTCTGCGTAGAGACCCCCACCTTCGGCGGCATGGCACGCTTCATCACCCTCAACGACCAGGCGACCCACACCACAAAGGAGTTCCCGTGGTCGGAATATGACATCCCTGGAAAAGATGTGGTATATAATGACGACATGGCATCGGCTGAGACCGTCACCAAGTGGATTGCCAATATCCTGATGGATGACGACATGTGCGAAAATGTGGCGGCACGCATGGCCGACCATCATCCAGACTACGTCAGGCAGGTGGCGCCTGAGGACGAAGACATACGTAAGAACCTTGTAAAAATACTATTTGACGAAGACCATATTATCACGAATGTACATATGGGCAGTGCCGTAGGTGCTGCCAATGAGCATATTACGCCATACACCTGGGATTATCTGTACGAAAAAGACGCCAATGATCCCACCGACGCTGATGTCATTCTATATGCTCCCGTTGACTGTATGCTGGCAGACAGGATGAGATACAGCACATCGCTGACAGGCCACACCCAGCACTGGGTGCCTTATCTCATCTGTTTCAAGGAAGGCAACACCTATCAGAACAACCTCCTTGGCCAACTTAATGAAGCGGAACAGTGTCAAGTGACAAGCCACTTTACGTGGAAGGACATGGGTCTCTTTGAGTACAAGGGCAACAAACTCAACGATATCGCCACCCGCCCGTACCACATAGTTAAAGTGGCCATGTATTGGGTTCACAAAATGTTGGGTAACAAAGATTATACGCATTTCCCGGTGTTAGACTTCACTAAGGACTATCGTAACCATCCCAAACAAGCGATAAGGAATGAAGCTGCGGAGTCTCCCAACAGATGGACTTGGATGAATGTCACCTCTCGCGAACTCACCTTCACCGAGGATGGGAAGAAGAAAACCCAGTACGAGAGCGTGTGGGTGAAGAAAGAACAGTAGTCCAAGAGAATTGAAGATTGAAAATTGAGAATTGAGAATATGACAAAAAGATTATTTGACTTTGTACTGATGACCGCCATGACGTGCGGCCTCAGCATCGTCGTCGCCTCGTGCAGCGACAACAACAAGGAACTCTCCGAGGAGGAGAAGGAGCAACAGGCAGAGCAGCAGACCGACCAGGACATGGCCGATGCTGCCACGTTCTGGCAGGTGGTGGGCCAGCTCACCGACGACGTGATGCCCGATGACTGGCGGAATGCCACCTACGCTCCCGCCATCGGCGATGCCGACGGCACGAACACCGCCGTGCGCATCGTCAACACCGCCGACATCGAAACCGCTGCCGAGCGCTTTGCCGGGCTGACGGGTACCGCCGTCACGGCCTCCACCACGACGTACACCTACCAGAACGACCTCGTGGGCACGCTTACCTACCGCCAGACCGGCGGCACGTCGCTCGCCATCGTTGATGTGAGCATCAGGCAGATGCCCGGCCTGAAGCAGATTGTCTACAAGACCCCGGAGCAGATAGGCGACGGTGCCAACGGCTCGTTCGACGGCACGGCCTACTACCGCTTCGGCGACGTGGTGAAGAAGCAGAACGTCGACGGACTGTGGGACTACTGGATCTGCGTGCGCCCCGCCTTCGGTCCTGCCAGCAAGGGCGACAGCCACTGGATCACGCTCAGCAAGCTGCCCTCGCCCTACGTCAAGACCGTCAACAAGACAGTGAACCGCGTGCGCCTCACCCACATCATGCCCAAGAGCCTGGGCACCAAGACCGAGCACATGCAGAACCTGGCCGAGCTGCTGTATGCCATGACGCACTCCGAGACCTGGGCCGCGAACCTCTCTACCAACAACGGCTACAAGACGCTGAAATACTTCAAAGACTTCGACTATACGAAGGTCTTCAAGTACAACAACGACGTCTTCTTCAAGGACGTGTACCAGACGATGCCCAGCAGCGTGTTCAAGGAGATCTTCGGACTCTCGAAGGAGCAGATGGCAGCAGAACTGGAGGAGGACGGCCTGCACCTGGTCTACAACTCGGCCACCATGAGCGGCAACAACATCACGCTGAACGTAGCCAAGTATTCTGGCACGAACCTCAAGACGGAGACCCTCTACAAGCAGACCACCAACCACGAGACCGAGGCGTTCGACATCTACGCCATGACCAAGAACCACTACATCACCTCCGTGACGGCCGACGAGGGCTCGTTCAAGATGTGGGTGTGCCGCTACGCCACCGGCGCCACGCTGGCCAAGGGCAGTAGGGAGACGCCCGCCACCTTCGACAAGTACAAGCGGCTGCCCAACTGCGAGGATGTGTTCGTATATAACCGCGATGTGGACAAACTCGACATGGAGGATCTGAGGAACACGCCGCCGCGCGAGAGCAAGGGCATGAACCTAAGCGACTTCTCAGGCTTCCCCCACTATAGCCACGGCGACATCCTGCAAGACCAGTATGGCCACAAGTGGGTGGTCATCTACCAGGCCGGCAACCCAGACACCGATCCCCAACATGTAGGCGAGAAGGCACCCTTCGCCGACCTCATCAGTTTCGATGGCATCACCTATAGCGCCGACCACAAGCGGGCCACCAACCTGCCCACACGCATGCAGGCCATACGCGGTGCCTTCTGGCTTGAGCAGTTCTGCCACGGACTTGCCCGCTTCAGCAGTCTTTCTAACGATGATATGAAAGCCGAGACCGGTTGGCCATTTTGGGGCAGCAGTTGGTGGAACCTACTGCAGTACTGCGAGGTAGAGATACGCGACTACTTCCAGCAACTGACGGCACAAAACGGCGATCCGCGCGAGGGCAGCATGACCGCCAGCATCGCCTACGACGATGGTTCTGGCAAGCAGCGGCTGCTGCGCTGGGTGAGGTTCAACCAGAAAGGAGATAACTACTTCTACTGGTATCTGTCCGACGTGTACCCCAGCAAACCCGATGCCGAGACCGTATTCTACACCCACGAGCAATACAGCGACGTACCCATCTACTTAGAGGATATTGCCAACGAGCAGATGGTGAAAACTTATGCTGAGGACTCCTACGCCCGTCAGAGCCTCCATCAGTTCGACAACTTAGCCAATAATACCCCCCAAAATCCACGTCAGCCACGCAGCACCGCCGATATCCACGCCACCGACGTGCGCAACTACTTCTACAACCGTACCAAGTGGTCGCTCCGCACCTTTAACGGCGACATGTGGAATGCACCGGTGCTGATGTTCCGCATGACGCGCGTCTATGACCGTGGCGACGAAGGATGGTCGGATACCAGCGTGGACGGCCTGCACCTCACAAGGATTGCCCAACACGACTGGAGTACCCCGAGATTCCCAGGCGAGGAGTTGCAAAACCGGTCTCTATTCAGAGAAACTTACTGGATTAATATTTGGAATGGCAACTGCTACCCAGCCGATGCCCCCTCAGACTGCTGGTACCTCAACGGCTATCGTATAGCCTTCCCCACTTGGCGCATGTGGTAGAAAATCGAAAATAAAAATAGTAAATCGAAAATAGTATATTAACATTCAACAAAAATGAGAAAAACATTCAAGCATTTACCCGCGCTCCTCGCCACACTGGCACTGAGCGCCACGCTGGCTGCCTGTAGCGACAGCGACATCTACAGAATCAATGAAGCGAGAATCGACGGCAACGTGTCCGCCCTCTCACAGTTGGAGGCCTACAGCTGCACCACCGACTTCAACCTCGTCACCGACAAGGATGCCGAATGGACAGCCACCGTCGAGTGGGACGTCGAGGAGTCCAACCAGCCCGCCTACGTCTATCCCAAGAGCGGCATGGGCCCGACGACACTCCACATCGTCTCCCTCGATAACACCTCAGGGACAGACCGCACGGCCACGCTGAAGATTACCTTCCCCAAGGACGAGTCGAAAAACATCTCCCTGCCCATCACCCAGAAGCATGTCATTAACGACGGCGGCAACAACGAGGAGTACGACGCCTTTCAGGAGGCCGGTGCCAAGGCCCGTGGCATAGGCTACGGCTACAACGCCTATGCCGGCTACTGCGACGTGCGCACCGCCACACTGCCCATTTTCGAGGTGGACCGTATGTTCACCGAGAAAGCCATCACCTTCGACTACTCCACTGTCAACATCAGCCAGGTGGAGGAGAGCGGTGCCAGCGCTGAGGAACTGGGTCGCAAACTCAACGCCTCGCTTCATCTCGAGGGACAGGCCTGGGGTGCCAGCGCCACTGTCGATGCCTCGTTCGACATCGCCCACAAGCAGAACGAGAGCAACGAGTTTGCCTGGATGGACATCAACGTCGAAACTTGCAACGCCAACCTCAACGTAAGTAAGGCAGACCTAATTGAATATTACATGACCGAAGGGGCTATGCACGACATCTACGGTGACTCGGTTGATAGCAGGCGTGGCAAAATCGTACGCTATCCCTCGACGCCAAACGGCTTTTTACGCTTGGTGCGCGACTATGGAACGCACGTCGTCCTGGGTGGCGTGCTGGGCGGACGCCTCCACACGCAGGTTACCTGCAACACCACCAACATGACCACCGCCTTCGATGCCAAGGCCTCGCTGGAGGTGACCTACGGCGGCACCTTCCTGAGCGACCTCGACGCCAAGGTCAAGGCACAGATGTCCAGGGCGCAGGCCTCCAACCACACCGCCTTCTACTATAAGGCCAGCGTGCGCGGCGGCGGACAGGCCGACGGCACCAAGAACGCCCTGCAGGGCGTGCTCGACAAGATGTCGAAGGCCCGTCAGGGACTCGTCAGCACAGCGTCGTACAGTTACGATGACAACATGGACGTGTCCATCCCCGACTACAGCGAGGCGTATGAGTCTGCCGCCAAAGAATGGAAGGAGAGCCTGATGCTCAACGGCAACAGCGTGAGCGAGATGCAGGATTGGCTCGACCATCTGGCACTCATCGACTTCAACCAAAAGGAACAACTGGTCCCCCTATATGAACTCGTCAGCGAGGAGACGGATCCCGAGCGCCGTGCAGCCTTCGAGGATTGGTATAAGAACACACTGATGAACGATCCTACCATCCTCACAGGCACGCCCCAGACCTACATCAGCACCCCGCCCACCATCATCGGTGAGGATGTGCTTGAGACGATGGAGGACGCCAGCACCAGCCAGTCGCTCATCCGCGACATCTACCTCAGCGACGGCAACCACGTGGCCCGCGTCTGCTCTGAGTTCATTCCTGCCCTTAACCCCTCGAAGCGCGTCAACGTCATCTATCCCATGGTCAACGGCGTGCCCCGCTACAACCTCGGCATCTATCTCGGCGGTCCCGCTTCCTATCCCCACTACGTCAGCTGGGGACAGTACGACGACCCCTCGACGCCCATCATCACGCCCATCTCCGACACCGAGGTGGGAGGTTACAAGCAGGTATATCTGCGCGGCAACCATCTCACTGTCTTCCCCGACGAGAACATCAAAGAGAACAAGTACCTGAAGACTACGTCGAAGGAATACACCTTGCAGCACTCCGACAACGGAAAGTCCATCGTCTACCCACTCGTCAAAATCAATAACTACATCTACACCCGCAATTTCTTCAACGGCCGAACCTATCAGAACGGAGCACCCCAGATGTCGGACAATCTGTGGAAAGAAGGGGGAGACATCAACGCATTCTCACCTTACTGGAGAAATGATGATGGTGACATCGACTGGTATCTTGTGAACAACTACACCTACAACCTCTACGCCTGGGGCGGCTTTGCACCCAATGGTTGGACAGTGCCCTACGCCTCGCAGTATAAGAAGATGCTCGAGAACCTCACCAACATCACTGGTAAGAAGCCCGACGGCACCATTGGGGCATCGTTCCTCAAAAAAGGTGTCTATGGCTTCAACACCAAGGCCACGGGATGCATCATCGTGGGCTACAACTCCCGCGAGAGCACCAAAGCCGAAAGGGTAGCCGTGGTCAACCAGAATATCCTCTATTTGGGAGCCATCAACGACGAAGACAAGGAGAAGTTCGACGGTAAAACTACCGTCTACACCAAACTCGGCGAGCTGAAGACGGGATCCTCCTGCGACGCTCTGTCCATAGAGACATCAACGGGCAATGCTGCCATGATTCACTACAACGACCAGGCACCCGTGTTAATTGACTGCACTCAAATGAAAGAACAAGGCTACTACCCCGAGAACCTGCGCAACAAGGGCGAGTGGAACAACTACGCCAATCGTGGCAATCCCATACAGTACTTGAAGTCTCTCAGTTACCCCAGCGGCTGGATCTGCTATCCCATCATCATCTGCCAGAAGGCATTCAAGTTCTGATGGAGCCACAACTCATCAGGAGTGCACTTCGAGTAGCGAAGCAGACACTCTGACAACCACAGACTGGCGGGGGTTCGACTCCCCCGCCAGTCACAAAACGAAAGAAAATACCTCTACTTTGCCTCTACTTTGCTTCTACTTTGCCTCTACAAAATCCCACTAATCGTCTGTTCATCTCTGCAAACTGAACATGCTGATTGTCGTGCTGGCTTGCTACTTAACATGCTTTCTTGTCCGAAAGGCATCCATATTCACTCCCACACTCGGCATCCATTCCCACGGTGGGAACACCTTCCCCGCTCCGTGCAGAGATGATGTTCCCACCGTGGGAACGTCCCCTCCCCTTTAGGCTAATGTTGCGTCTCCCTAATGCACCATACACCTCACATTTTACCTGCTGCGTAGAGGATAAGTAGAGGCAAAGTAGAGGTAAGGTTGAGGCAAATCTTAATTTTTATTTTTCTGAGTAAAAAATCCGTCGTAACGACACAGGGCGACACACCCCCGTGTGCTGATGGCAAGATTAAACGAGTGGTAATTTTGTTAAACAAAGTTACCGTTTCGCTCGTATTGTGTCTTTTTTTCTTATCTTTGCCTTTGCTTTGACAAAGGAGACCATGAGAAAGATCATATCTGACATCATACTTGGAATAGCATGTCTGCTGACATGCCAGCAGGGAGTGGCTGCAACGCAGCTCCCCGATTCGCTGCTCACCTTTGAAAAAGCGTACTACTATAATATAGTGGACATGCCAAAGTCGCTCCAGATTATACAGACCATGCGTGAGCGGAAAATGGCTTCCAAGTGGGAGCTGGACCGTGCCGAGGCCAACATCTGGAGCTTGGACCGCCATTATTACAAGGCATTGAAGCTGTACCAAAAAGTGCTTCGCAATCCGGAATCCAGCCAGTCGTGGAAAGAGGAGTTAAGCACCCTTTTCCTCGCCACCTATTGCTACGACAAGCTGAGCGACGAACGACATTTGTCTAAATTGGGGTTAAGGATGCGTGAGCTGGCGGAAAAGCATCATGCTACCGATTATATGTGTATGGTGGAGTTCCTTCGCGGCAAGCGTCTGTTTGCCATGGGCAAGAAATCAGAGGGTTACGCCATTTGCGAACAGGCAGCAGAAGACATGAAACACGAAGAGTACAAGTACAAGAATCGTATGCTCTTCATATTCTATACCAATCTGGCCAACATGTATATGAGCAATGCCCGATATCGTGAGGCTCAGAAATCCCTGACATCAGCAGAAGAAATCGTCGGTCAAGGTTTGAACATGAAGGTGCTGGATGTGGAACGACGGGCTAATGTCATTATTTATGCCCTCAAGACGCGTCTGCTTGCCGCTGTGGGAGAGATGGTCCAGGCTGATTCCACCTACGCCCAGATGCGCGCCATGCCCTATCGGGATATAGCGGCAGAGAATTACATCATGCCATACCTGAAGATGCGGGAAAAATATGCTGACATGCTGGAGTCAGCCCAGTACTGCCGCAAGATTATCGAAGAGGATGGTAATGCCAAAGGCGTGAATATGTTGTCGGTACTGCGAGAGGAGATTGACGCCTACATTGGAATGAAGAAATATGAGCAAGCAAATGCATGCTATGCTATCCTGTCCCAACTGACAGACTCATTGCATATTGACAACCTGAACTACTTCTCCAAAGAGGCCCGGGAAGACATCCAGCACGAGAAACTGATAGCGAGCAGGAACCTGCAACTGTCCATCGGTATTGCCGTGCTGGTTATTTTTGCGTTGCTGATGATAGCTGCCTTCTATCATCATTTGCTGACGAGAAAGAGAACCAAGACCATGATGGCGACCATTCATGAGCTAATGTACTATCGTGATTTAGTACTTCAAAATGGCGACCCGGTTTCCGTTGAAACCGGCAAAAATAGCGAGGAAGCCATCGAAGAGAAGCGTCGTTTCAAGGAGATGGACAAGCGCATCATCAAGGAGGAACTCTTCCGCAGTCCCGACTTTGGCCGCGACGAACTGATGCGCCTGATGGGAGTAGACAAGAATGCCATCGCCTCCATCATCCAGAAATACGCCAACACCAACGTGGCCGGCTATATCAAGATGAAACGCATGGAGTATGCCGTCAACCTGCTCAAGGAGCATCCGGAGCTGACGATAGCAGCCATTGCCGAGATGTGCGGTATCAAAAGTACGACCACTTTCGTCAATCATTTCAAGGATACCTATGGTATCACGCCTTCAGATTACCGTATCTCCATCACTACTTTTGCCTCCCCCTCCAATAGATAGCTAAGTGGCGAAGGAGAAGCCCATTTTAGCCAACTTTTTCCAGTTTCGGACAAATTTGTTTATTCTGTGGACATTTTTGGGCATGTCTCTGTTAACCCCCCTTTTTTGTATGAATTATTTATTTTATCTTTGCCACTTGATGCACGTAACATTATTGTGGCTATGAAGTATAAGTTAATTAATCACCAGCTGATATTGGTAGCATTTCTGTCGTTGTCGCAGGGGCTGTGGGCACAAAAGGTGACCGTCAGCAATAACCTGTTGTACGATGCCACGCTAACGCCAAACCTTCGGGTGGGTGTACGATTGGCTCCCCATTGGTCGATGGGCCTGACGGCAGGCTATCGTCCATGGCCTACCGATGACACGAAGACACGGAAGTACCGCCATCTGCTGGTCTCTCCGTCCTTGCGTTATTGGAAGGACTCGGTTGACGTACACCACTTCTTCGGTACCAACTTCATCTACAGCCACTATAATGTGGGGGGCATCACCTTCCCCTTTGGTCTGTACAAGTCGGTTCGTAACGAGCGCCGCGAGGGTGATCTCTACGCGCTGGGGCTGTTCTATGGTTACTCTTGGCCGTTGGGGCGCAGGTGGAATTTCGAGGCGCTGATAGGTGCCGCCGTAGGTTATACGAAATACAAGCGGTTCCAGTGTGGCCATTGTGGCGAACTATTGGCCAAGGAGCACAAGTTGTTTGCCATGCCGCAGGCTGCCCTCAATATCGTATACAACATTCCAGGTCGTCCGGCCAAGCCGTTACCTGTTGAGGAGACGGTCGTCGTCGTTCCTCCTGTTCCCGAGCCAGCACCCATTCGTTTCGTTCCTGTGTTACATGCCGTTCCCGACTTTACCGGTCGTGCCGGTCAACTGCAGGAGGACAACCCTGTCTTAGCACACATATCGGCATACAAACCATACGACCGTACTCGCATCCTGCGTAAGGAGAAAGGTGCCCTTTATGTACATTTCGAGTTGGGCAAGTCAATGCTTCATGCCGACTTCCGTGAAAACCAGCCTACACTTGACCGTATCGTCAGCATCACCCGTCAGATTCTGGCTGACACGACCAGTAGTGTGAAGAAGATTCAGATTGTCGGTCTTGCCTCTATCGAGGGGTCTATTGCCGGTAACGAACAGCTGGCACAGAACCGCGCGTTGGCTCTGCAGCGCTATCTGCAGCAGCAGGTCAGTGTGCCCGACGCTATGTTCGACACCGTTGGCGGCGGTGAGGCATGGGCTGAGTTCCGCGACCAGCTGAATGATGCTGTTGCGAGCCAGTCGCAGCAGGCTGCAGCTCTCCGCGAGGCCATCAGCATCATTGATAGCGAGAGTGACCTGGACCAGCGTGAGCGCAAGCTACACCAGCTGGATAAGGGTCGCACGTGGCAATATCTGAAGGAACACATCCTGAAAGACCAGCGAAACTCTGGTTATATCCGTATCTATTACGACTATGTTCCTGACAAGGCTGCCGCTACCATCAACGAGGCCAGCGAGCTGCTAGGCAAGGGCCAATATGCCGAAGCCCTCCAGATGCTGAATACCGTTCGCACCGATGAGCGTTGCCAGAACGCCCTTGGTGTCGCCCTCTGGCAGACCGGCCAGAAGGAAGAGACCCTCCGCTGCTTCCGTCGGGCTGCCGCCCAAGGCAATGCCGATGCCGCAGAAAACCTGCGCCAGCTGGAGAATGCCACCAAAGAATGATTTCAAGTGAGAAAATAACAATAGTAATAACCAATTTTTTAACAACAATGAAAAAGTATTTCAATTATGCCTTTGCCGGTGCGATAGCACTACTAGGCGCAGTGGGATTCACCTCTTGTTCGTCCAATGAGGACGCTGCAGATGTTAATCCAAATTTTAATCCTGAGACCAACGAGGTGTATACGAACCTCGTGTTCAACGTATCAACAAGTAATCAGGCTACTACCCGTCAGTCTTCTAGTGCCACACAGGCTACCACTTCGGAAACATTCCGTGGTATCAACAATGCAGCACTTTTCACTTACAAGCTTGGTACTGATGCTGATGGTAAGCACCTTGCTGCAGCAGCGGTTGCTGATAAGTACATTGATTTGGGCACTCCTCTTGCAAGTGGTACTATCACTGCCGCTGAATCCCATCGTGTATTGGAGATGAGTTTGCCCATCAATACCAATACGATGTTGTTCTACGGAAAGGCCCCAGAGGGTACGGCATCATCTGCTGAGGCAACAAAAGGTTATTCAGCGTATGATCTTTACGGTCACTTGGACGATTATACCCTGGCCAGTAGTACAGGCGAAAATGCAGGTAAGGATATCTCTACAGCCAACTTTGAGCTGGGTAAGCGTATGACTGCTGCTAATAAGACAAAGTATGACGAGATTAAGAAGCTGCTCGGAGGTGTGCTGACTTGTATCATCAACACTAAGATAGCTGATGTTGACCATGTAGCGCTAGATGCAGAACACTATGGTGTTGCTGTTGCTGCGAATGAGTATCCTGATGTTGTCACATGGGCTAATTATGCCAATGCTAATGGTACAAGTCCTGTTGAGACGACCCATGAGCTTTATGCATTGGAGGTAAAACTGGCTGAAGTCTATAAGGCATTGACCACCATTCAGACTTCTCAGGGTGAGTTGCGAGCAGGTTATGGTACTGCCATCCTCCATACGATAGAAGATGTGTGGTCGGTCATCAATAGTGTACAATGTGCTACACCGTTCAGCAAGGGTGAGGCTGTAGCAAAAAAACTGGCAGAATTAATCCATGTAGAAATCAACAAATATTTTAATGGCTCTGTGCCTATGGATGGCGATAATATGGGTGGAGCTGTAACGGGTGTTGCCTTTAAACCCGTTAGCACAATGGTATCTACCTTTAATGCCGATGGTTTATGGCCTACTGACCCCCACCCAACAGTTGCAGTTGATGGAATAGGATCAGAAGACCTTTCCAAATTCCCAATGGCTTATGCCGTACCATCTGGAGCCGCTCACTATGACTGGGATGGTACTAAAAAGATATTTGAATATGTGACAAACTACAATACCTCTTCTGTCGGTAACGCTGGTGGTTTCACTGTAGAAAGCTATTTGTATCCTGCCGAATTGTTGTACTTTGGCAATAGCCCGCTGCGCGTATCAGGCACAGAGCATAAGGAACCGACCTATCCTAATGGAGTAGGCAACTGGAAGGACGATACTAAATGGTCTGACGATTGGGTTAACAATAGTCATGTGGTATCTACGACCAGAAGTGTTGCTATGAGGAATAACATCAACTATGGTTCTGCGCTATTAAAGACGACTATTGGCTATAAGTCAGCGACACTGAAAGACAACAACCATGCTATCCAGAAGGCAAAAGATCCGTCAATCGGTAATAACGACGAGCCTGATAAGGAGATTACGGTTGATGCTACAAGCTTCCAGTTGGTAGGTCTTGTTATCGGTGGACAGTATAAGAAAGTAGGTTGGGATTTCACTCCTAAGACTACCGATAATACTCAGGGTTATATCTACGACAAAGCCATTCCTGATGGTGCAAATGTCATTCCTGGTTCTGTCGACACTCCATCTAGTCCTAACTACACGCTGGTATTTGATAACTACAAAGCAGGAGATGGAGGCCAGGATGTAGTCTATGTTGCCTTGGAGTTGAAGAATAATACTGGTCAGGACTTCTATGGCAAGCATAGCCTGATTCGCAATGGAGATTCGTTCTATCTGGTAGGTAAACTGGATCCTACTAATATAGCATGGGATGATTTGGGACAACTTTCAACAGATCATCCGCTGCCGCCATACAATGATAATGGCACTTCGAAAGAAATTGTCCGTGTATTTATGCAAGACTTTATGACTACGGCTAATTTCTGGTTTAATGAAACTTCATTGCATGAAGCCCTGCTGACCGTTCCCGATCTGCGCCACAGCTCACTGACGCTGGGTCTGTCGGTAGATATGAATTGGTCAACAGGTATCACCTTCGATAATGTCATTCTTGGACAATAACCCTTATTACACGTGAGGCATAGAAGAAATACTTTCATGATGGGAATCCTGCTGTCAGCCTGCTGGCTGATGGCAGGATGCACCGTCATTGATGACGATCTGACGGACTGCTACGACGGCCAACAGTTGCAGATGGACTACGAGTTGCGTTTGGTGACCAATATGACCACCGAAATCAAGACGCAACTGTCTACCCAGCTGGAGGTTGGCTTGGCACATGCCTTGAAGGAGCACCTCAGCAGTATCTTCTCTGACTATGCTCACGATGTAGACCTGTCGTTCTACGATTCGGAAGGTGCCATGCCGCGTTTGCAGCACGACCAGCATATCATGGACGCCAACCAGCAGAGCTATACGCTCTATCTGCCTAAGCGTCAGTATATGCACCTTGCCGTGGCCAACGTGGTGGACAACCCCGTGGTGGGCATCGAGGGTGACGAGTTCTGCCCTCAGTCGCATCTCGCTACTGTCATCGGCAGTGCTGATGCTGATACCATTGCCTCGCATACCACAGGTCTGTTTACGGCCCGCCAGCCCATGGAGGTGTTGGAGGGTGTCGACCAGACGTTCCATGTCCAACTCTACATGGCCAACTGTGCCGCAGCACTGGTTATCGATCCGCGTGGTCATGACATCAGCAGCCTGAAGGTATTCACTACGGGCTTCGCCTCGCAGTTTAATATCAAGGACAGCACCTATGTATTTGCTTCCAACGCCCCCATTGTGAGATGTCAGCAGGTGCGCGCCGAAGATACCAACGAGGTCTGTTACTGTTCGGTGATGTTCCCCTCGCGCGAACCTTCTGATGCAAATATGACGCGCAGCGTTGTCGAGACCACAGAACCCTTTGTGGGGGAGGACAGCGATGAGACCGTGTGGAAATTCATCACCCACATTACGAAGCCTGATGGCAGCGTCACCCGGACCGTCCTTGGTATCCGTAAAACGATACGTGCTGGCCAACTGATGGTTTTCAAAGGCTATGTCACTGACGATGGTGCCGTACAGACAGATGATCATACCGTAGGTGTCAGCGTAACGCTTGACTGGAACGACGGTGGAACTCATGAAGTGCCACTATAATATAATAATATGTACGCGCGCGAAATGACTGACATTAAAAACATCCTATATTATCTACTGATGGGCATGGTGATGGTATCATGCTCTTTTGCAGAAGATATAGCTGATGACCCCTACTGCCAGCAGGTTGCCAAACAGGTTGACCTGTTAGTTACTGTTGGGGATAAGGCTTCCATGCCTCGCAGGGGGTCAGCCAGCGCCAGCCGTAGAGCTCCCGAGTTCTCAACAATGGACTTGATGGTGGCTATACCTTTCCGCACCAACGGAGTAAATGTGACAGCAAGCGACGACCCGCTGATAGACCTCGTGGGTGCAGATGAAGACGACTTAGCCAAAAAACACGAGACAGAGAAATACAACACCTACTACGTGAATACCTGCCACCTGATGACAGGTACTGATCATATGCTGGTGTATGGAAAGGCGACGCCTGCACATGACGACACGTCATACGACCCTAAAGTCCATGGACAACTGAGCGCTCTGCCTACCACTCGCAAGAAGACGGCTGACATCCAATTCAGCCTGACCTCTATCCGTGAATCTACGACTCCACACGCTGATGCTCTAGCATTGGCTAACTATATGACCTCCATTGCCAACACTACCGGCTGGAGCACGACAGACAACCCAACGCTGAAGAGTTATTATCTGGACTTTATCCGTATGGGATCGGAAGGTGCCGGACTCATGAGTGGAGCAGCTGCCAATATCAAGGCATTCGTAGCTGCACTCAAGACCCTGCTGACAGGCAGAAACGATGCTTTGAGCACAGATATCATTGCAAAGATCGATGGTACAAACATAAGCAGCAACACCTACCCACAATCCCTCGGACTGCCTGACGGAGCCGCTGTTATCCGATGGACAGGCAACAAGTTTGAGGTTCGCACCACCACCACTACGCTCGATAACATCAATGGTATCAACCGTTATACCTATCCTGCAGAACTGATGTTCTTTGTAGATAGTCCCATACGCACCTCAGCAAATGAAGTGGCAAAGACAGTTTACCAGGAGAACACCAAAACCTGGAGTGCTTTCTTGAATGACAATTACAACGGCTCCAATGCCGTCACAACGGATACCAAGGCGGTAGCTGTAGCAAACCCCATCCAGTACGGCGTAGCCAAGTTGAATCTCACACTGACCGGCATGAGCTCTACGCTGAGGGATGCTAAAGACGAAGTGGTCCCCAATACCAGCATGACAACATTACCCCTCACGGGTGTCATCATTGGCGGACAACATACCGTAGGCTTCAACATGAAGCCACAAGGCGAACAGACGGATGTCGATGGACGATTCATCTACGAGACGACCGTGGATGCTACGAGTTTAACCACTGAAGGCTACAAGACCAGCACACTGGTGCTGCAGTCGTACGACGACGAGAAAGTACCCGTCATCCTGGAGTTTGAAAACAATACCGAACATGCGTTCACTGGCAAGGACGGCACTGTCTATCCGGGTGCCCGTTTCTACCTCATCGCCATGGCAGACCCTGCTGGAAAAGGTACGGGAACCTACGCTGGGCGTGTGTTCACACAAGACTATACCACCACCATGTCGATGAGCGTGACCTCGCTCGCCAAGGCATATACCTGCATGCCCGACCTGCTGGCTCCACGCTTGGAAGTAGGCGTTCAGGTGGTGACCAAATGGATTCAGGCAACAACCACGAATGTGGAACTATAAGATAAGAAATGACAAAGAATAGACATATATACCTGCTCCAATGGCTCTTGTGCAGCATCCTGACGGTGCTGTGCGCTGCCTGCTCGTCCGGTGATGATGCAGAAGAGAACGGAGCTACGGGAGTTTCGCACAAGCAGGCGACACTGGCCATCTATGTCTATGCTCCAGAGCAGGCGTCAGCCAAAAGAAATGCTGCCCAGACTCGTGCTGATGTGGGTGAGGTGGATGCTATTATAGACGAAGGCACCATTGACAGCCTGCAGATATGGATTTACGAGTCAGCGACCGGAAATTACGTCGGCTATTTCAGTACTAAAGATGTGACAGCACTGAACGAAGGAAAAGGTACGACTTACCAGATACCTGTCAGCGACGATTTTGCCAGCAAAACCCCCAAACCCACTGTCAACGTCTACGTGATGGCCAACGTGACCAGCGCCAACTGTGGCGTAGGGACATTGAACAAGGAAACCACACGAGCCCAACTGTTAGACAGTGCCAAGATAGCGAATGGAAAATTCGGTTTGGAGCAGAACACAAGAAGTGTACCGACAGACGGTCTGCCGTTTGCAGGTATGTTGACCGGAGAAACCGTTGTAGGCGACGCCCCGACGCTGCGTGTAGGTACGCTCAGTGCTGTTTCCACCGTTCAACTGACCCGTGCGGTGTCAAAACTGCGCTTCGTCTTTGCCAAGACTACAGGAGAACCAAAGGTGAGCATCACCAGCATCAAGATGAATGATGACATGATTCCCGAAGTGGAATATTTTTTCAAGACACCTGAGTCTATGACCTATAATACCGAGGCGAAAGAGCTGCTGTCAACGACTATTAGTGATATCGCTGAGACAAGCGACCCTACCCAATATCTCTATCTGGGGCAGGAAGCTCAGGCATACGAAGACCTGATTAACGGAGCAGCAAGTAAAGCGACACCTGAGGTCACAGTGGAAGGTCCCATCTACCTGCGCGAGAGCGATAAGCAGCTGAGAGGCACCATTACCTATACCATTGGTGAGGGAACTCCAGAACCACAGACCGTCGACTTCGCCATGCAGCAGGCAGGCGACTTCAGCCGTAACCACACATGGATAGTCTATGCCTACTATGCCGGCAGCGGCAATCTGCAGGTGCAGTCGCTCTATGTGAAAGACTGGTCAACGAAAGAATTCAATCACGAACTATATAACTGGTAAAGTTCAGTAAAGGAATAAAGAATGAGCATAAAGAATAAATACATTGGCATCCTAATGATGACCACCGCTATGCTGCTAAGCGCCTGTTCCTCGGACAATACCGAAGCACAGACCGATACTACGGGCAATGAACCCGTAGGCAAGGAGGTGCAACTGATGTCGTATGCCTCTCCCTTTACTGATCAAGAACTGTCTCATCGCGCCGCACCAGCAGGTTTCACTGCCTATACCCCTGATAAGACCACAAACATGGGTGTCTATATGCTGTTGTCAGTGAATCCGGAAACAGACTGGGCTTCCCCAAAATTGGAAAGAATCACATACAACACCAGCACCAAAAAATGGAACGCATACTTTGAGGTGGAAAAAAATAAAACCTTTACTGTATATGGTTATATGCCCAAAACGGGAGAGATGGGCAGCACGCTGGAGAAAAGCACTGCCGATGCTGCCACACTGACTATTAGCAATATGAAACCCGTCACCACAGATGATATTTGCATCATTACGGGTGTCAAGGATACGGACTCAGGATTGAAGGAAGGTCAGTTCAGTTGGTCAACCCCTATAGATGAAGTCGAGACTTACAAAATCAGTCTGCTGATGGATCACCTCTATGCTGCTGCACAGTTCCGCCTGAAAATAGACGCAGAATATGCCAGTCTACGTACCATCAAACTGAAGACCATGACGCTGAGCACCGATAAAGACAGTGTCAATGCCACTATTACGCTGACGCATAACACGACTGGTGCCAGTCCCATCTCCAGCGTAACCTACACATACACACCGTCAGGCACTAGCAGCACGACAGAGATATACAATAGCGATGAGGGGACGGCACTAGATAAGATAACCCCCTTGTCTATCAATGCCTGCTTTGCTCCGGGACTCTCAAATAACCTGACGCTGGTCACCACATACGACGTGTATGACAGCAAAGGCAACCTGATACGTCAAGGCTGCATGGCAACCAACAAATTGCCAAATTTAAATGCTGTCAGAGGACAAAGGGTACTGTTGAACATGACCGTTAACCCGACATACCTCTATGTGTTGTCTGACCCAGACCTCGACAGCCCGACGATAAAAATAAATTGAGAGTTGATAATTGAGAATTGATAAAGATAATGCGCAAAATAACGACCATCCTATTACTTTGTTTGTCTGCAACACTGATGCAGGCACAGATTACTATTGGTGGTAATATTTACGGAGGCGGTAATGCCGGTGATACAAAAGGCAATACCAATGTTACCGTTTATGCTGGCGACTTGAACAGAGTCTTTGGTGGTGCCCAAAAGGCTGATGTCGGTGGTCATTCTTTCGTTTATATTGATGGCGAACATGCATCTGACTACGTGCTTATCAATTACGTATATGGTGGTAATGACGTATCAGGAATCATTGGTAACAACAGCGAACTGACAAAGTCTGTTCCAGAAGAAATCAAAAAAGCCACAGCAAATTTGGTGGATGAGAGTTGGAATGCTTTTGTGCGCATCTCGACCAAGATGAATGGCGATGTAGCGGCTGACGACAATCAAAAGATATATATCGGTCAGCTCTTCGGAGGTGGTAATGGCGCTTATGACTATACCTCCGAAAAACTCATTGACGGGGTGACACCCAATCCCTATTATGGTCTGACTAAACCCGAACTCGCAAAATCCTATTTGGAAGTAATGGGCGGTTCCATCGTCTATGCTTTCGGTGGCGGCAACAATGCCACCGTAACCGAAAAGACGGTTATTTATGTTGACAATCCCAGCAAAGTGGTTAATGAGATACTTGTTGATGGCGTTGATCAGATAACAAAGGACAATCGCGTGGTCGATAAGATGAACCTCAATCCTGGATATACCTATCCGAGCAGTGATGCCTACCAGATTGGTAGCTTCTTTGGAGGAAACAATACCGCAGAGATGAAGATACGTCCGCGGTGGAATCTGAAGAGTGGAAAAATAAGAAATGTGTACAGTGGCGGTAACAAGGGTGACATGACAAGCCCCGACGGATTGCTGCTACAAATCCCTGAGGAATCCAAAATTATCGTTGATAATGTCTATGGCGGATGCCGTATGGCTGATGTCACACCGAAAGACAAAGATGGTAACCCCGTTCCTGCAGCAGCCATCACTGAAGACGACTTTGGCAACGAACTGCATATCCCGGCTGGCATGGCAGCACGAGCACGTGTCTTAGGAGGACATGTCAACAATGTTTACGGTGGTAACGATATTACCGGACGAATCTCCGGTGGTAGCACTGTGGGTATTTATACTACTATCTATGGCGATGTCTATGGCGGTGGTAACGGTTCCTATCCTTATACTGACAATGCGGATTTGAAAGATGACCCGACTTACGGTGACCTGTATTACACTATTCCTGCAGGAAAGTCCTCTGTGGAGGCGCTCAATGATTATCGCCCCAATGCCGAGCAGGTGTCTATCTATGTACAGGGTACGGAAACCAAGAAAACGATTATTCACGGTTCCGTCTATTGCGGTGGTAACAGTGCCTCACTGTCATCAAGCATGGACAACCCCAAGGTGGAGTTGAAGGTAGGCTCTTATGCTATTGTCGATAATCTTTTCTTCGGCAACAATGGCGAGCACATGGTGGAAACACATGAAAAGGATGCGGAACATCCGCAGGAGGGCGTATTGCGTACCATGAAGAGCACTTCGATAACAAGTGATGGATCACAGTTCAACTCTATTGACCTGACAAATTCCGAAACATTCGCCACCTACATGGAAGGTGTCACCATGCCTCTTATCCCCAGCATTGTGTTTGCCAAAGAGTCTAGTGGTGATCCTGCCACATATATCCCATACACCTCCTACTTCGGTTCTGTTTACAGTGGTGGCAATGTGGGTAGCATGAAGATTGACGGAAAGAAGACAACTCTCAATTTTACGGAGAATGTCATCATATATAACAAGTTGGTGGGTGGCTGTAATAATGCTAATGTGGCATCCACAGACTTTAACGCAGCCTACGAGGGAGGTTTCATCGGCACTCCTGATACGAACGGTGATAAGTTGCAGTTGAACCTCAGTGGATTGAAGATACAGCCCAAGCGTTGGAAGAAGAAAATCGGTGATTACTATACTCCTGACTTGGCAGAGGGAGAGAGTTACGATACATATACAGGTTATACCGACTATGTGGTGGATGCAAATGGAAACCATTTGTTGGAGTGGAACACCATCTCCTCCAACTTAGGCAAGGAAGTCCTCCCTGTGTTGTCGGGTACTGGTGAAAGTACGGCTGACGACAAAGACCGTCGTTTCACGGGTGGTAATATCTATGGTGGTTGCTACAATAGCGGACACATCAATGGCAATGTCATTATCAACATGAACTCTACGGTAGTGGACCGCAAGGGTACGTATGCTGTCTTTGACCAGGTGCAAGAAGACGAGGGTGAGGCGAAGTTATACGAGAATGATACTTATCACATCACGACACGCGTTTCTGGTGTCATCCTCGATGAACAGGGCATGGACGTACTCGGTTCTGCGCTCAATGTCTTTGGCGGAGGCTATGGTAAGGACTCCGAGATATGGGGCAATGTGACCATTAATCTTAATGCCGGCTACACCTTCCAGATCTTCGGTGGTGGTGAGCAGGGAGTCATCGGCAAACCCAATGATGGCACTGGCGATGACTATACCTTCAACAGCAAGACATTTAAGTATAACCCCAAATATTCTTGCACCATCAATGTGAAGGGTAACTACCCTGGTGTGGCCCGCAATGCACCGGGTGACAATGATAACATGGCGGCAGCGGAGTTTATTTATGGTGGCGGTTTTAAGGGTCCTGTCTGTGGCAATACTATTATCAATTTGGGTAATGGACGTGTGTTCAACACTTTTGCAGGTTCATGTGATGCCGACATCCTCGGACACACTGAGACTTATGTGGGACGTAATACCAGTAATGATACGGACCTTGGTTTCCCCTATGTTCGTGACCATGTCTATGGTGGAAACGACCTCGGTGGAAGCATCCTGGGCTCTGCGGACTTCAGTGAACGGTTGAGTATCGACCTGCCGATCACACCATATAAACCTCAGGAGACTTCTGCTGTAACGACAGCTTCTGCCTACATGGAGTATGTGCAGGGTCATGTTGATTATATCTTTGGTGGCTGTTATGGCGACTATGACTATGCTACGAAGTATGCTAGCTATACATCGCCCCGTATGGAGAATGCTTTCGTCAACTTCAAGCCTAATCAGCATAACAGCAACGAGGTTAACAAGATTTTCGGAGCAGGACAGGGTGCCGAAGGTTTTAACCTGACGGATAAGAACTTGATGCAAAACCGGAGTTATGTGCTGATGGACCTTGCTGACACGGGCACGAAATTTGCTAATTTGGAAGTGTTCGGAGCCGGCCAGAACTGTGGTGTGGGCATGGGAATAGCAAAGGCAACAGCTGACGGAAATGCTGATGGCGTAACTGCAGCAGCTGTCGTTGACCTGGCTCGCGGACAAATCGGTGCAGCCTATGGCGGTAGCTTGAATGAGGGTGTTACTCGTCGTACGATCGTGAATGTACCAACCGGTTCCACCATTAAAATCGGCAGTATCTTTGCCGGTGCATACGGTAGTGACATCTATCAGCCTTGTGATGTATATGAGGGTACGGTCAATTACCATAGTGCTGATGCCTATCTGATTTATAACAAGGATAACACAATGATGAAGGGCGCGCTGTATGGTGGTAACAACCTGAAGCGTCGCACCATCTATGGCAAAATCAACATTGATGTCCCTGTCAGACAGTTGCATCCTGATTATGGCATGACAACAGCTACGGTCTATGGTGCCGGATGCGGTTCCAACACCTGGAGCGAATATACTGAGGTCAACTTGAATAATGGCGCACAGGTTTGGGAAGTCTATGGCGGCGGCGAGGCTGGCGGCGTGATGAGTGCTGAAAGTGTACAGAAATACGTTACAGCACACAAGCCAGAAAAGGATGAGCAGGGTAATGATATGACTGATGCCAAATGGCAGGCTGCTTGGACGCTCGGTGGTGATTATGACCCAGACATGGCAAGCTTCCCTGGAACATTCGCTTATGCCGCCAACACATCTACCAATCTGCAAAATCCTATTGCCAGAGCAGCAGAGATAGACGACCGCAAAGACACCCCGGGCACACTCAGATTTAAGAGATATAACACCAATGTCATCATCAACGAAGGTGCATATGTAGGCAACTATGCTTATGGTGGAGGACTTGGTAAGGCAGACGACGTATTTATCAGCAGTGGTGACGTCTATGGCACCACCTACATCGCCCTGCTCGGTGGAAAGGTCAATAAGGACCTCTATGCTGCCGGTACTATGGGAACAGTCTATAACCTCTTTGGTGCTACCAACTTCATTGCCTCTGCCAATGCCTACATCAAGGGCGGCACCTGCCGTAATGTCTATGGTGGCGGATGGGCAGGAGCAGTGGGATATCATAAGGGTACTATCAGCGATGCAACCACAAACGATATTCCTGGTGAGACCCATGTTGTCATCGGCGACCTCGATGGCACTTCGTTTACCAATGGTATTCCTGCCATCGAGCGTAATGCCTATGGTGGTGGTGAGGGTGGTGCCGTGTTTGGAACGGCCAATATCACACTGAACAAGGGCTATATCGGTTATCGCTACTTCACTGACCAAGCGAGTGCCGACGCCGGGGCGGAGCTCATCGGTATTACTGATGGCGGTGGCTACTATCAGGAGAAGTTGCACGATGAGACATGGAAGGGTGACGGTTCGAACCGCCTCAAGGATAGTGGTAATATCTTTGGCGGCGGCTATGTAGACAATAGCAGTGTCGACAGATCTAATGTCATGATGTATGGAGGCCATGTGCGTGGCGCACTCTTCGGCGGCGGTGAGATTGCAGCCGTCGGCCGTGGAGTCATCAATGCCTCTGGTGAGAACAATTCCGTGCGAACCCTGCAAGGTATCTACAAGGCAGGAAAGACCAATGTGAAACTCTATGGCGGTTACGTACATCGCAACGTCTTTGGCGGTGGTCGTGGATACAACAACCTCGGTGAGGGTGGTAAGCTCTATTCTGATGGTTATGTCTTTGGACAGACCGAAGTAGATATTCACGGTGGTGAGGTAGGAACTGATGCAGAACTTGCCAATGGCAATGGTAATGTCTTCGGAGGCGGTGATATCGGTTATGTATACAGTGCTTATGAAGATTCAGAGGGCGCTTTATGCTTCGGTAAGAAGTCTGGTGTACGCTATGATGATGGCGACGAAGGCTATTATTACCAATCCAAAAACGGTGAATTTATCCTTGATGGTGGCGATAAGATTCTCACCGAGGACTGCAAGGTGCTGATAGAACCGCATGCCCGTGTAACAAGTGGTACGATTAATTACGGTGGCAAAGTTTATAATGTAGATGATTATGTTCCTATAGCTTACCTTAATACCTTAGGGAATAAGAATTCAGGTCAATGGGGGAATCTGGACACTGAAGGTATTACCATTCATAATGCTGTCTTTGCAGGTGGTAACACCTCGTCGGGTTCCGATAAAGTGTATGCCAATGCCACCTCTATCTTCGGTAATGCCACAGCTTCTATCCATGATGTCTATCACCGTGACCTTATCACCTTGGGTACCAACCATGTGGGAGGTCTGTATGGTGACGGTAACCTGACCTTCGTTGATGGCTACCGTGGATTGAACATCACTAACTATGGTACAGACTATTATAGCATTGATAAGGAAATCACTATTGCACAATATGAGGCTCTGCCACCTCGTGAGGCTGCTTATTATGAGTTAAGATATACCTGTATAAAAGATTGTACTGACGATGACGGAACAGCCTATCATCCCAAAGACCCAGGTAATCCGAATTCTAAGGCATCTACATTGTCGGCATTGGAAATCATATCCTTGTTTGAACACGGGACAAACACACAAGGTGTTCTTGACTCTGAAGGACAGCCATCATCTACATATTGGCAAGAGAATGGTGTGCTGCCAGTCTATGCCGGCCGCCCGATGAATACTATCCAGCGTGCTGACTTCTGTGGTGTGTTTGGTAGTCGTATGGTGATGCAGGGTGCTCAGGACCGTGTGCCTGAAATAGCTGACTACACTAACTATACCATCAACCGTGTCCGTGAGGTGTCGCTGAACAAGAAACTCTTCAATAAGAACGATCTTACTGGAGATTATCACGGCAACTACTTCGGTATCTACAATATCGTGAACTACTTTGGCGCTCTGACCAGTGATGTCGATTTCAATGAAACAGTGCGTGTCACTGACAACACTGACGCGGCAAAGTACAAGTCGGATGCTAATGGAAAGGCATACGGCGTTGCCACTTACGAAGACTGGAAAAAAGAACATAAGGCCGATCGCACTCGTAATAATGGTAATAGTCATAATAAGGTGGCACTGGCCTCTGGTGTCTATCTGGAGTTGACCACCGAGCAGAGCACTGGCACTGACCTTTATGAGAAGGACTGGGGCTACATCACGGGTGTTGTAGAACTCGACCTGATTAATGTTCAGACGGGTATAGGCGGTGGCTTCGTCTATGCAAAGAACGAACATGGCAAGCGTAGTTCATCGGGCAAGACGCATACCACTATCACCGACCTGAACACTGGTGCTGTTACCCGGAAGGATTTTATTTACACGACCGATGATGCAAGCAAGGACGAATGGCAGTCCAGCGGAAACTTCGTGCATAGCACACAGGTGATTATCGACGACTGCTATAACGTCAGTGGTAAGTATAAAGGAACGGTAGCTCCAGGTGGTGCCGTACCTGCTCACTACTGGTACATCCAGGGCTCTGTGTATGTCTACGACCAATATATCTCAGCCTATACTGGAGCACCCAATGCCTATAGCGAACAGGTAGAGATTCCGTTGACGATTACGGCAGCATCGCATGGTACGATGAAACTGCTTAACGTGCAGCCCAACTACTATGCTTATTATGCTTCATCAGGTAACCCATTGGGTGATGACCAGAAACTCATCATCAATGATGTGACCTACTACAAGAACGATCCTATCAGTTATTGGGATTACTACTTGCTCAGTCCTTCGGAGAAGGCTCTCTTTGTGCCAGCGACCTATGTCACCATTGGCGACTGTAAGGTGGGAGATACCGAATACCCAGAGGGTACGGTGCTGTTGCCTGGTAAGGAGGATGGAACTGAAGTGGGTTCCTATAATGCCCTGAAGAAAGCGGTTGACAACGGCGTCGTCGTTACATTCAAGAACGATGACGGTGAATACATAACGAATGCGGATAAGGGCTTCGATTACTTCTTCCGCTCCAGCAATAACCTGAGCCACGACACGGGATTCATCTTAACCTATAAAGTGAATAACCCCACACCATGGGATACTTGGTACACCAAATACTCTGGTTCACAGACAGACAAGAAGCAGACTGCTGATAATGGTTATAACAATGGTCCTACATACAGACTCATTGGTGATGGTGGTCTGCTTGGACAGCGTGAGTACAAGGAGAGCGACGTTATCTCTGAGAATGTGCATACTACTTATCAGGAAGCCAAGACTACAATGGAGAACCAAGGAATTGCGATACCAGGTGGTCAGGCAGCTTTTGAAACAGCTTATGTCATTACCAGTGTTGTGAACGTCACGGACGGCACTTCCACTCGTCGCTTCAATCCTGGTGCTGTTATCTCTAAGACTGATCGAAATAAATATAGACTTACCGATGGCAACTCCTCTCCTGCCTATATCTGTTCCAGAACCATTCAATTGGATGCAACGGATTATATCTATCAGGGCAGCAAGATGTCGTTAGATGAGAAGAACAACTATATCAGTGGTGTTACCAGTGACATTACAGCGATTCTTCCTGCAGCAGAAAATGTCACGAAGATTAGTGATTTGACCCCTGACCAACTGTCAGGCTTGTCTGCTGATCAAAAGAAAACGCTGACACAGTTGCTGGCGATTCGTGAGGACATCAAGTCCGATATCGTGCCAGCTTACTATTGTACCACCCCAGGTCTCTATGGCGGCAACTATTACCAAGGTAATACTAACTATCGTGGTTTGGAGGCATGGAGCTCTATGTCTGAGAATGACCGTAAGAAGTTCGAGTTCAACTACGATGCCTTCGACCTGCTGATTGACCGGGACTATGATGGTACTGTAGGCCAGAAGTATCAGTACGATGCAGACGTTTCAGAGGCTGCTGACGCTGCTGCTGCCAAGACCTTAGCCATGGCAAATCCTGCTGGTTACTCCCTTGAGAAACCTGTCGATTATACGGCCACATATAATGGCAGCGATAATGAATTAGTTCCTGGAAAAGAGTACACACGCCAGGAGTATGAGGCACTGCCCAATGAGAAACGCTACTACTCGGGTATCGTGGTAGATGACGCAGATGCCAAATACTATGTGGTGAACACGTCCTTCCAGATTGGCAACACACCATACGCCGTAGGTGCCACCATCTCATCTTCAGTCTATGAAAGTCTTGGTAATACGGACAAAGGCTATGTCACAGAACTCAAATTTAATGAAACAGGCACTTACTATTATTGTCGTGAGCCATATACTGGTACTACTCCTGTGACACTTGCCTCTGGAGTCACTGGTGGTAAGCCATACACTTCCGGCGAGGTACCTGTAGGTGTGGTCATCGATGCGGCTTGTTACGGAACGCTGCCGAACAAACAGACAGACTTCACCATCCATGGTATAGCACCCACCGAGGTATCTACACTTTATGTATCGCGCAACTCTGACATCTTCGACCTGTCGAAGGAGAAGATCATTACCGTCATCTATCAGTACGACTACGAGGAAGCCGATGCTAATGGTAATATCACGCCTCAGAGTGAGCGTCATGTGGTGAACATTCACCTTAACTTCAAGAGTGGTGTGCCGTACGTGGAGAATATCAAAGTCCCGCAGATAGTTCTGCCGGGCGACAATGTGGCTCTGCGTGAGCCTGTCGTCACACCAGGTGCCTATGAGATTATGGGCGGTGGATGGGAAATCTTTGAGACCGTCGATGATGCCGAGAGCCACTCCAACGGCATTGAGTACTCGCCTAACTCCGATCCGCTCTACTGGTATCAGAACGGTTACTTTGTCGCCTACTATGCCAAGACCTATCTGGGTAAGACTTATTCGAACCATGTACCGTTGAGTGTGGCCAACTACCACGACTTGAAGAAGGTGCTGGATGATACCGAGCATCACTACTATGTGGACAACACTGCTGTGAAACGTAACTCCAAGATATATATCAATGATGCTACCAATGGTGCTTCACAGTTCAAGCAGTTCTACGACCTCAGTAAGAGTGAGCTCAACGAGCATGTAAGAAACTGTCAGAACCTGGAGTTCATCCTGCATACGAATGTCAACCACACAGGCGAAGGCGAATGGACACCTATCGGTGAGGATGGTCATTGCTTTGCTGGTAACTTCCATGGTGATGGCCATTACATCAGTGGTCTCGATCACTCACTCTTTGGTCACCTCTGTGGTAATGTCTATAACCTCGGTGTAACGGGTTCATTCACTGGTGCAGGTATTGCCGATACTGGTTCTGGCTATGTAGAGAACTGCTGGATCAGCACCTCTTCTACTGATGCAAAGACCTCAAAGCCTGTATTTGGCAATCCTAACCGTGGTAGTGGTTATCAATTAGTCAACTGCTACTATCAGGAGGAGGCTGATGCTACTAACAAGTACACCAACCATTCAGGCACATACGGTATCCCGACCCGTAAGAATTCTCAGGCATTCTATAATGGTGAGGTGGCTTATGACCTGAACGGCTTCTACCTGTTCAAGCGTTACAACGACCATGAGACCGCCTCTGGCACTGACTATAAGTATTACGCCATCAATGAGGACGGCACCCTGACCGATCCTCAGACCAAACACTACATCAGCAGTCCTGATTATTGCTCATCAGGTGTTGACGGCGTATATCTTAAGGGCGGTTATGTTGAGGATCGCTATGGTGACGGTGACTTCCGCTATGCCGACGGTGTGATACCTGAAACGGAGGATGTGCGTACCTATACGACGGACGAAGGTGATACTTATTTCTATCCCATCTGGCCAGACGACTACCTCTTCTTCGGACAGACCCTGACCTATGGCTATGAGGCTTCACGGGCACACCAAGAGATTCCGTCGCATATCAACCGCTCTGGTAATCGTCTGCAGACAGATGCTACCAGCAACCGTGTCTATCGTGCACCTGCCTATTTCCAGAGTAAGGAGATGAGCATGGCTCACTTCAACCCGAAAGCAACCTTCGCACAGACCAAGAACGGTGATGCGAATGTTGTCGCTTACAAGAATATGACTGCCATAGATTTCACTGGTGGTAATGGCGATGTCAGTGGTGGCTACAAGAAGGGGCTCAACGGTAAAGTCTTCTACGCTCCGCTGCTCGATGACGATGGCCTCACTGGTTTCCGTAATGTTGACCTGACACAGAACCTGTTGGTATATACAGGCACTGTCAGCCCAGCTTCTGCAGCTACTGATGCTGTGGTGACTGCTTACCTGCCTGATGTGGCTTATAGTGAAACACGTACAGATTACCGTACGGTAGCTATCGCCTCTGCCAATGGTGTCAAGGGTCATCAGATAGCTTGGGACGGTTCTGCCTACACGGCAACAAAAGACCATCTGTTGGTAGACAAACAGGACTTCAACTGTCCAATCCAATATACCTTTGGTGATGACTATCGCATGTGGTACCAGCGCACCCCGGACCTCTATGTGGATCAGACGAAGGGATGGGAGACTGTCAGCCTGCCGTTCACCGCAGAGTTGGTAACTACCCAGCAGAAGGGTGAGCTCACCCACTTCTACAGTGGTAGCCCCTCGGTGGATGGTAAGACAAAGATAGGCCATGAGTACTGGTTGCGCGAATATAGGGAAGGTGCTGTGGATACTGGTGACGAGACAGTCTTCAAGACTACCTTCAACTATCCGGATGCTGCAGGCAGCGACAAGACCGTAGGAAACACTTTCCTGTGGGACTACTATTATAAGGATAACGAAAGAAAAGACAAGAATACGGATACCTATCAGCGGTATTATGAGACGGAACGTAGCTACCAGCAATATCCACGGTTAGCTCAAGCTACACCTTATATTATAGGATTCCCAGGAACGACTTACTATGAGTTTGACTTGAGTGGCAACTGGACAGCCCAGAATACCTATCCGACAGCTCCTTCGAAACTTGACAGACAGACGATTACTTTCGCCTCTAATCCAGGAATCACTATTAAGGTGAGTGACGATGAGTCGGAGGGAGTCTCAAATGATGGCTATATCTTCAAGAAGAACTATTTGAGCAAAGAAGTCACAGGATGGCTGATGAACTCGACTGGCAATGCCTTCGAACGGAAGATGAGCGAAGGAACACCGAAAGAACCAGTGGCTGTTGCGGCTGTTCCGTTCCGTCCTTACTTTGAGAAAGTGCAGTCGTCTGGTTCGCGTCAGGCAGCAAGTTGTATCCTCTTCGATAGCAATGAGATGTCCTTCGCCTTTGGCGACAAAGACCCGTCAGGCGAAGAGGTAGGTGAGGATATGCTCTTCTTCACCAAGATACATGAGATCGGTGTCACGTCATCACTCCGCAATGCAACAGAGGTACGCATCGTCAGCCTGAGTGGTGTCACCATCGCTAACTTCACCATCCAGCCTGGTGAGACTGTCAATACCTACATCCCAGTCAGTGGCGTCTACATCGTTCGTGCCGCAGGTGGACGTTATCAGAAGAAACTCGCAGTTAAGTAAATCCATAAGATTCGAAAGATGAATAGCAAGATGATGACATATAAAGATGTTTTTTGTGGAGTGTACGGATGCATTGTACAACCAGTACAGATGTGTTGTACAACCAGTACAGATGCATTGTACAACCAGTACAAAGCCTCTGTACTCCTGAAAACGATGCTTCTTTCCCTCCTTTTGCTCGTATTAGGCGGTGGGAATGTATGGGGACAGACGGAGATAACGGCTTTGAGTCAGATTACCGATGCTGATGGTAACTATATCATCAAGGATGATATCTCTGGTGGCGCACCAGGTGTTTCTACTTTCAATGGAACTTTGGAGGCGGCAATCAATCCTGAAACTCACATGCCTTATCTCATCACGGGTCTTAGCGCACCTTTGTTTATCACCCTTACAGGTACGGTAAAGAACCTTGTGTTGGAAAGCGTTGGCATTAGTGGACACGATGGCAACACCGGTGCTATCGCTTGTACAGCGAATGGCTTAGCTCGCATCTACAATGTGGGTATTCTTAGTGGCGAGGTGGGCGGCACAGGAAACACTGGCGGCCTTGTAGGTCTTCTTGATGGCACAGCTCGCGTCATCAACTGTTATAGTTATGCTAACATCACGGGGGGAAGTGAAAAGGGAGGAATTGTCGGTAATAATAATAAGACTTCTAAACAGGGTGCTATCACCACGATGGTGATGAACTGCATGTTCTATGGAGATATTGCCGACGGTAATACGATAGCCCCTATCTATGGGGGTACGGAAATTACGAATGCTTCCGGTGGTCTGCCAAACTATAACTTCTACCGTTATAGGTCTCGGTACAGTATCACGAAAAAGATTACAAAATATAATTGTGCGTTGGCGATGGAAGAAAAGTTCATCAATCGCTTCGAACGCTATCGCCTGCTTCTGAATAGCAACAAGAAATTAGCTGCATGGTATATTACAGGCAATGTTAATGATACTGCCATAATAGCCAAGTGGGTATTGGAGACGGCTGACAGAACCATCAGCAATCCGAAGCCTTATCCGATATTGAAGGCACAAGGCAAATATCCGTCCATTATCAATTACGATGCAGAGCATGCCCCTGACAGTGCTGCCGTAGGGCGATTTAAAGGCGGAAGAGTGGGTACGCTGGATGTCACTATCAGCGGCATAGGCGATAATGCATCTTCGTTGGCTAAGTTCACGATGAACCGTACCAGAGTTGACACAACATTGGTAATGACAGACAAGGATGAAGATCGCTTCAACTTTAATTACAAGAAGGTGCAACTGCCTTATTTCAACGAGATGGGAGAAGGCAACTGTACCAAGAACCGTGTCGTGACAGGTTGGGAGATAACTGGTTTTACTGGTGGTACATCTGGCACATTCGACACTGGCGATAAGTGGGGAGCATACAACTTTGCCGACCGTGATTGTACGAGTAAGGATTTGTATAGCAAGACTGGTCGCGTATTCTCACAGGGTGCCTATTATGATGTGCCCAACGGTGTGACAGGCATCACTATCAAGCCTCACTGGGCAACGGCAGCATACGTGGCAGATAATAGGTATGATGTGGCATATTCGGACGGTTATGGTGCCGATGGAGTTGAAAACATGGGTGTGCAAACAAGTAATGGTGGTAATAAAATCATTAATGGTGACTCCCAGAAGGTATATACCTCTGTAGGGAATGCACGGGCTTCGATGGAAGTGAATGGTAAATTTGCCGATGGTGCCACCGTCTATGACTATGCCGTCGTGCTGGTGGGTAATGTGCATCAGGAAGGTAATCCCACGACAGCCAATACTCCCTATACCATCATGTCTATTGACGAGAATAAGGATAACGAGCCTGACTACACTTACATATTTGCTCATAAAAGCAGACAGAATATCTCGCCTATCCGTTTTGACTTCCTGAATATCATGGGTATAGCAGAGGCTCAATTGCCAAAAAACAACAACGCTAAAATGACTTTTCGTAATGTGTCCATCTTCAAATCGTTAGGCTGGCTTGAGATTACGAACACCTGTGTGGTGAATTTCTCGCAGTTGGAATATGATGATCAAGTGAGTGGAAAAGCGAATGCTCCCGTCATACTATTAGGTGGCACATACGAACAAATCGTTTCTACAAACGGTGCTATCAACAATAAAATCCAATATGTTCACGTAGGTAGTAATGCTTGGTTTGCAAAGTTCGGTCCCGGTACCCATAGCGATGGCAGAAACTTTACGAACCATGTCCCCGTTTCGGTAACGGGGGGTGACTATGATGAATTCTACCTTACCGGTACCTACCAGCCGAATCTTAATAACACATTAAAAGTAGACAGTGCCGAGTGCTATGTCAGCGGCGGTCGTTTCGGCGAGATGGCTGGTGCCTCATTGGAACCGCTGAAGGGTTCTGTGAGATGGGACATCAACTATGCTGACATTACCAATTTCTATGGTGGCGGTGTCAATGCCAACAAACCAGTAGAAGGAAATATCAGGACAGACATTGCCAACAGTCATGTAGAAAGATTCTGCGGTGGTCCGAAGTTCGGTGATATGTCATCTGGCAAGACAGTGACGACTAATGCTACCAACTGTACCTTCGGCACATTCTTTGGTGCAGGTTTTGGTGGTAATTCATATAACAGGGTAAAATATAGAGATGTAGCAGATGCTGCCCCTGCCGATTATCAAAGTTATTATAGTGATGGCACTTCTGCCAATGATGGCAAAGACCGCGGTAAATATTTTGATGGAGGGACAACAAATGCCTCCTATGACTCTGGTAAAGACTACGGTAAGAAAGGTAAAGGTGTGGCAACTGATTTCGACTATGAATATTTTGTTTGGTCAACAGGTCAAACTGGTGCTCGATTTTATGTAAAGTTTATCACGTTCTCTCTTGCCAAGACGAATGATGTCAAATCAACGCTTACCAAATGCACTGTCAACAACAATTTCTATGGCGGCGGTAGTTTGGGTAAGGTGCTTGGCACTGCTACTTCCATACTTGACGATTGTACGATAAACGGCAATGTGTTTGGCGGTGGCTATTCTGCTACAATCCCAAAAATAGAAGTTCGAAACACCCCAGCGTTCAAGTCTGGTAAGGAACCGAACAAGAATATAAACATCGGTATGTTTGAGGAGGGTGAGATTGCAGATTCTGTCATCTACGAATGGAAGCATGTTGATAATATGCCAGAAAATGGCAAGATCGGTATGGAAAGCACCTCTGCTGGCAACTTTGTCTATACCGATGAAGATTTGACCTCCCTCGGTCAGGTCGGCACTGTTAATCTGACGATAAAGGGAAACACCAACGTGGCAGGAAAAATAGAAGATGGTATAAATACTGGCGGTAATGTCTATGGCGGTGGAGAGGAATCCAATGTGTCAGGAGATACCCGGGTGAATATCAGCGGAGGTACTATTGCTCAGAACGTCTATGGTGGCGGAAAGGGTGTTGCTGACGAATTCGCATGCACGAAAGCCATGATAGGAATTAATGGCGCAGGTGCAAATAATCCTGATCCAGAAGCTACTAAGGATAAAGGAACAATAGTCAAGATCAGTGATGGCACGGTGAATGGAAATGTCTATGGTGGCGGTGAGGTCGGCCGTGTGGAATGGAACACGCAGGTAACGATAGGAGAAGAAAACGGAACAGGAGAACCTGTTGTTGAGGGCTATGTATTCGGTGCCGGCAAGGGCTTGAAGACACATGGATACGCTGCTTTGGTACGTGGTAATCCTACTGTCACCATTCAAGGCAATGCCAAAATCAAAAAGAGTGTCTATGGTGGCGGTGAGATTGCTTCGGTAGCAAGGTATAAAGTAGCCACAACGGCAGAAGAAGCTGCAGAACATGGAGTGGGAATAGATATGCCGTATGCTTTGGCTAACAACTACAGCGGTAACTGTAAGGTGATTGTCGGAGGCAATGCAGTCATCGGTCCAGACTCTCCAATGAAGATGTATCATCCTGAGATTACTGATGGATCGGATAAGCCAGACGATGCTGGCCATGTGTTTGGTGCGGGTAAGGGTGTGCTGCCTGAAGTCTATACTTATGAAGATAATGAGCATAGGCCCAAGCGTATGTTGCTCTATAATGCAGAATCACTTCCTGACGAAGGCTGTTGGGAATATGTCGACGCTGCACATAAAAATATATGGGAATATTTTAAAGATGAAGATTCTTATTTCGCATTTGTTAAAACACTTGCGTTGTCCAGCAAGACTGAAGTGACCATCAAAGAAAATGCCTTCGTCAAGGGTTCTGTCTATGGTGGCAGTGAGAATGGTCTTGTGCAGTTCGATACGGATGTAAAGATACAAGGTGGTCAGATAGGTTGTGGTAAGGATACGACAGAGCCTTATGGAGATGAGGTGTGGGCTAATGATTATACTCCATCAGGCGATTTGGAGTGCGCCAGCTGGGATTATGGAAAGGATACAAATGGCGATGGTAAGAAAGACCAGTATGCACCATACGACCCTTATGCGCAGTATCTGAATCCTGCAGACAACAAGTATTATTATGATGAGGGATTTACTAAAGATGCTGATGGTGGCGCGAATATTGCTACTGATGGTCACACCTATTATGGAAATGTATTTGGCGGAGGCTCGGGTAGTGTACCTTATTTTGATACTCAACAAGGTGTAAGTAGATATGTTTCCAGTGCAGGAATTGTTAAGGGCAATACGAAAGTAACCATCTCTGGCGGTCATATCCTGACGAATGTCTATGGTGGTTGTGAGGCTACGAATGTGCTTGGCTCTGCTACCATCACGATGACGGATGGTACCGTTGGTGTGCCACGTACCTTGAAACAAATAGTTGCTCACCCGGTTACGTGTTATATCTTCGGTGCCGGTAAGGGTGACCAGCGTATCTTCTTCAACAAGGAGACGAATGTGGACCGTACTTTTGTCAACATCGAGGGTGGTAGAGTCTATGGTTCCATCT
>CAMHJQ010000011.1 GCA_946185485.1 uncultured Prevotellaceae bacterium | reverse complement strand
ATAGTTAAATTCTGTTCATCATGACGTATTCTCGATTTATTGTCCTATCTTTGCCACCGTAAACCCGATTCAGGAATAACAGATAAATCTGTCAACCTGAAAGGGAACAAAGCGCTCTATATGTCAACTCGCTTAGGAATAAGCAGAACATAGACAAATAATGTAAATAAAATGGTTTGTAAACCAGTATTGAAATTAAGAGTATAAACTGTCAACCTAAATCAGTACACCTCACGGAGCATAAAATCCGATAACGCGAGAGGGCTATTGGGTAACTATCTTTTATTTCTCCGATTCCTGTACCATGAGATCTCTGCCTTGATACAAAACAAAAAGGAGCAACTAGATAGTTGCTCCTTAACACAAATGTTTGACAGCCAAACAAATACGCAATAGACGCCACTTGCTGAAGGCTCCTAACCTTGTAGAAAAGCAGTGTCACGTTGAGCCGTTCAGCCCATCCGAGTTTGCTTGTCGATAAAATCCATGATGATGTCAACGGCATCGTCCTCGCTGATCTTGTCCATCATAATGACCAATTCGTAGTTGCGGGTGTCGTAGCGCGAGGTATTGGTGTACTTCTTCACGTAGTTCTCACGCATCTTGTCCACCTTGTCAATGATTTTGCGGGCTTCTTCCTGCGTGTAATTCCCCTTGCGGGCTACGCGCTCCACGCGATGAGGCATGGATGCCTGGATGAAGATGCTGAGGTGGTTGGGATGGTTTCGCAATGCGAAAAAGCCACTGCGGCCGGCCAGAACGCATGACTCCTCCTCAGCAATGCCCTTCAGAATCTCCGTCTCTGCCTTGAACATCTCATTGGTGGTCAGCTGTTCGTTAGCGTACTGGGACTTTGGCAGGTTGTAGCCTGCGGTCATTCCCTGACCGATTTGCAGGATACGCTCGAAATCTGCCCACCAGTTTTGCTTGCGACCTTTCAGTCTCTCAATCTCGTCAATGGTGAGGTTAAACTTCTCTTCCAAAGCCTTGATGAGGGCCTTGTCGAAGAATGCAACTCCCAGTTTCTCAGCCAGTTTACGGCCTACGGTGCGGCCGCCACTGCCCATCTCACGATTAATCGTAATGACAAACTTCTCGTTCTTATTCATATTCTTGGTGTTTTTATTGTTTACGTATTCCTACCGAATGATTTATATAAGAGTTTTGCAACATTATAATTTACAAAAATAGCCAAAAAATCGGTAAGCGCAAAAGCAGCGATAATTAAATAAGTTTTTTTAAATAAATTTATCATAAAAGCACACCCCGACTCAGAAGCGGACGACGAGGGGGAGGTGGTCGCTGAAGCCGCGTTGGTAGCGGTAGCCATTGAAGGTACGGAAAGGCTTGACACCGCCGTACCGTTTGTCTTCTTCCACAAGGAAGGGGGCATCGTTGATGAAGACCTGCCGGACGCTGTCGCGCAGCAACGCGCTGACGAGCACATGGTCGATGCTCTGCCAGCGGCCTTCGTAGCGGTAGGTGCCGGGAGCACCATGCAGGCCTCTGGCAGTGGCGGTAACATTGTACAGGCCGTTGTCCTGCAGGTATAGCAGGGCGGGACTGTCGGCATAGTCGTTGAAGTCGCCGCAGACGAGAACCTTCCCACCGGCCTGCGGCACGTATAGGCGGATGGCCGCCAACAGTCGGTCGGCCACAAGGCGGCGGTTGGGGCGCGTGGCCCGCTCACCGCCATAGCGGCTGGGGGCATGGACGACGAAGACATGCAGCGTGTCACCGCGCTGTGTCTCTCCCTGGACATACAGGATGTCGCGTGTAGGGCGCATGCCCTCCAACGGCGGTACGGGGATGAAGTCGAAGCACAGCGGGCGGAAGGTGAATGGCTGGTAGAGCAGTGCTACGTCAATGCCGCGCACGTCGGGCGACTCGGTGATGATATACTCATAGCCGGCATGGCGCAACAGCGAACGGCGCGTCAGGTTATAGAGGCACGAGTCGTTCTCGACCTCGACCAGCGCCACGAGGTCGGGGACGCCCTCGTCCTGGCACGAAAGAATCTCCTGCCCGATATGGTTCAGCTTTCGCCAATATCGGGCAGGAGTCCACTTGCGCTGCCCGTCGGGCAGCCACTCGCTGTCTTGCTTGAGGGAGTCGTGGCGGCAGTCGAAGAGGTTCTCGCAGTTCAGCTCCACCAGCGTCAGCTGCGCCCCTACGGGGCTAAATAAAAAATAAAAAAAAATAAATAATAAACTCCGCGCCTCAAGCATACTACGATTTTCTATGAAAGAAATTGGCAAGAATTAGAAAGAATTTATTCCAACAATTGGAAAAAATAAATTTCTTATTATTTCTGGATGTAATTATTTCTAATTCTTGCTGATTTCTTTCAAAACAATACCCATTAGGGGTTATTATCTTTTCTTTTTTATTTATTCTTTAGGCCGAAGGCCGCTATTTGGTAACGCGCTCCAGCCACTTCACCATGCCGAACATGACACCCATCGAGATAAGGCATACGGCGAGGAATACCGTCCAGCACTCCCAGATGGGCCACTTGTTATACATGAGGGGACCTATCCAGAGCAGCAGGTTGCCCACAGCCGTGGCACCGAGCCACAGGCCCTGGCAGAGACCCTGCAGATGCTTGGGGGCCACCTTGGACACGAAGGACAGTCCTAACGGCGATATGAACAGCTCGGCAACGGTCAGGAAGAAATAGACGACGATGAGCACCCAGGGACCGGCCTTCAGTCCCATCTTGGCTGAGTCGGACAGTGCCTTGAACTCCTCTGCCGAGGGATAGCCCTGCAGCATGGAGAAGACGGCCAGGAAGAGGTAGGCCATGCCGGCGATGCCCATACCGTAGGCTATCTTGCGCGGTGTGGAAATCTCACGGCCGGCACGGGTCAGCGAGCCGAATATCCACATGATGACGGGCGTCAGCACGATGACGAAGAAGGGGTTGACGGCCTGCCATATCTCAGGGGCAATGGTGTCGGTGACCACGAAGTCGCGGGCAAAGTAGGACAGCGACATACCGTTCTGGTGGAACGAGAACCAGAAGAAGACGGCAATGCCCAGCACGGCAAACAGGGCAAACATGCGCTGCTTGATTTCGGTAGCCATGGTGCGGCGCTCCTCCTCGGTGTACTCCACCACCTGGGCGGCCTCCTTCTTGCCCGGCGTGGGGAACACGCTGCGCGAGAAGATGAAGATGACCAGCGAGATGAGCATGGCCACAACGGAGGCTATGAAGGAATAGTGGATGCCGGTATTGAAGATGTCGAGATACTGCGAGCAGAAGGTGCCGAGGTCGGCCGTAGAGCCACCTACCTTGACAACCAATTCGTTGAGGTTGTGCATGGCGTCGGCCGACATGGCGCTGCCCTCGCTGATGTACTTGTGGCAGAGGGCGGGCAGCGAGGCGTCGTAGGTCAGACCGTTGACCTTCAGCCACCAGGAGCGCAGCAGCGGAGCCACGAAGGGTGCAATGAGTCCGCCGACGTTGATGAAGACATAGAAAATCTGGAAGCCGGAGTCACGCTGCCCCTTGGCAATGCGCAGGGCATCCTCGCCCCGCTTGGCAGCCTCGGCCTCGAAGTTGTCGTACATCTGGCCCACGATGGCCTGCAGGTTGCCCTTGAAGAGGCCGTTGCCGAAAGCTATCAGGAACAGAGCCACGCAGGTCAGCGGCAACAGCCAGCCAATATTGCCGGCAGTAGCCAGGATGGGCACAGACAGGATGACATAGCCCGACGCCATAACGATGAGACCTGTCATAATGGTCCCCTTGTAGTTCTGCGTGCGGTCGGCAATGATGCCGCCTAACAGGCTCAGCACATAGATGCCGGCATAGAAACAGGAGTAGATGACGCCACTGGTCTCGTCGGAAAGTCCGAACTTAGAACAAAGGAACAACACGAGGACGGCATTCATGATGTAGTAGCCGAAGCGCTCGCCCATGTTGCTCAATGCGGCCTGCAACAGGCCCTTGGGATGATTCTTGAACATAACTTATCTGATTTTTGGGTTTTTAGTCTTGATAACGTCGAAGAGATAACTCAGTTTGACAACTATATTGCTCTGGTTGGACTTGGCAAAATAGTCGCTCTTAGAGTTGCCGTAGATGTTGGCCAGACCGAAATAGTAGCGGCCTTCGAGCAGGAAATGGCCCACCTTGGGGTGAGAGAACTCGATGCCGGCACCGCCCACGATGCCATAGTCAAGCTTGTTTTCGACAGGCATCGTCTCCTGGGCTACTACGCTGGAGACACGCGTATTCTGGGTAGGACGGCCCTGCACGATATTGGTTTCGGTAGACTCGTCCAGATAGAAGCCCAACTGCGGACCCAGCTGGATGAATGCCTGCAGCCCCTTGCGCTCGCGCCCCCAGCCCAGACGGGCCAGCAGGGGTACCTGCACGTAGGTAATGCGGCGCTGATAGCGCAGCGGGTCGCTGTCATCGCCTTCATAGTAGACGGGCTCGTCTAAGACGTCGAGGATGCGTTCCTTCCATCCTGCCTGCATGTAGTTGACCTCAGCGGTGATGGCACAGATGCTGCTGAAGTACTTCTCGCAGGTATAGCGAATGGTGAGTCCGCCCGTCACGCCGCCCAACAGGTCCTGGGGCACGTCGGGCGTGAACGAAAGCCTAGTCATGGCATAGCCGCCATTGACGCCAATGGCCAGATCAGTGCGATAGTCACCCACCTGCGCCTTCATGGTGAAAGGAAAAAAGGTAAGAAGGCAAAAAGGTAAAATAATCTTTACCCATCTACCAATTATCCTATATACCTTTTTATTATTATTCATGCTTTTTTACCTTTTAATAATAGTTGATGGTTTCCACGCGCTGGTTACGGGTATAGTGGACAATGATGACGGAACGGTTCTGCATGCCGCCATTGCCGATGCGCTCGAAGTTCAGGGGACTCTGCAAAGGCGTATAGCCGACCAAGTTCGCAGAGCCATTGAAGCGTTCGCCATAGAGATGCAGGCCGCGGATGAAATAGTAGGCATGGTCAAAGCCCATGGCGGCAAAGCGCTGTGGGTAGTGCTGCATGTCTTGATGGAAGTTCCAGCGATACTTCTGCATGAAACGTGTCGTACGGTGGGCCAGCGGGTCCATGTAGTAAGTGGACGGCACATAGACGTCGAACTTATAGAAGTTGTCCAGATGACTGTGGGTGTACTGCAACCACTCGGGATAGCCGAACATCGACACCTGTAACTTGGGATTGGCTACCAGCATACCGCTGAGCTTGGCGAAGGCGACGTTCAGTTCTGACGAGCGGCTCGTGTTGAGCACCACGACGTTGCGCTTGTTGGGCAAGAAGCACTTCGTGAACGCAGCCTCGCTGGACTTCAGGTTGGTGATGGAGTAGTCGATGCCCTCCTGTTCCAGCTTGCGACGCAGACTACGGGTGAAGCCACCCTTCGTACTGGTGCTGTCGTTGCAGTCGATAATGATGGGGTGGCAGTCTCTGAACAACTGGTAGAAACGATAGGAATAGGCCTCATTGAGCACGTTACCGTTCTGGTAGACCTGAAAAAGGCAGCCATTGTCGTAGACCTCGGTGGAATTGATGGAGCAGGGTATGAGCACCTTGACTTCATGTTTCTTGGCGAAATCACCCAAGGGCTTCACCTGCGACGAGTAGAGCGGACCAATGATGAGGTCACACTGGGCGGCGCGAACATCCTGCAGCGTCTCGCTGATATCTGACTGCTCGGCCACGTTCCACGCCGTAACGTCGGTGGAGATGCCGTTGGCACGCAGGCTGTCGCAGGCCATCAACACGCCACGGTAGTATTCTACCATGCGCTTACCGTCGCCATTGTCGGCATGCAACGGTAACATGACGCCAACCTTGATGGCCCGACGGCGCATATCAGTATTGGTCTTGGTCTGTGCAACAGCCACGTGAGCAGCCATCACACTAGCCGCCAAGAGGAGGAAATATCTGAGTTTTTGCATCATAAATAGACTATTTTCGTGTTTTGCGCTACAAAATTACAAAAAAAGATGCGGAAGTTCTACTTTTTTCCGTAATTTTGCACAAATTATTACTCCTCATGATGAAAAAAGGCAGATTATTCACATTATTTATAGCTGGAGCGCTGGCATTAGGCGCCCAAGCAACAGCTGGCGGCGCTTACATCCCCGACGATGACGAGGAAGAGCAAGATACCGCCAAAACCGACAGCGTCGTGGTCACTGACAGTTTCCTGGAGATGCCCAACGCCTTCTCGCCCAACGGCGACGGCGTCAACGACACCTACCATGCCAAGCGGACATACAAGAACATCGTTGACTTCCACGCCTACATCTTCAACCGCTGGGGGCAGAAGCTGTATGAGTGGACCGACATCAACGGCGAATGGGACGGCACGTTCAAGGGCAATCCTGTAAAAGACGGCGTCTACTTCGTGCTCGTCAAGGCCCGAGGCGGCGACGGACGGGAATACACTATCAGGCGCGATGTCAACCTACTGCGCAAAAAGCAAGAAGACTATACAGGCTCGACAGGAGGAGGGGGTTATGAATAATGACAGCACCATCCAAGTATGGGGCGCCCGCGTCCATAACCTCAAGAACATCGACGTCCAGATACCACGCTACTCACTGACCGTCATCACTGGACTCAGCGGCAGCGGCAAGTCGTCGCTGGCCTTCGACACCATCTTTGCCGAAGGACAACGCCGGTATATCGAGACGTTCTCGGCCTATGCCCGCAACTTCCTTGGTGGCATGGAGCGGCCCGACGTGGACAAGATCACGGGACTGTCGCCCGTCATCAGCATCGAACAGAAGACTACCAACAAGAACCCGCGCTCCACGGTGGGCACCACGACGGAAATCTATGACTACATGCGTCTGCTCTTCGCCCGTGCCGGACGGGCCTACAGCTACGCCACCGGCGAACCGATGGTGAAGTACACCGAGGAGAAGATCATCAACATGATACAGCACGACTATGCCGGACGGAAGATACTGATTCTCGCCCCCCTGGTGCGCAGCCGCAAGGGACACTACCGCGAACTCTTTGAGAGCCTGCGCAAGAAGGGCTACCTGAATGTCCGCGTGGACGGCGAGATACAGGAGGTGACGCAGGGCATGAAGGTGGACCGCTACAAGAACCACGACATCGAGGTCGTCATAGACAGATTGGAGGTAAGAGCAGAGCAGAAAGAGACCAGTGACGAGCGCCTCAAGCGCACGGTGCAGTTGGCCATGAAGCAAGGCGAAGGACTGCTGATGATACAAGACTACGAGACGGGGGCCGTCAAGCACTTTTCACGCAGGCTGATGTGTCCGACTACGGGCATATCCTACTCAGACCCGGCACCCAACACCTTCTCGTTCAACTCACCGCAAGGAGCCTGTCCGCGGTGCAAAGGACTGGGATACATCAACGAGATAGACCTCGCCAAGGTCATCCCCAACCGCAAGACCTCCATCCACGAAGGAGCCATTGCACCCCTGGGGAAATACAAGAACCAGATGATTTTCTGGCAGATTGACGCCATCCTGCACCAATACGACTGCGACCTGAAGACGCCTGTCGACGACATCCCCGACGATGCCCTCAACGAGATACTCTACGGCTCGCTGAACAGCGTACGCATCGACAAGGAACTGGTACACACCAGCAGCGACTACTTCGTCGACTTCGACGGCGTCGTCAAATACCTGCGCTCCGTCATCGAGAACGACGAGGGCGGCAGCGGAAAGAAGTGGGCCGACCAGTTCCTGGCGGAATGTCCGTGTCCCGAATGCCACGGACAGCGCCTCAATCGCGAAGCCCTTGCCTACAAGGTGGGCGACAAGAACATCAGCGAGCTGGCTGCCATGGACATCAGCGAACTGTACCAGTGGCTCGACAACGTAGAAGAACAGCTGGACGACCAGCAACGGCAGATAGCCAGCGAGATACTGAAAGAGATACGCACCCGACTGCACTTCCTGCTGGACGTAGGACTGGACTATCTGGCACTGAACCGACAGGCGGCCACCCTCTCCGGCGGCGAGAGCCAGCGTATACGCCTCGCCACACAAATCGGTTCGCAGCTCGTCAACGTGCTCTACATCCTCGACGAGCCCAGCATCGGACTGCACCAGCGCGACAACGATCGACTCATCCGTTCGCTAAAACAGCTGCGGGACCTCGGCAATACCGTCATCGTCGTAGAGCACGACGAAGACATGATGCGCAATGCTGACTACATCGTGGACATCGGTCCCCGTGCCGGACGAAAGGGTGGAGAGGTGGTCTTCCAAGGTACCTTCGACGAGATGATGAAGACCGACACCATCACGGCACAATACCTGAACGGTCAACAACAGATTGCCCTGCCGGAACAGCGGCGAAAAGGCCAAGGGCTGTCGCTGACGGTCAAGGGCTGTCGCGGCAACAACCTGAAGAACATCGACGTGGAATTTCCGCTGGGCAAACTCATTGTTGTCACAGGCGTGTCGGGCTCCGGCAAGTCGACACTCATCAACCAGACCCTCTACCCCATCCTCTCCAAGCACTTCTACCGCTCGCTGCAGGCACCCATGGCCTACGACTGCATAGAGGGACTGGAGCATATCGACAAGGTGGTGAACGTGGACCAGAGTCCCATCGGGCGTACGCCACGCTCAAATCCCGCCACCTACACCGGCGTCTTCAGCGACATCCGCTCGCTATTCGTCAACCTGCCCGAGGCACAGATACGCGGCTACAAGCCCGGACGCTTTTCGTTTAACGTGAAGGGGGGACGCTGCGAGACCTGCGGTGGCAATGGGTACAAGACCATCGAGATGAACTTCCTGCCCGACATCCAGGTGCCATGCGAGGAATGCCACGGCAAACGCTACAACCGCGAGACGCTAGAGGTACGCTATAAGGGCAAGAGCATCGCCGACGTGCTGGACATGACCATCAATCAGGCGGTGGAGTTCTTCGAGAACGTGCCCGACATCCTGAGCAAGATCAAGACCATCCAAGACGTGGGCCTCGGATACATCAAACTAGGCCAGCCCTCGACGACACTCAGCGGCGGCGAGAGCCAGCGCGTCAAACTGGCAACGGAACTGTCGAAGAAAGACACGGGAAAGACGCTCTACATCCTGGACGAGCCGACTACCGGCCTGCACTTCGAGGACATCCGCATCCTGATGGACGTCCTGCAGCGGCTGGTAGACCGAGGCAATACCGTCATCGTCATCGAGCACAACCTGGACGTCATCAAGTTGGCAGACTGGATTATCGACATGGGACCAGAGGGAGGACGCGGCGGAGGTATAGTCCTCACCACGGGCACACCTGAAGAGGTAGCCCAGTCAGAGAAAGGCTACACACCGAAGTTCCTGAAAGAAGTCATGAAGAAATAAAAAAACGGATGACCTTGGGTGATTCATCCGCTTGATTCCCATCAGCAGTAAAAACTCCTATGAGTACTGACAAAAAGATCAGTACCCATAGGAGACATTGTTTTGCTAATAGGTTATAATTGCGGCGAATCATTCAATCACAGCAGATGCTGCAAACAGCCAGTCATAGATGCACGAGCAGATGCCGAAGAGGGCAATGCCTACAGTGCAAATGCCAAGGGCAATCTTTGTACTGCTCTCGCTCTTGAACGCAGGCAGCGGCGTGTCGGTCTGCTTGATATACATGGCCTTGACAATGAGCAGATAGTAGTACAAGCTCACGACGGTGTTGACCAAAGCCACGAAGACTACGAAGTACGCCCAGAACGAACCCTGCTCGGCAGCGGCCATGAACACGAAGAACTTCGAGAACATACCGGCAAACGGGGGAATACCAGCCAGCGAGAACAGGGCCAGCGTCATGAGGAACGCCAGCTTGGGGTTGGTCTGGTAGAGGCCGTCGTAGGCACTCATCTTCGTAATGCCACCGTTATTCTGCTCTACAGTAGAGATGACGGTAAATACTGCCATGTTGGCCACTACATATACCAAGACGTAGTACATCAGCGAGGCCATGCCCGTCTGCGAAGCCCCAATCACAGCCAGCATGATGTAGCCAGCCTGCGAGATGGAACTGAAAGCCATGAAGCGCTTGAGCTCCGACTGACGGATGGCGAAGAGGTTGGCGATGGTGATAGAGAGCACGATGAGCACGTAAAGCATGTACTCCCAGTAGTCGATCATGGCACCAAAGGCCTTCACCAGGATGACCATAGCCGCAAAGGCGGCAGCACCCTTTGAGCAGACGCTCAGATAACCGGTAATCGGCGTGGGCGCACCCTCGTAGGTATCGGCCGTCCAGAAGTGGAAGGGAACCAACGACAACTTAAAGGCCAAACCACTGAAGAAGAATACCAGCCCCATGATGCTCAAGGGCGAAGCCAGATAGCTGCCATCAAGCACGTTGGCGATATCGTCGAAGTAGAGCGTGCCAGTAGCAGCATAGATGAACGAAATGCCATAGAGCATGACACCACTCGAGAATGTTGCCATGAGGATGTACTTGGCTGCAGCCTCGGCAGACTTCTTCTTGAACTTGTCGAAAGCCACCAGACAGGCCATGGGCACTGAGGCGGTCTCCAGTCCGAGGAAGAACAGCAGGAACGAGCCACTGGACGTCATGATAAACATACCAAGCAGCGTAGAGAGCATCAGCATATAGAACTCGCCGCGATACTTCTGAGCCTCATTCTTCAACCATGGCTCAGCCATAATCAACACGATAACCGTACCAATACTCAGGATAACCTTCATGACATTAGCAGCCTGCGAGGCAACATACATGCCACCGAAGGCTTCCGTGGGTTCTGACAGCAAAGCGATACGAACAGGAAGCACCAGCATCAATCCGATGATTACTCCGCCATAGACCTCATGGTCTCTCTCACTTTTACGCGAGAAGAAGAAATCCATGAAGAAGGCTACTAACAGAATGCAAACGAGATAAAACTCGGGCACCATATTTAGAAATTGACTATATCCCATAATATATTCCTCCTATATTAAATGATGTTAGCGAGAATAGGTCCTACGGCGTCAGAGATGACGTTGCTTGCCCAAAGCGGGAACAGACCGAGGCCTGCCACACAAGCTATGAGGCAAATGACGGCAACACGCTCATCCCATGTTGCATCGGTGAGCTCCAGGTAGTGAGGATTCTTTACCTCGCCATACAGAATCTTACCGACGACACGCAGGATGTAGACTGCGGTGACAACAATCGATGTACAGGCAATGATGGTAGCCACGCGATGGAACGTATCAGGATTCTCAAACGAACCTACGAAGATAGTCATCTCTGCAATGAAACCTGAGAAGCCCGGCAGACCGAGGTTGGCCAAACCGGCAACGACGTAACCTACGGCGAGGAACGGCATAATCTTCATCAGACCATCCAGGTAGCGGATGTCGCGGGTATGGGTACGACCGTAAATCATACCGATGAGGGCAAAGAAGAGAGCCGTCATCAAACCGTGAGAAAGCATCTGCAGGATAGCACCCGTGCAGGATGTCTTAGTCATCATCAGCAGGGCGAAGAGCACCAGACCGCAGTGAGACACAGACGAATAGGCGTTGATGTACTTCAGGTCGGTCTGTACACAAGCTGAGAAAGCGCCATAGACCACCGAAATGGTAGTGAGGATGAGGAATATCCATGCCAGCTCATTAGCTGCATCGGGCAACAGGTACATGGCTACACGGAAGCAGCCATAGCCTCCCAACTTCATCAGCACACCGGCGTGCAGCATAGACACAGCCGTGGGGGCTGAAGCATGACCGTCAGGTGACCATGTGTGGAATGGGAACAGAGCGCCCAGCACACCGAAACCGATGAAGATGAAGGGGAAGAACACCTTCTGTGTGTCTACGGGGATATTGTGCATGGCCGCAATCTCGTTGACATTCATCGTGGTAGCACCACTGAAGTAGTATATGCCTAAAATACCGATAATCAAAAGGGCAGAGCCTCCCATCAGCATCAGCGTCAACTTCATGGCAGCATACTCCTTATTACCGGAGCCCCAGACACCAATCAGCAGGTACATGGGAATCAGCGCCACCTCGTAGAACATAAACATGGTGAACATGTCGGTGCAGATGAAGAAGCCATAAACACCCGTTGACAGCAAGGTGAACCAGAGGAAATACTCCTTGGTGAGGGGCTTCAACTGCCAAGAGGCAAAGGTACCCGTGAAGACGATGATGCTCGACAGGAGCAGCATGACCACAGAGATACCATCGACACCGACAGAATAGGCAATATTTAGCGGCTTAAACCATGGTGTACTATATGTCAACAGCATGACGTCGGTATTACCTGCTGCACGCTGCTGAACGAAATAAATGGTCAGCCATACGGACAGGGCCAGCAAGCATGAAGCACCAGCCACCATCACGCCACGCACCTGATTGAGGCTCTTGGCCAGCCAAAGGCCGAGGAGCATCAGGGCGGGGATTACTACGAATAATGTTAATATACTCATAATTCTTATCTTCTTAATGAGTAATGAGCAATTAGTAATGAGTAATTATGATTACACCTGCAGCTGAAAACTGCGGAGTTATCTTCACGGATGTTTGAAACGCTTAAACTAATCATAATTACTAATTACTCATTACTAATTACTAATTAAATACTTAGCAGAATTAACGTTAAAGCCACTGTACCCGTCAAGAACCAGACGGCATACTGACGGACATCGCCACTCTGCCAGGGACGCAAAGACTCACCAGCCTCGTTGGCACCCCATGCCAGGAAGTTGAACGTACCGTCAACAACGTGGCGGTCAAACCAGGCAATAGGTGTAGAGATGCAACGGAAGATGATGCGATGAGTGACATACTGCCAAATTTCATCCTGATAGAAACGCTTGTAAGCTGCACGGTGCAGTTTCGGGAACGTCTTATACAGGCGGTCAGCGATAGGCTGGCTCTCACCTTTATATATATAGGTAGCCAGACAGATGCTCAGGATGGCAATGATGGTAGAAGTAGCTGCAATCTGCGTGTCGAAGTGGATGGTGTAGTTGGTACCCTCGGCATTGACGAACTGTCCGAAGTTTCCACCCCACCCTGCGAAACCGGCAATAGTAGAATAGATACCCACACCCATCGTGATAATGCAAAGCACAATGAGAGGAATAGTCATCGTAGCAGGAGCCTCATGAGGTGTATGGTGCTCGTGAGCCTCCACATTCTCTGTTCCCCAGAAGATGCCATAATACAGACGGAACATGTAGAAAGCAGTCATGGCGGCGATACCGGTCATAATCCAACCTACCACAGGGCTGTAGGCAAAGCAAGCGGTAATAATCTCATCCTTCGAGCTGAAACCCGAGAAGAAAGGAATACCGGCAATGGCGAAGCACGAAATCAGGAACGTGATGTTGGTAATCGGCATATACTTGCGCAAACCACCCATCATGGCCATCTCGTTTGAGTGGACGGCATGGATGATACAACCGGCACCAAGGAACAAACAAGCCTTGAACATAGCGTGGGTGAACAGATGGAACATACCAGCCATGAAGCCCAGCTGTGCGTGGTTGTCGAGTACACCATGATGACCTGGCAGCGAAACACCGAGGGCCACCATCATGAAGGCAATCTGCGAGATGGTCGAGAAGGCCAGCACACGCTTGATGTCGCTCTGGGCACAGGCCACGGCAGCGGCATAGAAAGCGGTGAAGACGCCGACCCAGACCACAATGCTCATCTGAGGCTGAGCGTACTCAACCCACAACGGGAACATACGGGCAATCTGGAACACACCGGCTACCACCATCGTAGCAGCGTGGATGAGTGCAGAGACAGGCGTCGGACCCTCCATGGCATCGGGCAGCCAGATGTGCAACGGGAACATAGCACTCTTACCGGCACCACCGATGAACATCAGCACGAGGGCCGTAGGCAGGATGAAGCCAGCGGCTGCAACGGCCTTGGCAGCATTGCCGGCGATGAACGGAGTCGTACCCTCGCCCATCACGATATTGCCAGCAAACGAGAAACTGAACGAATCGGTGTAGTAGCCGAACATCAGGATACCGATGAGGAAGAACATATCGGCGAAGCGCGTCACGATGAAGGCCTTCTTAGAGGCAGCAATGGCGGGCTTCAACGGATAGTAGAATCCGATCAACAGGTATGAACTGACACCTACAAGTTCCCAGAAGGTATACATCTGGAAGATATTCGTGGCGAGTACCAGACCGAGCATCGACATGGTGAACAGGCTCAGGAAAGCGTAGTAACGCTGGAAGCCTTTTTCGCCATGCATATAGCCGAACGAGTAGATGTGAACCATGAACGACACCGTGCTGATAACAATGAGCATCATCACCGAGATGGGATCCAGGAGGATACCCATGTCAAAGTGCAGGTTGCCCAACGGCAGCCAGGTGAAGTTATAGGGAACGATGGTAGCGTAGGTGCCATCAGCCAGACGGTCAGCACCAAAATAGGCGAAAGCCGTCACGTAAGAGAGCACGGTAACCAGTCCCAATGACGTAGTGCCGATAAGGCCAGCGGTCTTATGCGACATCTTCATGCCAGCAAGCGCAAGAATCACGAATGACAGCGCAGGCAGCAGAAGGATCAGAAATGAATAACTATATATTTCCATAATTATCAATTATCAATTTTCAATTATCAATTATACTTACCATTTCATGTTCTTGATACTGTCAACGCTATCGCTACGGAAGTTGCGGTAGACATTGATGATAATAGCAATAGCCACAGCCGACTCAGCAGCTGCCACACCAATGACAAACAGGGTCATGAACATACCCTCCATGCCATTGGGATAGAGCAGACGGTTGATGGCAGCGAAATTGATGTCAACGGCGTTGAGCACCAGCTCGACAGAGATGAGCATGGCGATGAGGTTGCGACGGGTGACGAAACCATAGACACCGATGAAGAACAACAGGGCGCTAAGCGCGAAATAACATTCTACAGGTACCATAGCTTACTTCTCCTCCTTTTCTTTACGTGCAACAACCAAGCCACCGATGATGCAGGCCAGCAGGAACAGCGAGATGAACTCAAAAGCGAGCACATACTGATACTTGCCGGCACCTACGAGGGCCGTACCAATCTCTTTCATAGGAACCTCCACATTGGCAGGAGCCAGCGTAAAGAAGCCTGTCTTCAGCAGAATGAGGCTTACTACCACCAGTCCGGCGAGGGCAGCCAGTCCGCCACCAATCATCTTGCTGGACTTCACACGCTCCTCCAGACCCTGAAGGGTACGCTTCGATACCAGTTGGATGGCGAAGACATAGATCATCGTAACGCCTCCGGCATATACGCTAATCTGAGCGGCTCCCAGAAAGGTGTAGTCGAGCAGGAAATAGATGCCTGCCACACCAAAGAGCACAAACAACATGAATGTTGCGGCTCGCATAATCCTCGTTGTGGTGACACACATCAGCGCCGAGCCAATGATGAGCACCGCGAGAATGATAAACATGATTGTATTACCCATAACGCGTTACTTCGTTTTAGTGTTAAACTTACCTATTTGCCACTCGGCACCACCTTCCAGCAGGTTGGGCAGCGAACCACCCTGATAGACTTCCTTGTCGAGGTGAAGCACCAGCTTAGAGCGGTCGAACACAGCGTTCTCGAAATCATTCGTAAACTCGATGGCGTCGAAGTTGCAGGCGTTAGTACAGAGTTGGCAGAACATGCAGTCGCCCAGGTCGTACTGATAATCGTCAAGCACCTTCTTCTTCTTGCCCGTCTCGGGATCCTCAGCCATGTGGCTGACAATCTTGATGGTTCCATTGGGGCAAGACTTCTCACATAATGTGCAAGCCGTACACTTGTAGCTACCGTCATCGTTGCGCTTGAAAACAAGGCGTCCGCGATGGCGCTTGGCCACATGGAGTGTGGTCTTGCGGTTTTCGGGATACTGCTCTGTCGACTTGTTGGTGAAGAAGTCCTTGAAGTATTCCTTCCAAGAGGTCTTCATACCAATGGCCAAAGTCTTCAGGCCGTGCCCGATTTCTCCGAAATATGTTTTGTTATCTTCCATTGCTATACCTTATTTAATATATAGGCCGAGAGCGACCACTACAGTCATGATTACCAGGTTAAGCAGCGCCAGCGGCATGAGATACTTCCACTCCAGCTTCAGGATCTGGTCGATACGCAGACGGGGGAACGTCCACTTAATCCACATCAGGATCCACACCAGGAAGAAAGTCTTACCCATGAACCATACGATACCGGGAATGTAGTTCATCACCTGGTCGAAGGCGGCAATACCGATGTTCACAGGCGCCCAACCACCGAGGAATACCGTAGCGGCAATACCTGCGATAATAAAGAGGTTCAGGAACTCAGCGAGGTAGAAGAAGCCGAAGCCCATACCCGAATACTCGGTATGATGACCAGCCGTCAGCTCACTCTCGGCCTCAGCCATATCGAACGGGCCACGGTTAGCCTCAGCATTACCTGCGATGAGGAATACGAAGAAGGCAATGATAGCAGGGATATGTCCCTGGAAGATGAGCCACTTCCAAGGACCCGTTTGTGCCTCGACGATACCACTCATCTGCATGGTACCAGTTAGGATGACAGCCGTAATCAGGCAGAGGCAGAGCGACATCTCATACGATATCATCTGCACAGCACCACGCATGGCCGACACCACCGAGTACTTGTTGTTAGAGCTCCAACCAGCGAGGAAGATACCCACTACGCCAATCGAAGAGACCGCAGTGAGCAGGAACACGCCTACGTTGAAGTCGAGGATGGTGGCACCATTGTTCCAAGGGAGGAACGAGAAGGCACCGACGGAACCGATAATCACCAAAAGCGGAGCCACGAGGTAGAGCAGTTTGTCGGCACGGTCAACGATGAAAATCTCCTTAATAAGCATCTTGAACACGTCGGCAAACACCTGCAGCAAGCCCCAGTAACCTACTCGCATCGGGCCTAAGCGGCACTGGAAGTAGGCACACACCTTACGCTCCATAAATATCAGTACGATGGCGATGAGGGCATATCCCAAGAGGATAGCCGTACCCACCAGCACACACTCAATCAATATCGCCAACCAATCAGGACAGCCTACCGTCACTCGAAGCAGTTGGTCGAACCATTGTGTAACTAAACTAAAATCGAACATAAATATTTTCTTTTTTCGACAACGGATTTAACGAATTCCACTAATTATTCGTATCATTCGAGTAATTCGTTGTAGTTATTTGTTATCTGTCGATGTCTGGAATTACAACGTCAATAGCGGCACAAGTAGCAATGAGGTCGGCAATCTTCTGACCACGCAGCATCGGGTCGAAGGCACCAACTAACGAGAGACCCATCGGACGCATCTTCATACGATACGGGCTCTTGTCACCACGAGAGTCGAGATAGACACCAAACTCACCGGCAACGCCCTCGACAGAGTAGTACCACTGTCCCTCGGGCACCTTGATGATAGGCTTCTGCTTCACGTAGAAGTCACCCTCAGGAATATTGTCGATGAGCTGCTCGATAATGTTCAGACTCTGGTACATCTCATTGATGTGAACGAGGTAACGGTCCATCGAGTCGCAGCCTGTCAACGTACACTGCTCCCACTCCATCTTGTCGTACATGTCATACGGGTGGTTCTTACGCACGTCGTTCTTCCATCCTGAAGCACGTCCGGCAGGACCGGTCACGGCATAACTGATACAATCCTCCAGGCTCATCGGACCACAATTCTCCAGACGGTTGTGGGTGATGACGTTATCGCCAAAGATGTCCATATACTCCTGGATGGTCGGGCGCAGGTACTTCACGAGGTCCTTGCAGTTCTTGACGAAGTTGGGGTCGATGTCATCCTGCAGGCCGCCGATGCGATAGTAGTTCTGAATCAGGCGTCCTCCCGTAGTCTCCTCCATGCAGTTCAGCACATGCTCACGGTCGCGCATACCATACAGCATACCCGTCAGGGCACCCAAGTCCTGAGCGACACAAGAAGTATACAGCAGGTGTGAGTCGAGACGCTGCAGCTCGTCCATGATGGTACGGATGTACTTGATGCGGTCGGTCAGTTCGACCCCCATACCTTCCTCGATGACACCTACCAAAGCATGACGATGCTGCATGGCGCCCAGATAGTTAAGACGATCCGTTAAAGCAAGTGTCTGAGGGTAGGTCATACCTTCCCACATCTTCTCGATAGCACGATGGATATAGCCGAGATGCGGATAGATGCGCTTCACGGTCTCGCCGTCAAGAACTGTCTGCAGACGGAGCACACCATGAGTAGCTGGGTGCTGCGGACCAATATTGATCACGTAGTCATCGGCACCGAACAACTTGTTCTGCTTCGACTGGAGGTTACCATCCTTGTCGATGAAATACTCCAAACCATAGTCGGGCTCTATATCATCCTCCAACGTATACTTGTCATTGAACACCCAGTCCTTGCGGAAAGGATAGCCCTTGAAATCGCTACGCAGGAAGAGACGACGCATGTCGGGATGGCCCAGGAACACGATGCCATAGAAGTCATAAACCTCACGCTCCAGCAGATCTGCCACACGCCAGATGTTGCTCACAGTAGGCAGATAGGCAAGCACCTGACCGTCTGTCTCGCCAGTGCCGTTTGACGACATACTGTCGCCACAAGCCTGACTCTTGGCAATCATCTTAACACTGCAACGCTCATGGGTCTTGCTATTTTCAAGGATATAAACGCAACCAAGGCCTTCCTCTTTACCGAAGTCCTCACCCACGATGGTGACAAGATAGTCAAAGCCCTTCTTGTCCTTCAAGTTCTGCATCTCAGAGGCGAACTTGTCAAAATCGAATGATAGGAATTCTAGTTTCATGCCTTGTCCTCCTCTATTTTAACTTCTGCCTGGGCAGATTTCATCTCTTTTACAAAATCCTCGGGTACGTCGGTCACCACGATAGGCTTCTCCTCACGACGATGGTCACCGAACTTCTCACGGAAGATCAGCTCCTCGTTGGATACGCCGAGCTCACGCTCTTCAGCCGTCTGCTTGTGGTTTGCACCACCAAAGAACTTCTCAATCTTCACCTTACGCTGTAGCTGCATCATGCCATACATGATAGCCTCTGGGCGGGGAGGACAACCGGGAATAAACACATCAACGGGCACGATTTCCTCGATACCCTTCACTACATGGTAGCTCGACTTGAACGGGCCGCCGCTGATGGCACAGCCGCCGACGGCAATCACATACTTCGGCTCGGCCATCTCGTCGTACAGACGCTTCAGGGCGGGAGCCATCTTGTGCGTAATCGTACCAGCACACATAATCAGGTCGGCCTGACGGGGAGAGTTTCGCGTAACCTCGAAACCGAAGCGGGCAAAGTCATAGCGTGCACAACCGCAAGCCATAAACTCGATACCACAGCACGAAGTAGCAAAAGTCAGAGACCAGAGGGAATTGCTTCGTCCCCAGTTAATCAACTGGTCGAGCGAACCTGTCACCACATTGACGCCGCCCTCGTGCAGTTCGTCGACAATTTTCTCCAACGACTCGTTGTCATTCCACTCGTTGTAGGGAATAGACTTGATTTTCGGCTTTATTTCCATTCCAAGTCTCCTTTCCGCCAAGCGTATGCCAAGCCTAATACCAGAACTACCAGGAAGAAGCCGATACTCAGCAATGCAGCTGCACCGAACTCCTTCACCACTACTGCCCATGGATACAGAAACACCGTTTCCACATCGAACATGAGGAACAAGATGGCGAAGAGGTAGAATCCCACGCTAACGGGCAGCCAAGAACTGCCTCGTGTGGGGATACCACTCTCATACGGCTCACCCTTCACCTTTGCATAGGACCTGGGTCCTATCAGCTTGGCTACTACGTAGGCCGCTACCACCAATGTTACTGCCGTCAGCAAGACGGTAACTAACAAAGTAAAGTTCATAAAATGATTTAAAATATTATATTGAATTCAATTTGTGTGCAAAGGTAATCATTTTTTTGCAAAGAATAAGCATAAATATAAAAAAAGTAAAAGAAAAAAATAAAGCCGCTGCCTTTCATCGGGCAGCGGCTTCAATTATTTTGCCTCGGGAAACGCTTCCTGGGACAAGTCCTTGAAGAAGTCGTAGTTCAAAATAACACTGATTTTCATCAGCAGGCGAACATCCAAACTCTTACGCTTGAAAATGTTATAGACATTCGTACGTTCGCAGGGTATCTCTGATGCCAACCATGTCGCCGACTTGCCCTGTTTCCTTAGAGTTTCCTCTATCTGTTTTCCAATATTCATACTTTTCAGCCATAAATTTAGTTCCTACTAGTTGTATCGGCTGCAAAGGTACGGAATAAATCTCAATATATCAGCACATTATTGTCGAAATGTTTTCAATCAATTACAATTAAATGTCAACACATAACCAATCATGGCATTCGGCTGGTGATTCGCTCTATGATTTCCAAACACATACGGCTATTGTGGTAAGGGCATTTCCAGAAACCGGCATGGTCATCGTCAAGGTTTAGGGTGCCGTCGGCATGGCGGCTCCAGTACCACTCACCATTTTCATAATCAATCAGATAGCGTTTGATGTAGTCCCAGCAGTGCAGGGCACGCTGCAGGGCCTCCTCATCGCCGAAGTGCTGATAGATGTTATACCAGCCCACAACATTCTCCGCCTGTACCCACCAGTGGAGGTCGTCATCAACATGACCGGTATCGAGATTGGCTTCATGAATCATCGAGCCGTCCGGACGCAGCCCCTTCTCGCTGGCTTTCGCCACCTCGCGGACAATGGGCTCCACCTTGTCGAGCACGTCCCTGTCACCCAGTACAAGGGCAGCCTCATGTATCAGCCACGAGCATTCTATGTCATGACCATAGCTCTCCAGACGGCCCGCGCCACGTCTCCAGTCCATATCGAAGAACAAATCAAGATGATGGGTTTCCGGATTCAGAATCTTATCCGTAAAGATGTCAATGATGTTGCGCAAGGCAGCCTCTACCCTGAGGATATCGTCATGGGGTACCGTGACGCCGATCGGAAGCACGGAACCGATGGCAGGCACATAGTCGCACGACTCGGCAGTATGAAACTCCTTGAGCGTCCGATAGAGGTTGGCATAAGGTTCAATAATATGCAGATGGGTATTCTGCGACTTGGGGTAGTTGGCATCCAACGCTGACAGGCGCATGTCTTCAATCCTCCCCCACTCCCTCGTACAGGCCTCGATATAACCGTTATACTTTGGGTCGAAAGCACGTTCCTCGATACAGTCAAAGAGCTGTAAGGCACACTCCAGTGCCTCACGGTCACCCGTGGCACGGGCATATTCCGACATGCCATAGATGGCAAAGCCGATGGCATAGAACTGTTTCTTGGTGTCCAACGGATTGCCCTCGCAGTCGAGGCTCCAATAGACACCACCGTATTCCTTATCTATAAAATGGTCGATGATATAGTCTTTGGCACGCGTGGCAGCCTCCAGATATTCAGGATTCCCCAGAACGCGATAGGCAGCAGAGAACGACCATAGGATGCGGGCATTGAGGACAGCCCCCTTTTCAGCTTCAGGATGCAACACCCCATGACCGTCTATACGGCCATAGAATCCTCCATGCTCGTGGTCGACCATCCTTTCGAGCCAAAAGCGCAGGATATTGTTCTCCACAACATCCTGCATTTCATGTTTCAGTGTCTGTATCATTTATAATTCACGTATTTCCTTTAATTCAGCAGTGATCTGACGCATTCGTTCTGTTGTCAACGGATAGAACCACACGATGCACATAGAGATGAGTGCCACGCAGGCAGGGATGAAGCTCATCAGCCAGCGCAAGCACGACAGTGCCTCGGCAGGCTGTGCCACGCCGGCTGCCAGCTGGGTAGCGTCAGTGATGTAGCCATAGCTGTCGAGCAGCCACAGGACGGCAGCACCGCCAATAGCGCCACCAAACTTCTGTGCCATCGACGAACTAGAGAAGATCAGACCCGTGGAGGCCGTCTTGAACTCCAGCTCCGCATAGTCGCTCACATCCGCATACATCGACCATACCAGCGGTGACATGATACCGGTCAGGACAGAGATGACAACCTGGAATATCAACATCACCCAGTAGCCTGTGGGCGTGCAGGGGATGAAGAAGAACAGGCAACTCAGCACAAACAAGGATGCATTGACCATGATGAAAGTCGTCTTCTTACCCAGTTTATTAGAAATAGGTACGCACGAGGCCACACCCACCATGTTCGACACCTCACCTACACCCAGGAAAAGTCCGGCATAGAAGGCAAACATCAAGCCGAAGAATACGAGGCTGATATCGGGACCTATAATATCCTGGAAATAGTAGGCTACGGTAGCACCTCGAACCGTATTGAACAGGTTAAAGCACAGGGCGGCACCAATGAGCAGCCACCAGGGTTTGTTGCTAAGCAGGGCCTTGAAGTCACTTCCCACCGATACAGTAGACACGGTCTTCAGGTGTTCGCGGGTGAACAGGAAGCAAATGATAAACATCACGAAACAGGCAGCTGCAATGACCACCATACCCCAGAACCAGCCATTAGGCGAATCATAACCACCCATCATATTGGTTAGCGGTTCCCAGCAGAACAGGGAGATAAACGAACCGCCGTAGGCAAAGAACATACGGAACGACGAGAACACCGTCTTTTCATTGGTATCGTCTGTCAACACGCCCAGCATGGCACCGTAAGGCACATTGATACCCGTATAGACGGTCATCATCAAGATGTAGGTAACGTATGCCCAGACAAGTTTCCCGCCATAGCCGACGTCCGGCGTCGTAAACAGCAGGATGCCCGCAATGGAGAAGAAAGGAGCCACCCATAACAGGTAGGGGCGGTACTTACCCCAGCGGGTATTGGTACGGTCGGCAATGACACCCATCATCGGGTCGCTGACAGCATCCCAGATACGGGTCACCAACACCAGCACACCCGCATCAACCAGCGACAGGCCGAAAATATTACTGTAAAAAAACGGCAGATAATAGGAGAATATCTTCCAGAACATGCTGGACGACATATCACCAAAGCCGTAGGCTATTCTTTCTTTTAGATTAGTCATAGTTAATTCACGTTTACGGTTATTATAAGTTTGTTAGTTACAAATTAGCACGATTCTTGGCGACCAGTTTCTTGATAGTCTCCACACTGGCGGCAGTACAGAAGCCGTCCTCGGGCGTGTTCATGCAGTAGTCGATGAGTTTGTCGATAGTCGATGTAGCCACATGCATCCGCGTGTCAGCCGAAGCATAGTAGATAAAGACCCGTCCGTCCTCGTCGGCAATCCAGCCGTTGGCAAAGGCCACATTCATCACGTCACCCAGGTATTCATCGCCCTGAGGGACAAGGAAATAGCCACCGGGCTGGGCAATGACCTTCGTAGGATCTTCCAGCGCTGTCATATACATATAGAGCACATAGCGCAGGCCGTCGGCCGTGGCACGTACGCCATGAGCCAAGTGCAGCCAGCCTTTAGCGGTCTTGATGGGGTGCGGACCTTCACCGTTCTTCACTTCCGTAATGGTATGGTAGTGGCGGGCATTGATAATCTTCTCTTCCTTCACCTCGGCATGCGTGATGTCGTCGACCAATGCCCAGCCAATGCCGCCGCCACTGCCAGTATCGATAAATCCGTCCTGCGGACGGGTATAGAAAGCATACTTGCCATCGACGAACTCCGGATGCAGCACCACATTACGCTGCTGCGACTTCGTCTTCAGGTCGGGCAGGCGCTCCCATGTCTTCAAATCCTTGGTACGGGCAATGCCAGCTGTCGCAGTGGCAGCACTCAGATTGCCGTGCTGACTGTCGTCGTGACGCTCGGCACAGAAGATGCCGTAAATCCAGCCGTCCTCATGCTGTGTGATACGCATATCATAGATATTGGTAGCAGGAATGACGTCATCGGGCATGGTGATGGGCTCCTCCCAGAAACGGAAATTGTCCACACCGTTAGGTGACTCGGCCACGGCGAAGAACGATTTGCGGTCGGCACCCTCGACACGGACTACCAGACAGTACTTGCCCTGCCACTTGATGGCACCACTGTTTAGTGTGGCGTTCATCATGATGCGCTGCATCAGGTACGGGTTGTCCTGTTCGCAGAAGTCATAGCGCCATTCCAGCGGCGTATGTTCTGCGGTAAGTATAGGGTTTTTCCACTTGTCGTAAATACCATTCCCCCACTCCATGGGTTCATTCTTGCGCGTCAGCAGTTCTTCGTGATGAGCGCGTAGAACCTTGACTTTTTCATGAAAATCACTCATTATTTATCTCTTATTATTTTTTAATCTTTAATGTCCTTGAGGAACAGCGTGTTCTTAGCCTCATACAGCTTCTTGAAGTCGGCAGCACAGGGCAGTTCGGGCGACGGACCGAAATATTCCTCCTTGTAGTTGCGCCACAAGAGGAAATAGCTGAGGGGGTACTTGTCCATCTGCACTTTCAGCACACGGGTAAACCACGTGGAATCGGGAATATTCTTATAGCCGCACTCCGTCATGGCTAACAGTTTGCCGTTCTTTTGCGCAAAGTCGCTGAGGAAGGTCAGGTCGGCATTCAACTGCTTCACGAAGTCCTCCTCCGTTCCCCACTGGTAAGCATCCTCGCCAATGAGCGTCACACGATCGTTGCCAGGATAGCGGGCCAGGAAACGTTCCTCCGTCCAGTTACCATCCAGATTGGGGGAATAGCTCCACAACAGGTTCGACAACTTACGACTGTTCAGTTCATCCTGCAGCATGTCCCACAAGCCGTGAAACTCATTGTCCGTACACAATGCCTGTCCCCACCAGAACCAAGAGCCGTTGTTCTCATGCCAGGGACGGAAGATAATAGGTACGGGCTGACCATCCTTCGTCTTCAGCGTCAGCAGGAAGTCGCCGACCCGCTGCATCCACGTCTGGAATTTCTCATACTGTGAACCGCCAGGCAGGACACTGGCCACCACAGTGGAGTCGCTGGTGTCCCAAGCCGTGCCTTCAGGGAATTTCTGTCCGTCCAGTCCTCCTCGCGGAGCAGTGGTCATGGGATTACGGGGATGCCATGAGATGGTGACGATGCCGCCACGCTCATAATGGGCAATAATCTCATCATGAATACGCGTAAAGGGGACGCTGTCCAAGTTCTTGGCATCCCCCAACTCTATACCTCCCAGGTCGAAGCCCATCACGGCAGGATAGTCGCCAACTGTCGCCAGAACATCACTCTTGCCCAGTTCTGCGCTGTCACTCCGATAGGTTCCTTCCCAGGTGATGCCATAGAACGGATCATCCTGGTGTCCCATCATATAGCCCTTCTGCTGCAGGGTTTGCAGCCGCTCAGCCAACAACTCGGCAGCGGTCTTCACTTTCTCTTCCTGGTGACCACAGGCAGCCATCAGCATGACCACACCTAATATATATATATAATGCTTCATCTTTTAGCTTTATTTTTTTATTTTTAATTGCTCCAACAGCCAGTTCTCCCATTCGTCCCACTGTTCCTGATGCCAATAGTGCCAGGTAGCCTGGTAGGGCGACATCTCCTTGGGACCGGTCACGACATTAAAGGTAGCCCATGCAGTGGTCGGGGGCACCACGTCATCATTGTACCCGAACGAGAACCATCCCTTCTGCTGGTCAGTAATCAAGCGGGCAAAGTTGACACCGTCATAATAGCGTGAGGTCTCTATCACTGCTTGTTTCTTCTTTAATTGTTCATCTTTCAGCTGATAAAAGTAGTGCGGCCAGCCGCAGGCCACTCCTTTCAGCGATGCCGTATGGTCGCATAGGGCGGCATGAACGGGTGCATAGCAAGTGACGCGCTTGTCGAGACCTGCCGTGGCCAACGACAGGAAACCACCCTGGCTGGAACCAGTGACACCCAGTTCCTGACCGTTCCACGGCGTGTACTGCTCGATATAGTCCACGGCACGGATGCAACCCAGCACCACCCGCTTATAATAGCTGTCGTCACGGTTGTCGTTGCCGAAGTTCCAATAATTCATCAAGGCCCCATTGAACACGTCGTCATAGACTTTCTGGTCCATGGTCACCGAGATGCCGTGGATACCAATCTCCAACGTGATGACGCCCTGCGAGGCCGTGTAGACGTCGCCGCCATAGGGACGTACACCAGCTCCGGGCACGCGCAGCAAAGCCGGATACTTGCCCTCCTTTACCGGCACACAGAGAATGCCGTATGTGCGCCAGCCCCAGCGCATGTTCTGGAACGACACCTCATAGACGTTGACATCCTTGGTACAACGCTCAGGCAACAGACGCTTCGTCGGGTTCAAGTCGGTATAGCGGGCTTCCTTGATAGCATTCTGCCAGTAGTCACTGAAGTCTTTGGGCATCACCGTCGTCGGCTGCAATTTTTCCGGCGAGAAGGCTGCACCACAGGCACCCTTATACTCCTTACCGTTCACATGAGCTGTCACGTCGACACGATAGAAGCCGGGCTTCGTCATCTTTCCCTTCAGTGCCAGAGTACCATCTTTCAGCAGCACCCCTTCCTTCCGGACGTCCTGATACATCTCAGGACCGGCAGCATAGTCAACTCGTACATTATTTATTAAACTATGTTCGCGCGTTACCTTAATATAGAACTCAGCGGTCTCCCCTACCTCATAACGCCAGTCCTGATGATTGGGAATGACTTCGACAAGGATGCTATTCCCTCGAATCTGTCCCTTCATCGGCAATACGGTGAAGAGCGTCAGCAGAAGGACGAGATAACCAGTCTTCTTCATGTTTTTTGGTCTTTAGTTTGTTTGTAAAGTTTAAACTCGTTGCAAAGTTAGTTATTATTTTCGAAATATCATAATACTTTCTTAACAAACTTGCGTATTTTCGTAAAACATACACTTAAAAAGTCTTAAAAGCATCCCTCTTGTTCCATAAAAAAGGTGGCATGGTTGTGGCACAGTTTCTCTCTTATTGTCTAAGATGAGATTAATCAATTGCCTTTTCACTTGTGTTTTAATATTGTCGTCACACGTTGATCGCTTATGATACGACGAGATGTCAGTTGGGCATTGGTATCAACGCGTCGCATAGTGAAGTCGGGCGTATTGTAAGAATAGAGCAGCTTGCGGTAGTAATCCTTGGGATTTAGCTGTGGAAGCATAAAAGGTTTAGTCGCCTTTCCGTCTACGCCGATACAGGAAAAATAAACACGGGTGTAGAGGCCGTCATCACGACGACTGGTAAACAAAAACCAGCGGCTATTAGTGCTCCAGTTGTGCAGACTCTCGGAACAAGGACTATTTACCTCGTCAACAGGACGCGTTTCTCCTGTCTGCAAATCAAGCATCCAAAGGTCTGCCTCAGGGTGCCATACGGAGAAATATCCATAGTCAGTCTGGGTGTACATGATATAGCGTCCGTCATAGGAAGGACGGGGCCAAGTAACGCTCTTGCCTGTCTGGGACGTATTGATAAGTGTGTCCACCTCAGTACCTAAGCGACCTGTTTGAGCGTCAAATCTGATGCGACAGAGGCTGTAACGCTCCATATCATAGTCAGTGGGATATATTTGCCGTTGAGCTGTAGTATAGTATAACCATTTGCCATCAGGCGAGAAAGCAGGAGTATTCTCTGCCCATAGCAGTTTCATGGTTAGTGTATCCTTCAGAATGGAATGTGTCTCAGTGTCGTAGACGAAGACGTCTGACGAGCTGTCATAGACCTCGATGCGCTTTTTGCCTGCAGCGTGAAACATCTGTGACGTTTTGTTGGTGGAGAAGGCGCAGTAGCGACCGCCAGGATGCCAATAGGGATAGACCATGGTGCCTCCCAGCGAATCGTTTCTGGACATCAGCAATTCGTCCTGTCCGTTGCGGTGGACGACGGTGGCGCCATGCGACCCTCGCACATGATAGACATACTGGTCGGGATTAGTGCGGTTGGCCGTATGGCAGTTGATGCATTGGTTCGGAATCTGCGTGTTCTCTATCAGGGCCGTCTCGTCGAAGGTCGACAGGTCGCGCTGGTAGAGGCCCATCTTGCTGTAAATGACATAGCTGGGCGGGATGCGCCGATAGGTGATGCCCCATTCGTCGAGTTCTTCCGTACTGACCATGATGTCAAAACTGCGATAGCGCGTCCATTTTCCATTCTTCTTAGCACATACCGTCAACGTCAGTTTTCCGCCCTTGTTGGTCTGCAACAGCCGGTGCCACTCGTCGATGTCGAAGTCGGCATAGTCGCCACAGACATGCAGCAGTCCGCCTTTCGAGCCTTTCGCTTCGACATCCATCGTCTCGACATCATCGTCGGTCATCGAGAAATTCAGCGGTGCCATACCCACCGGGACGGTGACGCCAATATAGTCAGGGTAGATGTCGGGCAGCTCGTCCAGGTCAGTCACATCCGTAGGCACAGCGTGACACCCCATCAGGATGGTGACGAGCAGGAGGAACGGGATGATATGAAGTATCCGGTGTTTCATACGACAGTCAGATAAAGAAAAAGTCTTTGGTTTTCAGATACGTGTCACGCGATTTCTGCATGAACGGATATGGCTCCAACAACTCAGGATGACCGACCAGCAGGCGCATCTTCCTGACCCACTGGCGATAGAAGGTCGTAGTGTCCAGGATGGAAAGGTATTTCTCCGCCAGGGCATCTTGTCCGGTCATGATACATGCCTCCGTCAGACTCTTCAGCGCCCTGCCGCTCTTATTATAATTAGGTATATACTCCATAGCCTCGAAGGCCGCCCGCTGGGAGATGGCAGTCCAACTGAGCCGCGTAGCCAGTTCGCTAACGATAAAGGCGGACGACAAACTGCCCAGGTACACCTTGAAGTGTAGGTCGTCCACACAGAACACGGAAGGCGAGCTGTCATACATGCTGGCAGGCACGACCAGCCGGGACATCAGCTCCTGATAACCCAGCAGCCCGGTCTGGTAGGAGGCCAATAGGACGGCACTCCTGACGGCAGGAGACACAGGATGCTGAAACCTGCGCAAAATCTTTTCCCATTCCTGCTGACGTATCAGCATGTCGCACTCCATTTCCTCGTAGGTACCCATCACCTTCACGCCACTCCAGTTGTAGTCGATGCCCAGGGCTATCTGTCTGAGCGGATAGGGCGTTACGTACGAACTGCCCATCAGACAGGCTGCGAACAAGGTGGCAGTCAAGGGTATCCATCGGACAGCACAAAGAACGAGCAGGGCAGCCACAGGGCCCGTCAGCCAGTACATGACGGGAATCAGCAGGCACAGGACCGTCAGCCGTGTCAGCGGCGTTTGGATGCCCATGACCCCGCATCCTGCCGTCATCACCAGCAGGGCCGCCACCGTGGGCGTCAGCGGGATGTGAGGCAGCATGGCCAGATACCAAAACAGCACGGGAGGCAGCAAGGAAAGCGGGAAACGCACCTTAGACTTGATGGTCGGGAAAAACTGTCGCAGCAACTTGGAAGCCAGTCGCTGGGCAGCAACAAACAGCACGGCATACGCCAGTGCCCCCCATGCCGGATTCAAGAAAAACTGGGTGATGCATTCCCCCACATACTGGGCCGTTCCCCCCGGTATGGACAGCCGTTCCGTCAGGTAGTCGTCCCTCCAAAGGAACAACTGCGACATCTCCCTGGATAGCGGAATGAAAGGAAAAAAGAAGAACCAATAGCAAAATACGATGATGGCCAACAGCGCCACCGCTGCTTGCTCCCAGTATTTGGATGTGATGCTATGGATGTTCATCGGGTTCTTGTTTGCCCTGCAAAGGTACGAAAAAGTGGTGGAAATGCCAAGGGAAAGGATAAAAAGATGCTGTGCTTAGTTGCACAGCATCTTTTGGAATCTGTTATTCAGAACTTGGTTATTCAGCACCTGCATAACCAGGATTCTGTTTGAGAAGCGTATTCTTCAAAATCTCGTCAGCGGGGATAGGCATATCCATCTTCTTGATGTCGAAGTCAAACTCACGCTTTGACCAGGGATAGTTGGCATAGTCAGAACCGCCATCATCCTTCGGGTAGTTATAATTGATGTGGTCCTCGATATAACCAGACTTAATCATATCCGGGCAAAGACACCACTCAGAGTTGAACTCCTTACGGCGCTCCTCGTTGACAGCAACCTTCCAAGCCGGCGAGGTATGGGTATAGCCCACACGGTTTGGCTTAGCAGTAAGGGCTGTGTAGTATTCCTTAGCAGAAGGAACTTGAACAGGGGCAGAGATAACACCAATAGGATATTCTGTCATATTAGCGGGCTTCAGCTCGGGATGTGGGTAATCTTGATTACCGGTCCAAGGATATGCATTATAGACATTGTTGAAATGAGCATAGTACTTGCTGTAATCCTGGCCAATGGTCAGATTACCCCATGCACGGTTGCGGAGTTCATCAAGCACTGCCCAGCCCGTAGCCTCGTCACCAGTGCGGAAGCAGCACTCTGCATAGTCGAGCAGAACGTTAGCATAACGCTTGCCGTAGATAATGGTCGGAGACCACATCTGAGTACCCCATGAGTTGCCGTCTGCGTATGCATTACGCCAAATCTTAGTTGTCCAGATGGCAGGTGCAAACTCACCATTGGTAAAGTGGAACTGCATGGTCTTGGTACCAGACAGCACGCCATCATTATTGATGAACGGATGGACAACCTTGCCATACTTGGCATCTTCAGGCTTGTCGTATTTCGTTCCCAGAGAGTCCTTCAAATAAGGATGGTATCCCCAGACCTTCTTAGACTTCTCAATACCATACTTGGCCATCTGGTCCTCAGGTACAGCACCTGTTACACAGGATGCGTCACGGCGGGTATCACCCGGCTCATAGCAGGCGTACCACTCCCAAGAGAGGTACTCAGCACCCCAGCCACCATTCTCAGGACAAGCGGTAAACCACTTGAACATGTTAGGATTACAGAAAGTGATGGTACGGTCGCCACCCCAGCTGCTCCACTGCTCACCCTCGTCTGAACACATGGCCCAGATACATTCCTCGTTCCAGAAACCGGCAGGGTCCCAGTTGGTGGCGAAGTTGCTAACGAGCTTGTAGGTACCGCTGTCGATGATGCTCTTCAGCTCAGCCTTTGCCTTGTTATAGCAATCAGCGGCCATATCCGGACAACGGAATGCCTTCCACATATAAGCGTCAGCAAGATATGCTTTGGCCATACCCTTTGTACAACGGCCATAGTTTCCATTGTACGGAGTCCAGTCAAGCAGCTCGGCAGCTTTAGAGAAGTCTTCGATAATGAAGTCCCACATTTCCTCGTAGGTCTCAGCAGCAGCCTTGTTAGGCGTATTGTTAAAGTCCTCACCAGTGGCAAGCATAGGTACACGACCGAAGGTGGTGGCCAGCCATGTGTAGAAATAGCCACGGAGTGCGCGGGCCTCACCTTCACATAGTTTCTTACAACTGGCACTGATGTCTTCTGCATCCTGCAAACCTGCCAGATAGAGGTTGGCACGGCAGATAGCAGCGTAAGCGTGAGCCCAGCCTTCACCGAGTTCACCCACGTTGGCATCCCAGGTCTGATTGAGGAACTTCACGTCCCAACCCGTACACTGGGTATCCATGGTCGGGTGGCTACCGGTAAACAGATTTGGCTTGTAACCCCAGCTGTTATCCTGCTTACTGACGTTGTTATAGGCATAGATACCGTTTAAACCGCGACGGGCATATTCATCACCCGCAAACTGGGATTCAATGTCCAGAATGTCATATTGTGGTACGTCAAGGAAATCATCGTTATTACATGAAGACAGAGCAACGATTCCCACACCTGCCAATGCAAAATATTTTATTAACTTTTTCATAATGTATTTCTTCTTTCAAATTAGAACGTGATATTAAGACCAAACTGGAATGTGCGAGGAGTAGCATAGCGGCCAGTATCAAGACCGGTATAGATAACGTTACCCTGACCAACTTCAGGATCGCCATACTTGGTGTACGGAGAAATCGTGCAGAGGTTCTGGATAGCAAAGTATGCACGTGCTGCATTAATACCAATCTTGTGGAGCAAAGGTCTCGGGATGTTGTAGCCTACTTGAATGTTGCTGATCTTCAAGAAGTTGCCATTCTCAATCCATGCATCGCTGACGCGGCTGTTCTTGTTGTCGTCAAGACGGGTCAGACGTGCGAGCGAAGCACCAGTGTTGGTTGGACTCCACATGTCTTCGTAGCTGTCTTTCAACAGGGCAGGCGTCCAAGAGTCATCAGAGGGGTTCATGATGCTCATGCGCATTTTAGAGTATGAGAGGATGTCCATACCGAGAACACCATAAGTATAGATGCTGAAATCCCAGTCCTTGTAGGTAGCACTGATGTTCAAGCCATAGTTGAATGAAGGCAGACCGTTGCCGAGAATCTGGCGGTCAGCGTCATCCAGTGTGCCATTTCCATCGGTATCCACGAAGAGGAAGTCACCCATTGATGCTTTCTGTCCCTGTGCCTTTGCCTTAGCCAGATCCTCTTCAGTATTGATGATGCGGGCAACTTTGTAGCCATAGTAAGAGCCGACAGCCTCACCTTCACGGCAGATAGAGTGGTTGTCCCAAACGAAACCAGTACCATTAACAGCACCAATGTTTGAACCGTCCATAGAATCTTCTGCAGAATAGGTGCTGTTGCTACCACCACAAGTAGAGGTATAGTCAACACCCATCTTCTTGATCTCGTTCTTCAGGGTAGAACCGTTGAATGCAACGTTGATGCCCCAATCCTTGTTCAACTTCTTGTTGTAGTTGATAGAGAACTCAAAGCCCTTGTTGTCAATCTGACCGAAGTTGGTATAGATTGAAGAATAACCAGATGACTTACGAATCTGACGCTCGATGAGCAGATCCTTGGTCTTGCGGATGAAGTAATCCATGGTGATATTCAAGTCGCCATTCAGGAAACCGAGGTCGAGACCGAAGTTCAGCTGCTCGTTGGTCTCCCACTTCAGGCTGGTATCCACCAGAGGAGCATAGAAACCTTGCTCACGGTCGAAAGAACCAGTAGAGCCACCGCCTTGTCCCTGCTTATAGAACTGGTAGTTGGTGTCAACCGTAGTAAGGGCATACGTTGAACGACCAGCAATACCGCCGGCGTTACCTGTCTGACCCCAACCGATACGAACCTTGGCGTTGCTGATAGCCTGGACGTCCTTCAGGAATGACTCTTCCTTCACGCGCCATGCAATAGCTGCCGAGGGGAAGGTAGCCCAACGGTTAGAAGAAGAGAAATTGGAAGAACCGTCACGACGTACGGTAGCAGTCAAGATATAGCGATTGAAGAGATTGTAAATCAAACGTCCATAGTAAGAAATGGTGCGAACCTTAGCGTTGAAACCACCATTGCCATTAATAGATGACTTGTCATCAGTAAGTGAAATCAGACGGTTGTCGGCAGAAAGGAATGTGTGTGCGCTAGCGCTTACCCATGAACCTTCGTAATCGCTGACAGAGTTACCGACCATCAGGGTCAGATCGTTGAAGTCTGTCTTCCAGTTGTAGGTCAGATAGGTTTCGATACCCTTGGTAATACCCTTGTTCTGATAGAGACCGAAGTTGTAGTATTCCTTGTCGCGGCCTTCGTAGTTGACCTTAGTCATCTTACCACCAACGTAGTTATAACGCTCATACTTGCCAGAGAACTCGTCGTTGTCTGAGTGAGTCTCAGTCCAAGAAGCGATGGAATGAAGGTTCAACTTGTGCTCCTTCATGTTGAGGAGGGTAATGTCAATGTAAGGGTTAATAGAAATACGTGAATTACGCGTCTCGCGACCGATTTCCATCTGGGTTGCATAGGGGTTCTGTGCACCTGCGGTCATACCTTCCCAGCCGTCAGGTGTCGGAGCCTTACTGGCACCGTAGGTTCCGTCAGGATTGACAACGTTCACTAGGATATGATCACCCGTTGTGTCATCAATGTAGTCGAGTGATGGAGCCATCTGGGCGATATCACGCTGTGAAGAAAGGTTCTGGTTGTTACCGAGACCGGCGTTGTTACCCTTAATCGTAGAATAAGAATAGTTAAAGTCGCCACCGAACTCGATGTAATCGTTCACCTTAGATTTTATGCTTGCTCGCGAGGTAAGACGATTGTAACGGGTGTTGACAATGATACCCTTCGTATCGAGGTAGCCGAGAGAGAAATTATACTGGGTTTTTTCGGTACCACCGTTTGCAGAAATACCATACTGCTGGCGAATACCAGTCTGATACATCTGATCCTGCCAGTCGATATAGTTGCGCTTGCCGTCATAAACCTCTGACCAAATCTGGTTGTTCAGCGTCTGGCCATCATTGGCCTTTGACTCACGGATAGAACGGGCATAATCATCGCCTTTGAGAGTTTCGAGTTTATAAGGAAGTGTCTGGAAGCCCCAGTCACCGGTGATGTTGATATTCATCTTACCCTTCTGACCATGCTTGGTGGTAACCATGATAACACCGTTAGCACCTGCAGAACCGTAGATAGCGGTTGCAGAGGCATCCTTCAGGATTTCGATGCTCTCAATATCAGCAGGATTAACAAAGTCAGCATTCGTACCGACCTGTACACCGTCTACCACATACAGAGGGCTGGCGTCACCATTGATAGTACCGATACCACGGATACGGATAGCCGACTTTGTGCCAGGTGCACCGTCCTGATTGGTGACCATCACACCAGCAGCAGCACCCTGGAGGGCTTGAGCAATGTTCACGGGAACCTTGCGCTCCATCTGCTCTTTGTTGATGGTAGCCACAGAACCGGAGATGTCGCTCTTCTTCATCGTACCGTAACCCACGACGACGACTTCGTCCAGTGAGTTGTTGTCTTCCTCTAAAGTCACATTGAATGTAGACTGATTGCCGATGGCAATCTCCTTAGTTGTGTAGCCGACGTAGCTGATGACCAGCGTGGCACCTGGCTTCACATTGAGCGTGAAGTTTCCGTCGAAGTCGGTTACCGCACCATTGCTGGTACCCTTTTCAACGACACTCGCACCAATCACAGGACCTTGTAAGTCAGAGACGGTACCCGTAATTTTCTTCGTTGACTGCTGAACAGCCTGAACTGACGTCCCGGCACTGGCTGATACTGGCGAGTACATTCCTAAAAGGGAACATGCACCCATCAGCAGCGCTGTTTTTCTGATTTTTTGATTCATACTTAGGTATTTTCTTTGGTTGAATTAGGATAAATACATTTTGTTTTTAGTTAGTTAGTCAGAGACGTAAAGCCTCCTCCACGCCAAGCCTACCAGACCCGCAATGGTGTAATTAATTGTTTTTTTTTCGAATAGTCATTTAAATTTTAAATGTTAGTTATTAATATTGTTTATATGGTTATGTTTGATATTTCGAATTGGCTTTGCAAAGGTAATACTTTTTTTTGAAACACAACATTTTTTAAGGACAAATTTTGAAAATTTTTTATTTTTCTTAAATTTTCCGACAATTAATGAGGCGGTTTTCGATCTGGACGCTCAGCTGAAGAGCTGGCTGAAGATGAGTCTGAGCGTTACTTACTCCGACACCAAGGACGACCTGAAGCTGGCCGACTCTGACGAGGGTCTTATCGGCTACTCGCTGACCACCATTCCCTCTATACCTATATATAATGTAGACGGCAGCTACTCCAGCGTATCGCAGGAAGGCTTTCTCCAGCTTGGCACGGCAATGGAGGATATTCTCACGCAGGGCAGCACCGCTCAGCCGCGCAACGACCTGACCTTTCTTGACACGCTGCCCCGTCTTACCCCTTCCCTCAGCCCTCATACATCAGCCATCATACATCAGCCATCATACATCAGCCATCATACATCAGCCTTCTTACCTCAGCCTTCTTACCTCAGCCCTCATATGTCACTCACCGTGGCATTTTGTTCTTCAATTGTCATTTTAATACTTATATATTGTTTTTTCAGTTTTTATTTTGTAGTTTCATTATTTATGTCTATTTTTGCAACGTCTAACATATAGATAAGATGAACAGATGAATACAAATGCATTAGTAACGCCATCACCCATCAGTGCTAAGTATTGGTCGGAACTGAAGAATTTAAGTGACAACGTAAAGTTGGAACTTATCACCTTACTAAGCAGTTCCATGACACATCCCGAGGAACCAGCCGCCAAACCTCGCAAAGGTTGGGCAAGCCGTTTTGCGGGTGTATGGAAGGACAGCCGTTCGGCAGAAGACATCGTAGAAGATATCCGCGCTGCCAGAACTGCAAACACATTTGATGCAGACTTATGAACGGATACCTGCTCGATACAAGTTTCTTGAAAAATGTCGGTGCTTTGTATAATTTTGCATATAACAACCAAATCTTTTTTTAGTAATGACGATGAAGAAAATCCCATCGCTATTGGCTTTTTTCTTGATGCTAATGGCTTGTACAAAGGAGGAGGTGGTGGAGAATTATTCCCTACCGAGCATCACGATGGATTCGTGTGTTGTCACCTCTGGCAATTCTTTCACTGCCTATATGACGGTGGACAAGGGTGAGTCTTTCTTCAATCATAGCTTGCAGTTGCTTGTTTATGACGCGAAGGATGCGGGCAGCGCTCTTTCTACAACCAACGTGGAGCTTGGAGATGACCGTATGCAAAAAGTTCAGAAAACATTTGCAGTGCCGGCTAAAGACCACGAATATATAGTGAGTGCAGTGCTTAAAACAGACAAGAACTCATTCAAGTCAAGATCGCTCATGATTAGTCTGACAAACATGACCGCTGAAAGTTATCTCCATATTTGGGGGCAGCCAACCTATCTTGATGCCATTGTAGATGGGACGTCATACCCATGGAAATATGAGACGGATGAAATAGCACTGCACTTTTCAGCGAAGAGGCGTTTTGGCATTGTGGTGAGGTATGCGATGCAAGGTAAACCCGTAGAGGTCAGGGTGGGCGATCGTATCTACCCTGTAGAATGGGAAAACTCAATGAAGGGCTCCGGGGAAGCAGATATTTGTCTCTTTGTGGACATGACAGACATTGGACCAGGCATTTACGACGTGGCCTTGCACTGGCCTGATGCTGAACTGCCTTTGCCAAAGAAAATCCGGATACTGCCCTTGAAGCCGGAAGAGGAGGCCACAACACCATTCAGCGAGTTTAAGGATCTGCCACACTTTGCCAGGGCATCTTTCAGAATCGATGACAGGATGTACTATTACACAAAGATGGCAGACAAGCTGCTTGTCTCCTGCGACCTCAACACCAAAACATGGAAAAAACACAAGGATGTGCCCTATGACATCACGGAGATTGTGGCTGTAGGCTCCAAAGCGTATGGTATCACGGAAATACAAAAACCTTATGGCAGCGACAGCAACTCGGTACAGAATGAATTGTATGAGTACAATCCCGAAACTGACAGTTGGAAGAAACTGGCAGACCTGCCTGTCAGAGGGGAGTTTTACTACATGAGGACTTTTGCCGCAGGTGGCAGTGTATATATTTTGGGCGGAAACTATTCCACTACAACCAAGCAGTTTATGGAGACATGGAAGTATGATATCTCCAAGGGAGAATGGACGAAGGTGGCCGACAGGCCTACAGACCAGCAGGTAATGCAGACGGGCAACGGTGAGACCAATGGCTACTTTATGACACCGCAAGGCTTCCTCTGGGTGTATGACTCAAGTAAAGACAAATGGACCATGGAGACACAGTTGACATCTGTTTATAACACCAGCAACCAGAATCAATGTCTTCTCGAGCATGACGGCAAACTCATCTATGCCGGCAATAAAGACAACTCTGCCATCTACAGTTATGATTTCAACACCAAAGAATGGGAACTGTTAGGTCTTTACGATACTTATACCATTGGCCCCAATATGCTAACAAGCACATTCTATAGGGACAAGCTCATCTTGGGTCCTATGTTGAAATACACGGGCATTTTAGGCGCTACAAGTATGCACTTCATCAACTTCAACCTCAAATGAATGCTAAATCTATCATAATAACAGTGCTCTCAGCTGTCGGGACAATGGTGATGGCTGGTTGCAGTACAGAATGGGAAGAAATTTCCTACAGTGAGGAAATGCCTTCGTATAGCAATGATGAACTTCCTGTCGAAATGGAGGTTCATAAAGACCGTGTCGACGTGATTCTCCAAAAAGACTTGACTTGTTATATAAACCTTGATGGTGTGCAAATCAAACAAACTTCCAAAAACAAAAAGATTACGTTGCGTGCTTTGACACCAGATACGGAGTACCATTTGTCAATCAACGCCATGGACGGCGAGAAGGTGCTTACCAAGGACATGACGTTCAAAACACTTAAGTCGTATGCGACTGTCATAGGATGGCGCGAGATGGACCTCTATGGGAACAATGAGGAGGTGAATTTGTTGGTCCGCCAGATGCCCGGGGGAGACTTTCTTGATATTACATGCAAGGACCTTGATCATTCCACCTCAAATCTCTGTCTCCGCCGAACTGATGCAGACAGCAAGGTGAAGTGGAGATGCCAAATAGGGGTGGAGAATGCATCTGTATCGGAGGAAGGCAACATAGTAGCCTGGTTTTACGATGTGGCATACAAGGTAAACCCTGAGACAGGTGATGTGTTGTACACATTTACCAGCAAAACCGATGATTATTTAATCAAAGGAGCATACGCTTGCAAGGATGGTGGCATGGCTGTTGTAGGCAAGAACTATACTGCTGGCAAATACTACTTCGCACGCTTGGATGCCAATGGCCAACTGATTCATGAGGAAGAAGGTGATTTTGCCGATGAACTATACGATGTTCACGAGGTTGCTGATGGTAGTGTGGTGGCAATGGGCAGGAAAGGCGAAAAGACAATTGTGGCCATCACCTTCGATGCCGAGGGCAAGGTTGTCAGCACATCTTCGGACTATTCAGAAGACAGGGATCTAGAATACTTCTTTCACATCGGACAGTCCATCAGAGACAATAAGGGCAACATATACTTCCTAGGTCATGGTAATATATATATTCAGGAATATTATAATTATTATAAAAGTGCTATTGTTGTTAAAGTAGATGCGAAGGGAAAGATAGAATGGATACGTACGCAGCATGATGAGGTGGGTGTGTTTTCTACCTATATTCGCTTCATAGGCGATGAAAAATTGTGTGTAATTTATGCCGGTAAAAGAACTTATCTGTCATTTATTACAACCGATAATGAACTGCTTCAAGACATAGCATTCAATGCGAATTACAATGCGCTCTTTGCATGGCCAGTAAATGATGAGTACACTCAGTTCAATCTCTACGACAATTATGGCAGAATAATTCATATAGATACCGAAGGGGAGTAAGAGAACAAGAATCAATAATCAATGATCACGGGGTCGGTTCTTGTGATCATTTTACAAGGTAATATATTTGTAGAATTGAGAACAAATTTGTATCTTTGCCGTCGAAGACTAATATCTTGGGGCGAATATGGCACGACAGTTAAGGAAGAAAAGCGGAACGGGAATTTACCATGTGATGGTCAGAGGCATCAACCGTCAGGACATCTTTGAGGACGAGGAAGACTATTTACAGATGGTTTCCATCCTCAGGGCTCTGTCCGATAGGCATGACGAGCAAGGTCTGAGGCTTCCGCCGCTCTCAATATTTTACGCGTATTGTCTGATGAGCAACCATCTTCATCTGCTACTACGGGAACAAGAAGAGGAGGTCAGTGATGTTGTGAAGAGAATCGGCGTGACATACGCCCACTATTTCAACAAGAAATACGAGCGTAGTGGTCATCTGTTTCAAGACAGGTTTCGAAGTGAGCCTGTTGACAGCCTTGAGTATTTCGTGACCCTGCTGAGGTACATTCACCAGAATCCACTGAAAGCAGGAATTGTGAATAATATATTGGACTACCCTTGGAGCAGTTGGAAGGAATATGCATTTGACAGCAATTCGAATACATTCTGTTCTACCCGAGCTGTTTTCTCACGCATCTCAAAGGAAGATTTGAGAGAGCTGGTTTACACTCCCGTAGAGGGAAGCGAAAAGATACTTGATATTGACACAGACTGTAGCAAGCCAGTCAGTGACAGTGAAATAAAATCATTTCTTGTTGATAGTCAAGGAATTGTTAATCCTCTTATGGTTCAAAGTCTTGAGAAATCAAGACGCAATGAAGTGCTTAGGACTATGCTCTCTTTGGGGGCAGGAATCCGACAACTGTCAAGACTAACTGGTGTTTCGTTTGGAGTAATTCAAAAGTTGGCAAAATGATCAGAAGAACCGACCCCATGATCTAAACGATAATCGTTGAATATGGAAAGAAAAGGGTTGATTTTAAATAAGTCATATGATGATTTCAAACTAGGGAATAGTATTATGGATTATAAAATGAGGCCTCATCAAATAGACAAACATGATGATGCCCCATATCCCTGGGATTGTTATAGCTTTACTCATTATATGGCTATGAAATAGAGTTGTGGTGTGAAAATAATGTTATTAAAAGTATCTGCTGTAATCAGTCATGTATTTACAACGGACACGAATTAATAGGAATGAATTATAATGAGTTCCTTCAAATTATAGGTGAAGCACCGATTGCACACGATGTCATATATGTTCTTGTGAATAAGGAACGTGGACAACATCAGCATGTGTATGATTTTGACAATTCAGGGCTTCAAGTATGGGTTTGGCGAAACAAAATCCGTACAGTAATTATAAGCCATTTACCAGAAGATTAAAAATAATATGAAATGAGAAAAAAAATATCTTCTTTGTTATTTGTAACACTAATTTCTTTCCCAACTCTGGCCCAAAACATTCAAGGCTCTTACAAGCCAATGGCTGATGGGGAGATACGGAAACAGCAGGTGGAATACACTGTCTCTGAAGCCATGGGCGAGAACATCGTCTGGGACTTCAGCAGCATGGAGCAGCCAGATGAGGACTACACGGTGAAATATACCTTAGCAGAAACAGGAGGCAATGACAGCATCATTGTCGGCAAAGAGCAGCAGACACGTTACTACTATCGCTCTGATGTTGATTCCGTCATGCTCTGCGGGTATGAGACCAACCTGACCAAAGTGCAATACGACCGGCCGGAACTGCTGCTGAAAATGCCGCTGACATACGGTAGCCGCCACGATGCGTTTTTGTTCGTTGAGAGGTGGAAGAGGAAAAGCAAATGACTCAATATGACTTTTGTTTATTGAAGGCGAATTATCTCCTTTCATAAAGCTATTTAGACCATCTACAACATAGCCTGAAAGCATCATAAAATAGCAGAACTTCCTATCTAATAAGACTTTGGCTCTACATACATAAAATCCCGTTGAGGCAATGCAATCATCTTCTGTAACCATCGCAATATTTCGCAGATATGGTCGAACCATAGAAAATAATACATTACATTTTTCTGTATATCTACTAGCTCGACTTGGAGCATCTTTTGTATTAATTCGTTTGGCAGAAATGATTATATTTCTCTTATTGTCAATAGAATCTATATCAATATATTTAAAAGTAGCTCCAGAGGGAGAGGTTGATTTCATAGGCTCATAAATATCAACTCCTCTTGTCCAGGACCAACTCTCTGGTATATCATATGGATTATTCTCACAAGGTTCGAACTTGGGGTTAATGCGCTTTAAGAGGTCGATGGCGGGCTCGTCGTTCGGGTCCTGGGGAACGAGCTTACCACGTATGGCGAGGTCGAGGATCTTCTGGCGTAACTTCTTTGTATCCATATCAGTCCTCTTTGCTTTCCTCAAACTCCTGAATCCATTCCTTCACCTTGGCCTGGAGCAATGCCTTGTCTGGCAAACAAAGTTCATAGGCTGTGGCATAAATATTGGTATCCTTGGGTAGTGTTAATTCTACTAAAGCATCCTTTTTTGACTTACAGAGCAGAATACCGATGGTGGGTTTCTCGAAGCCCAGCTTTACATACCGATCGAAATAATTGACGTACATCTGCATTTGGCCTAAGTCCTGATGCGTCAGTTTGTCAATCTTCAAGTCAACAAGCACATAGCACTGTAAGATGCGGTTATACAACACAAGATCAACATAAAAGTTTTCTTCATCGAATGTGAACCGCTTCTGACGAGCCTCAAATAGGAAGCCTTTGCCCATCTCCAAAAGAAAGGTCTGAAGACGGCTGATAATGGCGCTCTCCAGTTTGGTTTCTGAATAGACAGCTTCTGGCTTAAGCCCTAAGAACTCAAGCGTAACGGGATTCTTGATAATATCCGAAGGCTTTTCTATCGTCTGACCTTCACTCGCCAAACGCATCACTTCAGCTTTGTCCCTGCTTAATGCCAACCGCTCATAGAGGCTGCTGGCTACCTGTCTCTGTAACTGACGCACACTCCACTGCTGTTTAGCACACTCTATTTCATAGAACCTACGCTCATCGGGGTTGTCTATGCGCATGAGGATGAGGTAGTGGCTCCAAGAGAGCGTAAAAGAAAGTGTATCCGAGGATTTCCGAGACACTGTTGCGGATTTTTGTTTATTATCGCCTAATTCTATGAAGGCTACTGATTTCCGAGACACTGTTGCGGAAATATGATATACATGGAAAAAAGTTCTGCATTTTTCCAAAGTATCAACAGACCATCCGCCTCCGAAACGATTTGTCAGACGTACGGACAAGTTCTTCAAAACTTGCTTGCCATATTGTGCTCTGTACTCGCCCTGTTGCTCGTCTTCTACGATATACTGACCAATGTGGTATTTGGTATATACCTCCGTCAAATTAACTGTAGTAGCAACATGCTTACGAGCCTGTTCTATTAACTCTGCAATTTTATCGTACAGAGCATCAATCCGTTTTGTTTCTTGTATCTTGTTCATTCCTCAATTCCTTTTAATAATTCCTGCAACTGTGATACTGCCTTACTGATGTTGTCGCTCTTCTGCTGGATGGTCTGCATCAGTGCTGTGAGTGTCATGTCATCATCGTCGCTGGTTTCCTTGATCCACGTGATATCAAGGCTGGTCTTGTCGCGCTTCAAGAGTTCGGCAACGGGATATTTGCGCCAACGGCTGACGCTTAGCTTCCAAGACACCCACAGCCATGCCGTTGACAAAAAGGAAATAATCAGCCTCACGATTTCCCATTAATAGACCTTCGCGAATGGCTGCTGCAGTGATGGTGGGAGAATAGAAGTCTCTATCCACCACCGTCCAACCAGCATCATAAAACATCTGGTCTATCTTTACTCTGGCTTTTTCCTCTGGCGTCATAAGCGTGGGTTAATAGTATATTTGCCTACAAAAGTACAAAAAAAATCCGAACCGCCAAAAGATAAGGTGGAAATCTTACGACTTCCACCTTATCTGTCAACGGACACAGCGGGACAAGACCTGTGTCCTTGGTGTCACCCTACAAAAACGTACTACGTACTACGTACTTCCGTACTTTTTGCTGTTTTTTATTTTCCCCGGGGTAGCTACGGAACGAAAGGGAAATAATGAACGAATAAATTATGTATAATTATTAAAGGTATATATAATATATATATTATATATACCTTTATATATGTACCCTGCATTTTGAAAACACCAAAAAGTACGGAAGTACGTAGTACGGAAGTACGTTTTGCCGAGTTTCGATGGATGTAGCTGAGGGCATCGGCGCACGGCGCAAGAAATTTTCCTGCTCCGTGCGGGAAATTTTCCTGCACGGAGCGGACCGTGTTCCCGCCCGCCATCTCGGAGGGCGGAGCTATGGGGTGTTAGAAATGAAAGAAATGAAGAGAAATGAAAGAAATGATGACTGGTACAGGGTGAGCTGATTTTCTTGCAAAAATGGGGTGAAAAATACCCCCGAAAAACACTGGTTTTTTGGCATTTTGCTTGCAGGGGCCAAAATAAATGCGTACCTTTGCATCATAAAAAACACAAAGAGAGAGAACGAGAAAATCGAGTGGAAAGTGACAGGCGAAGAGGAGGAAACATTCAATCGCATGGGAGAAGAGGAATCTTCAGAGGATGGTTGTTGTTTAGTTGTTGTTCTCATATTGATGAATGATTGGATAGCGACCTTTATACCATTATTTATATATAGGCAGGTCATCGCATATTTGAACACAAAAAGATGGTGCAACATTTGGTGGTCTTATCAGGAATGATTACCTTTGCATCCGATGAGGATTTAAGTGGTGAAGTGGTAGGCTCACAAGTAAGGATGAGTTGAAAGCACCGCTCGAAGCATTGCGTAAAACATTGATTTATGAGTAAAATCAAGATTATCGGATGGTGTATAGGTATTGTTCTGGTTGTTTTCTTGGCAACAACCATTGGAGCCAGTTTCTATATGCTCAATTATTCGCTTTCTCCTGACCCCAAACGGGCAGATACGGCTTTCTGCTATCGCGAGCAGTTTGCAACCTACCCGGAGACACGTCCTTGGATAGACAGCCTGCGTCGGATTCATGCCTTGCGAGACACTTTTGTTGACATGCCGACAGGTGAAAGGCATCACGCGCTCTATGTCAGAAGAGGTGGCAACAAAACAGCCTTGGTGATTCATGGCTGGCGCGATTGTGCTATCGACTTCCTGTATCTGGCACGTCTCTATGAGCGGGAGCTGGGTTATAACGTGGTGATGCCAGACCTCCATGCGAGCGGCCTCAGTGAAGGTGATATGATTCAGATGGGGTGGCTTGACAGGAAGGATGCCCTCCATTGGCTATCGATATTCCAGACTGACACGATGGTTGTCCACGGTGTCTCAATGGGTGCTGCTATCACTATGATGATGTCAGCAACAGAAATGCCGGAAGCCATCAAAGACATCCATTTCATTGAGGATTGCGGCTATACGAGTGTCTGGGAAGAGCTTGCCGGAGAGCTGAAGAACCAGTTTGGACTACCAGAGTTCCCATTGATGTTTTCTTCCAGTATATTGTGCAAGCTGTGTTATGGATGGAGCTTTGGAGAGGCTTCTGCTATCAACGAGGTCAGCAAGTCCACATATCCGATGCTATTCATACATGGAGGAAACGACACCTTTGTACCGACTAAAATGGTGTACCGGCTCTATGAGGCTCGGCTAAAGGGTAAGTCAGGGAAGCAGGAACTGTGGATTGCCGAAGGAGCTGAACATGCAGAGTCCTACTTGAAGCAGAAGGAAGGATATGTAAAACACGTAAAAGAATTCCTGTCGAGTTCGGCAGCGCAACACAAAAATTAACTTTTTTTATTGTTTCTTTTTCAAAAAAGTACGCAAAATGAGCAATATAATATTGTACTTTTTAAAGAAATTGTATTAATTTTGCATCGTCTTACCAAACTAAGATGATAATTTATACTATTAACTAATAAAAAAAGTATGATTTTCAATTGCAGTAAAAACTCTCTGCTGGCAGGATTATGCACTATATTCCTGCTGGGCTATTCGCCCGTGACGTATGCCGCAGGGGGCAGTTCACCACTGCCCAATGAGGTACAACAGGCGAAGAAGATTACTGGTACCGTATCGGACGCCATGGGCCCCGTCATCGGTGCAAGTGTAGTTATCAAGGGAACGTCTACCGGCGTCGCTACCGACTTCGACGGTAACTTCACCCTCAATGCCAGTCAAGGCCAGACCCTCGTCATCAGCTACATCGGCTACGTGACGAAGGAAGTCCGCATCACTAGCCAGACCAACTACCAGATTACCCTCGAAGAGGACAAGAAAGTACTTGACGAAGTGGTAGTTGTCGGTTACGGTACCATGAAGAAGAGCGACATCTCCGGTGCTTCTGCCACAGTAGGCGAGAGTGCCATCAAGGGCTCTATTATCACCTCTCTTGACCAGGCTCTGCAAGGTCATGCTGCTGGTGTAAGCGCAGTATCCACTTCCGGTGCTCCTGGTTCTGGTTCTTCTATCCGCGTTCGCGGTACCGCCACCATCAATGCCAATGCTGAACCTCTGTACGTCATCGATGGTGTTATCGTTCAGAGCGGCGGTTTGACTGGTTACGACTACGGCTTGGGTGATGCCCTTGGTAATGGTTCTGTGTCCACCATTTCTCCGTTGTCAACCATCGACCCCCAGGACATTATCAGCATGGAGATTCTGAAAGACGCCTCTGCAACCGCTATTTACGGTGCCCAGGGTGCTAATGGTGTCGTTCTGATTACCACCAAGCACGGTAAGGCTGGTGAAGCCAAGTTCTCTTATAGCGGAACATTGGCCATCAACCGTCAGACCAAGCGCCTCGACATTCTTGATTTGCGTCAGTATGCAGACTATTATAACATGTATGTGAATTATGGTGAAGCCACAGCAAACCCGACCTTCGTTGACAGGTCTTTGTTGGGTAAAGGTACCAACTGGCAGGATGCAGTCTTCCAAACCGCTTTGATGCATCAGCACCAGATTAGCGCCCAGGGTGGTACTGACAAGGTCCGCTACTATGTCAGCGGTTCTTACATGAATCAGGAAGGTACCATCATTGGTTCTAGTTTCAACCGTCTGTCGGCCCGTGCCAATGTCGATGCCGACCTGAAGTCTTGGTTGAAGATGGGGGTTAACGTGGCCTTCTCCGAAACTAACGACGATTTGAAACTGGCTGATGGTGAAGAGGGTATCATCAACTACTCACTGACGACGACCCCCAACCTGCCTATCTATGACATGGACGGCAACTACGCCTCTAGTTCGTATGAAGGCTCCAGCAGCCCTAACCCCATTGCACTGGCTATGCTCAACACCAATAAGCTAAACCGTCAGAAGCTGAATGGTAACATTTTCTTCGATGTGAAGTTTTACAAGGACTTGACTTGGCACACTGAGTTTGGTTTCGATCTTGGCTGGAGCAAGGCCGACCGTTATCGTCCTATCATCAACCTGGCTACGTATCACCAAAACAACAACACTTCTGCTATTCAGAAGAATTCAAATAAATTCTACCAGATTAAGAACTATCTGACTTGGACTCACAACTTTGCCGGCAAGCACAACGTAACTGGTATGGTTGGACAGGAGGCTTGGGAGTCAAAGTGGGACTATCTAAGCGGTTCTAACTCTGGTCTTCCCAATGATGCTGTTCACAATCCTGCATTAGGTACAGCCAACCCATCTCTCGGTGCTGGTTTTGGCGAAGCATCTATGGCTTCGTTCTTCACCCGCTGGACTTATAGCTATGACGACCGTTACAATGCCACCTACACCTACCGTTACGATGGTAGTTCTAACTTTGGCCCAAGCAACCGCTGGGCAGGCTTCCACTCATTTGCAGCCAGCTGGCGTTTCAACAACGAGACCTTCATCAAGAACTTCGCAGAAAAGTGGCTCTCGAATGGTAAGCTGCGTATCGGTTGGGGACAGACTGGTAACTCCAGCATTGGTGCTTATTTGTGGGGAGTTGCTTTAAAGAGAAACACTTCTGCGCTTGGTGCAGGTCAGCGTCCTGCAAACATTGCCAATCCAGGTATTCAGTGGGAGAGTCAGGAGCAGTGGAACGTCGGTCTCGACCTCGGTTTCTGGAACAACCGCGTCAACCTGACCGTCGATTGGTATCGCAAAGAGTCGAAAGACATGCTCATGCAATTACAGTTGCCTGCTTATATGGGTTCTGGAGGTAATCCTTCTTCTGCTCTTTCAGCTCCTTCGGGCAACTACGGTACCATCCGCAACACGGGTCTAGAAATCACCTTGAACACGCATCCTATTGTTGGCAAGTTTGAGTGGGATTCAGAATTCCAAATCTCCTTCAACCGCAATAAGCTGATTGCCCTGAATGACGGTTCTGGCAACACAATTTTAAAGGGTTATGGTCAGTGGAATGGACAAGAGCCTCAGGTATCTCAAACTGAAGTTGGTGGTTCCTTGTTCAACTTCTACGGATATGTATGTGACGGCTACTACACCTCTGTTGAAGACATTGAGAACTCTCCAAAGACTGAACACCCTGCTGTAAACGGAGTTTATGCCAAGAACTCTACTGTTTGGGTAGGTGATATCAAGTATAAGGACCTCAGCGGTCCAGACGGCGTACCCGATGGAAAGATTGACGAATATGACCGTACAGACATCGGCTCTCCCCTGCCTAAGTTCACCTTCGGTTGGACCAACACCTTCCGTTGGAACAACTTCGACTTGAACATCTTCATCAACGGCTCTTATGGCAATAAGGTTGGTAACTACAACAAGTACAAGCTGACCCACATGAACAACACGTGGATCAACCAGTTGACTGACGTGCTTGATGCAACCCGTCTAGAGCCCATTGATCCCAACAAGGACTACTCAGCTGGTGTAGACCGTGGTGATGGGCAACTGATATACAACTGGTATGATGACATCTATAATGTAAAGATTGCTAATCCAGGTGCAGGTCTACCTCGAGTATCAGTGGGAGACCCCAACGATAACGACCGCTGGAGCGACCGATACATCGAGGATGCAAGCTATATCCGTCTGAAGAACATCTCGCTGGGTTACACTTTCCCGAAGAAGCTCATCAGAAAGTTGTCGCTTGAAAGCCTTCGCGTAAATGTCAACATCCAGAACCTGCTCACCATCACTGGCTACGACGGATACGATCCTGAAGTCGGTACCAGTACGCAGTCAACGTTTGTGGCTGGTCTGGACAACGGACGCTATCCCTCACCTACTACCTATTCGTTTGGTCTCAACGTAACATTCTAAATATTGAAGCTTTATGAAATTCATTAATATAAAAACCATTGCATTTGTTGCTGTTGCCGGTTTAGGATTTACTTCATGCGAAGATTTCCTCGACAAACCAACTATTGACGGTTACAATGCAGACAACTACTATAGTTCTGATACAGAGTGCTTATCAGGTACTTCCTATCTATATAGCACGCCTTGGAGTGATTTTACACGTAACTATATTACAGTAGGTGAAGTATTATCAGGCAACTATTATCCTGGAACAAGCCCCTATCTTGATTTTACTTTGAATAGTTCTGACGCAGCTCTTCAGGAAATGTCAGAAGCATTATGGGCTGTTGTTGCTCATTCTAACACAGTATACTCTTACATCAAAAATTCTACTGGTGCTTCAGAAGAGGTTAAGAATCAAACAATGGGTGAATGCCTTACATGGAAAGCTTTGGCCTATTTCTTCTTGGTACGTTCTTTTGGAGAGGTTCCTATTGTTCATGACAATGGTGCTTTATTGGCATCAAGTTCATATAACACCATCCCTAAGGTTAAGAAAGCTGATGGCTACGAGTACATCATCATGACACTGGAGAAAGCCATTGAATTGCTCCCCGAGACAGCCCTTCAGGCAGGCCGTCTTGATAAGGCCTCTGCAGAAGGGCTTCTTGCCAAGGTCTATCTGACAAAGGCAGGTGTTACAGGATCTATAAGCACAGAGGACTTAAATCAGGCTGTTAAATATGCACGTGCATGTCTGTCACATTCCAATCACTATCTGATGGAAAACTATCCTGATGTATTTCGTCTGGCAAATAATATCAACCCAGAATGTCTGATTTCATGGCGCTGGAATGCCAATAACAATGAATGGACTGACCAGAGCTTCATGCAGAGTGACTATGGGCCAGAAGGTATTGACGAAAACGGTTCTACATGGGGACAATGGAAAGGCATGAGTACAGACCTTCAAGAGGCTTTCGGCATCAAGGTGCTGGAGCAGACTCCTGACGTATGGCTCAACAATCGTGACTCACGTTTGAAGGCTACCATGATGTTGCCTGGTTTTGTTTACGAGTATTTCTGGACCGACAAGGGGGGATTTGATTTCCTGCGTTTCGTTTATGACGACAAATACAATCCATCCGCCTATATCAATCAGGAAGAGACAGCCTTGACATCTCCTACAGGTTCATGGCCTGTTAAGCACCTCTATGGTGACATGGCAGACCATACTTTAGGAGTTGGCTATCCTTCTGGCCGAATGGCTAATAGCTTGGCAACTCACATCCTCCGCCTTTCTGATGTTTATCTGGTTCTTGCAGAGGCTAAAACTATCTTGTCTAATCCTAACAATCCTGTGAATGCTTCAACTACCGATGCAGAAGCTCTGAATGCTATTAACACCGTTCGCAAGCGTGCAGGTCTTAATGCCCTAACCAGCGTATCATTTAATGACGTATGGAAAGAGCGTCGCTTGGAGTTGGCCTTCGAAGGAGACCGTTGGTACGATTATGTTCGCGTCAGCTACTACAACTCCGAATTCTGTGTTTCTGACTTGAAAGCCCAGAAGCGTAACACCAATGGTGGATTGAATGAAATCTACAAGAATTATTATAAAACTGGTGACTGGGTAGTACCTTCTACGGCTAAATATGATACACAGACACCTGTTCCCGTTGTTGAAGCTCTATTGGTTGACGACCAAGACACTGGCAAAAAGTATTTTGCATTGCCGTTTACAGCCAAAGATGTTACTTTCAACCCGAATTTGGCATCTAGTGCAGAGGCACAGCATGTAGATGTTCGAGCAACTTATAGTTATTAAAACACTAAATAGTAATTAAGAGTATGAATATTATTAATCAATATACAAAAGGACTTCTGTTGGCAGTTGCTGCTATCAGTACCATTTCGCTGACCTCTTGTAAGGATGAACCTGACAAGTTTGAGTCAACAGACGGCAAGCCCACTATTAAGTATATACGTAGTATGTCTTCTGAAATTCAGAAATGGGATGACGACCCTAGCACACTCTACACCAACGGTCTGTTGGTAACGAGTGCCAATCCCGGCAGTTCTCTGGCTATCATCGGCGAGAACCTGCGCAGTATTTACGAAATATGGTTTAACGACAAGCGTGCTTCTCTTAACCAAAGTACATTGACAGACAACGCACTGTTTGTAACCGTACCCGCAGGAGTTCCAACCGAGGTTTCTGATAAGATTTACTTTATCACTACTTCTAAAGACACTGTCACCTATGACTTCAAAGTCATCATTTCAGCACCTGTCATAAACTCTATACCTAACGAGTATGCTGCTGCAGGAACGACTCAAACCTTGAAGGGTAATTATTTCATTGACGATCCTAACGTTCCTCTGACAATCTTATTCCCTGGTGAAAATGGCACTTTGATTCCTGCCAAAATCACTGCTATTGCCGAGGATTTCACTTCTGTAGACATTATTGTTCCAGACGGTGCTGTAGCAGGTCCAATACAAGCGACTTCTGTTTATGGAACCTCTAAGAGTTCTTTCTGGTACAAGGACACTCGCGGTATGCTCTTCGACTTCGATACACCTAACGGCATTTCTGATGTTATCCTCGATATGCACGCATGGAACGGTCACAACAGCTACGCAGCTGATGAAACCAGCATTTCTGGCAAATACTGGCAGTTTGGTAACGGCACAAAGACCATTTCCGGTAAAGCTGATGAAGGATGGCCCGACGAGGACTGGTGCTCATTCGCCTATTGGCCTGGAAACTGGGAGAATCCTGAGACCTTCAAGGAGTATCCTCGCCTATACGACCTTGTTGACATGTCCGACTGGAGCAATATGACTATGAAGTTTGAGATGTGCATTCCAGAGTCCAACCCATGGAAGGGTGGTGCTATGCAGATTGTCTTTGTAGGCACCGACCGTACGACTTACGGTGGTGGCGGTGTCGATGCATACGGCAACACCATCCATGTTCAGACCAACGACTATCTGAACGATCCTGCCGTACCTCGCGCACTATACCGTCCTTGGACTGTTACGGGCAGCTATGACACTGGTGGAGAGTGGATAACCGTATCACTGCCATTATCTGCAACATTTGTATATTCCTATGATGGTAGTTTGTGTGGTACCCCCCTGTCAAAAGACTCGTTCGCCAGCCTCTGGATGGCCATATACGGTGGTGGCATCGAAGGTGAAGATAGTGAGCTTATCATCAAGATTGATAACATTCGTCTTGTTCCTAATAAATAATAATATACAAAGGATATGAAAAACTATAAGAATATTTTCGCCCTGTTAGTGGTAGCCCTTGTCGGGCTATCCCTGACGGCGTGCAGTGAGGATGACTACGATACCAACCCGTACAACAAGTCGGGTATAAACCTGCTGGCTTTTGGTCCCTCCCCCAACACTCGCTCTCAGGAGATACGTATCACAGGTACAAATCTGACTGCTGTAGAGAAAGTCATATTCCCTGGTGGCACCATCGAACGTGCCGGCCAGACCATCAAAGTGAATGGTGCCGAGGTCCTGAAGGCCAACTTCAATTCTGTTGACAAAGAGAACATCTATGTGAACATCCCCGAAGAGACTGTTCCTGGACAAATCAAGTTGGTTGCAGGTAACGACACTGTAACTTCTGTAGGTACGTTAACCTTCGAGGAGCCCATCGAGGTAACCTCCATTAGTCCGCTGGAGGGTCTGAACGCCGGCGATGAGATCAGCATCAAGGGCGACTATGTCTATAACATTGCCGAGGTTATCTTCCCCTCAGGTGTAGCTGGTGCTCCTGTTGTTGCTGAGGATTTCACTTACGTTTCTCGTAAGGAGATTCGCCTCCGTGTGCCCCTGGCTGCAGAGTCTGGTATCATTACCATGAACGACGGTGCCGATTGGGAACTGGAGTACAAAGATCCTATCGAGGTTCTGGGTGCTATTGTTACTGAGATTACTCCAAGCGCAGACTTTGGAGAGCAAATTCAGATTAAGGGTACTAACCTACACATCGTTGAAAGCGTGCTGTTCCCCGGCGGTGTACCTGCTGCATTCACCGTTTCTGATGACCACAGGACCATCACTGCAACAGTTCCTGACGAGTGTAAGTCTGGTACTCTCTCACTCCTACTCTACTCCGGTGAGGCCATTTCAACTCCTGAGTTCGCTGTTCCTACCGTAACCATTACCTCTGCAGAGCCTAACAAGGATCTGGTAGCCGGTGATGTGGTGACACTGACTGGTGAGAACTTCAATCGCGTCATTGGTGTTAGCCTGCCTGGCGTTGGCGACATCCTCGACTATACTGTTGATAATGACAAGCTGACCTTCGCCGTTCCTGACGATATGACAGACGGTGAAGTTGTGCTGACACAGAATGCATACATCACAGCCAGCATCTTTGTTGAAATGCGTAAACTCGAAGGCGTTATCTGGATGGGTAAGGCAGACCTGTCTGGCTGGTCTAACTGGGGTGTCTTCAATTGGGATGGCGACAAGTGGAAGAAGTTCCAGGAAGCTATCACGGGTGCAGGTCAGTTAACCTTCCATTTCCAGGCAACAAATGCCAACCCCATATTCAACCTCCGTATGGGCGACTGGTCTACACCATTCTCTGACATTTCCCTACCTTATGGTGAAGATGGAAACATCAGACCTGATGCTAGCGTAACAGATATCGTTATCAATCTGACAGCAGAGGAGGCCGCAGCCATGTTTGCTGACGGTGGCAAGGGTATTGTCATCTGGGGTGACGGCATCCAGCTGCAGTATGTTAAGTTCATTGCTGCTGGTGCAGAACGCACTCTTTGGGAAGGCAATGAGGATCTGTCCGATGGTCACCAGCCTTACATCGGAAGCGATGGTGGACAGGAGTTTAAAGATATTGACGTTACAGCAGGAAATGTTGTCCGCTTCTACATTGAGCCTATCGGTGACGACTGGTGGTTCGAGGTATTTGAAGGTCACTGGGGTCCCTGGTATGGCAAATGGACTAGTGAGAACAGCGAATTGACACCTGGAACGACAGGTCCCGTAGCACTTACACTGACACAAGCTATGATTGATGCTGCTTTGACTCAGCAATGGTGGGGTGGTATTTTTGTAGTTCAAGGCAAGTGCAAGCTGTCTAAGGTTACAGTGGCTCCACTTTAACAAATACAATCATTAATCTATTCAAAACGGGGTGCTTCTTCACGATTGCACCTCGTTTTTTAGACTCCAAAAATTAGATAAAAAAACTGAAAGCATTTTGCTGTGTCGTACAATCTTTGTATCTTTGTAGCAAAAATAAAAGATGAACACTAAAATACTTTTTATATATTGTTTGGCGCTCATGCTACTGACTGCCTGCGGAGGGAACAAGAAACCTCAGCAGGAGCGTATTTCATCGTCAGAATTAATCAATGCCGCTGATAACTATGGCTACGATACTGTTGCCGTTACGCCAGGCGATACCGTATGCAATACAGAAGTGGACAATGTATTGCGTCACTACCCAGAATTCTACCATGCCACCAAGAATGCCAAGAAGAGCTATGAGGCATGGACGCAACAAGAGAAGACGATAGGCTTGAAGACAAAGCCCGAAGTAATGGATATCTCCATGATTCTCGACAGGACACTACATGGCAAACAGACTGTTACAAGTGACAGTGTATGGCAAGCCCTACCAGGCATTGACAGTCTCTATCTTCAGATGATAGCCAATATGCCAGAACAAACAAAAGACATTGATGCCCGTAAATCAGACATTGGCCGCACCCGAAAGGCCTGGCAATCTTATACAAACCAGTTGCAACGATTAGCAAATACCGTTCCTGAAGGATGCAGAGAGCGCTATCTGTGCATCGTGGCAGAACAGACCAGGAAATATCAACTCCTATTGCAACAAGCAAATAACAAATAGAACTAGAGATATGAAACGTCTTAAAAGAAACTTTTTACTTACGTTGTTGACAGCTTGCATACCTTTCATGGTATATGCAGCAGACATCCCGTCAACACCCGTCACGGCATCAACAGATGCTGCCAAGAACCTGTATGCCTATTTCCTGGATCAGTATGGCAAGAAGACGATTTCCAGCGTCATGGCGAATGTCAATTGGAACAACAGCTGTGCCGAGAAAGTCTATAAACTCACGGGCAAGTATCCTGCCATGAACTGCTACGACTTCATTCACATCTGTTTTTCGCCAGCCAATTGGATTGACTACACCGACATCACTCCTGTCAAGGACTGGAACGATGCGGGCGGTATCGTACAGCTGATGTGGCATTTCAATGTGCCTAAGAGCCAGGGGGCAACAGATGTTACCTGCACGCCCAGCGAGACCACCTTCAAAGCTTCCAATGCATTGGTGAGTGGTACGTGGGAAAATACATGGTTTTACGAGCAGATGGACAAGGTAGCTGCCTCTATCCTGAAACTACAGGAAGCTGGCATTGCTGCCACATGGCGTCCGTTCCACGAAGCTGCTGGTAATGCTTGCGCCAAGCAACAGGCCGATTGGACCAAAGCATGGTTCTGGTGGGGCTACGACGGTGCAGATACCTATAAGAAGCTATGGATAGCCATGTATGACTATTTCAAGCAAAAAGGCATCAACAACCTCATTTGGATGTGGACAACCCAAAACTATAATGGTGACAGCAGCAAATACAATCAGGATACCAACTGGTACCCTGGCGACCAGTATGTTGACATCATAGCACGAGACCTCTATGGCTACGATGCAGCCCAGAACCTGCAGGAGTTCAACGAGATTCAGGCCACCTACCCGAACAAGATGGTAGTGCTGGGCGAATGCGGAAAAGGTAATAGCGGCGACCCCGGAAAGATGTCCGACGTATGGGCGAAAGGCGCCAAGTGGGGTCACTTCATGGTATGGTATCAAGGCGGACAAGGCTCTACCGACACGATGTGCAGCGACGACTGGTGGAAGGAAGCCATGAGCAGCGCCAACGTCATCACCCGCGACAAGGTGGTTATCCCCGACGTTACTTCAACCATCGAGAATGCCACTGATGCTGTGAAGAACATGGGACTGGGCTGGAACCTGGGTAACGCCCTCGATGCCAATATCCAACAATACCATGATGCCACCCAGGACAACTACTGGGGACAGCAGGACATTACCTCAGAGAGCTGCTGGGGTCAGCTACCTACCAAGGCAGAGCTGATGGCCATGATGAAAGAGGCCGGTTTCGGAGCCATCCGCGTTCCCGTGACATGGTATAACCACATGGACAAGGACGGCAATGTGGATGCAGCATGGATGAACCGCGTGCATGAGGTGGTTGACTACGTCATCAGCCAGGGAATGTACTGCATCCTCAACGTACACCACGACACGGGTGCTGACAGCTACGACAGCCAGAAGAACCTCACCGGCTACCACTGGATCAAGGCCGATGAAACCAACTACGCCACCAACAAGGCCCGCTATGAGAAACTGTGGCAGCAGATAGCCCAGGAGTTCCGCAACTACGGCCAGCTGCTGCTGTTCGAGGCTTACAATGAGATGCTCGATGCCAACAGTTCATGGAACTTTGCACAGTCAAACTCGTCCTATGATGCCATCAACAAATACGCCCAAAGCTTTGTCGATGTGGTTCGCGCCACAGGTGGCAACAATGCCCAGCGCAACCTCATTGTCAGCACCTATGGTGCCAGTTCAGGCAGTGGCACATGGAATGCTAAGATACAAGACCCTTTGAAGAAGTTACAGATTCCTTCAGGCGAAAGCAACCATATCATCTTCGAGGTTCATAACTATCCCGCCATCGTCAACAAAGACAAGGACGGCAAATACGTCAGTGACCGTACTATCAGCGAAATCAAGACAGAGATTGATGCTTGGTTAGATAATCTGAAGACCTATCTTATCAGCAAGGGTGCTCCTGTCATCATTGGCGAATGGGGCACCAATAATGTTGATTCAGGTGATGGCAAGACAGACTATGACCTCCATAAAGACCTGATGTTCGAATTCGTCAGCTACATGATAAAGACCATGAAGCAGAACAACATAGCCACCTTCTACTGGATGGGACTTTCCGACGGTGCAGCGCGCACCTACCCCGCTTTCACACAACCCGACCTGGCGCTGAAGATGCTACAGGCCTATCACGGTGACTCGTGGAATCCCTACCTTCCCGACGCCAAGGACTTCCCAGAAGGCAAAATCACCTCGGCCACGGTGAATTTCAACAGCCAATGGGGCGAACTGACCATCCACGATGGAGCTATTGACAAGACCGTCTATAAAGGTATCAAGGTGGAGCTGGAAGAAAAGCCTGCCACTGGAGCCCTGTCTTTTAAGGTATATGCCAACAGTGAGAAGGCAACAGCCATCACTTCCAAAACCCCACAGTTGGCTTTCTCCAATTATACAGGCATCCAGAAAATCAACCTGCAGTGGAACATAGCCACCAAGGGGAGTATCAAAATCAAGAGCGTCAACCTTGTCAAACACGACAACACCTTGGAGCCCTGTGGACTGGAAGTGGCATGGGGCTGTACCCTCAGCGACCAGAATTACGCCACGGGCATTGAAAGCATCACTACCACTCCCCGTCCCACTGATGGAATCATCTACAACCTGAGTGGACAACAAGTTGCCACCCCCACCCATGGCATTTACATCAAGAGTGGAAAGAAATACATCAAGAGATAGTAAAAATAATACACATTAAGAAAAGAGGCTGTACAGCCTCTTTTCTTAATGTGTATTAGGTCTATTATTCTATTCCGTTGTGGCAGACTTCATCCGCTCTACCTGTTCACGGATGACAGCCAGCGTAGTGGTGTCGGACGCGAAGACACTGTTCAGGCCCTGCGCCTCTTGGGCGGGGTCGTTGGTATAGTCGTCGCCCACCTGCCACTGCTCGTGCTGCGGCTTGGCAAATCCACCCCAGCCCCAGAAGTTGCAGCCAGCGAAGTGTCCACCCTGTTCGGCATTGTCGGCCACTAACGAGAACACATATTTGTAATAGCCGTCACGACCCTTGGTGGGTGTGTCGAGGGTGAACTTGAAACCGTCGCGGGGATAGCCGAACTCCTCCATGACCAGCGGCTTGTTCAGCGAGTCGCAGACGGCAAGGTGCTGGTCTATATACTCCTTGGTGTTGGCGCAGGCCTGAGGCAGGTGCTCTATCAGCGAGTCGGGCTTGGCCCATCCCCAGTTGTAGGGCCACAGGTGGACATTGCAGTAGTCGATGTTGGGGTCGGCACAGATGCGGGTCCAGCTGCCGAGGTCGTTCTCACAGCCCCACGAGCCCTCGCTACCCACGGAGATGAGGTGGTTTGGGTCTAACGAGCGGATGAGTGCCGAAGCCTCAGCCAGCCACTTCTCGAAGGCCGGCAGGACGTCCTTGCTGAATGCTCGCGGTTCGTTGCCTATCTGCCACGACATGATGGCAGGGTCGTCGACATATTTGACGCCCGTAAAGCGGTTGGTGCGTGTAATGATGAAACGCACGTAGTCGTAGAACAACTGGTGGGCTTTCTCGTTGGTGGCATACTGAGCCATTGCCTCCATGAAGGCAGGGTAGCCCACGTCGTCGGGCCGCGGCTGCTTGCCCAGGCCGGCGTGCTCCAGATAGAAGCCGTAGCCCCCACTCCACTCCCATGAGTTGTTCAGGTAGAGCACAGCCACCATCTGGCGCTTGCCCATCTCCATTAGCAGGTAGTCGAGTCCGGCCAGGATGGTGTCGTTATACTCGCCGGGACGCACCTGCAGCGTCGGCTCCACCTTGGTCTTCACGCCGCGCTCGCCGTCGCTGCCCACAAGGATGCGCAGGTTGTCGATGCCCATGCGCTTCATCTCGTCCAGTTCGCGGGCCAGCCGCTGGCGGTCGCCACCCTGCCCTTCCGAGCCGAGGATGGCACCATACCAGAAATTGGTGCCTACATAATAATAAGGTTTACCGTCGCGCACGAAATGGCCGTTCTCCACGCGAACAAAGTCGGATGTCTCAGTCTGCTTCTGCTGACAGGCTGCCACGAGCCATACTGTCAGGGAAAGGAATAGTAGTTTTCTCATTGTTTTACGGTTTTGACTGCAAATATAACCAATTTCCTGCACTTGAAGCGTTGGACAAAGCGTTTAATGCATGACCATTATACTTATTTAACACGCTGCGACCTAAAAACATCCGCATCCGACACTGGTAGCTCAAAGATTCTTCGTACCTTTGCTGCATCAAAAAAATCATCATACCATCATGATAGACAGCAAAACACGTCAGGAGATTATCGCCCTCGTCCATCAGGAGGTCATTCCCGCCATAGGATGTACCGAACCCATGGCCGTTGCCCTGTGTACGGCACGCGCCACAGAACTGCTGGGACAACGTCCCGAGCACATCACAGCCCTGCTGAGTGCCAACATCCTGAAGAATGCCATGGGCGTAGGCATTCCCGGCACAGGGATGATCGGCCTGCCCATTGCCATCGCCTTAGGAGCACTCATCGGCAAGAGTTCCTACCAGCTGGAGGTACTGAAGGACCTGACACCGGAGTCGCTGGCCGAGGGCAAGCAGTATATCAGCGAGAACCGCATCGACATCCGACTGAAGGAGGGCATCAGCGAAAAACTGTATATCGAGGTCTGCGCCGAGGCCAACGGACAGCGTCAGACGGCGGTCATTGCCGGCGGACACACGACATTCGTTGACCCTGAGACACGGAGCATGAAACACGGCCCGGCGGAAGAGGCGACCGACATTTCATTGAATATGCAGCTGGTGTACGACTTTGCCACCACGGCACCGTTAGACGAGATACGCTTCATCATGGATGCCCGCACCTACAACATGAATGCCGCCCGCGAGGCGCTGAAGGGCAACTACGGTCACAACCTGGGCAAGACCATCGACCGTCCGCTGGCGAAAGGCATCTTCGGCAACAGCATTTTTTCGCATATCATCTCACGAACGGCATCGGCCTGCGATGCACGTATGGGCGGTGCCATGATTCCCGTCATGTCCAACAGTGGCAGCGGCAACCAAGGCATCTGCGCCACCAATCCCGTATGCGTCTATGCCAAGGAGAACGAGAATACCGAGGAGGAGCTGATACGTGCCCTCATGCTCAGTCACCTGACGGCCATCTATATCAAGCAGTCGTTAGGCAGGCTGTCGGCACTGTGCGGCTGCGTGGTCGCCAGCATTGGCAGCAGCGTGGGCATCACCTATCTCATGGGCGGTGACTACGACCGCGTGTGTGCGGCGGTGAAGAACATGATTGCCAACCTGACGGGCATGATCTGCGACGGTGCTAAGCCCTCGTGCTCGCTGAAGATTACCAGTGGCGTGTCGACGGCTGTGCTGTCGGCCCTGCTGTCGATGGAAGGCAAGTGTGTGACGAGTGCCGAAGGCATCGTGGATAACAACGTCGACAAGTGCATACACAACCTCACCAGCATCGGTGCCGACGGCATGGGTATCACCGACAACATGGTGCTGGACATCATGACCACGAAAGGCTGCTAAGCAGAATGGTAGGCGACGAGTCCTTCCAGCGGACTCTTCATCACCCTGCCTACAACATAGCCCTCGGCGGCGGCAGCTTGCAGCAACTGGTTGCGGTAGTGCTGAGCCATAGAGCCGACAAAGTGGACGGGCAGGTCGGGACGCTGGTAGGGCGCGATATTACGACGGAAAAACTGGCGGAAGTTGTCGACAACCAATTTCTCCAACAGGGGATTGTCTAGATGCCTGCCGATATATAAAGAGGTGGAAGCCAGGAAGCGGTTGGCCATGGGCTCGCGATAGACGCGCTGGATAATGTCAGCCATCGTCAACTGCTGTTCTGCCAGATATTCTTCACGAATGTCAGCAAAGTCTGGATTCTTGAAGATAGCATTCATGAAACTGCGGCCCAGCACTGCACCACTACCTTCGTCACCCAGGATATAGCCCAGAGCGGGCGTGTTCTGTACAATCCGTTCACCATCATACAACGCGCTGTTGGCCCCCGTACCTAAGATGCAAGCGATGCCCTCGTCCCTGCCGCACAGGGCGCGGGCGGCAGCCATGAGGTCGCTGTGGACTTCAACGTGGAGCGTGGAGGATGGAACGTGGAGGGTGGAAAGCGCTTCTTTCAGCAGTTGCTGCATCACGGGGATATGGGCAGGGGTACAGCCGCTGCCATAGAAAAAGACAGCAGAAAGACTATCCACCAGCCCGCCTAACTGGGGCAGCAGTTCTTGCTCCAGAATCTGGCGTATGTCATCGGGCGACTGATGGACGGGCGTGATGCCCTGAGTGTGAACCACCTCTTGCCCTGCCAGTACCCAGTCGGTCTTAGTGCTTCCGCTGTCAGCTATCAGTATCATATCTATTATTTTGGCTGCGAAATTACAAAAAAAAAGTCAACTGAACAAGAAAAAAAGAGCAAAAAGAGATGATTATCGGATATTTATTGTACCTTTGCAGGCACTATGAAACGACTATTTACATTACTACTGGTGCTGTGGACGGCACTGAGCAGCCACGCTGTGCTGAAGGAGAAAGACCTCGACCAGACATTGCAGATACTACGCACGGAACTTTCGAGCTACAACCGCGAGCTGAAGGAGCGCATGGAGAGAGCCAAGCAGTACAACGAACAGCTGCGCGACCAGTTGATAGCGACACTGAAGCAGTCGAACCAGAACTCGCTGATGCTTTACTCGCAGAAACAGGAATATGTCTTCGACCTGACATACGCCTGCCATGAGGCGACGGAACAATACCGGGAGTTCAAGCTTCATAAGTTGCCGTTCAACACCTTCATGGAGAAGACGGAGAACGAGATAGCACGCTACGACTCGCTGATAGCCAGCCTGAATGCCATCCCTGCAAGAGTGCTGTCGCCCACGACACTCAAGAACCGTAACCAGTGTATAGCCCTTGCTACCGACATCCGTACGACGCTGGAAGAGCGCCGCATGCGGATGGAAGACCACATCCACATCTACACCATGACGGAACAGCGGCTGTCGAACCTGAACGACTATGCCAACAAGCGCTACAACGAGATACAGACGAGCATCTTCAAGAATGGTGGCAACTCCTACTTCGCCATACTGAAGGACTTCGGCCGCTACTGGCGAACGATGACAGAGACGGTGGAGCGGAAATACCAGCCTAACGCCCACTCGCAGTGGGACAGCCGCTGGATATTTGGACTGCTGCTGTCAACCATCATATATGCCATCATTGCCTCGCTGCTCAACTTCCTCGCCATCCGCTACGTTGTACCGAAACGACTGCGTACCGAGGAGTTCATGAAGAAGCGCGCCTGCATCACCATGGCCACGACGACCATCACCTTCGCCAGCATCATGGGTGTGACGCTGGCACTGACGAAGTCCAACTTCTTCATCATGGCTTCCAACCTGCTGGTGAACTATGCGTGGCTGCTGGGCGTCATCCTCATCTCATTGCTGCTACGTGTAAGGGGCGACCAGATCAAGAGCGCCTTCCGCATCTACACGCCGCTCATCGCTATGGGATTCATCGTGTTTGCCTTCCGAATCATTCTGATACCCAACGAATTGGTCAACATACTATTCCCACCAATGTTGTTGATATGTGCACTGTGGCAGTGGAGCGTCATCCGGCGTCACAACCGCAACGTACCACAGTCGGACATGTTCTATACCTACATCTCGCTGGTAGTATTCATCGTCAGCGTCGTCTGTTCGTGGGTAGGCTATACGCTACTGGCCGTACAGGTGCTGATATGGTGGATCATGCAGCTGACGTGTATCCTGACCATCACCTGCATCTCGCAGTACCTGAAACTGTATGGCGAGCGTCATCAGCTGGACCAAAAGCCCGTCACCAAGACATGGGCCTACGACATGATGTACCAGGTGGTACTGCCCTCTTTGGGTGTGGGCAGCATCATGCTGAGCGTGTGGTGGGCAGCCGACGTCTTCAACCTCTCCGACCTGTGCTGGAAAGCCTTCAAGTACAAGTTCTTCGACCAGGAGAACTTCCAGGTCAGCATTCTCAAGCTGACGATGGTCACCTGCCTGTGGTTTCTGTTCTCCTACCTCAGCAAGACGCTGCTGCGGCTGCTGCGGCTGCACTACATGCAGAAAGACCCCGACTCGGCAGACAGCAGGACGGTGATGTCGAAGAACGTCATCCAGATTATCATTTGGGGTACATGGCTGCTGATGTCGCTGGGCATTCTGCACATCAGCGTTTCGTGGCTGCTGGCTATCACGGGCGGTCTGTCAACTGGTATCGGTTTCGCCTCGAAAAACATCATCGAGAACATCTTCTACGGTGCCTCGCTGATGACCGGCCGCATCAAGGTGGGCGACTGGATAGAGGTGAACGGCACGATGGGTAAAGTGGTGAGTATCAGCTACACATCGACGGTCGTCGAGGCGCTCACCGGCGAGGTCATCACGTTCCAAAACTCACAGCTGTTCACCAACAACTACAAGAACCTGACGCGCAACCACGGCTATGTGCTGGCCATCGTGCCCTACGGCGTGGCCTACGGCAGTAACCTGCAACAGGTCATCCAGGTCGTCGACGCAGCTGTCAACCATCTGGACAACGAATGGATGGACCCGTCGAAGCAGGTGAAGTCCGTTGTCGGCGAGTTGGGCGACTCCAGTGTCAACCTGAAGATGTTCGTCTGGGCCGAGGCTCCGAAGAAGTCGTACGTGGTGAGCGACGTGCTGAAGTGCATCTACGACACGCTGCGCCAGAACGGCATCGAGATTCCGTTCCCACAGCAGGACGTCCACATCAAGCAATCATAAAAAAAGTGAGGCTGCGACGATTCGCAGCCTCATTTTTTATCTATTCTTTATGATACCTGGTTCGTATTAGAAGTTGTAATAGATACCGAATCTCAGGTCGTTACCATCGAGGTCGAAACCGAAGGTATTCTCAGCCTCAGCACCATCGAAGTCGTCCTTTGCGTAAGTGTAACCCAGGAAACCAACGTGAGCAACGAAGCTCAGCTTCTCAGTCAGGTTGACAGCAACACCGGGCTTCAGACCTACACCGAAGGCATTGTTCTTAGCATCGCCAATCTTGGTGTGAACATAGTCAACACCACCATCAATAAAGAGGTTCACCTTGTCGAACTTAGCGAAGGTGTAACGAGCATAGGGAGAAATCTGGAAAACATCCGTCTTAACGCTGCTCTCAACACTGCCCTTCTTAGCAGTATCCTTAGAGTGACCATAACCCAGCGTAATACCTACTGCCCAGCTCTCATCGAGGTTGTAACCAAACTCAGGCATAACAGTAATCAGCGTGTTCTTGTCGTCACCCTGCTTGCTGGTCTGGAAACCAATACCACCACCAACGTAAACCTGAGCGTTCATTGTGGCAGCAACAGCAACGGCTGCCAAGGTCATCATAATCTTTTTCATAATCTTTTTACCTTTTTAAATTAAACTTTAATGTGACTCGAGTGTGCTGTGTACGCACACCGTTACTTTTTTAACGGCCGCAAAGGTAAAGGCTTTTTTCTGATTGTGCCCGTAAACAGCCGCTCTTTTTACCCTTTTGAACAAAATAATTGACCTAAATCATGTTTATTAGGAAAAATATGTGTATCTTTGCAAAGTTTTAGTGACAAACTGACGCATGAAAAAGATATTCATTGCAGGTCCCTGCGTGATAGAATCGGCTGAACTGCTCGACACAGTAGCCTCACGACTGATTGCCATTAACAAACGCTTGGGTACCGACATTATATTCAAGGCCTCGTTCGACAAGGCCAACAGGACGTCCATCAGCTCCTTCCGAGGGCCGGGCATCGACAAAGGACTGCAGATGCTGAGCGACGTCAAAGAGAAATACGGCCTGCGCCTGCTGACCGACATCCACGAAGCCTGGCAGGCCAAGCCTGTTGGCGAAGTGGTGGACGTGATACAGATTCCGGCCTTCCTCTGCCGCCAGACCGACCTGCTCGTGGCTGCAGCCAAGACAGGCCGAACGGTGAACATCAAGAAAGCCCAGTTTCTGAGCGGCCGCGACATGCGCTACCCCGTAGAAAAGGTACGCGAGGCCGGAGCCAGCGAGGTATGGCTCACCGAGCGCGGCAACATGATGGGGTATAACAACCTGGTGGTGGACTTCCGCAACATCCCCGACATGCGGGAAATCTGCGAGACGGTCATCATGGACTGCACCCACAGCGTGCAGCGTCCCGGCGGTGCCGACGGCAAGACAGGCGGCGACCGGCGTTTCGTGCCCCAGATGGCACTGGCTGCCAAGGCTTTCGGTGCCACAGGCTGGTTCTTCGAGGTACACCCCACCCCCGATCAGGGTCTGAGCGATGCAGCGAACATGCTGGAGCTGGACAAGCTGGAAGGGCTGGTAGAGACATTAATTGCATCATCAGTAATAACGAAATAACGGAATATCCATATCACGTTATAACGACTTGAACATGACAATAAGAGACTACGCCATACAATGTATCAAGGACGAGGCACAGGCAGTGCTGAACTTGATACCCCAGACGGATGACAACTTCGACCGGGCCGTGGAGCTCATGCTGCACTGCAAGGGCAAGGTAATCGTCACTGGCGTCGGCAAAAGCGGACATATCGGAGCGAAGATAGCGGCTACGCTAGCCTCAACGGGCACGCCGTCGTTCTTCATCAATCCGTTGGACGTGTTCCACGGCGACCTCGGCGTGATGTCGAAAGGCGACGTGGTGATAGCCATCTCCTATTCCGGGCAGACTGACGAGCTGCTGCGCTTCATCCCAATGGTGCTCCACATGGAGATACCCATCATCGGCATCAGCGGCAACCCGCAGTCGTTGCTGGCCAAATACTCCACCTGCCACCTGAACGTCAGCGTCGAGAAAGAGGCTTGCCCACTGAATCTGGCACCCACCAGCTCGACGACGGCGACACTCGTCATGGGCGACGCCCTGGCCGTAGCGCTGATGGAGATGCGGCATTTCCGCCCGCAGGACTTCGCACAGTTCCATCCGGGCGGCGAGTTAGGCAAGCGACTGCTCACCACGGCACAGGACGTGATGCTGACCGACAACTTGCCGCTGCTGACAGAAGACATGCATCTGGGCAAGGCCATCATCCTGGTCAGCAAAGGCAAGCTGGGTTTAGGCGTAGCCATCAGCAACGGTCGTGTCATCGGCTTGATAACCGATGGTGACATCCGACGGGCTATGGAGAAGTGGCAGGCTGAATTCTTCGACCGCACGGTGGGCGACATCATGACACGCCAGCCCAAGACCGTCGGCCCGCAGACCAAGATATCTGAGATACAAAAGATGATGAACGAATATAAAATCCACAACGTACTAGTCATCGACCAAGACCAACGGCTGCTTGGCATCGTCGACCGCTATGCTTGTGTCCTATAGAAGTTAGTGAAGACAAGGAAGACATCGGACGATTATGAATAATATAAAGAAATTACTTTTAGTGATCATGCTGGCACTGCCATTAGCAGTGGCAGCCGTCTACCTGTTTAAGACCATCGATGCCCGCAACGGACTGATCAGTAGTCAGATTAACTGCGTGCTGAAAGACCAGCGCGGCTATATGTGGTTTGGCACCCCTGCCGGCCTGTACCGCTTCGATGGCTATACGTTCAAAAATTTCCAGAGCAACTCGCAGGATGGCTCATCACTGCCCGACAGCTACATCATCAGCATCCAGGAAATGCTGGACGGCAACCTGTGGATAGAGACCTCCGCCGGTTTCTGCGTCTACCATCCGCAGTCGGAGAGTTTTGAACGCGACATGAAGCAGGTCTATTCCCAGATGGGTATCGTGGGCAAGCCCAACGTGGTCTACATCGACCGCCACAAGAATTTCTGGGCATCCATCCCGAACAAGGGTGTGGTAGCCTACAACATGCAGCAGCAGACCAATTACGAGTTCGGCTACACCAACGATGCCCACGGCATTCCTCAGGGTACTATCTGCTCCATCGGCGAGTGCCGAGACGGTGCCGTCATCGTCTACGAGGACGGCCGCATCGTATGCTGTGACATCATGCGCCAGCAGCACACCGTATGGCAGAGCGACTACATTGCCCAACAGCACCTGCGCAAGAGCATGTCGCTGAAGGTCTTCGCCGACCAGATGGACAACATCTGGCTTTACGGACAGGGCACGCTGATGATCTATAACAAGAACGCCAACACATGGAACACCACCTTCGGTGACCGTCTCGGACTGAACGGTGTTGCCGTCGACCATAGCGTCAATGGTATTGCCGCCGACCGCAGCGGCAACATCTGGATTGGTACCGACCGCGCCGGACTGATCCGCACCAATGTCAACGACTATGAGTTAGAGTCTATCCAGCCCCGCAGCATCAATGACAACCGAACCTCGGAAGACAACATCGCCATCCAAAGCGTCTATGTCGACGACACCGATTTGCTGTGGGTGGGTACCGAGAAGTCAGGCGTAGCCTACTATGGCAGCAACATTTACAAGTTTGATGCCAACCTGAACGGTGACATCACGGCTATTGCCCAGAGCAACGACAGCACCATCTGGTATGGTACTGGTTCACATGGTGTCATCGGCTACAACGGTCCGCTGGCCAGCAGCAAGGTGTCGTGTATGGCAACCACACCAGACGGCAGCCTGTGGGTAGGTTCGAAGCAAAACGGTCTGACACGCATCAAGGACGGCACGAGCAGGTTCTACTCGTCCAACACCGACAGCGTCAGAACCCTCATCGACAACCACATCAATGCACTCTGCAGCGATAAGTCGGGCAACCTGTGGATAGCCACCAACGGGGGTCTGCAGGTGTTTAGCCCCAGGATGAACACCTTCTCGTCGTACACCCGCGAAAACGGCACACTGAACACCAACACCATCACAGCCCTCTTCTATGGCAGCAACAACAACATGCTGATAGGAACGTCAGAGGGACTGGTCGTGCTGAACCTCTCCACCCGTGAAAAGATGGTGCTGACGGGTAACAAGACCAATCTCCAGACATTCACCAACAACTATATCACTCAGATTTACGAAGACTCACGCGGACTGATATGGATTGGAACACGCGAGGGTATCAACATTCTCAACTTAGAGACCGACCAGCTGAACTATCTGACAGAGAAGGATGGTTTGTGCAACAACTCGATATGTGGTATTGCAGAAGACAAAAGTCATAACATCTGGATATCGACCAGTAATGGTATTACCCGCACCGTCATCCAGCGTAACCACGAGGACGGCACCTTCGCCTACGGACTCTACAACTACAGCGTCTACGACGGACTGCAGAGCAATGAGTTCAACATGGGCTCCATCCTGACCCGCCACGATGGCATCGTGCTGTTCGGAGGTCTGTATGGTGTCAACTGGGTACGACAGTCCAGCAAGGACGAGCAGGAGTCACTGCCCCGCGTCATGCTGACACAGTTGTATATCGGTGAAGAGGAAATTCAGACGGGACACGAATACCAAGGCCGCGTCATCCTGACATCTGCCCTGAACGAAATCAGCAAGATCGATTTGGCCAACAGCCAGAACACGCTGACCATCAAGTTTGCCGCTGGTAACTACAACCAGGGTGAGCGCCTGCAGTTCATGTACTGGATGGAGGGTCTCGACAACGACTGGCGCAATGGCGATGCCCTGCTGCACGGCGTACGCTTCCAGAACCTGAGCAGTGGCGACTATACCCTGCACGTCAAGGCTGTCAGTGCCGACGGTGCCGTCAGCAATCAGGAGCGAACATTGGAAATCCACATCGATCGTCCGTGGTGGATTTCGTGGTGGATGCTGACCCTCTATGTCATTGCCGCCATCCTTGTGCTGGCCGTCTGGCGCTATGGTTTCCAGAAGTTCAAGAGGGTATGGAAGAGCAAGCATACAGTCATCGAAGAGCTGAAACGTCAGCGTGAGGAAATCAAGAATACCAGCGAGGAGTTGCGTCAGCCGATGGCTCGCATGACGACCATTATCGGCAATCTGGCTATGAAGGAGGAATCCATGGAGGGCCGCGAACAGCTGAACTCGCTGCACTTCCAGCTGCTACAGGTCATTACCCGCATCACTGAGATGCAGTCCACACTGGAGAATCCGGAGAAGAAAGCCGAGTCGACCACCAAGGACAAGATGGAGCTGAACGACCAGGGTGAACTGTCCATCATTGCAAGTAACAACAGGAAGCTGACGGCAGATATCAAACCGCTGAAGTCCGACGGCCAGGGCAAGAAGTTCAATGTCGTCTTCATCGACTCCAACCGCGAGTTCCTCGACTTCATGAACGCCCACCTGCGCGAAGTCTACAACTTCCACGTCTACGACAATATCAAGGATGCCCTGCCCGACATCGAGATGCTCAATGCCGACCTCGTCATCTGCAAGCAGGACATGGACATGATGACCGGTAGTGAGCTGTGTAACCAGTTCAAGATGGACCCGCGCCGCAGCAAGACCAAGTTTGTGCTGCTCACCGACAGTGTGCTGACACCGCAGGACATGACAGACCTCAACATCACGCTGGCAGCAGACGACTATCTGGCCAAGCCGTTCAACATGAAGGAAGCCGTCATGCGCTTCAACAAGCTGATGGGCCTCGGTCCTATCGATATGGACGCCAACACCATCGAAGGTGGAGAGACACGCCGACTGGAGAGTCACAATGCCAGCATGACAACATCATCGCTCACCTACGAAGACGAAGGCAAGGGAACGACAGATGCCGGCCGTGCAGAGAAAGATGTACCCGAACAGCCTGTCGCCGACAGTACGCCGACGGAGAACGTGCCGACGACGAAGGGCGAAGAGCTGATGCGTCAGTACTACGACGACAATACCATCGGCGACTATTCCATGAGCAATGCCATGGACCAGCAGCTGATGCGCAACATCGAGCAGTTCGTGCTGCAGAACATGAGCCGCGGGCAGATCTCTCTCGAAGAGATGGCGTCAGCCATGGGCATGGGACGCGTGCCGTTCTACCACAAGGTGCGCGCCATCACCACCAAGACGCCGGCAGAGCTTGTCCGCGAACTGCGCCTGAAGCATGCCTGCACGCTGCTCGTCAACACCAATATCAACATGAGCGAGCTGGCTATCAACGTCGGATTCATGACGGCAGAGAACTTTGCCAACATCTTCAAGGACAAGTTTGGCATGACACCGCTGGAGTACAGACTAAAATACAAGAAGTAACGTGCGCCCCTATTTTATATTTTTTGTTTTATATTTTTTATTTAGCCCCGCAGGGGCGCAGACCAGCGACTCTCTCATCGTCCGCACACTGCGCGACAGCCATGTGCGTTTTACGGATAACAACAGTGTGACACTGCTGATGTCTGGCCAGCAGAAGTTCGACGACATGTTCAAGGCCATCCGTCAAGCACGGAGCAGCATCCACCTGGAGTATTTCAATTTCCGCAACGACTCCATCGCCTCGCTGCTCTTCGACCTGCTGCGCGAGAAGCGCAAGGAGGGTGTCGAGGTCAGGGCGATGTTCGACGGCTTCGGCAACGACAGCAACAACCAGCCGCTGAAGAAGCACCACCTGAAGTCGCTGCGCGACGACAGCATCGAGATTGTCGAATACTCACCCATCCGCTTCCCCTGGGTCAACCACATCTACGGCCGCGACCACCGCAAGATCGTGGTCATCGACGGCCGGATAGGCTATACGGGTGGCATGAACGTGGCTGACTATTATATAAAAGGTACGGAACAGGTGGGTGAATGGCGCGACATGCACTGCCGCATCGAGGGCGATGCCGTCAACGAGCTGCAGGCCATCTTCCTCAGGATATGGAATCGCACGACGCATCAGAACGTCCATGGTGCCAAGTACTACCGGGGCGGCACGCTGACACGCTTCGAAGAACTGAAGCCCGACACCACCTCGACGGCAGGCCGCAAGATGATTGGTATCATCAACCGCGAACCCGGTGTCACGCCGAAGATCATGCGCACGTTCTATATCAATGCCATCAACCAGGCCAAGGACTCCATCCATATCATCAACCCCTACTTCACGCTCATTCCCTCTGTTACCCGCGCCCTGACACATGCCATCCGCCGTGGCGTCAAGGTGGAGATCATGCTGTCGTCGAAGAGTGATATTCCCTTGACGCCCGACTGTGCCCTCTATCAGGCCCACAAGCTGATGAAGCGCGGAGCCGTGGTATGGCTCTACAAGCCCGGCTTCCACCATTCTAAGATCATGATGGTCGACGGCCGTTACTGTACGGTGGGCAGCACCAATCTGGACGCCCGCAGCCTGAAGTGTGACTTCGAGGAGAATGCCGTCATCGTCGACCCGGCAACGACAAAGGAGCTCGATGATATGTTCTGGCGTGACAAGCAGAAGAGCTTTCTCCTGACGGAGCAGTCGTGGGATGAGTTCCGCACTGGCTGGCAGAAGTTCCGCGGCTGGTTCTCACACCTGCTACAGCCCTTCCTGTAATGTTTTTTCACTGTCAGCCGTTGGCTACTGCCGACGTCATCATCTTGATGTCGATGTCGCTGATGCCGCGTGCCTTCAGCCAGTCCTCGTCGAAGAACAGCCTGTCGTCCGCAGCCACCTTGCTCTGTTCAGCGTATTTCCTGAACATGCCGGCAGCCTCGGCTATACGCCCTGTCAGCCACAGGCAGTAACCATAGTTCTGGTAGTCTTCATGCTGCGCCTTCCCTCCTTCCGTCAGCTGTACATACAGCCGCTCGGCCTGCTCCAGCTTGCCGCAGCACGTCAGCGTCCATGCCAGCACCCGCGTGACGTTGTCATCGTCCTCATGCTCGTAGTTCAACTGGTAGAGCAACTGCAGCGCATCGTCATAGTTCTCTAAGTGCAACAGGCAGACGGCCTTGTTCAGCACATAGCCCGTCTTGGCAGGATGCAGCAGCTGCAGGCGGTCGTAGTACTCCAAGGCGTCGTCGTAGGCTCCGGCATTGAACAGCACACGGGCTTGACCGCTCAGCGCCCGTTCATTGTCAGGCTCCAACTGCAGGGCAGCGGCATATTCCTCCCTCCACAGGTGGTACTGCACGTCGTGCATCGACTCCGGGAACGTCATCAGAATGGTTTCTGCCGACATCAGCAGACGGCGTTTCCTCAGCATCGCCACCACCTCGCGCTTGCATGGCTCCAAGGGTGTACCTTGGAAGAGCGCCGAACCGAAGAAGAGACACATGCCCAGCTCGTTCTTCGTCGTGTCAAAGGGGTTACACAGCGCCGAACGGTTGGGGAAGAGCCGGAAGAAGCGGTAGAGGTCCATCAGGTAGCTGCGGCGTATATAGGCTGGCGACAGCAGCTCCTCCGATTCCATCTCCCCGTCCATGGCAGCCTCGCCCCGCTTCATCATCTGCCGCAGGTTCTCGGGCAGACGGTCCATGACCTGCTGGAAGGCAATGATGAGCGAGTATTTGTCGCTGTTGCAGAACGAGCCTCGCTGCATCAAGTTCTCGATGAAGGCGTTGTCGCCCATGCGCTCTACAAACTGATGAATGTCAGGATGTTGCATAAAGAACGGCACCAGCCAATTGCTCATGTCATAGAAAAACGGGAAGCGCTTCATCTGCGAAAAGCCGCCGAAATAGATGTCGGCGCCCTGCTTCTGCATGTCCATCATGCGCTGGAACGAAGCCTCCAGGCGCTCCATGCGCTGTTCAGCGGCATCGGGATGCAGGATGTCCTCCATCGGGTCCTCCTCCACCTCCTCGATGCCGTTCTTGGTGATGCGGAAGTTGTTGTTCTTCATCAGGTCGGGCATAATCTCGTCGCGTATCGTCGACGTGTCCTTCTCGGCATCCAACGCGTATACCAGCTGCATCTGCAACTCTGTCAGTTCGCGGCAGACACGCTTCGACTGCAACAGTTCTGCCACCAGGGCCTGTTGCTCCGGCCATATCAGGCGGAAGTCGTCGTCGATACTCATCACCCAGCCCACCAGGGCACGCTGGCGCACCTGCTCGTCCTGCGACTGGCGATAGGTCTCCACCAACACACGGAACTTTACCATGTCGAAGCGGTTCATCAGCGACAGCATGATGGCCGACACCAGCAGCTGCTGGTCGTTGCTGTCCACCGTCGGTGACAGGAGTAGCGCCTTGATTTCCTCGCCGACGCCGTCAGTCCAGATATGCGACGTGACGATATAGTTGAACAGCAGGTTCATCTGCTGCTGATGGTCCTTGTATAGTTGCGTGCTCTTCGCCTGCCGCTGGCCTTCCGGTTCCAGTTCCAGCATCGCCACGTCGCTCACGAAACCCTCCATCTCACGCCTGATGGCATCCAGCGACCAATCGTGTCCCGGCTGTCGTGCCCCGGCAGAGAGAGAGGCCAGATAGGACGACGACCTCACATGCCGGTGGATGGAGATATTGGCACATATCACATAGACGCGCTGCAACAGCCGCTGGTACTGCTCGTCCATCTGCGGGTCCTTGGCACCACGCTGCCAGTAGTCAGCCATCAGCTCATACTCGGCCTTGACGGCACGCAGCTTCTCCGCCGTCTGCGGATTGGGCCAGGCAGCCAGATAGGTCTCAGCCTCGGCAATAGCCATGCCGGCATTGCCACGTATCAGTTGTTTGAAAATGCGCTCCAGCGCTATATCCGTCGTTCCCAATATTCCGTCTTTACTTTTTTTTCCTTTTTACCTCTTTGCCTTTTCCAAGAACTTCTTCACCATCAGGCTGTCCTGATGGCTAGGAGCCTTCGCATGGGTATATGTCAGATGGTCGGGCAGCGAGTCAGCCACTACCTGTTTCACCTTGCAGCGCTCCACCACGATACCCTTGTATTTGCGCACACCATATTTATTGATGGAGTCGCAGGCCTGATGATAAGCCTTCATCAACAGCTCCAACTGGTGGGCACGCTCCTTGCGCTCCATCTCCTTGTCGCGGAAGACCATCACACCCAACTGGATATCCTCCTTGCGAGTGTCGTAGACCACGGGGTTTTTCAACTGCCGTGCCATGGTTGCCAGCGGCTCGGGCAGCCAGAGAGCATCCATCTCGTTGTTCTGCAACATCAGCATCCGGATGTTGATATCATTGATCTGTACCTTGAACACCCGGTCCTTGTCCAGCTTCACCGAGTCCACGACCAGGTTCGTCAACAAGTCCGTCGCCGAGAAGCGCGTCATCGCCACCATCTTGTCGTCCAACTGTTTCAGTTGGCGCACACGGGCCGTGCGGTTGGTCACCAGTTGCCAGTGGGCAGCCGTCACCGCCGTGGTGCGCAGCGCCGTTCCTCTGCTAGCTATGCGCATAGCCCGCACCAGGTCCGTCATGCTGCCCTCTACCCTGCCCCGCTCCAGCGCCGTGTCGCAGTCCATCTGCGACATATACATTTTCAGTCTGACACCGCCATTGACGGTGTCGAACAGCTGATAGTGCTCCGCCACGAACAGCGGCAGACAGTCCAGCGTCGGCATGACGGCAACCTTCAGTGCTGCCGAATCCTTTCGCCAAGCCGCCTTGCGGCTCTCCCGCGTCATACGTTTCGTCTCCTCATACGACTGTCCGCATGCTGCCAGCAGCAGCACGCACACCGTCGCCATGTAAAGCATCTTTTTCATATCTGCGTGCAAAGGTACGAAAAGTCGAGCGCAATGCAAAAGAAAAAACAATTTTCTTTTCTTGATTCCTTCATACTGATCCTCGTCCATCAGCTCCTGAAGCTTGCTGGCAGGGATGACGGGCACAATGTCCTTGAGGTTGAGCGAATGAGAAACTTGAATTATACTTATATAAAAGCACCTGCCGAAGGCTGTAGAACAATGGAGAAATGATGGATGTAGCGGAGGACAAGGGCGCACGGCGCAAGAAAATTTCTTGCTCCGTGCAGGAAATTTTCCTGCACGGAGCGGACGGGGGCGGAGCTACGGCCTCCCCCCGGCCCCCAAAGTATCACAGGGTGCCTGGCACTCTGTGACGTTTCCGAGATACGCGCGTGGTATATATGGCAAAAGGCCTTATATCCTGTTGATGTCGACGTAGCCTTGCATGACGGCGTAGATGGTGAGGGCGGAGACGGACTTGACGCCGAGCTTGTCCATGATGTTCTTGCGATGGGTGATGACGGTAGCCAGGCCGATATTCAGACGGCTGGCTATCTCCTTGTTGATGTAACCCTGGACAATGAGCGACATGACCTCTATCTCGCGATCGGTGAGCACCTTCTGTCGGGGGGACGACAGGACGGGGGGCATATTGCGACCACCGCTATGACCATGCTGCTGGAGGATGAGCAGCTGGCGGATGAGCTGGGGTTCGGGCTGGTTGATGCACAGACAGTGGAAGTCAGGCAACGGAGAGGTCTGGTCTAACGACAGGGTAAGCACAATGGTCTTACGCCGACGCTCGGCAAAGAACGCCCGATTGCAGAGCACGATGTCCATGGACACGAAATAGTGGGCATAGTCGTCGGGGGTGTTGGCAGACAGCTCGGCAAAGGTGCCGTAGCCGTCGATCTGCAGCATGGGGAAGAACTCCTGCAGCACGCGCTTAAGGCCGATGACTGCCAGGGTATTGGCGTCGACAACGGCTACGCGGAAGTTGCCAGGGGGTGTCTGCTGCATAGGGCTTAGTGGTTCATGAACGACAGCCGGCTGGCCTGTTCCAGCACCATGGATGCCAAGGCTTCGTTTTGCTCGTTTTTATAGTTGATAGTATCAAACAGCATCTTCAATCCTAACTTACCGCCACCCTGCTTCAGGATATGTACGATGCAAAGGTTCTGCAGGCCTACCGTATCAGAAAGAATGTCGATATCGGTGCTGCCCAACTGGAAGAGTGCCAGCTGATAGGCATCGTCGTAATTGTCGGCGACAAGGCGTTCGACGTCGGCCAGCGTCTTCATGCCTATTTGGTTCAGCACGCGCAGGAACGGCTTGTGAGACGTCGGATGCAGCTCAGCCTGGGTGATGGAGGCTATCTGCTTGTTGAGCTTGTCGAAAGGACGCAGGTCGAGATAGCTGCGGAAGGTATCGATGTCAAGCGGCACCCCGGACAGCTGTCCCTGCTGCACCAGACTCTGCATGCGACGGCGGTAGTTGATGATTTCGGTGCGGATGCGGCTGAACTCGTTGTCAGCCAGTTCGAGCATGCCTGCCAGACGGCTCAGGTCACGGTGGTACTCGCGGGGAGTCTCGATGTCGGACTTATAGCCGATGTCGTGCTGGATAGCCGACCAGACATGCTGCAGGGCAGTACGCATCTGGAGCTCAAAAGGGAAATTGTTGAGTTCGGGATAGTCGGGGTCGAAATACAGGTCCTTAGGCAGGCGACAGATATAGTGCAGCGAGTTGTAGCCGAAACTGTTGAAATCGTGCATCTTACGCTTGTCCACAGAGTTGGGCCAGTCGATTTCGAAGAGGGTCTCAGCCATGGAGGCGATGCGATCGACATCCTCGTTATAGAACGTGATGATGCGTGCACCGAAGATGTCGGTGATGTCTAACAACGTATTATACTTGTATCCCTTGCGCTGGAGTTTTCCTGCCAGCGACTCCTCGCCCTTGATGCGCGACTCCATGGAGTTGACCTCTATCCCACTCTGATGGACCAGTTCGCCCAACTTGTCCATCACAACATGCTGAAGCTTCTCGAAGAGCGGCACATTGGTGCGATACTCTTCGAGAAGCATTTCTCCATGAAGATCCAATCCGTAATCCGTCATTGAGCTATCGGATCTCGAACAGATTGTAGAAGCCTGTCATCATGAACACCTTCTTGATTTCGTCGTTGATGTGCTCGATGACAACCTTGCCGCCCTTGGCGGCAGCTTCCTTACGAATGGTGAGGAACAGACGCAGGCCGGAGCTGCTGATGTATTCCAGTTCAGAACAATCAAGTGTGATAGCCTTGTCGGCATTCTGCAAAAGAGGTTCTATCTCTTGCTGGGCCTTAACGGCGGCAGGCGTGTCAAGACGGCCCTTAATGCAGGCCTGCATGCCACCATCTACTTCTTTAATATCGAAAATCATTGTCTTAAACCTATAAATAATAAAATAATAATCTGCCTTATTGCTCAGCAGTGAGTTTCTTTGTCAGCGTCAGTACGTTTTGTCCGTCAACACGTTGATAGTCGACGGCGTCCATGAGCTGACGCACCAAAAATATACCTAAGCCGCCAATGGGACGGTCTTCGATACCCAGCGTGGTGTCGGCATCTTCCTTGGCAGTAGGATCAAACGGCACTCCCGTATCGGTGAGGATGAAGGTCACCACACCCTTGTCTGCCACCGCTTCCAGGGTCAGTTCTCCCTGGGTGTCCGGGGCATAGGCGTATGTCATCACGTTGACCACTGCCTCCTCAAGCGCAAGATTCAGGCTCATGGTCATCGACATGTCAAGACCCGCCTCAAGGGAAAAGCCATCAATAAAATCGTTCAGCTGAGGAACGCTATTGATGTCGTTAGGCAGTGTTATACTGTGACGTATAGGGGTCTGAAGGGGCTTGTCAGTCATGTTGCCGTATTGATATTAGGGTGTGCCCTCTTCAACGAGGGGGCACACCGGAATGGGTTCTATGATTACTTAACGAGAGCCTTGCGGGCAGCTTCGATCTTGTCCTTAGCCTCAGCCAGCTGGGTCTTCAGCTCGCTGACAGTAACAGCGTTGAGGACATCCAGGGGAGCAAGAGCCTCGGCAACGGGCTTGATGTCGGTATCGTACTCAGACAGACGGTTGATAGCGTCCAGGATGAGGACAATACGGAAAGACACGTTGCTGGCAGCATCGTCGTCGAAGATGCTGAGGAACTTGTCGGAGTTCTGGTTGACAACATAGAGCTGCTCTACCAGGGCAGCAGCAGCAATCTGCCAGAAGTAGTTGATGCGGCCGTTCTCGTTCATGGCATCATAGAGGGTAGAAGATGTCTCGAAGAGCGTGTTGTTGTCCTCGATAGCCTTGAACGAAGGATCGTTGATGTCAGCAGCCAGCTTGGTGATAGCCTTGTCGTAGTCATCGGTAGGCATCTCATAGAGGCTGGCAATCTTGCGATCAACATTCAGCGCACTGAGGATGCGATACTTCTCAGCCAAAGTAGTAGCCTCCTCACCAACAGCGGGAGCCAACAGATAGTCAGGCTTCACCTGCTTCTCCTCCTTGGTCAGCGTCAGGCCACCCTGTCCCTCCTGAACGAAGGGAAGCTGCTTGAGCTTGCTGATCTCAGAAGCGATGCTGTCGAAGTGCATCTTGATGCTTGCCTCAATCTGCTGCTGTTCAAAACTCTTCAGGGTGTCAGCCTCTGCAGGGGCTGCATCACTCTTCTTACCTCCACATGCTGCAAACATGACGGCAGTGAAAGCAATTGCTAAAACTGATAACTTTTTCATCTTGTTTTTTGATTTTGTTTTGTTATGAATTTAATAAATTTTATTCTATGATAATATGACAGGGGCTGTTATGATACCTCCTTGCGGATATAGCGTCCCGGGCAGTCGAACAGCAGCAGGATGACGCATATAAGACTCATCAGCAACAAGACCGAGATGTTGAACCAGAGGGTCTTGAAATGATGGGTGCCGACGATTTTCTCGCTGCTGTAGAAGGGGGCGTTACCCATCTGGGTGAGCGGCGTCAGGAATATCAGTCCTGTACGGGGCACGATACGGCCGTCGATGACATCGAGCATACGCTGCTGGTCGGCACCGATGACACAATCCTCGAGTTTGAGGTTGTAGTTCTTGCGCTTCAGGTCGAGCACAGCCTCCTTGCCGTGTTCACGGACCAGCGCCGACATACGGGCGTCGGCAGCCAGCGACACCTTGTTGCCACGCTTGCTGAGAATGCGTTCTGCCTCCTTCAGGTAGTCGTAGAGCGACGCGTCGGAATAGTCGCCCTTGTAGGGTTCCATGCCGCAGTACTCAGTGAGCACGGGCAGGTTGTCGCGAATGATTTCCACATGCTCGGCCTTCACCTCCTTGCCACGGCGGCGCTCATCCTTGAGCGTCTCCAGCTGCGACTGCAACTCGTCGAGGTAGCCGAAATTATAGAACTGCGTCTCGTACTTCTCCTTGTCGGACTCGAAGAACTGCGCCTCGTACTCGTTGTCAGTAAACGACGTGACAGCCAATGCCTCGTAAGCCCAGCGCGAGGGAATGATGTTACCAATGATCGGCACATTGCCCGTGGTACTCTTCGGCGTCAGGTCAGAGAAGCTGACGACGAGGCCGCAAAGCAGAATCTGCGGAATCAGCAGCAGCGGGATGCTGATGTAGATGGCTACCACCGAATTGAGGCACTGCGACAGTATCAAACCCGTCAGGTTAGCCAGGAAGGCGGTGACAAACAGGATGAGCCACCAGACCCAGAACAGGCCGTGCAAGCTCATGATGGTATTGCCGATGACGATGAACAGCAGCGTCTGCAGCAGCGACACAAACGCCATGCAGACAATCTTTGACCAGATATAGCTGCCATACGACAGGTTCAGGAAGCGCTCGCGCTTCAGCAGGGCACGGTCCTTGATGATTTCCTCGGCTGAACCGCTCATGCCCGTGAAGGTAGCCACGATGACAGCCATGAAGAAGTAGCTCACCAGGTTCTTGTTGTCCATCACAGTATAGCCCTCGGGGGGTGCATAGCGCGTCAGCATGGCGCAGACCACAGCCAGCACGGGTGCCTCGAGCAGCGTGATGAGCATGTATTGCAGGTTGGTAATCTTCGTCTTGAAGTTACGCTGCAGGAAGATGGCAAACTGCTTCAGTGCTCCGGGCTTCTTCTGGTCTGACGGCGGCACGCTGGTGACAGCGGGCGCGTCCATCTCCTCGCGATTCTTCAGATACAGCTCGTGCCAGTCCTGAGGCGTCATCTTACGCTCGTCGGACGGCTCACCCGTATTGCTGATAGCCTTCTCGTCGATGATGTTCAGCACAATCTCCGGGTTCACATTACCACAAGTCGGACAGGCACTGGTCTCGGCATCGGCATAGTTGGCAGCCTCCTTGAAATAGGTGATGGCATCGATGGGGTTGCCGTCGAAGACAGGATAGCCACCGCGGTCGAGCAGCCACAAGCGGTCGAAGAGCTTATAGACATCGCTCGAGGGCTGGTGGATGTTGACGACGATGAGCTTGCCCTTGAAAGTCTGCTCCTTCAGCAGGTTGATGACCTTCTCCGTGTCTGCCGACGACAGTCCCGACGTGGGTTCGTCGAGGAAGAGCACGGCAGGCTCGCGAATCAGCTCCAGCGCAATGTTCAGACGCTTGCGCTGACCTCCGGAGATGTATTTATTGATAGCCGAACCGGCCTTCAGATGCTTGACGCCATCGAGACCCAGGTCCTTGAGCGTCTTCATCACACGGCGGTCCAGTTCAGCATCCGACATGCCGGCAAAACAGAGTTTGGCCGTATACCACAGATTCTGATAGACGGTCAGTTCCTCGATGAGCAGGTCATCCTGGGGCACGAAGCCTATCAGCGCCTTGGCAGCAGGCTCGGAAATGTCATGACCATTAATGGTGATGCTGCCTTCCTGAGGTTTCAGACTGCCGTTGAGCAGCGAGAGCAAAGTGGTCTTACCCGTACCCGAGCCACCCATGATAGCCAGCAGTTCTCCGCTGCGCAGCGTGAAGCTCAGGTCGTGCATGCCATTATCGCTGTTGGGGAAACGGAAATTGATGTCGCGTCCGCAGAAAGCAACCTCCCTAGCGGCCTTGTCGTCCGTGTCACCAGCCTTGTGGCTATAGGCACTGGCAATGGTGGAATAGTAGATGGGCTTGCCGCTGATGCCCTTTAGCACACTGCTCTGCAACCATACCTGATAAGCTCCCGACAGTACGGGGACGTCGTTCAGCATCACGGTGTCGGTGCCCATATAGGTAAAGATGAGCAGACCCGTCATGCCATCGAGCAATGTCTTCAGCTGGCCGTCAAAACCTTCGGGCTGGTGGAGCATGACACGCTCGGTAGGCTGGTTGGTCACATAGCAATAGAAATCGTCATACTCGCTCTGGGGAATAGAGAATTTCTCAGCCATGGTGCGGAAGATGGCTTCGTTCTTCAAGCCGTCTGCACCACAGAATTCCATCAGTCGCAACAGAAGCAGGGCCTCCTCGTTGGTACGTATCTTGCCATGCAGGCTGGAGCAGATAGAAGACACGGTGTCCTGTGTATCCAGATCGTCCGTCATCTCGTATGCCATGCGCATATCGCTGTACAAATCGAGATAAACGTCAATGTTTCTGATGCCGAAATGGTGACGCAGATAACTGACGAGCATTTCCTTTGCCCGTACCTCGTCTACTTGCTCTTCTTTGCCAAATAAGGCAAACAGACTGATAAAACTAGATAGTATGACGTCAGTCATTTACATACTTTAAGTTTGCAAATATATTAAAAATCTTACACTACCCACTTATTGTGGCAGTTAAAAAACATTAAAAGAGCATTTTTACGACAGGAATCCCAATAAGACACCTGCTGCAACAGCCGAGCCGATGACGCCAGCAACGTTAGGACCCATGGCATGCATGAGCAGGAAATTGTGGCGATCGTACTCCAATCCGAGGTTGTTGGAAATGCGCGCAGCCATGGGCACGGCACTCACTCCGGCATTGCCAATCAGCGGGTTCAGCTTCTTGTCCTTCGGCAGGAACACGTTCATCAGCTTGACAAAGCACACACCGCTCATGGTGGCGATGATGAAGGCGCCGGCACCGATGGCGAAGATGTAGATGGTATTCATGGTCAGGAACTCGCTGGCCTGTGTCGAACAGCCTACTGTGAGACCCAAGAGCATGACCACGATGTCGTTCAGGGCAGCACCGGCCGTCTTGGCCAGACGCGTCGTCTTGCCACTCTCCTTCAGCAGGTTGCCGAAGAACAGCATGCCAAGCAACGGCAGACCGCTGGGCACGATGAACGCGGTCAGCAACAGTCCCACAATGGGGAAGATGATACGCTCGGTCTGCGACACCTCACGGGCGGGCTTCATCTTGATGAGACGCTCCTTCTTGGTGGTCAGCATGCGCATGAGCGGCGGCTGGATGAGCGGTACCAAGGCCATATACGAATAGGCACACACGGCGATGGCTCCCATGAGGTTGGGCGAGAGTTTCGATGACAGGAAGATGGCCGTCGGACCATCGGCACCACCGATGATGGCAATGCCTGCTGCCTGGTTGGGCTCGAAACCCAAGGCCAAGGCGAACATATAGGCCCCAAAGATACCAAACTGCGCCGCAGCTCCGATAAGCATCAGCTTAGGATTGGCCAGCAAGGCCGAGAAGTCGGTCATGGCACCAATGCCGAGGAAGATCAGCGGCGGATACCAGCCCTGGCGCACACCCTGGTAGAAGATGTTCAGCACGGAGTTGTCCTCGTAGAGACCAATCTCCAGGCCGGCGTCAGCACGGAAGGGGATGTTTCCGAGGATAATACCCAGTCCGATAGGCACCAGCAACAACGGCTCGAAGTCCTTCTTGATGGCAAGCCAGATAAAGAAGGCTCCTACCACAATCATGATGAGATTACCTGCAGTCACATTGGCAAAGCCCGTGTATGTCAGGAACTCATTGAAGTTTTCTACTATGAAATCGATGAATGACATCTTGTTACTTTTTTACCTTTTGACTATATTATCTTTATCCGATGGTCAGCAGCACGCTACCCTCCATGACAGTATCACCAGCGTTCACATGGATGGCGGTAACGGTACCGGCCTGCTCAGCCTCGATGTTGTTCTGCATCTTCATGGCTTCCAGCACGATGACCACCTGGCCGGCAGACACTGTATCGCCCACCTTGACGTTGACAGCCGTGATGGTGCCGGGCAGCGGAGCCTTCAGGGCATTGCCAGAAACGGCGGCAGCAGGCTGAGCGGCAGCAGGAGCAGCAGGCTTAGCGGCAGCAGGAGCGGCAGCGACAGGGGTCTCAACAGGAGCTACTGAAGGATTCCTCTTGGTAGCAGCCAGCACGGGATGCTTGGCAGCATTGATGGGTTTCTGCATCTCAATCTCGAATGGGATGCCGTTTACGTTGACTTTGGCAATCTTGCCTTCTACCTCGGTGATTTCGACCTCGTAGTCAACACCTTGTACTTTATATTTATATGTTTTCATCTTGATACTTTGAACTTTGATTTTTATGGACTTGATGATTACTTCAGTTCCGGGCCTGTCGGGATATGCTGACCCATGGGGTTGAGGGGCAGCACGGGTTCGTGCAGATGAGTCATCTGGCTGTATTCGTCATCCCAATCCGTATCCTTCGGCTTGATGGTAATGACGCCAGACTCCACGTCATGGATGTCGTCTTCGTACTGACGCAGAGCCAATCCGATGACAGCCATGTAGACCTCGCGGTCGATACCCTTGGTATCAAAACCCTCCTTCAGGATGACACCCGTCTTATGACCAACCTCCATCGTCATCTCTACCGTCTTGGTGATAGGCTTGATGGGCTGGTGGTGAGCCACCTTGCGGGCGGTCTCTGCATGGCGCATCAGCATGCCGAACAGCGTGAAGGTCAGCCACAGCAAGGCCAAGCAGCCGAAGACAATGCTCATGGCCATCAGCGCCATGCCGAAGCCATACGGGTCCTCGCGCTTGAATTTCTCCACCTTCGACTCGCTGACCACCGTCTGGTTCGGGATACCCGGCGTCACACGGTCGGCCGACTTCACCTCCCAGTCCCGGCTGTTACCATTGTCGGCAACACGGGCAAACGACTGGTCAGCAGCCAGCACCGGCACCGTCACGGAGTCGATGAGTTGCGTGGCATTGCCGTTGTAGAGCGCTATCCACACAGGCTCTGCGGCATTGACTTGGGTTGAGAGATGCAACGAGCCCTGTGCAGGCTGGCTGCCCAATTGGAACACGATAAGCTGCTGTCCTGACAAGTTGGTACGCTCGTCGCCGTTGGGAATCTTGCTCATACGGCTGATGCGCTCAGGGACAGACATCTTCTTGTCAAGTACGGAGCGGTCGGTAGTGACATACATCCCTCGGATGTTGTACGTTGAGTGCGAGATGTTGGCAATCTCCACCCAGGCATGCCGTGCCCCGTATTCGTCAATCAGGCTGTTCGCATTGTCCGTCATCACCTCGTTCAGCTTGATGCTGGCATCCATCTGAGCCATCACCGGCAGCGAGGCGAACGCAAGGAGCAGACCTGACAGGATTGTGATTTTTTTCATTGTTATTTGTTTACGCGTATTATTATTTCAGAATGAGGTCTCTTATCCACAGAAGAACAGCACCACGATCTGGGCGGTGAAGATGCGCAGGAACATCGAGAGCGGATAGACTGTAGAATAGCCCAGCGCCGGAGCCTCCTTCGAGCAGATGCCGTTGGAATAGGCCAGTGCGGGGGGATCGGTATACGTACCGGCTATCATACCCGCAATGGTGAAGTAGTTGAACTTGAACTTGATACGTGCGATGGGGCCTATGATCAGGATGGGGATGACGGTGATGAGGAAACCCGTCAGCACATAGAGCAGTCCGTCGCCGTCGACCACCGTCTCGAAGAAGCCTGCACCCGCCTTGATGCCTACTGACGCCAGGAAGAGTACAAGGCCTATCTCGCGCAACATCATGTTGGCAGATGTCGTCGTGTAGGTCACCAGGTGTATCTTATAGCCATAACGGCCTATGAGGATGGCAATAATCAGCGGACCACCAGCCAGACCGAGCTTGACGGGAACGGGCATGCCGGGGATAGCCAAGGGGAACGAGCCGAAGATGAGTCCGAGGAAGATACCCACGAAGATGGTGGCGATGTTGGGGGCGTTCAGCTTGCGCAGCGAGTTACCCATCTTGTTAGCCACACGCTCTACAGCGTCCTCAGGACCGACCACCATAATCTTGTCACCCACCTGCAAGGGCAGTCCTGCCGATGCGAAAAGGTCGATACCATGACGGGTGACACGCGTCACATTGACACCATGCACACTGGAGAAGTGCAGCGATGACAGGGTCTTGCCGTTGATCTTGGGATTGGTGATGAGGATGCGCTTCGATACCAAGGGCTGGTCCTGCTGTTCGAAATCGATGTCAAGCTTCGGACCAATGAAAGCCATGATAGCCTCCTGGTCGGCCTCGGCACAGACGATGAGCATCTGGTCGCCCAAGTGGAAAATGGTATCACGGTTGGGGATGCACAGCTCGCCTTCGTGAACCAGTCGCGACACGACGAAGTCGCGGTTCAGGAAGTCGTGAACCTGTAATAACGTCTTGCCTTCCAGGTATTTGTTGGTCACCTCGAGGTGCATCTTATAAGGCTTCTTGTTGGCAGCGGTCTCTTCCATCGCCTTCAGACGGGCCTCTTCCTTCTCCAACTTGATGCCACATATATACCTTATTAATATAATAGCACCGATGATGCCCAACACACCCAACGGATAGGCACAGGCGTAGGCCGAGGCAATCTGCGGGGCATTGGCACCAAACACCGTGCCTAAGGCCTCATTGGCAGCACCAAGACCCGGGGTATTGGTGACAGCACCATAGAGCGTACCGACCATCATGGGCAGGTTCATCTTGTTACTGGTATCAAAGAAGATAAAGTAGCAGCCAAACATGACCAGGATGTTCAGCAGGATAGCTGATGCAGCCAGGCCGTTCAGCTTGATACCCTGAGTGCCGAAGCTTTCGAAGAAACCCGGTCCCACCTGCAAACCAATCATATACACAAAGAGGATCAGACCAAAGTCCTGCACAAATGTCAAGATGGGTATCGGTGCTGTAAACCCGATGTGTCCGGCCAGGATACCTGCAAACAGGACAAAAGTAACACCCAGTGAGACACCACCAATTTTAATCTTCCCCAGATAAACACCTGCGGCAATAACAACAGCATAGAGCAACGCTATATGCGCCACCGAGTCGGTAGTTGTAAATAAATCTCTTAACCAATGAAATGATTCCATAGTATACTATCTCAAATTAGCTGCAAAAGTACAAAAAAAATAGCACAACTCATGCAAATTTGTGCAACGAATCGTACTATTTTTATTTTTTTCACCTTTTCAGCGGGGCTTTCCCTTTTTAATCTGGAATCAGGAAGTTGATGACCTCCTCCTCTATCGTGATGCGATAAGGGCCTACTGGGGTGCCTATCAGTCGCCCATCGACGCCCACAAGAGCATGCTTCGCCTCGTCCACCAACACCTCACGCGTACGATAGGGATGCACGCTACGGTGGTTCAGGAAGCGTCCCGTCACCAGCAGCCACAGTCCAGCCAGCACCTGCACGATTTCCGTATGGTAGACCAGCGACACGTCCAGCATACCGTTATAGGGCACGGCACTAGGTGTCTGCCCGTAGCCGGGACCACTGCCCACACACATCGTCATCACCTTGCGATCCACAGTGTCGCTATTGATACGAACGCGCATCTTGTAGTCCATGCGGTGGAATATCATCAGGAAGATGCTGACGATGAACGACAGCGTGCGCGACCCCAATAGCGAGTGTGTCTGGCGGCGCAGGTTCATCACGTCGGCAATGAGGCCGATGTTAATACAGTTCAGGAAGTAGCGGTGGCATTGTTCACCGTGCTTATTCTCATAGCGGATGCAACCCAGGTCCACGCGGCGCACACGATGCTTCAGCAGCCAGTCGACGGTCTGTTCCACATTGCCTTCCTTGAAGTCCCAGTAGCGGGCAAAGTCGTTCATGACACCATTGGGTATGACGCCCAGCGCTATCCCCTCACGCACCTGAGTCTCCTGCTTCATCAGGCAATTGACAGCATCGTTCAATGCCGAGTCACCACCCACCACGATGATGGTATGATAGCCGTTGTTGATGAGCATGTTCATCAGCCGCTCCACGCTGTCTGCCGACTCGCTCTGTACGAAGTCGTACTGCACCTTACGCTCATTCAGCACGCGCTGGATCTTCTCACGCTGCTTCGAACCTCGTCCTTTCGGGCAATACAGGATGCCCCACCTTGTATTCGATTCACTCATATAATAGCCCAAATATCTGTTTTACTTTCTCCTCCATGGGCTGCATGGCATTAATCCAATGGATGGTGAAACCACGACGTTCCATGCCACGGAACCAGGTCATCTGGCGCTTCGCAAACTGGTGGATGGCTATCTCCAACCGCGTGAACATCTCGTCGTAGCTGCTCTTGCCCACCAGATATTCCGTCACATACTTATACTCCAGCCCGTAGTATATCAGGTCTTCGGCAGGTATACCCTCAGCCAGCAACCCCCTTACTTCCTCAACCATTCCCTCCTCCAGACGGGCTTTCAGTCGGCGGGTGATCTTGGCACGGCGCTCCTCGCGATCGATATCCACCCCGATGATCAGCGAGTCAACAGGCGGCAGTTCGCGCAGAGGTGTCGGGTGCTCCAGGTTGTAGGTCTCTATCTCGATGGCGCGGATGGCTCGCTGACAGGAGTCCACGTCAGTCTTGTTGTGCATATTCGAACCCGTCTTAGCCTTCAGCTCTGTGAGCATCTGCGTCAGTTCGTCCAACGGCTTGCCCTCCAGACGCGCCCTCAGCTCGGGGTTCTGTGGCACTGGAGACAACTGGTAACCCTTGAGCACAGCCTCGATATATAGTCCCGTGCCGCCGCAAAGGATGGGCGTCTTCCCTATACCTATTATATTATTATAGGCATCGAAGAAGTCCTGCTGGTATTGGAAGAGGTTGTATTTTGTACCAGGCTCGGCGATGTCGATGAGGTGGTAGGGGATGTTGACGGCAAAACCGTCAACAACAGGGCGATAGTCAGCCAGGTCCTTGCCCGTGCCGATGTCCATACGACGGTACACCTGCCGCGAGTCGGCAGAGATAATCTCTGCGCCACACTCGCCATTGACGGGTGGCAATGCCGCAGCCAGCGCTGCAGCCAGCGGTGTCTTGCCACTGGCCGTAGGCCCCAGTATGGTAATCATCTTTTGCATCTCGTCGGCAAAGATACACAAAAAAAGCCACTCGACAAAATCGAGTGGCTATTATTTTTAAACCTGAGTAGTATTATTTCAGCTCAGCGAGGTACTTAATGGTGCGAACCATCTGAGAAGTGTAAGAGTTCTCATTGTCGTACCAAGCAACAACCTGTACGAGAGAGTTGCCGTCGCCAATCTTGCTGACCATGGTCTGGTTAGCGTCGAAGAGCGAACCGAACTTCATACCGATGATGTCGCTGGAAACGAGCTTCTCCTCGGTGTAACCGAACGACTCGTTGGTAGCAGCCTTCATGGCAGCGTTGATACCCTCAACAGTTACCTCACCCTTGACAACAGCGTGCAGGATGGTGGTAGAACCAGTGGGAGTCGGAACACGCTGGGCAGCACCGATCAGCTTACCGTTCAGCTCGGGGATAACGAGACCGATAGCCTTGGCAGCACCAGTTGAGTTAGGAACGATGTTCTGAGCACCGGCACGAGCGCGCTGAACATCACCCTTGCGCTGAGGACCGTCCAGAATCATCTGGTCGCCAGTGTAAGCGTGAACAGTGGTCATGATACCGCTCTGGATGGGAGCGAAGTCGTTCAGAGCCTTCGTCATCGGAGCCAGACAGTTGGTGGTGCAAGAAGCAGCGCTGATAACAGTGTCAGCAGGAGTCAGAGTCTTGTGGTTAACATTGTAAACGATGGTGGGCAGGTCGTTGCCAGCAGGAGCAGAGATAACAACCTTCTTAGCACCAGCAGTCAGGTGAGCAGAAGCCTTCTCCTTAGAAGTATAGAAACCAGTGCACTCCAGAACAACGTCTACGTCCAGCTTGCCCCAAGGCAGCTCAGCAGCGTTAGGAATAGCGTAGATGGTAATCTTCTTGCCATCAACAACGATGAAGTCCTCACCAGCCTCAACAGTGTGCTTGTTCTCACCGAACTTGCCACAGAAACCACCCTGAGCGGTGTCATACTTCAACAGATGAGCCAGCATCTTGGGGCTGGTCAAGTCGTTGATTGCTACTACTTCATAACCTTCAGCCTCGAACATCTGACGGAAAGCGAGGCGACCGATACGGCCAAAACCGTTAATAGCTACTTTTGTCATTTTTACTAAAATATTAAATGGGTTATACCTAAATTTATCCTTTTTTTACGTGCTTAACGCACTTTTTTTTGTTTTCGGGCACAAAGTTACAAAAAAATTCCTATATTTGCACTTGATTTCAGTCTTAATTTAAGTGAAAAGTGAACGTCAATGCGTGAAAACTGATGAATATCAAGTGTGAGAGCGCAAGATTGCAAAACGTAGATAGCAATTTTTACATTAAACAATAAACAATACACCTTAAACAAAACATTAAAATTTAGTATTATGGGATTTATTAAAGAATTTAAAGAGTTTGCCATGAAGGGCAACGTAATGGACATGGCAGTCGGTGTCATCATCGGCGGTGCCTTTGGCAAAATTGTCAGTTCACTTGTAGACGACATTCTGATGCCGCTCGTGGGTTTGGTGACCGGCAACGTAGACTTTACCAAACTGGAGTTTGCCTTTGGCGAGGGCGATTTAGCTGCCACGCTGAAGTATGGCACCTTCATTCAGAATGTGGTCGACTTCCTCATCGTTGCCTTCTGTATCTTCCTCATGCTGAAGGGCATCAATAAGCTGAACAAGAAGAAGGAAGAACCCGCCGCTCCCGAGGCTCCTGCAGGCCCCACACAGGAAGAGTTGCTGGCCGAAATCCGCGACCTGCTCAAGCAGAAGTAATCCTGTTCATGATATGGGAGGGTGTGTCAAAATGTATCTTCATTTTGACATACCCTCTTTTGATTTGTTGTCAGTCATTGTCTTTGGAGTGTTTGTTTTGCTGCATAGGTACAAAATATTTTCCTTTTTCATGTATAATGTATAATTTATTTCGTACCTTTGCACCCGATTTTCAATAGGTTAACAGAAAAACATCATGGAAAAAGGATTAGACTTCAAGCCGAAGTTCCTCTCGGCTGTCAAGAATTACGACCGCAAGACCTTCATGGCCGACCTCATGGCTGGTGTCATCGTGGGTATTGTGGCCTTGCCGTTGGCCATCGCCTTCGGTATTGCCAGCGGTGTCAGCCCTGAGAAGGGTATCATCACCGCCATCGTCGCCGGACTGGCCATCTCGCTGTTCGGTGGTTCCAAGGTACAGATAGGCGGACCCACGGGTGCCTTCATCGTCATCGTCTATGGCATCATCCAGCAGTACGGCATGCAGGGCCTGACCATCGCCACGCTCATGGCTGGTGTATTTCTTATATTATTAGGTGTGCTCCGACTGGGTACCATCATCAAATACATCCCCTACCCCATCGTCGTAGGCTTTACCAGCGGTATTGCCGTCACCATCTTCACCACCCAGGTCAAGGACCTGCTGGGCATGACTATCGACCACGTACCCAGCGACTTCGTCGAGAAGTGGATGGCCTACATATCCCATATCGGCACCACCGACCCATGGAGTGCCATCGTAGGCATTGCCTCGGTGGTCATCATCGCCTCGTGGCCCATGCTGGTACGCAAGTTCCATCTGTCGCCGCTCAAGGCACTGCCGGGTTCGCTGGCAGCCATCGTGCTGATGACCGTCGCCGCGCTGCTGCTCAAGCAGTATGCCGGTATTACCTCCATCGAAACCATCGGTGACCGCTTCAGCATCTCCAGCCAGCTGCCGGGTGCCGTGGTGCCCGAACTGACGTGGGAGACCATTAAGGGCCTCGTCGGACCGGCTGTCACCATCGCCGTCCTGGGTGCCATCGAGAGCCTGCTGTCGGCAACGGTTGCCGACGGTGTCATCGGCGACCACCACAATTCCAATACCGAACTTATCGGTCAGGGCATCGCCAACATCGCATCGCCCATCTTCGGCGGCATCCCCGCTACGGGAGCCATCGCACGCACCATGACCAACATCAACAACGGAGGCCGTACCCCCATAGCCGGCATCATCCATGCCATCGTGCTGCTGCTGATCTTCCTGTTCCTCATGCCGCTGGCACAGTACATCCCCATGGCCTGTCTGGCCGGTGTGCTCGTTGTCGTCTCTTACGGCATGAGCGGCTGGCGCTCCTTCCTGGCTATGACGCGCCGCAACCCCAAGTCGGATGTGACCGTGCTGTTGCTGACGTTCTTCCTTACCATCATCTTCGACCTCACCGTCGCCATCGAGTTCGGACTCGTCTGCGCCTGTCTGCTCTTCATGCGTCGTATGGCTGAGACCACCGAGGTGCATGCCGTGTTCAACGAGATAGACCTCAACGAGGATGCCGACATGCAGTCCGGCAATCTGGATCATCTCACCATTCCCGAAGGCGTCGAGGTCTACGAGATCAACGGTCCTTACTTCTTCGGTGCCGGTACACGCTTCGAGGACATCATGGCCCGTTACGGCAGCCGTCCCAAGGTGCGCATCATCCGCATGCGTAAGGTGCCGTTCATCGACTCCACCGGCCTGCACAACCTCGAGAACATGTGTCGCATGAGCCAGAAGGAAGGCATCACCGTCGTCCTCTCCGGCGTTAACGCCAAGGTCGATGCCGTCCTGCGCCGCAACAACTTCGAGCAGTTGCTGGGTAACGAGAACATCTGCAACCACATCGACCTGGCTCTGGCCCGCGCCCGCCAGCTCGTAGGATAGATGTTACCTTTTTAGCCCCTTATTATATTAAATAAGTGAATGCCAGAGGACGACCTCGCCGGCATAGAGGGAGGCCTGTACGTCGATGAGACGCTGGTTGGAGGAACCACGGAACAGCAGGTCTGGATCTCGGAGGCGCTGAACGTAAGGACCGTCGACGAGGACGTCAAGCTGTGAGAGCAGTTCGCGCTGCTCGGGCTGGATGAGAGTCTCGTAGGTGAAACCGGTATAGCACCAGATGTCTTTGTTGGTATCGCGGTGAATGGCTCGTGCCAGTTCGGCAAAGGCCGCTGCCTGATACATGGGGTCTCCGCCAGTGAAGGTGACGTTGGCAAAGGGGTCGGCAACGATGATCTGCATGAGCTGCTCCACTGTCATGTCACGGCCGCCGTCGAAGGCCCACGACTGGGGATTATGGCAGCCCGCACACTGATGGCGGCAGCCCGCACAATAGATGGCGGTCCGGAATCCCGGACCGTCCACCATCGTATCTTCTATAATATCCAAAACACGAATCATCCGAAGAGGTCTTGTGCGCCGTGGTCGATATGGGTGACGCGGTCGTTCAGCTCAGCCAGCTTGCCGCTGTTCCAGCGGTCGGTGGTGCCGACGAGGTAGCCGGTGATGCGCTGCAGCTTGTCGATGTCGGTGGAGCCGCACTTGGGACAACGCTCCAGGTGGTCGTCGGCATTCTCGTAGCCGCAGTCCATGCAGCGGTTGCGGTTGTGGTTGACGGAACCGTAACCCATGTTCAGCTGGTCCATCATGTCAACGACGCTCATGATGACCTGCGGGTTGTGGGTGGCGTCGCCGTCTATCTCGACATAGAAAATGTGCCCGCCACGTGTCATCTCGTGGTACGGAGCCTCGACCTCGGCCTTGTGGCGTGCCGAGCACTTGTAATAGACAGGCACGTGGTTGGAGTTGGTGTAGTAGTCGCGGTCGGTGACGCCGGGTATGACGCCGAACTGCTGGCGGTCGCGCTTGGTGAACCTGCCCGCCAGTCCCTCGGCCGGCGTGGCCAGCACGGAGTAGTTGTGGTAGTAGCGCTCGCAGAACTCGTTGACGCGCTCACGCATGTAGCCTACAATCTTCAGACCCAGCTGCTGCGACTCGTCGCTCTCGCCGTGGTGCTTTCCCGTGAGGGCCACGAGGCACTCGGCAAGTCCGATGAACCCGATACCGAGCGTTCCCTGGTTGATGACGCTCTCGACGGTATCGTTGGGTCCGAGTTTGTCGCCGCCTATCCACAAGCTCTTCATGAGTAGGGGGAACTGCTTGGAGAAGGCCGTCTTCTGGAACTGGTAGCGGTCGTCCAGCTGCTTGGCAGCCACCTCCAGCATGTTGTCGAGCTTGGCGAAGAACAGGCCGATACGCTTCTCCTGGTCTTTCTCGTCCATGCATTCTATAGCCAGTTTCACGATGTTGATGGTGGTGAACGAGAGGTTGCCGCGACCTATCGAGGTCTTCGGTCCGAAGCGGTTCTCGAAGACACGGGTGCGGCAGCCCATGGTTGCCACCTCGTGCAGATAGCGCTTGGGATCGTCGGGACGCCACTCGTCGGTCTGGTTGAAGGTGGCGTCGAGGTTGAGGAAATTCGGGAAGAAGCGGCGTGCCGTGACCTTGCAGGCCAGCTGGTAGAGGTCGAAGTTGCGGTCTTCGGGCAGATAGTTGACGCCGCGCTTCTTCTTCCATATCTGAATGGGGAAGATAGCCGTCTCGCCGCCGCCCACGCCCTCGTAGGTGGAGAGCAGTATCTCGCGCATGACGCAACGCCCTTCGGCGCTGGTGTCGGTTCCGTAGTTGATGCTGGAGAATACCACCTGGTTGCCGCCGCGCGAGTGGATGGTGTTCATGTTGTGGATGAAAGCCTCCATAGCCTGGTGTACGCGGCCCACGGTTTTGTTGACGGCATGCTGGCGGGCACGCTCACGGCCGGTCAGTCCGTCGAGGGGCTGCCTGAGGTAGTCCATGAGCGGCTCATCGTAGAGATCCTTGTAGTCCTCGCCGTTGAGGTCCTCGAGGTATTTCAGCTCCTCGATATAGGTCAGGCGGACGTAGGGTGCCAGGTAGAAGTCGAAGGCAGGGATGGCCTGTCCGCCGTGCATCTCGTTCTGGGCACACTCCAATGAGATACAAGCCAGCACGCTGGCCGTCTCAATGCGGCGGGCTGGGCGTGAGGCGCCGTGACCAGCCACAAAGCCACAGGTAAGGATATTGTCCAATGGGTGCTGCACGCAGGTCAGCGACTTCGTGGGATAGTAGTCCTTGTCGTGGATGTGCAGGTAGTTGTGCTCCACGGCCTCGCGGCTCTCTGCCGACAACAGATAGTCGTCGACGAATGGCTTGGTGGTCTCCGAGGCAAACTTCATCATCATGCCGGCGGGCGTGTCGGCATTCATGTTGGCA
>CAMHJQ010000010.1 GCA_946185485.1 uncultured Prevotellaceae bacterium | reverse complement strand
CCAACATCGCTACCATTCAGACTTCTGAAGGTATTGCCGACAAGGTGTATTTCCAGCCTGTCACCACCCACTTTGTTACAGAAATCATCAAGAAGGAACGCCCCGACGGCATTCTGTTGGCCTTTGGTGGACAGACAGCCCTGAACTGCGGTACGGAACTGTACCAGAAGGGTATTCTGAAGGAGTATGGTGTGGAAGTCTTGGGTACCAGCGTAGAAGCCATCATGAACACCGAGGACCGCGACCTCTTCGTCAAGAAGCTGGACGAGATTGAACTGAAGACTCCCGTAAGCCACGCCGTAGAAAACATGGAAGACGCCCTAAAGGCCGCCCATGAGATTGGCTTCCCCATCATGATTCGCTCGGCCTACGCCCTGGGTGGTCTGGGTTCAGGCATCTGTCCCGACGAGAAAGCCTTCAAGGAACTGGCCGAGAGTGCCTTCACGTTCGCTCCGCAGATTCTCGTGGAAGAGTCGCTGAAGGGCTGGAAGGAGATTGAGTTCGAGACCATCCGCGATGCCAACGACCATTGCTTCACCGTGGCTTCGATGGAGAACTTCGACCCCCTGGGCATCCACACTGGCGAGTCCATCGTGGTTGCTCCTACCTGTTCACTGAGCGAGGAGCAGGTGAAGATGCTGCAAGACATCACCATCCGCTGTGTGCGCCACCTCGGCATCGTAGGCGAATGCAACATCCAGTTTGCCTTCAACGCCGAAACCAACGACTACCGCATCATCGAGATTAACGCTCGCTTGAGCCGTTCGAGTGCATTGGCCTCTAAGGCAACGGGTTATCCTCTTGCCTTTGTGGCTGCCAAGATAGCTCTCGGATACACCCTCGACCAGATTGGTGAGATGGGTACGACATCGTCGGCCTACGTGGCTCCGAGCCTTGACTACATGATTTGTAAGATACCTCGTTGGGACCTCACGAAGTTTGCCGGTGTCAGCCGCCAGATTGGTTCCAGCATGAAGTCCGTCGGCGAAATCATGTCCATCGGACGCTCTTTCGAGGAGATGATCCAGAAGGGTCTGCGCATGATTGGCCAGGGCATGCACGGCTTCGTGGGCAACGACCATACGAAGTTCGACAACCTGGACGATGCCCTGCAGAATCCTACCGACCTCCGCATCTTTGCCATCGCCCAGGCCCTGGAGGATGGCTATAGCGTGGAGCGCATCGAGGAGTTGACCAAGATTGACGTCTGGTTCTTGGAGCGCCTAAAGCATATCGTAGACCTGAAGCATGAGCTGCAGCAGTACAACTCGCTGGAGGAACTGCCTGCCGGCCTGCTGCTGGAGGTGAAGCAATGCGGATTCAGTGATTTCCAGATTGCCCGCTTTGTGCTGAAGCCTACAAGCGGCAACATGGAGAAGGAGAACCTGCAGGTACGCCAGTATCGCAAGCAGCAGGGCATCATGCCCAGCGTGAAGCGCATCCCGACGGTAGCCAGCGAGCATCCCGAACTGACCAACTACCTGTACTTTACCTACACCCATACGCCTGCCTTCGCACAGCCTGACGGCAGACCTTATACGCCCGCACACGACATCAACTATTATAAGAACGAGAAGTCGGTCATCGTCCTCGGTTCCGGTGCCTACCGCATTGGTTCGAGCGTGGAGTTCGACTGGTGCTCGGTGAACGCCATCAACACAGCCCGCAAGCTGGGTTACAAGAGCATCATGATCAACTACAACCCCGAGACCGTCTCGACCGACTACGACATGTGCGACCGCCTGTACTTCGACGAGTTGTCACTGGAGCGCGTGCTCGATGTCATCGACCTGGAGTCGCCTCGCGGCGTCATCGTGAGCGTGGGTGGACAGATTCCTAACAACCTGGCCATGAAGCTGCACCGCCAGGGTGTTCCCGTGCTGGGCACCAGCCCCGTGGACATCGACCGTGCCGAGAACCGCGACAAGTTCTCGGCCATGCTCGACAAACTGGGCATCGACCAGCCCGCATGGCGTGCGCTGACCTCGTTCGACGACATCAAGGAGTTTGTCTCCGAGGTGGGCTACCCCGTCCTGGTACGTCCGTCATACGTGCTCTCGGGTGCTGCCATGAACGTCTGCTACGACGATGAGGAACTGCATCGCTTCCTCAACATGGCTACTGAGGTGTCGAAAGAGTTCCCCGTGGTCATCTCGAAGTTCATGACTGAGACCAAGGAGATTGAGTTCGACGCAGTTGCCGACAAGGGCGAGGTGGTAGAGTATGCCATCAGCGAGCACGTGGAGTATGCCGGTGTGCACTCCGGCGACGCCACGATGGTGTTCCCCGCACAGCACATCTACTTCTCTACCGTCCGTCAGATTAAGAAGATTTCGCGCAAGATAGCCAAGGAACTCAACATCTCCGGCCCATTCAATATCCAGTTCCTCGCCAAGAACCGCGAGGTGAAGGTCATCGAGTGCAACCTGCGTGCCTCGCGTTCTTTCCCCTTCGTATCGAAGATATTGAAGCGCAACTTCATCGAGACGGCCACGAAGATTATGCTCGACGCCCCCTACTCACGTCCCGACAAGTCAGAGTTCGACATCGACCGCATCGGCGTCAAGGCCAGCCAGTTCTCGTTTGCCCGTCTGCAGAATGCCGACCCCGTGTTGGGTGTAGACATGAGCTCTACGGGTGAGGTTGGCTGTCTGGGCGACGACCTCAACGAGGCCATGCTCAACGCGCTGATTGCTACCGGCTACCGTATGCCGAAACAGGGTGGCAGCATCCTCATCTCGTCAGGTGGCGCCAAAGGCAAGGTCAGCCTGCTGGAACCCGCCAAGGAACTGGTCAAGAAAGGTTACAAGGTATATGCTACCGATGGCACGGCCAAGTTCTTCAACGACAATGGCGTCGAGGCTACGCCCGTGGCATGGCCCGACGAGGACGGCGGCAACAACGTGATGGACATGATTGGTGCCCACCAGTTCGAACTGATTATCAACGTGCCGAAGAACCACACGAAGCGCGAGCTGACCAACGGCTACCGCATCCGTCGTGGTGCCATCGACCACAACATCCCTCTGATGACCAACGTCCGTCTGGCCAAGGCCTTCATCGAGGCCTTCACCGCCCTCACGGAGAACGACATCAAGATCAAGTCCTGGCAGGAATATAACGCATAGGACATTGAAGAAGGGACTGTTAGCACTATCGCCACTTGGCGTGTTTATCCTGGTATACCTTGTAACGTCGCTTATTGCGGGCGACTTTTACAAGGTTCCTATCACGGTAGCGTTTATGATTGCCTCTATATATGCCGTCACTGTGAGTGGCGGCATTCCTCTTCGTAAACGTATCAACATCTATAGCCAAGGCGCAGGCACCAGTCAGATGATGCTGATGATTTGGATCTTCATCCTGGCTGGCGCCTTTGCCCATACGGCCAAGATGATGGGCGCCATTGACGCCACGGTCAACCTGACGCTGACCCTGCTGCCGGGCAGTATGCTGCTGGCGGGACTTTTTCTGGCTGCTTGCTTTATCTCGCTCAGCGTCGGTACCAGCGTGGGCACCATCGTGGCGCTGACACCCATAGCGGCAGGTATCGCCCAGCAGACCGGCACGTCGGTACCCTTCATGACCGCCATCGTGGTGGGAGGGGCCTTCTTCGGTGACAACCTATCGTTCATCTCCGACACCACCATCGTCGCCACATCCACACAAGGCTGCCGCCTGAGCGACAAATTCCGCGCCAACGCATTCATCGTCGTGCCTGCCGCCGTGGTCATCCTGACAATCTACCTCATCATGGGCAGCAACATACACTCGCCCCAAAACGTTGGCGAGGTGGAGATACTGAAAGTCATTCCCTACTTAATAGTGCTGCTGGCGGCCATCGTCGGCATGAACGTCATGGCGGTACTGGTGGTAGGCCTTGTGCTGACCGGCATCATTGGCATGCTCATGGGAGCGTTCGACGTCTACGGCTGGTTCGGACACATGGGCCAGGGCATCGTCGGAATGGGCGAACTTATCATCATCACCATGATGGCAGGCGGTCTGCTGGAACTAATCAAGTACAACGGCGGCATCGACTACCTCATTGAACGGATGACGCGGCACGTCAAGGACAAGCGAGGCGCTGAACTTTCCATAGCCGCCTTGGTGTCGCTGGTGGACCTCTGCACGGCCAACAATACCGTCGCCATCATTACCGTTGGCGGCATTGCCAAGCAGGTTGGCGACCGCTATGGCGTGGACAGTCGGAAAGCCGCATCCATCCTCGATACCTTCTCGTGCATGGTGCAGGGACTCATCCCATACGGTGCCCAACTACTTATGGCAGCAGGTCTGGCAGGTCTGAACCCTGTCAGCATTGTGCCTTACCTCTACTATCCCGTGGCCATCGGCATAGCGGCCCTGCTTTCTATCCTATTACGATACCCCAAACGTTACTCACTATGAACATCATTCAGCGGAACATCGATCGACTCATCTACAGCGACAGCTCCCGTCGCGACCCCATAGAACCCATGACGGCATGGAAATGGAACAGGTTGTACCAGATTGTCAAGCAATATGGCATCGGCCCGTGGGTGGCTGAGGGCATTCAGACGTACAGCGACGACTTCTTCCTGCAACTCACCCCCACCCTGCGCCAGCAGTTCCTGGACTTGCAAGGGGAAAAGGATTCGGAGTTGTTGAAGCGCTACGAGCTTCAGGTAGAGCGCAGCAAGGGCTTCCTGCACAAATTGAAGCGCCAGTCGATACAGGCATATACCCACGACTTCGTCAACACCATCAAGAACATTGAAGAATAAGTAGCCCTGCAACAATAGGGTAAAGAAAGGGATTATGACACAATGAACCCCGAAAGTGTTTGTCTAACTTTCGGGGTTCATTTCAAATTGTAAAACTTCCTTCTTTATATATTCAAAGACTTAGAAGTCCTTCGTCATCTCCTTGACCTCGGCATTGATGTGGTCGATGAACTGCTGGATGGTCATGATGGTCTGTTCGCCACCACCCTGCGGACGCACAGCAACGGTGCCGTCCTGCTGTTCCTTCTCACCCACGATGACCATGTAGGGGATGCGCTTCAGCTCGTTGTCGCGAATCTTGCGACCGAGCTTCTCGTTGCGCAGGTCGATGGTGGGACGCACGCCACCCAGGTCGAATTTCTTGGCGACTTCCTTAGCATAGTCGTTGTACTTTTCAGACAGCGGCAGGATAGCCACCTGGTCGGGTGTGAGCCACAAGGGGAAGTGACCACTGGTATGTTCGATGAGCACGGCACAGAAGCGCTCCATGCTGCCGAAGGGTGCGCGGTGAATCATGACAGGCGTCTTCTTCTGGTTGTCCTCGTCGGTATACTCCAGCTGGAAGCGCTTAGGCAGGTTGTAGTCTACCTGAATGGTGCCTAACTGCCAGCGGCGACCGATGGCATCCTTGATCATGAAGTCGAGTTTGGGTCCATAGAAGGCAGCCTCGCCGTATTCCACCTTGGCATGCAGGCCCTTCTCCTCGCAAGCCTCCTGAATGGCACGCTCGGCCAGTGCCCAGTCTTCGTCAGTACCTACGTACTTCTCGTGGTCGTTGGGGTCGCGGAGAGAAATCTGAGCTTCGAACTCAAAGCCAAAAGCTTTGAGAACAATATTAATGATGTCCATGACGTTGAGGAACTCCTGCTTCACCTGATCGGGACGGCAGAAGAGGTGGGCGTCATCCTGCGTAAATGAACGTACGCGGGTCAGTCCGTGTAACTCGCCCGACTGCTCGTAGCGATAGACGGTACCGAACTCAGCAATACGCAGTGGTAGGTCGCGATAGGAACGGGGTTTCCAAGCGAAGATTTCGCAGTGGTGCGGGCAGTTCATGGGCTTCAGCATGTATTCCTCGTCCTCCTCGGGGGTATGGATGGGCTGGAACGAATCCTTGCCGTAGTGGGCATAGTGACCTGAGGTAACATAGAGATTCTTGGAGCCAATATGCGGAGTGATAACTTCCTGATAGCCAAAACGCTTCTGAACCTTGCGCAAGTGGTCCTGAAGACGGAGACGCAGCTCAGTACCCTTGGGTAGCCAGATGGGAAGACCCTTGCCTACCTTGTCGCTGAACATGAAGAGTTCCATCTCCTTGCCAATCTTGCGGTGATCACGCTTCTTGGCTTCCTCAAGCATGACAAGATACTCGTCGAGCATCTTCTTCTTGGGGAACGAGATACCATAGAGACGCTGCATCTGCTCGCGGGAAGCATCGCCACGCCAGAAGGCGCCTGCGACGTTCGTCAGCTTGACGGCCTTGATTTCACCAGTGTCCACGAGGTGCGGGCCACGGCAAAGGTCGGTGAAGTTGCCCTGGGTATAGGTGGTGATAGAACCATCCTCCAGGTCCTGGTCGATGTGTTCACACTTGTAGGTCTGACCGTTAGCGGCAAACTGCTTGAGAGCATCGGCCTTGGCGACTTCCTTACGGACGACAGCCTCCTTTTTGCCTGCCAGCTCCTTCATCTTGGCCTCGATGGCGGGGAAGTCGCTCTCCTTAATCATCTCACCATTAGGCAACAGCACGTCATAGAAGAAGCCGTTCTCGACAGCAGGTCCGAAACCGAACTGAATGCCGGGATAAAGCTCCTGCAAGGCCTCAGCCAACAGGTGGGCAGAGGTGTGCCAGAAGGTGTGCTTGCCCTCCTCGTCCTCAAACTTGTAAAGGGCGATGGTAGCGTCCTCCATAATGGGACGGTTCAACTCAACTGTCTCGCCGTTTACACCACAGCTGACAACGCTGCGTGCCAGAGCCGGCGAAATGCTCTCGGCAATCTGAAAACCGGTAACGCCCTGCTCATACGAGCGAACAGAACCGTCCGGGAAGGTAATCTTAATTTCCATAAATACGAGATATGTTTGAAATTGATGTTTTGCGAGTGCAAAAAGAGGCACTACTCATATAGGATACAAGCAATGCCTCTTGTTCTTTCGAAGAACCGGTTCTTACTTCACCTTGGCTACGATAGCCTTGAAAGCCTCAGGGTTGTTGAGGGCCAGGTCTGCGAGCACCTTGCGGTTGATCTCGATACCAGCCTTGGCCAGCTTGCCCATGAGTGCAGAATAGCTCAGGCCCTCCTGACGAGCGGCAGCGTTGATACGCTGGATCCACAGGGCACGGAAGGTGCGCTTCTTGTTCTTACGATCGCGATAAGCGTAGGTAAGACCTTTCTCCCAAGTGTTCTTGGCTACTGTCCAAACATTCTTGCGGGCACCAAAGTAACCGCGAGTGAGTTTCAGAATTCTTTTACGTTTTGCACGTGATGCAACGTGATTGACTGATCTTGGCATAGTTTTCTAATATTTTTAATGTTTGACAATAGGTGAATTAACGGAGACACAACAGGTCACGAACCTGCTTCATGTTTGTAACATCGACAAGTGTCGAACCCTGCAGATTACGCTTCTGCTTCTTAGTCTTCTTAGTCAGAATGTGACTGTGGTAAGCGTGGTGTCTCTTGACCTTACCTGTTCCGGTGAAAGCAAAACGCTTCTTAGCACCGGAGTTTGTCTTTACTTTTGGCATTGTTTTTAAAATTTAAATTGTTATTAATATTCGGCGACTACGCATATACCGGGCGCGACGCCGTCTTTTTTTCTTTGAACTTTGAACTTTGAACTTTGAACTTTATGATTAGTCTTCTGTTTCAGTCAACTTCTTCAACGCATCAGCACTAATCTTGGCGTTAGCAAACATACCACCATTGGCTGGCATATCAACATCCACCTCCGGCGACTGCTGCTGACGGGCTGACTCCTTTGCCTCGGCTACTGAAGCCTCACGGTCACGGGCCTGCTGGCTCTTCTTCTGAGCACCGGCCTTCTTGGGAGCCAGGTAGAGGAACATCTTCTTGCCTTCCAGCGAGGGCATGCCCTCGACCTTGCCATATTCCTCAAGGTCGTTGGCGAAACGCAGCAACAGCACCTCGCCCTGCTCCTTGAACAGAATGGAGCGTCCACGGAAAAATACGTATGCGCGTACCTTATTACCATCTTCCAGGAACTCCTTGGCGTGCTTGAGCTTGAACTGATAGTCATGCTCGTCGGTCTGAGGTCCGAAACGAATTTCCTTGACCTCCACCTTCACCTGCTTGGCCTTCATCTCCTTCTGGCGCTTCTTCTGCTGGTAAAGGAATTTCGAATAGTCGATGAGTCGACAAACAGGAGGATTGGCATTGGGAGAAATCTCGACCAGGTCAACACCCTGATCGCGAGCCATGTCCAAGGCTTCACGTGTAGGTAAAACAGTGCTGCCACTGTCGCCCACGATTCGCACTTCACGTACACGTATCTGTTCGTTGATACGGTACTGATTCTTCATTTTGTCGTTCTTCATTAACCAGTTTTATCGAAATCGGCTGCAAAATTACTACAATTTACGGAAATTACAAAATAATTTGAAGAATTTTTCAGCATAGAAATAAAAACTGCACAAAAAGTTTGCGGATGTGCAGAAAAGATATTACCTTTGCACAAAATTTTGAAAATTGTGCAATGAATGACATACCTAGTTTCAATTCTTATATTGAACGAACCATCAAGGACAACTGGCTGCTCGATGCGCTGACCGACTACAAGGGAGCTACACTGCAATACCATGACGTAGCCCGCAAGATAGAGAAACTTCACATCATGATGGAGGCTGCGGGCATCCAGAAGGGCGACCGCATCGCTGTGTGCGGACGCAACTCGGCACACTGGGCAGTAGCCTTCCTGGCTACGCTGACCTACGGCGCCGTCATCGTTCCTATTCTACATGAATTCAACGACGAACAGATACACAACATCGTCAACCACTCCGATTCACGCTTGCTGTTTGTAGGCGACTACATCGTCAACGTCATCGACGAGAAGCAGATGCCCCACTTGGAAGGCATCTTCAACCTACCCGACTTCTCATTGTATGTTTCTCATAACGAGCAGCTTACCGACGCCCGCGAGCGACTGAACGAGCTCTTCGGCAAGAGGTATCCCAATGCCTTCCGACGCGACGACGTACACTGGCATCAGGACACGTCCGAGGAGTTGTGCATGATCAACTACACCAGCGGAACGACAGGCTTTTCGAAAGGCGTCATGCTACCCTACCGCGCTCTCTGGGGCAACGTGGACTTCTGCCAGAAGAAGCTGGGCGTACACATGCCCAAGTTCAGCAACACGCTGAGCATTCTGCCCATGGCACACATGTATGGCATGTCCATCGAGTTTCTGTTCCCCTTCTGCTCGGGCTATCATCTGCATTTCCTGACGCGCCTGCCGTCGCCAGCCATTATCGCCGAGGCCTTCAAGGAGGTACGTCCCGACGTGGTGGTGGCAGTACCCCTGATTATTGAGAAGATCATCCGCAAGCGCGTGTTCCCCAAGATACAGACTAATGCCGTGAAGCTGATGCTTCAGATGCCCGTCGTCAGGGACAAGGTGCGCGAGCGCATCTGCCAAGAGGTATATGCTGCTTTCGGCGGAAGGGCTTATGAGATCATCGTGGGCGGTGCCCCGCTGAACCAGGAGATAGAACAGTTCCTGAAGAGCATCAATTTCCCCATCACTGTAGGCTATGGCACGACGGAATGTGCCCCGCTCATCTCGTACAGCGACTACCACGACTTCTTGCCCGGCTCGTGTGGCACACCCCTGCCCTGCATGGAGGTAAAAATCGCGTCGCCAGACCCGCAGAACGTGGAGGGCGAGATCATCACCCGAGGAACTAACGTCATGTTGGGCTATTATAAGAACGAGGAGGCCACCAGACAGGCCATCGACAGCGACGGTTGGTACCATACTGGCGACCTGGCCACCATGTCGCGGGATGGACATATCTTCATCCGCGGACGCCTGAAGAACATGCTGCTGGGCGCTAACGGACAAAACGTCTACCCCGAAGAGATTGAGGACAAGCTCAACTCGATGGCAATGGTCAGCGAGAGCCTCATCGTACAACGTGACGACCATCTGGTAGCCCTGATATATCCTGACATGGACGAAGCCCGCAACATGGGATTCAACACACAAGACATAGAGGGCATCATGGAGCAGAACCGCCAGAACCTGAACCAGACGTTGCCCGCATACAGCCGCATACAAGCCTTCGAACTGCAAGACAAGGAGTTCCAGAAGACACCAAAGAAGAGTATTAAACGTTATCTATATAAATAAGGTATGGAAAACTATCCGAGTTTTAACCAGCTCATTCAGCAGAGCATTGTCGACAACTGGGACCTGGATGCCCTGACTGACTATAAGGGAGCCACCCTGCAGTATCATGACGTAGCACGCAAGATAGAGAAACTACACATCCTGTTTGAGAACAGCGGTGTCACCAAGGGTGACAAGATAGCCCTCTGCGGACGTAACAGCAGCCAATGGGCGGTGGCGTTTCTTGCCACGCTGACGTATGGCGCTGTGGCAGTACCTATCCTGCATGAGTTCATGGCAGAGCAGATACACAACATCGTCAACCACTCCGATGCCAAGCTGCTCTTTGTGGGTGACCATGTGGCCACGCAGATAGATCCTATGCAGATGCCCAACCTGGAGGGTATCATCAACAACCCCGACTACTCGCTGATGGTGTCTCGCACAGACAAGTTGACCTATGCCCGAGAGCACTTGAACGAGCTGTATGGCAAGAAATACCCCAAATATTTCCGTAAGGAACACGTACATTATTATATTGAGGAGAACGGCGAGGAACTGGCACTCATCAACTACACCTCGGGTACCACGGGATTCTCAAAGGGTGTGATGATACCCTACCGCGCTATATGGTCGAACTATGACTTTGCCGAGCACGTACTGGGCAAGACCATCAACCGTGGCGACCGCATCATCTCCATTCTCCCCATGGCCCACATGTACGGCATGGCCTTCGAGTTCATCTTCGAGTTCCTGCACGGATGCCACACCTTCTACCTGAACCGCATCCCCTCGCCAGCCATCATCGCACAGGCTTTCGCGGACGTGAAGCCTAAAATCATTATAGCCGTGCCGCTGGTTATCGAGAAGATTATCCGAAAGAAGGTGTTCCCCAAGATTCAAAACAACCGCATGCGACTGCTGCTGTCGATGCCCGTCATCTCGAAGAAGGTGCGCGAACGCATTTGCCAGGAGGTCGTCAAGGCCTTCGGCGGCGAACTGTACGAGGTCATCATAGGCGGCGCCGCCTTCAATCAGGAGGTGGAGGCATTCCTGAAACGCATAGAATTCCCCTACACCGTGGGCTATGGCGCCACCGAGTGTGCCCCCATCATCTGCTACCGTGACTGGCAGACTTTCGTGCAGGGCTCCTGCGGACAAGCTGCTTACCACATGCAGGTGAAGATCAACTCCACCAATCCCGCCGAGATTCCTGGCGAGATACTGGCCAAAGGTCCCAACGTCATGCTGGGTTACTACAAGAACGAGGAAGCCACACAGGAAACCCTGGACGCCAACGGCTGGTACCACACGGGTGACCTGGGCACAATGGACTACGACGGCAACGTCTTCATCAATGGGCGCAGCAAGAATATGCTGCTAGGCCCCAACGGACAGAACATCTATCCCGAGGAGATAGAGGACAAGCTGAACTCCATGCCAATGGTCGTCGAGAGCGTCGTTGTACAAAGGGATAACAAACTGGTGGGACTGATCTATCCCGACTATGACGAAGCCAAGAACATGCGATTCAACGAGAGCGACCTCATGAACGTCATGAACCAGAACCTCGATCAACTCAACGGACAGCTGCCTGCCTACGAGAAGATTGCTGAGATAGAAATCCGCAAGGAGGAATTCGAGAAGACACCCAAGCGAAGCATCAAACGATACCTATACAAGTAAAAAAATGGACTGACAATTTGGTCAGTCCATTTTTTATGTTTACCTTTGCACCGCCGTTGGAGAAGTCCCCCATTGTCAGTAGGGGTACCAGCGGTAAGGTAAATTGCATAGAAATATGAAAGTAATGAAATTCGGCGGAACGTCCGTAGGTTCCGTGAAAAGCATTTTGAGCTTAAAAGAGATTGTAGAGGCAGAAGCCGGACGGGGGCCTGTCGTAGTAGTTGTAAGTGCACTGAACGGCATCACCGACAAACTGATTGCGACTTCGCAATTAGCCAAGAATGGAGACAGCCACTATCGCGAGGAGTTCGAATCGATGGTCACCCGTCATCACCAGATGATAGACGCCATCATCCAGGACGACAAAAAGCGCATCGACTTATTCAACAGCGTAGACCAGCTCTTCGACCAGTTGCGGAGCATCTATTATGGTGTGTTCCTGATTCACGACCTCAGCGAGAAGACGCAGGACACCATCATCAGCTATGGTGAGCGTCTGTCATCGCACATTGTGGCAGCCATGATCAAGAATGGTATGCGTATGAATGCCCGCGACTTCATCCGCACGGAAAACAAGGAGGGCAAGCATGTACTCGACACCGATCTGACCAACAAACTGGTGAAGGAAGCCTTTGCGACCTTCCAGTCCAACAATACCAACGCCAGCAAGACCGTCGCCGTGGTGCCAGGATTCATTGCCCGAGACCGCGACAGCCATGAGACCACCAACCTGGGACGTGGCGGCAGCGACTATACCGCAGCCATCATTGCAGCAGCACTCGATGCCGACGTGCTGGAGATATGGACCGACGTGGACGGCTTCATGACAGCCGACCCGAAGGTCATCAAGAGCGCCTATACCATCAACGAGCTCTCCTATGTGGAGGCCATGGAGCTATGCAACTTCGGCGCCAAGGTCATCTATCCCCCGACGATCTATCCTGTCTGCGTCAAGAATATACCTATCAAGGTCAAGAATACCTTCAACCCTGAACATCCGGGCACGCTCATCAAGTCGAAGATTGAGAATGACCAGAAGCCCATCAAGGGTATTTCCTCCATCAAGGGCACCTCGCTGATAACCGTCACAGGTCTGTCGATGGTGGGTGTCATTGGCGTCAACCGCCGCATCTTTACGACGCTGGCCAACAAGGGCATCAGCGTGTTCATGGTGTCGCAGGCATCGTCAGAGAACTCTACCTCTATCGGTGTGCGCGACGAGGATGCCGAGGCCGCTGCCGAGGTACTGAACGCCGAGTTTGCCAAGGAGATAGAGACGGGCGCCATGTTCCCCATGCAGGTGGAGAGTGGTCTGGCTACCATCGCCATCGTGGGTGAGAACATGAAGCAGACGCCGGGTATCGCCGGTAAACTGTTTGGCACGCTGGGACGTTCGGGTATCAGCGTCATTGCCTGTGCCCAGGGTGCATCAGAGACGAACATCTCGTTCGTCGTCGACGGCAAATTCCTGCGTAAGTCGCTGAACGTGCTGCACGACTCATTCTTCCTGTCAGAATATAAGGTGCTCAACATCTTCATCTGCGGCATCGGAACGGTGGGTGGCATGCTCCTCGAACAGATTCGTACCCAGCAGCAGTTCCTCATGCAGTCACGCCGTCTGAAGCTGAACGTGGTGGGCATCAGCGATGTCGACAACTTCGTGCTCGACCGCGACGGCATCGACCTCGACAACTACGAGAAGATTCTGCGCGCTGGTTTCAAGGCCGATACCGAACACATGCGCGAGGAAATCATCAAGATGAACATCTTTAACAGCGTCTTCGTCGACTGTACCGCCAGCCGACAGATCGCAACATTATACCAGACCTTCCTGGAGCATAATATCAGCGTCGTGGCTGCCAACAAGATAGCCGCTTCGAGCGACTACGACAGCTACCTGAAGCTGCGCCAGACAGCCCGCGACCGCGGCGTATGGTTCCGCTACGAGACCAACGTCGGTGCTGGACTGCCCATCATCGGCACCATCAACGACCTGTGCAACTCAGGCGACAAAATCCTGAAGATCGAGGCCATCCTTTCTGGTACGCTCAACTTTATCTTCAACGAGATTGCTGCCGACGTGCCCTTCTCTGAGACCGTCCGCCGTGCCAAGGAGCAGCGTTACTCAGAGCCTGACCCGCGCATCGACCTCAGCGGCACGGACGTCATCCGCAAACTGGTCATCCTGACTCGTGAGGCAGGCTACAAGGTGGAGCAGGACGACGTGGAGAAGCACCTCTTCGTGCCCGACAGCTACTTCGAGGGAAGCATTGACGACTTCTGGAAGCGTCTGCCCGAACTTGATGCCGACTTCGAGGCTCGTCGCAAGGTGCTCGAAAGCGAAAAGAAACGCTGGCGCTTCGTGGCTACGATGGAAGCCGACGAGAACGACCCCACGAACTTCAAGACCAGCGTAGCCCTGAAGGAGGTGCCCTACGGTCATCCTTTCTACGGACTGGAGGGGTCGAACAACATCGTATTGCTGACCACCGAGCGCTACAAGGAGTACCCGATGCTCATTCAGGGCTATGGTGCTGGCGCCGCCGTCACGGCAGCAGGTGTCTTCGCAAATATCATGAGCATCGCTAATATCTAAATTATAGCAGCGGACTACAGGACTAAAGGACTTTAACGATACACTATCAGCATAAAGAATAGTCCTTAAGTCCTGTAGTCCGCTGCAAAAATATAACAACAGGACTAAAGGACTTTAACGATACACTATCAGCATAAAGAATAGTCATTAAGTCCTGTAGTCCGCTGCAAAAACAAATAATATGAAGCATATCATTATTTTGGGTGATGGAATGGCCGACCTGCCAGTCGAGCGACTTGGTGGGAAGACATTGCTACAGTATGCCCATAAGCCGATGATGGATCAGTTGGCACGTGAAGGTCGCTGCGGACGACTCATTACTGTACCCGAAGGTTTTCCCCCAGGCTCTGAGGTTGCCAATACTGCTATTCTCGGCTATGACTTGAATAAGGTGTATGAAGGTCGTGGGCCTTTAGAGGCTGCATCGATAGGCTATGAGATGGCAGACGATGACTTTGCCATCCGTTGCAATATCATCACGCTGGAAGATGGGAAAATCATCACCCATAATGGTGGCAATCTGGAGACCGACGATGCCCGCGTGCTCATCGACTACCTGAACGAGAACCTCGCTAAGCCCATCAACGAGCGCGAGGGCTGCGAGCGCGTACAGTTCATCTGCGGCATCCAATATCGCCACTTGCTGGTCATCAAGGGCGGCAACAAACACATCGTTTGTGCCCCACCCCACGACCATCCCAACGAACCCTGGCGCCCGCTGCTGGTGAAACCGGAAAGTGTGGTCAGCGGTTTTGCCGCTGACAGCCACCACAGCCGCCGCCTCTCCCCCCAACAAACCGCCGACCTCATCAATGAACTCATCCTGCGCTCTCAGGAACTGCTGCCTAACCACCCCTACAACAAGGCCAAGGCTGCCAAGGGCGAGCGTCAGGCCAACAGCATCTGGCCTTGGAGCGGCGGCTATCGCCCGTCGATGGAGACGCTCATGCAGCAGTACCCGAATATCAAGAGTGGTGCCGTCATCTCTGCCGTCGACCTCATTCAGGGCATCGGCAAGTATGCCGGCCTGCGCATCATCAAGGTACCTGGTGCCACTGGCCTTGCCGACACCAATTACGAGGGCAAAGCACAGGCAGCCATCGACGCACTGGAAAAGGACGACTTCGTCTTCGTTCATGTCGAAGCCAGCGACGAGGCTGGCCACGACGGCGACCTGGAACTGAAGCTGAAGACCATCGAATATCTCGACCAGCGTCTCATCACCCCTATATATAATAAGGTGAAAGACTGGGGTACTGAGGCAGACACAAGCCATGAGCCTGTGAGCATCGCCGTGCTGCCCGACCACCTGACACCCGTCGAACAGCGCATCCACGTGGGACAGCCCGTACCCTTCCTCATCTGGCATCGCGGCATCGAGCCCGATGACGTACAGCAGTACGATGAAGTTTCGTGTGCCAGCGGTGCTTACGGCCTGCTGAAACTCGACGAGTTCATGCATACGTTTATCAAGGAGTAAGAGCATGATTACCTTCCCAGTCGCCAAGATTAACTTAGGTCTGAATGTCGTCGAGAAACGCAGCGACGGATATCATAACCTGCAGACGGTTTTCTATCCCGTTCCCATCAAGGATGCCCTGGAGGTGCAGGTGATGGACGAGATATTCCCTTCTGACGTGGACTGTGACCTGAAGACGACTAACATACCCATTGAGGGTGACGAACAGCGCAATCTCGTGGTACGGGCCTACCAGCTGCTGAAGAGCGACTTCCCTACCCTGCCGCGCATCCATGCCCACCTGTGGAAAGGCATTCCCACACAGGCGGGCATGGGGGGCGGCAGTAGCGACTGTGCCTATATGATACGGCTGTTGAACGACTTGTTTGCGTTAGGTCTTAGCGACGAGCAGATGATACAATATGCCGCCCGGCTGGGTGCCGACTGCCCCTTCTTCATCGTCAGCCGTCCATGCTATGCCGAAGGTATCGGCGAACGCCTGCAGCCCATCAGTCTCGACCTGAGCGGCTGGCATATCGGCGTCGTGCGCCCAGACATCCCCGTCCCCACCAAGGAGGCTTTCTCGCGCATCCATCCTCACTACCCCGCAAAGAACTGTCGCGACGTGGTACTACAGCCCGTTGAAACGTGGAAGGACGACCTGGTGAACGACTTCGAAGAGAGTGTCTTCGCCCTGCACCCCGAGATTGGACAGGTCAAAGAGCAATTATACAAGATGGGCGCCACCTATGCAGCCATGTCTGGCTCAGGCAGCGCCCTGTTCGGACTCTTTCAGGAATGTCCTGACATGCTCAGCCAGACATTCCCCGATATGTTTACTTTTGTTGCACCGTTATAGCAAGGCAGAGGTGCGCACACGGGACAGTGTCTCGGGTGTCATCTGCAGATAGCTGGCGATATACACCAGCGGGGCACGCAGTACCAGTTGCGGTGAGCGTTTCACCAACTTGGCATAGCGCTCCTGGGCTGACTCGAAGCGCAACATGTCGGCATGCACCTGAGAGAGTATCAGTGACTCTTCCAGTATCTTACGATACAACATCTGAATATTGACATTTCTGACAGCTTCCTTCTCCAGTTTGGCCTTGGGCAAGGCGAAGATGATGGTCGGTTCGATGGCCTGCATCTGCTGGCGGCTGGGTTCCTCCCTGAAGAGGCTCTCAATACTCATGCAGATGGTGTTCTCGACAGCCATATATTCCGTCAGCTCCTTGCCGTTCTTGAAATAGAACTGGCGCACAAGTCCCTTGACAACCCAGTAGATATCTTTGCATACCTCACCCTCATGGAGGATGATTTCACCCTTCTGGAACTTCATGGGTACCAGAATGCTCTCCAGCACATCCAGTTCTTCGTGGGTCATCGTACTGTACCGCCTGGCCAGCTCACGCGCCACATCTCTCGTTGTCAGTCCAATAGTCGTCATATAGTTTCTCAATAGGTTTTATGTAGTTTGTTTATTAGTCTAGCTTCAATACAGCGAGGAATGCCTTCTGAGGCACTTCCACGTTACCAATCTGCTTCATGCGCTTCTTACCGCGTTTCTGCTTCTCCAGCAGCTTACGCTTACGACTCACGTCACCACCATAGCACTTGGCGGTCACGTCCTTGCGCACCTGCTTGACGGTCTCGCGGGCTATGATCTTAGCGCCGATGGCTGCCTGGATGGCGATGTCGAACTGCTGGCGCGGAATAAGCTCCTTCAGTTTCTCGCACATGCGGCGACCAAAGGTGACGGCATTATCGGCATGTGTCAGCGTCGACAGGGCATCCACGGGCTCACCGTTCAGCAGGATGTCGAGCTTGACGAGCTTCGAGGGACGAAACGAGTCGATATGGTAGTCGAACGATGCATAGCCCTTTGAGATGCTCTTCAGCTTGTCGTAGAAGTCGATGACTATCTCGCCCAACGGCAGCATGAAGCGCAGCTCGACACGTCCACCCGAGACATACTGCTGGTCTATCAGCTCGCCGCGCTTGTCGAGACACAGCGTCATGATGGGACCAATGTAGTCGGCAGCGGTGATGATGCTGGCCTTGATATAGGGTTCCTCAATATGGTCTATCATCGTCTGGTCGGGCAGTCCCGAGGGGTTGTGCACTTCCTTCTCCTCATGCTGCTTGGTGTAGCACATATAGGTGACATTGGGGACGGTGGTGATGACGTCCATGTCGAACTCGCGGTCCAGGCGCTCCTGCACAATCTCCATGTGCAGCAACCCTAAGAATCCGCAACGGAAACCAAAGCCCAGCGCTACCGACGTCTCAGGGACGAAGGTCAGCGAGGCATCGTTCAGCTGCAGCTTCTCCAACGAGGCACGCAGGTTCTCGTAGTCCGTGGGGTCGATGGGATAGACACCGGCAAACACCATCGGCTTCACTTCCTGGAAGCCCTCGATGGCTTTTTCGCAGGGACGTGACACATGGGTGATGGTGTCGCCCACCTTCACCTCCTTGGCATTCTTGATGCCGCTGATGATGTAGCCCACCTCACCGGTTCGAAGTTCCTTGCGGGGTATCATGTCCATCTTCAGCACGCCCACCTCGTCGGCATCGTACTCCTGACCGGTATTGAAGAACTTCACCTTGTCGCCAGGGCGGATGCTGCCGTTGACTATCTTGAAGTAGGCAATGATGCCGCGGAACGAGTTGAATACGGAGTCGAAGATGAGTGCCTGCAACGGAGCCTGCTCGTCACCTACGGGATGCGGTATGCGCTCCACGACGGCATTCAGGATGTCCTCGACACCCTCGCCGGTTTTTCCGCTGGCACGGATGATGTCCTCCGGGTCACAGCCGATGAGGTCGACTATTTCGTCCTCTACCTCGTCGGGCATAGCCGATGGCATGTCTATCTTGTTGATGACAGGAATAATCTCCAGGTCGTTGTCGATGGCCAAGTAGAGATTCGAGATGGTCTGCGCCTGCACGCCCTGGGTGGCATCCACCACCAAGAGTGCACCCTCGCAGGCGGCTATCGAACGCGACACCTCATAGGAGAAGTCGACGTGTCCCGGAGTGTCAATGAGGTTCAGAATGTATTTCTCGCCCTTATACACATACTCCATCTGGATAGCGTGGCTCTTGATGGTGATGCCGCGCTCGCGCTCCAGGTCCATGTCGTCCAACATCTGTCCTTCCGTCACCTGAATGGTCTTGGTAAACTCCAGCAGACGGTCGGCCAGTGTTGACTTGCCGTGGTCAATATGTGCAATAATGCAGAAATTTCTTATATGGTTCATGTGCTATAGGGGCGTTTTGGTTGCAAAGTTACTGAAAAAAATGATAATTCTTTCATCACTAAGCACTTTTTTTATTTTAAAGGGGGGATATGGCGCAGTTTTTACTGGACGATTTTGAATCTCACACGGAACGAGTGTTCGTGTTCGTCCCAGTTGGTACCCAGCATCTCGAAACGGCCTATCTGTGCCGTCGAGCGTACATGTTTGCCGATACAGGGGCACACGTCGTAGTCGCCGATACGCACCAGACGGATGGTCTCCGAGGCATCGTCGGGCAGTCGGTCGAGGGCTATACCCTCTGGCAGACAGTCCTTAGTGACATAGTCAAAGGTCACGGGCAGGTCCTCGTCTATCAGCCGCTGCATCTCGCGCTCTATCTCCTTCTCATCCTGCCGGCTGGGCTTGTGGTCCAGTCGGAAACTCATCTTGCTCTTCTTGCGCTCGATGTGGGCATTGTAGCTGCGCTCACAGCCAAAGAGCCTGATCATTGTCTGGTTCAGCAGATGCTCCGCCGTATGGGCAGGCGGAAACTCTTCCTTGTTATGCTCGTTAAGTACGTAGTCGTCGTATGCCATATCCTTTCTTGTTCAACATTCACAATTTCACCTTCCACACACGGCCGTTCCTGGCTCCGACAGACATTCTGACAGCACTGTCCTTCTTCAGTCGCACAGCCAGTTTCTCCTTTGTCAGCAGGTCGATGGCAATGGCGTTCTTCTCCTTCATCTGCATGAAATCGAAAGCGTGGGCAGGGATGTTGACATCGATGACTACATCGTGGTCTTCGAAGTTAGCCACCACCAGCAGCAGCTCATTGTCAGCCTTGCGCAGGAAGGCATACTGGCGCTCCAAGTGTCCGTTGACGTACATCAGGTCGAAGTTGACACCTGCTGTGACGGCTTTCTCTTCACGGGCCAGAAGCATGGTCTTCTTATGTATATCAAACAGCTGCTGCTCAGCCTCCGTCAGCTTGTTCTGGGAAGCGCGGCAGAGCGTGTCGATGCTCCAGTAGTCAAAGATGGTGGTACGGCCGTCGTTGCCGCTGAAGCCTTCGCGGTCCATGCCGCGCTCGCCATATTCCTCGCCGGCATACAGCATGAAGGGGTTCTGCTGCAACAGCAGCGACACCATCATGCCTGGCACGCCCTTGCGTCCGTCGGCAGCAAAGAAGTCGCTGGCAACGCGCTGCTCGTCGTGGTTCTCCAGGAAGTAGAGCATGTGGTCGCGGATGTCGTCCGTCTGCTGCCAGGCATGGCTGATGGCTGACGTCGGGACATAGTGGCAGATGACGTTACGCATGGTGTCGTACATGCCCACCTTGTCGTAGAGCCAGTCGAAGCCGGAAGCCAGATAGTGACGGTACTCATAGGGATTGTAGACCTCGCCCATGAAGATGATGTTCTTGTATTTCTTCTTCACCTTCTGCGTGGCGTATGCCCAGAACTCGGCAGGCACCATTTCAGCCATGTCGCAACGGAATCCGTCGATACCCTTCTTCGCCCAGAACATCAGGATGTCCGTCATCTTGAGCCAGGTGTCGGGAATGGGGTCAAAGTATCCTATGCGACCGGCATAATAGTCAACGCCGTAGTTCAGCTTCACCGTCTCGTACCAGTCATTCTGCCCAGGGGCATTGTCGAAGTGGTCGTTGCCAGTGGCCTTGGCAGGCTCTTCCAGATAAGGTTCCTGCTCGCCCTGATAGAGGTCGAAATAGGGGGAGAAGCGCTGACCCGGACAGTAGTAGAAGTTGTTCTGCGGGTCGAAGCCATGCAGTACGTTGTCCGTCTCACCCAGGTCTTTTACACGCTTGGGCTTGCAGATGGACTTATACTGACGGGCCACATGGTTGGGCACAAAGTCGATGATGACCTTCAGCCCGGCCTTGTGCGTACGCTCCACCAACTGCTCGAACTCCTGCATGCGCTGGTTGACGTCGACAGCCAAGTCGGGGTCTACGTCATAGTAGTCGGTGATGGCATAGGGCGAACCGGCCTTGCCTTTCACCACAGCGGGATGCTGGCGGGGAATGCCGTAAGCCGAATAGTCCGTCTGCGTGGCATGACGGATAACACCCGTATACCACACATGGCTGACACCCATTTGGGCGATGTCCTTCAGTACCTCCGGTGACAGATCGGCAAACTTTCCACTACCGTTTTCGGCAATCGTGCCGCTCTCTCTGCGAGAGACGTTACGATTGCCGAAAAGACGAGTGAATATCTGGTAAATGATAACCTTCTCCACGTTCAACGATTAACCTTAAATGTTTAATGTTTAATCTTTAATGTTTAATCTTTAATCTACCTGGATTCCGTGTGCAGAAACCTCGCGGTTGATCTTGCTAATCATGCCCTGCAAGGCCTTGCCAGGACCGCACTCCGTGAAGTCGTCGGCACCGTCGGCAATCATGTTCTGCACAATCTGCGTCCACAGCACGCTGCTGGTCAGCTGTGCAATCAGGTTCTGCTTGATTTCAGCAGGATCTGTGTGAGGCTTGGCATCCACATTCTGGTAGATGGGGAAGATAGGTTCTTTGATTTCAGTAGCCTCGATGGCAGCCTGCAACTCGTCCTTGGCGGGCTGCATGAGCGGAGAGTGGAAGGCGCCGCCGACCTTCAGCGGCAGTGCACGCTTGGCACCGGCAGCCTTTAACCGTTCGCAAGCTTCGTTGATAGCTTCAATATCACCCGAAATCACCAGCTGGCCGGGATTGTTGTAGTTGGCAGGAACACAAACGCCCTTGCCCAGCTTCGACACCTCTGCGCAGACTTCCTCCACCTTCTCGTCGGGCAGGCCAATAATGGCAGCCATCGTCGAGGGCTGAGCCTCACAGGCTTTCTGCATAGCCATGGCACGGGCATAGACCAGCCTCAAGCCGTCTTCAAACGACAAGGCGCCAGCCACAACCAAAGCCGAGAACTCGCCCAGCGAGTGGCCGGCAACCATCGACGGCTTGTCCGTCTCGGGGTTCTCTGAAGGAGTGGCACAAAGAGCAGAAATCACGCTGTGCAGGAATACTGCGGGCTGCGTAACCTTCGTCTGCTTCAAGTCCTCGTCGGTACCTTCAAACATAATATCAGTGATTCGGTAGCCAAGAATCTCGTTGGCCTTCTCAAACAACTCCTTCGCTGTCTCATTGTTGTCGTACAGGTCCTTGCCCATTCCTACGAACTGAGCCCCCTGTCCTGGAAAAACAAATGCTTTCATTGTTACGTTTAACCTATTGTTTAATTAAATAATGTGTCTGTGCTTTCTTAGCGGCTGCAAAGGTACAAAAAAAACACGACATAGCCAAATATTTTTAAAAAACTACGATATTATTTGGTTTATTCAGAAAAATACCTTACCTTTGCATCCGATTTTCTGAGGAAGATCACGATTTTGACTTATTGGAAGGTTCAAAATTATTTGACCTTCATTTCGCTCAGCCATTGATGCTAGCATCATGGCATTCGCTTATTAGGAAGGTTGGCAGAGTGATCGATCGCGCTGGACTCGAAATCCGGTATACCCCTTTCGGGTATCGGGGGTTTGAATCCCTCACCTTCCGCAAATGGAGTTCAATGAGTAACATCATTGGACTCTTTTTAATATAAGATAATATAACAACACTAACTAGTACATTAAAGCATGATGACATTAGACGATAGAGTAGCCAGGGCGGTAGACAACTTCATGGCGGGATATGGTTGCTGCCAGAGTGTGGTGGCGGCCTTTGCCGACCTCTACGGACTCGACGACACGCAGGCCAAGAAGATAGCCGCAGGGTTCGGAGGTGGCGTCGGCAGGATGCGCATGATGTGCGGTGCCGTCTCAGGCATTGTGATGCTTGTAGGTCTTGACTGCGGACAAACCGAAGGCAGCGACCGCGAAGGCAAGTCGGCCTGCTATCAGGTGGTGCAGCAACTCCTGGCCAAGTCGAAAGAGGAGAATGGCAGCCTGATATGTGCGGAGATATTAGGCTTGAAGGGCCACGAGAAGGCACAGTCGAGCTATGTGGCATCTGAGCGCACGGCAGAATACTACAAGCAGCGCCCTTGCGCAGCCAAAGTGGAAAGTGCCGCCCGGATCTTTGCCAATTACCTCAAGGAGAAAACGCTATAAAGAACTAATAATTCACAACATTATATAGATGAAAAAGAAGGTTATTCTATGGATTGCCCTGCTTCTGGTGGGAGCAACGGCAACGAAGGCACAGACCTCGGAGCCAGACTATGACGAAAAATATGCAACGGAACTGGTGAAGGCCGGCACGGCAGCACCCGACTTCAAGATGAATACGCCCGACGGCAAGGCCATCCAACTCTCGGAATTCGCCAAGGGGAAGACCGTGGTGCTCGACTTCTGGGCATCGTGGTGTCCCGACTGCCGCAAGGATGCCCCAGAGGTGGTACGCATGTATGAGAAGTACCGCCAGCACGGCATCGAGTTCATCGGCATCTCGATGGACACTAACGTGGAGGCATGGAAGATGGCCATCGAGAAGTTTGGCATCAGCTATCCGCAGGTGAGCGAGCTGAAGAAGTTCAAGGAGACGGACATCTCCAAGGCATACGGCGTGAAGTGGATTCCGTCGATGGTGGTCGTCGGCCCTGACGGACAGGTCAAGCTCTCGACGGTGATGCTGAATAAGGTGGACAAGTACCTGAACGAGTTGACAACGGGCGCTAACTAAGGCGCCGGCAAAGGCGAGGCCGTATGGTAACGTAGCCGGCTGGGGCAGTTATGCCCGTCAGTCAGGAGTTTTCTCTATCAGCCTGTATTCGGTCGTATGGCTCAGGCGACGGCTCTTGAAGTCGAACTGATGGTCGCTCAGCGCAAACCCTAACTTGATGAACGTCGTGTCGGGGTCGTAATTGGCGTAGCGCACAGCCAACAGCTGCGACACGTCGGCCAGCGACCACCACCTGCCCTCGCCCTCCTTCGGCTTGCGGAAGGTCTCGCCAATCATCTCCACCAGGTCGTTCAGGCGCTGGTAGGGTTCGTTCTCGCGAATCAGCACCTTGATCTCGTCGTCGTTCAGCCAATAGCGCTCCCCGTGATTGAAGAGGTGAAGGGCCTGGGCATACAACTGACGATGGTCGAGATTGTCCTGAAAATTGATATTTCCCGTGACGCCAACGCAGACGAAGCGGCGGCTGCCCGTGGAATCCACCAGCGGCTTCTGCTGGTTGGTGGTACCAATGAACGAGCTATAGCGGCGATACTGCTTGATGGTCTTGCCGTAGGGCGGGCGGAACTTGACGTCAGCCGACGACAACAGGTACTTCAGCACAATCTGCTGCGAGTTGGTCGTCTTGTCAAACTCGTCGATGTTGATGAGTGCAAACGACGTCAGCGCAATGTTCAGGTCGAACTCGTTCTTGAAGTTAATCTTATCATTATAGTAATCGCGCAATTCACTGGGAAGCAGAATCTTACAGAAGCGCGTCTTGCCGCATCCCTGACGGCCTATCAGCAGCGGCGTCAGCGCATTGCCCGTCAGCTGCTTGTCGCTCTCACGCCACTGTGCCACCATACCCACCAGCCAGCACCGCAAGTACTTTTCCCAGTTCCGGTTCTCCGTCGGCACTCGCTCCGCGAGTGCTTTAATATAGTCCTGCCCATCCCACTCCGGCAGCTTGTCGAGCCAGGCGTTCACCGGGTCATACTGCTCTATGCGCGTGGAGTCGATGAATCGGTTCACGTCCCTGTCCCACGATTTCAGACCCAGCTCGGTGGCACGGATTGTCATATCATTTCGCACCTCTTCGGTCAGCGGGCGGAACGTCTGGTCGGCAGAAAAACGCTCCCTGTACTCAGCCACGCCCGTCAGCAGGTTCTTGCGCATGTCGTAGTTCTCGCTCAGGAATATCTCCGTCTTCATCGTCTGTATGGTGTCGTCGGGAATGCTCTTCAGCGGCTTCATCTTGTGCTTCTTCATGTAGTCCTCCTGCTGCGCGACGGCATAGACATCCGAGAAGACCTTCCTCACCAGCAACTCGTCTTGATTGAGCACGGGGTGCATCAGCGTGAAACTCTGTGCCTTGGCCATCGGGATGCCTTCGTTCAGGCAGCGTGAGGCAATATCCATCAGCCATGCCATCAGGCGCTCGTCGTCAGGCAACTCGAAGTAGTGCCCCATCACCGTCTCCGTGATGAAGAGCCAGTTCAGCTGGTAGGTGCGCTCAATGGTACGTCCGGGCATCAGACTGTCGCTTGCATCGGTAATCTCCACCGGCTCGTCAACCTCCGCCGTCGCATCGGCAAAGAACGGCATCGCACCAGCGTTATACCACACCTCCGGGTCGCTGCTCAGGTAGACCGTACGGTCCAGACGAGGTTCCATATACGGGATGTCCAGCCCAAACTGCGCCTGGTAGGCCTGCCGCGCCGTCTCATATATATTATGGTGGAACTGTCGGATGTCCTGCTCTTTCGTTGGCAAGTTCCCTACCCCCTTGGCGGGGTCAGAGTCTTCAAACAGTTCTCCCCGGCACACTATCTTCACGCTCTTGCCCGAGCCACCCAGGAAGCAAAGCACCGTCTGGGGCATCCTGCGCACCTTGTTCCTAATGGCAACAGCCTGTTCGTAGCCCTGCAGTCCGTTCACCTCGAGCACCACCAAACCATTGTATTTCAGCATCTTCAGCTTGCCGTTACGCTTCTCATACTCAGCGGCAAAACAGATGCGAGGCAACTTAATCGGCTCCACGACATTCGTCACCATGCGACCATCCTCCAGCCTGCGAGGATTCATCAGATGGTACACCTCACGGACGCTCCTCACCTCCTTCTGCTGCGGGCCGTCCTTAATCAACTGTGCTATGTCCTGCAACTCACACCGGGTCACAGTCTCCTGCTTTCTGTAAAGTTTAATCTGTGTAATCTTCATAGTCTTAAAATTTGGTGCGAAGATACGAAAAAATTCTCAAAAAATCAAGCGAAAACACGAAAAAATTTCCAACTATCCACTAAAATCAACTTAAACTATTTATTATCAACAAATTAACCTCAAAACAACTATCCACTAACTATCCACTAACTATCCACTAACTATCCACTAACTATCCACTAATCCTACACTAAAATCGCCACCAACTAGTGGATAGTTGGTGGATAGTTAGTGGATAGTTAGTGGATAGTTAGTGGATATTCAAAATCAACTTAAACTTCTGAATACAAATAAGTTACTTCAAATTTAGTGGATAGTTACAAGAAAAATTAATTTTTCTGTGAAAAAAAAGCCATATTCACCACACATAAACACCATACTTTCAACTCGGAAACACCATACTTTCAACCCGAAAACACCATACTTTCAACTCGCAAGCAGCATTCTTTCAACTCGCAAGCAGCATGCAAACCGACCGTTCCCAGCATGGGAACCCCACCTTTGCTCCGTCCAAGAAAATTTCTTGCGCCGTGCAGCGATGCTCCTTGCTACATGCTGATATACTATCTCCCCCATGCTGATAGCATATCACCCCCATGCCGCGAGACTACCGAGTGTCTCGTGGAGGGTACCAAGCCCAGCGAATACCTGCCTGAAAGTATTCGGGCAGAATATAATGATGGCCTGCGCTCCCGGCGGGGAATGACGCAGGCCATCAGAATCAGATGTTACTTAATCACGACCTTGGGCTATGCCCGAGCTCGTTCACGTTCGGAAAAGCTCAAGCAAGCTTGGCTTTTCACTCACTTAATCACGACCTTGAGCTACGCTCGAGCTCGTTCACGATGAACAGACCCTTCGTGGGCTGCATCACGCGGCGACCCTGCAGGTCATAGACTGCAGCATCCTTGGTGTCAACAGTCGTCTTGACGGTGATGATGCCAGTGGTCTCGCCCTCAAAGACGATGCTCAATGCAGGGGTGAAGGAGCATGGTGGTGGTGTAGAAAGATGGGGTGATTATTTTGAGTCTATCTTATTGAAGAATTCCACAGGGGAAAGTACAGGCAGAGTGCCTGCCTTGAAGTCCTTCTTGTTGCGTGTGACAATACAATCTGCCTGCTCGTCGATGGCCGAGCGGTACTGGGTAGCATCTTCGTAGTCTTGCCAGCCGCTGGTGAGCATATCGACTACATTCTGACCGCTCAGGTCTGCCACATCTACAAAATCGGCTATCATACGGAGTTTGGATAGTACGTCGTCCATCGGGTATTTGTATTTCCGTCCCAGATAGACCGTGTTGACAAATGACAGGGCAGAGACCACAAGCTGCGCTTCGCCAGCATAGCCTATGGCAAAGACGCGCTGGGCATTGGGCAGGAACTCTTGGCGCGAGAGCACCAGGTCTACCAGAATGTTGGTGTCAACGTATGCTCGCATCATTTATCGTATTTCTCGTCGACGAGAGCATCAATGCCGCTCTCATCGGCTGGTACGGGCATGCCGCCCTGAACAGAGAGATTCTTCACAAAAAGCATGGCGGCCTCGCGCTTGTCTTGAACCGATGAGACCCGACGCGACGAGCGGGCACGGCGGCGCAGTCGGCTGACGTAGCGCGACACGCTCTCAAGCATCTCGGCACTCATCTGGTCGAGTTCTGCTGCGATGGATGTTCTGAGTTCTATTGTTGTCATAATCTGTTGTTATTTGAAACGTTTCGGCTGCAAATTTACAAAAAGTTTTGAAATTTCTCGTGGAAACTCCAACATTTTTCGCAAACTCATTGCGATTTGCCGTTCACCGGATAGGGACAGGTATAGAAAAGTTGGTCAACGTCAAGCAGATTCATGTCAAATCTATTTTATAGAAAGTGTCGGCCTTGGCCTTTTGTATTTCTTCCTCCAGTTGCTGGAGTTTCCTTTCCAGTCGCTGTTCCTTTTCTTCCTTGTATTTCTTATAAGCTCTCACGGCATCACGGAACGTGCCTGGCTTTGCCGTAAATGTTACTTTCCTTGCTTCCATAATCTTTTTCTTTTTTGATTACGGCTGCAAATATACAACTTTTCCGCGAGATAATCGCAGAACGGCCTCAGATTTTTAATATCCGTTTGTCTCAGTATGTCAAAGAACGACGAGCCAAATGCAATGGAGCGAGCTCCAATTGCAGAGGCGAGGATGATCTTCGAACGTTAGTCCAAAGAACGATGAGAATCACCTGTACCCCCTGATTTATGATTTACCAGTTCAGAACGCCAGACAGGCACGGGCTTTACTGCTGGTTGTCTTCCCATACTTGTCAAAATTGCCCCCGGAATAATTGCAAAAAGGCAGGCGAAAGTGCTGTTTTTTGTCACTTCCGCCCGCAATGACAACGCATTCCGCTCGGCGCCATGAAACGCTCGAATGAAGAGGAATCGCTTACTCCATCGAGTGCTCCCAGCCGCCACGGGTGTCTATGCCGGTGGCATCGGCGAGCTGTTCCAGTCGGGCCACCTCGTCGGCCGTCAGCACGATCCTGGCGGCCTCGGCAGCCTCAACGACGTGGCGCTCCTTGGTGGCTCCGATGATGGGCATGGTGCCCTTGGCGATGGCCCAGGCGATGCCGACCTGCGAGCATGAGGCACCGTACTTCTGCCCGATGGCGGTCATCTCGCCGGTCAGCGCTTCCAGCTGCGGCAGCACGGGGTTGTACTTCTTGCCGCGGTCACTCTCGGCGGGCAGCGGGTTCTCCTTGTTATACTTGCCGGAGAGGGCTCCCTGCTCCAACACCATGTAGGCCCAGAACTCAATGCCGTGCTCACGGCAGTAGTCGAGTACCCCACCCTTCTCTGACGAGCGGTAGAGCAGCGAGAAGTGGTTCTGCACGGCACTCACCTTGAAGCCGGCCTCAGCTAGAATCTCGTTGGCCCGCTGAATCTCCTTGATGTTATGGTTCGAGACACCTACGCGCTTCACCTTGCCCGAGCGCAGCAGGGGTATCAAGCCCGGCGTCCAGCGCTCTACATCCATCGGGTTGTGAATCCAGTAGATGTCGATATAGTCGCATCCCTCCACTATCCGATACCGTTTCACGTCCAGCACCCTCAGCAACCGTTTCTTATCGGCTGTATAAACACCTCCGAACTCATCTATCCAGGTGGCGTTTTCTTCATTCATGTCTCTTTATAAAATCAATATTATATCGCTCAATTTCAGTAAAGTTGTCATAGATTTCATTGGCATCCTTATTTGTTGGTTGATACCAACTGTATTGCAGGAAGAATCTTCGAAGATCTTCTCTTTGGAACAAATAGCCATAACGGGCATAAACGACATTCCTCAAAATCTCCAACTCTCCAGATGACAATCCTTCGATGTCTTTTTCTGTTAACTTACGAATCGATAGTTCATTCCCTCTTAACTGGCTCTTTCCTGAATCCTCAGAACTGCTGACCTCATCTATATCTGATGAAGAGTCTTCTTTGAGATAAGTTATCATTCTTTGTTTATTTGCATCAACATCATCGATATACCAATCACCATTTTCAAAAACCAAATCCATTGATTGAATATTTTCAGATTTATATTCTCCTTCTTGGTGTATAAATTTGACTTGTGCATTAGCATAAGTATCAGATGAGGAACTAATTTGACTGATTTCAGCACTGTTCGGATTTCCATCTTGGCCGCCATCCCAAATATTTCCATTCCAGAAACCAATTTCGCCAGCATATACAGTATTGTCTATTTCGGAAACCTTATCATATAGTTCTTGGTATTCTTTTGAAAAGTAGGTGTGAACAACGTCATCATCTTGCATTTTGAATGCCTTAGTTAAAATGTCCTCTAATCGTTGTTTTGCCCCTTCTACAGATTGAGCATCAGATGATAAAGAATCAACTATTTCAGCAAGAGAATCTGTTTCTACAACATAAGATAATCCACCTACCTTGTTACTCATGAAATAATAGCCTCCGCCACCAAGAATGCCCAAAAGGATTATAACCCCAACAATCCAGAGCCATTTCTTTGAGCCTTGATCATCTTCGTACGACAGAGTAGGTTCTATTTCTGAAACAGATGGCTTTGTAGCCGTTACATCATCTGGTTCATTAATTTCCTGCACATGTTCTTCTTGCACATGCTCCTCCGCCATCTTCTCTTGTAATATAACATCTGGGGCGACTTCTGTTATGGGCCTAGGTTCTGCTATTTGCTCATTTTGTCTTGCTCCACAATTTGGGCAGAATGGCAAACCCGCCTTTATTTGCGCTCCACAATGGTTACATGTAACTAACTGGAATAACTCTTTACCACACTTAGGACAGAACTTCATTCCCACCTTAACTTCTGTATTACAATACTTACACCTCATTCTAATAAAAATTAATAGTCTTTATCTATATACATTTTATCACGCCTTCACATACCCATATTTCAATATCTCACCTCTTTTCTTAACATTAATAAGAATCTGCTCTTTGAGTTCAGATAGTTCATCTATCTGCATCTTATCAATCTCAATCTTCATCTTATTTATCTGCATTTGAAGTTCATTATCAATTTCGTAGACAGCAGAATTGCTCATTGCAGGACAGCCCTGAATTTCCAACATCATAGAATCTACAAGATTTTTCTTCTCTGAATCAACTATGGAGATTTTTAATCTACGAAGATCTGCAATCAAATTGGTAATTTTAGAGGAACAACTCAATTCCTTGAGTAGCAACTTTTCAGTTTTCTTGTTCACCAAAAAACAATAATGGAACACAATCGTATATAGACATAGCTCTATAATATAGACTATAGACACTGTTTCACGGCTGAATGTTAACGAAAGAAAGACAGTACAAGTAATGATTGTCACTACCAGATAGAAGAATGATATGAGATACAACCTACTATTCAATACTTGTAACCTCCTTCGTGTGACATACAATCCTGTAAATAGAACAAGTAAATATGCTATATGAAAAAAAACATAACATAATAGTGCATTCTGATTACCATCATAATCCACCCCAATGAAAAAACATGCATTGAAAGCTACTAATACGATCAGCAAGAATACAAATTTCGATAAAAGCTCCTTCATTTAACAAATTGTTTTAATATTTCATTCTTATAATCTTCATACTCTTTTTCCGTAATTAATCCAGCTTCCTGCATTGCCTTCAATTGTTTCAATTTCTCAAAACCATCATTTTTACCGTCCATTTGTCCATCTGTTTTTTGTGTGAAATTGGAATTAGCGGAATTAAAGAGCGTTGCAGCACCTGCCATATTACCAAATCCTTCATTCTTGCTGGCATTCGTCTGAATATCCATATTCTTTATGGTACTATAATCTTTATTCAGTAGTTCTTTTTCTCTCATTTTGGCATAGGCTTGCTCCAATATAAATCTGTTGGGATCATCTTCTGCGATTTCCATTCCCGAAATGGAGAAATTTTCAAGTATTAGCCCGTGTTCAGATACGATATTAACCAATTTTGGAAATACTTGTTGGGATAGCTGACCTAATTTAGTGCAGGCTGTTAAAATCTCCTCATTATTGCGAGATAATGTTTCTGACAAGATGGAAATAATGTTTTGATTAAACTGGATTCCAAAATATTGTCTAATGTCTTCAAATGCCACATTTCTCACCCCCATTCCCAGAAGTGATAGTAACAGTTTTGCTCCATTTTCTACCCTTATTCTATAGCCACCTCTTATAAACACCTTTGTGTTAATCTTCTGTATAGGGTCCCTCATCATCATAGATGTTCCCCATAATAACTCCGGACTCTGTTGAAGACTTACAAAATAGATAGAGCAATGAAAGGTGCTAATACCGCCACTAAGCAAATATCTTAAATGTCCTAAGAAAGGGAAGTTTTCTGTCACCAACTCATATCTACCATTGGGGAAAGCCTGAACAATGCAGCCATTCTTAACGAAGATGGCTTCCTCACTTGGACTAACAGTTAAGACGGATCCATTATTAAAATCAACTTCTTCCAATTTATATATCAGAAGCTGTCCCCCTCTATCGTTACGTAAGGCAGAAAGAATGTGACGAGTGGAATATTGTTGCATAACTATTTATTATACTTATAGTTAAACTCGTCATCACTCATACTAAGGAATATTATCGCATGAATAATCCCCCATATTCCAGGAATCCACGTCCAACAGAACAAAACACATAATACTCCTTGCCATATTTTGCCAAGATAAAAGAATTGTCCTCCAAATCCACCCAAAAAGAATGCAAGAAGAATAGCGATTACTTTATTCTTAGTTCCTGAAGAAAGATTGTTTCCAACATTATTAACACCACGAGAAAACTGGTTTGTATTGCTTTGCCCGACTATCGTGCCACAATACTTGCATCTGATCGATCCATCAGCATAATTTACAAGTTCTGTTGAACCGCAATTAGGGCATCTACTATTATTCATAAACATACTACAATTTACAAATGGTATGCCCCATATTTAAAGGAGCATACCATAATTGTTGTTATAATGTGTACTTTGGAGAAGGGCCATACATAGGGTCTATGTCAGGGTTACTATCTTTAATTGAATATATCAAAACAACAAAACTTAATATTCCTGCTCCAATAAAGATAGTAAAGAAAAAGTTTCCGTCGCCCAAGAACTCAATAATGTCTCTTGCAAAACCATAATGGTCATCAGTATAGAAGCCAAACAATGTCATGCAAATCGAATATAAAGCATATACACCCGGGTACATATTACAAAGCCACTGAGGAGCAGTGCAGTCATGAAGTCTTCTTATAGTTATCGCATAAATCAAACCAAATTCAACAAGATAAACTAAATTGCCTACAAAAGGTATAAATCCTAAGACAATCGCTCCAAGACTAACAGCCAACATCCACCACCAATATTCAGAACGTCTTGAACGACCATCTAATTCTGTTAATCTATGTGACGCTAAATTTATCGCCTCCATAAAAGAAAGTTGTGGACGATGAGGGACTTGTGGCTTGGGCTGAGCATAAGGTTGCTGATACTGACCTTGATAAGGCTGTTGATACTGACCTTGCTGGGGCTGCTGATACTGACCTTGATAAGGTTGCTGATACTGACCTTGCTGAGGCTGCTGATACTGACCTTGATAAGGCTGTTGATACTGACCTTGCTGAGGCTGCTGATACTGACCCTGTTGGGGCTGTTGATACTGACCTTGCTGGGGCTGTTGATACTGACCTTGCTGAGGCTGCTGATACTGACCCTGTTGGGACTGTTGATACTGACCCTGTTGGGACTGTTGATACTGACCCTGCTGGGGCTGTTGGCTCTGCTGAGACTGTGAAGCCTGTTGAGAGATTACAATCTGATTTCCACAATAAGGGCAGAAGTTTGTTCCATCTTCAACTTCTGAATTGCAATGATTACATCTCATATCTATACAAATTTAATTAATAATGAATAATTTATATTAGAATATTAATTTTCTTCATCAACAATTCCGTATTTTTTCTTTACATATTGTCCTATTGCAGCGCCGATAACACCAAATATAATGGGTGAATATTTAAAGCCTGTAAGGTCAACTATTCCAAAAGTTCCAAGAAGGAAATCTGCCGCAGAAAGTATATAGAATAAATACTCAATAAGTTTCAAAACCACACCCGTTTGAGACGGTTGAGGAAGTTCTTGTTGAGGTTGATGATGTTGAACTTGATGAGGTTCTTGGCACTGACCCTGCTGGAATTGCCAGGATTGCCACTGCTGAGGTTGTTGAGAACCCATAGGATTTCCACATTGGGGGCAGAATCGCATACCATCTGCCACTTCTGAATTACATTGAACACATCTCATAACTTATTATATTTTTAGAATAGGTTCTTTTTATCCGCTAATTGAAACACAAAAAGAAGTGTGAGCCTCTCACCATATTCTCTGGGAGGCTCTGGACTGCCGGACGATGAATACAGGAAACGACTCACACCCTGTATGACATATACTATAGTACACATCTAACAAGGTAGAGAACGTTTACTCTGATCCTAATCGTCCTGTGAATTGTCCAGATTCCCAGACGGAACAGCGCTAAACGCTTCTTCAAATGTTTGTCGCTCTTAGAGAGCAACGCTGCAAATATAAGAATAATTTAGCAAAAACGTTCATGTGAGCCGCCTTTTTTTGCAAAATTACATCATTTTTCCCGATTTTAGTCGCTTCGTATCGTTATTTTCTTCATAAATCGCCAATATTTGTTTGTTAAACACTTTATTTTGAGAGCAAAGGTACAAAAAAAGGACGAAACGGCAATCATCCATTTCGTCCACTTATCGGATTATTGTCATATGCTATTGTGTCTGGGAGTTCTGGTTGTACTTCAAGGTAATGAGGCTCTGAAGGTAGGCGTTGAATTCTTGGGCAACAGTCTGCATGGGGATATCCTGATGAGAGAGGATGAGCTGTTGGAGAGTGTTGGAGAGCTTACGTTCAAGTGCCCAGCCTGCTTGAGCCCACTCTTCTGTTCCAGGTCTTACGCTATCGGGCAGAGCCCCCAGCGTTTCATTAAACTTTGGTAGTACAGCAGCCTCGATATCCGCTTTCAGCTTATCGGATGGCGAGGGTGATTCCTGACTGGAAGATTTTTGGTTGGATGAAGAAACATCCTTTTGAACTTCTGGTTTAGCAGAAGGAATCGCCTCGTGTGTTACAGAGTCGCTCTTTACTGGTGGTATTGGCTGTACTATAGTATCCTGAGTCTGCGTTTCTAGCTGTTGTTCACTCTTCTGCTGCATGAAATACATACCCACAAGTATCGCCATAATCAGTAATACACCTATTCCTATTAGCCAAGGACGAGAAGAGTGCTGCAAGTCGCTCTGCAATTCCTCTACTGATTGATAGCGTTTCTGAGGATCTTCGGCTGTACAACGAGCCTTCACCTTATTATATATAGAGGGCAGAGGAAGCGTATCAAGAATCTTGCCGATGGCATAGATGTCTGTTCGGGCATCTACCTGCTCCCCATGTATCTGCTCTGGGGCGGCATACTTATCCGTGCGCCCCATCGTGTCTGTATAGGTATCTGTATAGCAGTAGCCTAAATCAGTCAGTTTTACATCATGTCCGATGCGGGTTATCAGGATGTTGCTGGGTTTCAGATCAAGGTGGATCACCTGGTGCTGATGCAGATAACCCACAACATCTAAGAGCTGAGTGAGAAAACGGTTCGTGTTTTTGCGTGACTTGAAGTAATCCGGATGATCAGCTACGAAAGCCCCAAGCGTCAAGCCATCCACATATTCCGTTAGCAGATAGTCATCACCCTTTGATACATAGTGTACAAGATGGGGATGATCGAGACGATAGCCTGTTTCAAACTCCTTTTGTAAGGCTGATACGTATCTGGGATCTGTGCGGAACTCTGGCTTCAGCCGCTTCATGAAGTGGAGCTTACCATACAGCTTCACCCGATAGCAGTCACAGGTGGAACCACCGACTGGCAGCAATTCCGCATCATGGAAACTTAGCTGAACATCTGAAAACTCCGACGTATTCATAAGTTATAGGATTTTGAAACTGATACCTTGTGCCTTGCCTGCGGTGAATGATCCGAGGTCTGCTCTTCCTCGCCTAACCTGACTAACCAGAAGCGGGTAGCCTTTTACGATATGGGCAATCTCGAGTTCGTCACCTTCCTGAAGCTTGCTGTTCTGGCTCTCCCTTACCACGAACCACCCATCGCCGCCATACTCCAGTTCTATCAGGCGATCTGGCAGATAGCTGATTTTGATACGCTGTCCTAAGGGAAGGTCGATGGTTCTGATTTCATCCTCTGCAGCACTAAAGGAGGAGTTGCTCTTATCGTCGAAGCATTTCAGCAGATCCCAGTTCTCAAAGTCCAGATAACGGGCAATGATATCAAGCGTTGAGGGTCGTGGCTCTCGTTCATCATCGATAAAGCCCAAAAGTCGTTTCAGGGTATTCACACCAATATGCTCGCCTGTCACTGACTCAATGTCGAGTGCCAGGTATTCACAATCAGAAGACAATCTCAATTCACGCTTTACCTTCTGCTGCAAAAGTTCCGTTATATAAGGAGAAAACTTCATACGTAGCTCATTTTTTTGCAAAAGTATGCATTATTTTCTAATTTCGAGCAGAATTGGTCTCAAAAAGTAATGAACCGTACTTCAATTAGTTACTTTTCGATCGGTAAAACGTAATGAATTGAAGGGCGAAAGGTAAAAAGTGTCACGGGGACAGTGTCACGGGGACAGGTGACTGACATCTGAAGTCTGATGGAAGATGGATGAGGACTGATGGATGAGGGCTGAAGTCTGATGGAAGATGGATGAATAAAAAAGTTGCTCCAAAATTTGGAGGTAATAAAATAATTACCTATCTTTGCGAAATATGGAGAAGATTGAGAAGATTTGGCTGACTGACGATGCGGTTTGGATTAGGACTGCTGACGGACGTGAGGCATGCGAGAAGTTCGCTGACTATCCCAGACTAAGATATGCTACCAAAGAACAACGTGCCAATTATGAGGCTGATGAGTACGGGCTGCATTGGGAGGACATTGATGAGGATTTGAGCTTTGAGGGATTCTTTGACAAGCGGGAGACGACTCAACTCTACAAAGTCTTTATGGCTCACCCAGAGTTGAATGTATCGGCTATTGCACGCCGTTTGGGGATTTCTCAGAGTCTGATGGCGCAGTATATTAGTGGTAAGAAGAACGCGAGTGAAGCAAGGGTCACGCTGATTCTTGACACAGTCCGCGAAATAGGACAAGAATTGATAGCGGTATAACCGACCGTCTTCGTCTGCCACCTCTACTGGGGAACGCAGGGACAGATACCTGTTTCACTCCTTCTCCCGTTTCGACTCTACGATGATCATCTTGTATCAGTTTCGTCGATAAAGGGTAATTCGCCCAAGTATCTGTCCAAGCCCATCATCGACGAGATCGACAAAGTCCTTGCCGAGCACTACGGCTTCACGGAGGAGGAACTCGACTTCATCATCAATTACGACATCAAGTATCGTATGGGCGATGAACTAAATGAAGAATAAAAAATGTAGGAAAAAGAGCGTAAAGTAAAAAGAAATTCGTACTTTTGCAGCAACCAATTATGGATATAAAAAAACCCGGATTCATCACCAGCATCTAATATCTGGGAGAGGAACTACCGGGACTGCGGTGCAAAGTTACAAATAATTATGGAAATAAACAAGAAATTCTTTGAAAAAGTTTTCTCAACGAAGCGAATGGAGCGATATTTTGCTCTCTATCCTAATGACGAGGCTCGTGCCATTAAGCATTATGAATGCAATTTGATGTTGTCAGAATCATTATACACAAGCTTGTCAGTATTGGAAGTAACGTTGAGGAATGCACTATGTCGTGAATTAGAGACTATGACAGGACGAGAAGACTGGTATGCCATATTCCCTTCAACGCCAGGATTACGCAGCCTAAACAAATATATAACAGAAGCAGCACAGCATATTTCTGCGCGACACGAACAAATAACACCCTCAAAAATTGTGGCTGAACTTACTTTGGGCTTCTGGGTGTCATTGCTGAATAGCGAATACGAACGTACTCTATGGCAAGCACTTCGTCGTGCTTTCCCATATATGCCACGGCAGGAGCGAAAACGACGTAACGTTTCTGCACCACTTAACCTGTTCAGGCGTTTCCGTAACCGAATCTTTCATAATGAGTCCATTTGTTGGAATTTGAATCGAGTAGAGGAAATACATGCTGAAATTTTGAAGGTAATTGGATGGATGAATAGCGACTTGCCTGAATGGGTTAGAGAGCAAGAGCATTTTAGTCACGTTTGTCGTGAAATCCGAAACCAAATGGAATGGAAATAGTGGATGATGTGACACGTACCTGACACCTGTCATACCCAATGACATCAAGTATCGTATGGGTGATGAACTGAATGAAGAATGAACAGAACTAGGAACGCAGGGACAGATACCTGTTTCACTCCTTCTCCCGTTTCGACTCTACGATGATCATCTTGTATCAGTTTCGTCGATAAAGGGTAATTCGCCCAAGTATCTGTCAAAGTCGCTCTTGAAGAGGCGGTCTTGTATGATACGGTACTTCTCAAATTCTGTCTCAGCATGCTCCTTCGCCTCTTCTGCTGTCACCTTGCCAGGACTCTGAAGCACCTCATTGCCACCTGCTGCAAGGATAGTGTCAATCTGCTTGGCCCAGTCTTCCATCGTCATGGGAATGTGCCATTTTCCATTCGTTTCCTGTCGAGCACATAGCCACGAATGGCATACTCTCGCAATACGCTCGTAGCCCATTGACGGAACTGCGTGGCACGGATAGAGTTGACACGATAGCCTACGCTGATAACGGCATCGAGGTTGTAGAATTGAGTTTGATATGTTTTACCGTCCGAAGCAGTATGTGCAAATTTTGCACATACTTCACTTTCATTTAACTCTTCAATGAAACAGATACCTGGTACCTGTTTCATTTAGAAACTGTCAGCCACCTGACCATTACGCACCATGACCACTCCTATGGAGCAGACGCTCGACGGCTGCTGATTGGCCGTCTCGATGTAAATGGCGATGAAGTCCCGGATCATTTCTTCCAGTAGTTCGCATTAACAATCTTGTGCGGGTTTCGCCACTTAACTCACGTTTAATCAAAACCAGGCTGTCTGCTTTTATTCTGGTTTGTAGCCAGTCACGCAGTTTCTTGGTCTCTTCTTTAGAAAGAGGCTTTTTGCCGTCGGACTCTATGATGGCCGCCACATAGTGATGCGTGTCTGAGGAGTCTCTGTTCACCTCCACGACTCTCTGCAGTGCTATCTTGCTGACCTGGGGGAAGAGCGATGCCAATTCCGGTCGAATCTCGACTGCAAGTGCCTCGTGTTGCTTATATTCATACAACTGCTGGCTCAAATGTGCGTTCTCTGCCGAGAGTTGCATGAGTTGCTTTTGCTCTGCATCACGGCTGGTGGTCAAGGATGTCACCTGATGACTCAGTGCCAGCACACTGTCGCTCTGCGTACCCTGGATGATGCGCAGGGTGTAGTCGCCCAGACCGTATTCCTTCATCCTGCTCTGGGCTTCTGCCTGCGTCAGGCTGCTTATCTCACGCCCTACGGCAACGACGCGCAGCCTCATGCTGTCCTTGTCAACGGTGTTCGAGATAATCTGGGTGCCGCGCTGCGTCAGTTCCGTCTTGACGAATTTCCTCACATTGCTTTCAAAGATGCTCTGCTGCACGATGCGGAAGGTCATATAGGCAGCCGGCAACATAGTTACTACGACGATGGACATCAGGATGCGGCGCCCCTTGACAGCCCTCTCGGACAACTGGTATTCATGCTTCTGGAAATGCAACAGCCGTACGCCGCAATAGGTGGCAAGGGCGATGAACACGGTGTTGATGAAGAACAGGTAGAAAGCTCCGAGGAAATAGAGCAGATGGCCTGTGGCCAGTCCGAAACCTGCTGTACAGAGCGGGGGCATCAGGGCTGTGGCTATGGCCACGCCAGGGATGACGTTGCCCTTTCCCCGTGTACACAAGGCGATGATGCCTGCCGCACCGCCACAGAAGGCGATGAGCACATCATAGAGGGTGGGCGATGTTCGAGCCAGCAACTCCGACTGTGCCTCGCTGAGTGGCGTTATAAGGAAATAGACTGTGGCCGTCAGCACACTGATGAGAGTTGCCACGCCGAAGTTCTTGCCTGCCCGCTTCAGCAGGTCGAGGTCGTTGGTGCCTACAGCCAGTCCCATGCCCACAATGGGACCCATGAGTGGGGAAATAAGCATGGCACCAATGATGACAGCCGTCGAGTTGACGTTCAGTCCAAGCGAGGCGATGAAGATGGCAAAGATAAGTACCCAGAGGTTGGCTCCCTTGAAACTCACGCCCTCGGTAATCTGGGCAATAATCGCTTGCTCGTCCTCCTTGTCGGGCATCAGGTTTAAATAGTAGCCCGCACGTTCGATAAAGTCTTTTATAGTCATAAATATTCTGTTCTTGACATCATGCGATAAATTGGAATTTAGCCTATCACGTATTTATTGCCCGGTATTAGCGAGATAAGCTTTGTAGTGACTGCACAGCATAGGAATGTAAGCAGTCCGATAGCGGGACATGTCATACTTCGCCATCAGGTCAGGATAGACCGTCTGGCGTATGGCGGTGATGCGTACCTTCATCTACAGATTGTTGACGATTGCCTGAATCTTCTGCTTGGTTCCGTCGGTCTTCTGTTCGTCAATCTTGGCGGTCACGATGCCGGAGTCCTCTGCCTTCCAGTAGTTACAGATGTCGTGATACTCTGCCGTTGCACCAGAGTAAACGCCTGGTGAATAGGATGACATCAGCAATGCCATCTTCTTCACTTTGGCAGGAGCGTTGACACAGTACATGCGCTGGATGGGAGCCTGAATCTGGGCGCAGAGCGTGAAATAGTAGATAGGTGCGGCCAGTACCAGCACCTCAGCCTCGGCCATCAGTGGGTAGAGCTCCTGCATGTCGTCCTTCTGGATGCAGACACCATTGCCCTTATTGTGGCAATACTCGCAAGCCAAGCATCCTGCAATCTTCTTGCGCGACACGTTGACCAGTGTCACCTTGTGACCTGCTGCCTCGGCAGCGTTCTTGTACTCTTCCGCCATCCAAGCGGTGTTTCCGTTGGCTCTCGGAGAAGCCTGTAAAATCAGAATGTTCATAATCGTCTTATATTTGTTCAGTAAGAATTTGAGGGCAAAGATAGTGAAAAATCTGCAAATAATAGCCTGACCGTAGTCTGTATGAACAGATTATGCCTGATTTTTAGTAATTTTGCAGCGATTTTAACGCTGCGGGCATTGGATGCAGTGTCACGGGGACAGGTGACTGACATCTGAAGTCTGATGGAAGATAAATGAGGGCTGATGGAAGATGGATGAATAAAAAAGTTGCTCCAAAATTTGGAGGTATCGAAAATAATTCCTATATTTGCACCAAAAAGAACAAATAACAATATTGGATTATGCCAGAACTATTCAGATTTTATGGTTTCTCCTTCTTCTTTTACAGTAGGGAGCATGAGCCGCCACACATACATGTGGAAGGGAATGGTGGTATGGCCAAATTCGACTGGGACGGAAAGGAGTTCGTGCAAGTTGAAAAAGCAGGGATAAAAGCGAACGATTTTAAGAAGATAAAGAAAATGGTTGATGACAATGCTGATATTATCCTTAAGCGTTGGAAAGAGTATTTTGATAAAGAAACAAAGGAGGACAGAACATGAAGATTACGAAGATTTGGTTTGATGCCGACTATATCTACGGCATGGACGAAAAGGAAAAGGAGTACAAGCAATCATTGCTGTGGTATCCAAAGTTGCGTGATGCCTCTGACGAAGAACGCAGTAAATACACCTTCGGAATGGGTGGCATCCATTGGCGCAACCTTGACGAGGACATCAGCTTTGAGAGCTTCGAGTACGACGATGCCGAACCAAGTGCTTTGCAGCGTTTCTTCTTGACACACAAAGAAATCAACGTTGCAGAATTTGCCCGTTCCATGGGCATAAATCCTACGTTGCTCCGAAATTATATTAATGGTTTCAAAAAGCCTTCGAAAGAACGTGAAGATGAAATCATTTCCCGTATTCACAAATTGGGTGAAGAGATGTTGGCAGCATAATTAGCGTATGGAAGAGGTCACCTCTTTAGTGGAAGCGGAAGAGCAGGAAAAGGTACAGCCCGGCTGAGGAAGCCCCCAAAGAAGGCGCTTAGAGACTAACAGCAGGCCAGCCATAATCTTGATAGAAGCGGATGTTCAAGCCCTGCTGGCGGATGTACCATTGCAGTTGCTCCTTGCGGGCAGCCTCACGAACTTCCTGATTGCTGTTCATATTCTGAAAGACCTCGTAGTGTTTGCCGAAGATACGCTTGGCGCTGGCCTCATTTCCTGCCCCATCCTCCGTCTGTTCGAACGATGTCACCACGGGTTTGCCATCCTGCTGACGAATGGTCATACAGCCGGCATGGTTGCCTCCCGACACTGTCTTTAGCGTATCGCCAGCCACGTCATACCAGTACACCCAACTGTCGCACCACACGCGCGTCTCGTCGCCACTCTCCTCCTCTGCAACAATGAGCAGCGTAGGGATGCACAGCTGTCCCTGCCGATAGTGAGCGCCTATCTCCGTCACCAGATAGTCGCACATCGCATGGCGCAAAGCCTGTTCCTTGCGGTTGATGGCGATATGTCGGATGCAGTCCTTTTTATGGTCGTCAAAATCGGATATCAGCCACTGGCCGTCCACCTTCTCCATGGACAGCTGGTGCTCCTCGATGTCGCTGTTCTCGTCGAACGAGCCGTCCTCCCACTTTTGGCGAACCTTAATCGTCGCCACGGCATGGGCATCGTCCTTCAGCTGAACCCCTACTACATCATAGTCGGCTATCGTCCCACCGTTACCTGTCACAAAGTAGTACAGCCACTCATGATCCATCGCCTCATGCTCTGGCAGGTGGTTGAACATCGTGTCCAACACCGCATAGAAGTCGGTAGTCATAAAGGCCTTCGACTCCTCCCGTAGCCCGTGGTCGGGAATATACTTACACAACTCCGCAGCCCGTTCCTTCAGCTGCTGTTCCTTGTCTCCGCAGGCAGCCAGCACCAGTGCTGCCACGATTATTGTTACAATCTGTTTCATTTTGTCAATTCAAGTCACCTTTTCGGTGTTTTTATCTACATTCTTCCATGCTGACAACGATGTCTTCCAGCGGGCGGTCAGCACTGTTTGTCGGCACGTTCTGAATTTTCTCTACGACGTCCAGACCCTCTACAACCTCGCAGAAAGGTACTTGACGCTAAGAATGCAGTTTTATGTAGCTTCAGCAGTTCCTTGTTGCCAAGATATTCCATCACATTTCTTCTTCGGTCCGCAATATCTCTAGAATTTCAGCAGGTGTCACAACAATCGGCTTCTTGGGGAAATGCTTTGTGTTGCCTGTCACAAGATAAGCGTCTTCCTTCGACAAAGCAACCTCATAGAAAACGACATCCTTAGGGTCTGGAAAGAACTCGTCACTTATCACGCGCTAATCGTATTTCCTCGTTGATTTCATCGAGTGTGAGTTCTGGTCTGTCACTGGCAGCAACCATCTTCTTGAATTCACGGAATTCTCTTAAAGCTTGGTCTTCTACTTCTGGGAGATTTGCACTTATCTTGAAAGGAATGCTTCGTGTCCTTACTACGGCATTCGCGAAGATGTTGATAGCAGCATTTACACTCATGCCCATACGTGAGCATAGTACGTCGAAGTTCTTTTTCAGTTGTGCGTCCATCCTTACGGTCATTGATACTTGTGCCATAATCTTTATCGTTTTAATCGTTTCACGCTGCAAATATAAGCAATTTATTTCATTCTGACATCATTTTGACGTAAAATATCGTCTTTTTGAAGAAAAAAAATTATTCTTGGCTACCCAACTCATCACCCATACGATACTTGATGTCGTGGTTCTTCGACGAGCGAAGCGGCAGGCCGAGCGGATGATGAAGTCGAGTTCTTCTTCCGTCAGGCTTCAGATGCCACTCACCTCTGTCCCGTGTCATTCCAGGCTGGACCTTTACCCTTATCGGCACCGACAACCTTGATGTCGAAACCATGGCCCAATCCTTTGCCATCGATGAACACCTGGAGTTCCAGCAGGACGAGGAAGGCACCAAGGCCATGTTTGCCCGTGAACGCCGCAGTCGCGAACGCTACAACTGCTGTTTGGCATGCGAAAGCGAGATACCCAAAGGATCATTCTTCAAAGAAGACTAAAAAAAGAAGCGGCTACTTATTATAGGTGGCCGCTTCTATCTTAATAGAGTTAATTCATTTTTGATACTTAATTACATAAAATTTTAGAATGATAATTATTGTGTCTTAGCGCACAGTGGAACTCGTCCCCTATATGTGGTTATTTTATTACAGTTATTTCATGATAACCTTTCCCAGAACAAGATGTACAGTTCCTGGTGCCTTTACCACCACATGAGTTGCATCGTGTAAAGCCTCTGTCGCAGGCGGCGCAATCATGCCTCACCCCCTTTTGCGTCCAGTAGCCCGTACCTTTGCACGCTCCACATTTGAGACGACCATCACCCCTGCAAGTGTTACATTTCACCTTGCCTGAGCCACTGCAATGGAAGCATTTCTTGCGTTCTGTTGTTTTGGTTTTCTTGTCATCCGCCCCCTGGGAGTTGTCATAGCGGTTTGAGGCGCTCGCCCTGGAGGAATGTGTAGCCCGTGAGTTTCTTGAGTTGTACGATGAACTTGTATTTGTATTTCTGGAAGTGTATGAAGTATTATTTGTGGAATTAACATTTTTTTCTGCTTTGTATGACGATCGCTTCATAGTAGCAACTTGAGAGAAAGTCATTTTCTGGCGTTTTGAGATGGTGTTGCTGATGGTATTACCGAGGTTGGATATAGAATTTGCGAGATATTCTAGGGCATGAGCATTTTTATATGCAATCTCCTCTTGACGACGACGTTCAAAATCCATCTCTGACTGAGCTGGTGGATAGCCTCCCAAAGCAGCGCGCTCGTAAAAGGGAAGAGCCTTCTTACGCTTATTAGCGGCATCCCAGCTAAAGCCTATATGTTCGTAGAACCAACCTAGATGATAAAGTGCAGGCAAGTATTCAGCATCAGATGCTTTCTTAAGCCACTCCTCTGCTAATTTACGATTTTCATCTGATTTGCCTCCAGAGAAAACACCCAACATATACAAAGCACCCAACTCGAATTGTGCTGGTGAATAGCCTCGCTTGGCAGCGGCAGTTAAATGCTGTTTTACTTTTTCGTAGTCGATTTGTTCTCCTGCCATCCTCTGTAACAAGATACCCTCTCTGAAGTCATTAAACGCTAACGTGTCAAGTTTGTCCGCGCTTATCTGATTGACATAATACTCTGTGCTGTAAAACTTTGCATAGCAGTCAACATGATTTTGCATAGCTTCAGTATAATGCATCAAAGCCATCTCGGGATCAATGTCACATCCGAGGCCAAACTCATAAAACTCTCCTACGGCTCGGTGGAAACGAGGAGCGTAGTAGGCTGCCTCATAAATATATTCAAGTGCTTTACTTAAGTCCTGTGATGGTGTACGCTTGAGGTAACAATAGTATCCAGTATTGTAGAATGCCTTCCACTTAAGATTCTTCACGTCATCTGGTTGGTCAGTATCGTTGCTAGGGAAATGCTCACAAACCAATTCAAGGGCTTTTTTATACAAATCTCCAGCCTTGGCATAGTCGCGAATTTGGAGTGGAACATTCTCTGAATAACATTCGGCTAATTCAATGCTAGCCTCACATTTGTCAAGCATGTCGGGAGCGCTATTAATAACTTCCTGCAGCATATCAACTACCTTCTGCTGATCCTTTTGCGTAGCTTTCTTTTTTCTTTCTAATGATAACAAAGCTTTATTAGCCTTGATCATCTGCTTCGAATATGCATTACACATTGTCGTGCATACAACTATCAATAAAAATGCAATAATAACTTGTTTCATATTCTTTTTAGGTTTTAGTTAATACGCGATGCCACAAAGATACGCATTATTATTAAGTTTTGCATACTAGTGTCTCTTAATATATGTTAATCAAATTTGAAATCAAAATAGAGTTGCCCATCATCCGGCTTGGCAGTCTCTTTAAGAGGCCTGAACAGGTCTTGGATGCTGTCCGTGGTGAGCGCAGACTTGCCAAGAATCCGCATGATCTCGAAATCCGAGGTGCTTAGATTTCTTGGCATGGGCGATTGTTATATCTGTGAGTTCCCTAAGGCTTCCGCAGCCCATAAGTTGGCCGAACATCAGAACCAGCAAATGGTTCCAATGAGACATCGCCCAGCCTTGGGTTCTGTCGTTGTACTTGGCGAGTATGCGCCTGAACAGCCTCTGGGGGAGGAACTGTACTATCTGTGCAAAAACGAATGTTCCTATATGCATATCTGCTCCGATTTAGAATCGGATGCAAAGGTAGGCATTTCAAAACCCGGACAGGGTATTGGATGGCTAAAACGTTGTGCATGAGAATTTTAATTGTTATTTTAAATAATTTTAAGAGACACTAGTGAGTTTTGCAACACGACAAATCCCCGTAAATCCAACAAAAGGGCATAATCGCCTCCAACCTGCCATAATTTGCGGATAAGAGGGAAGAGAAAAATAAAGGCGAAGAAAAGGGGAAACTGTTGCACCCAACTTTTTACAATCTTTTTTTGATAATTCCCAAATTATGCCTATCTTTGCGGTCTATGGACAATTTAATATAAACGCTTATGTATATAACTATCGACGAAGAGGATTACGAGAGAATGAAGAATGAACTCACTCCTTTGGGGATGAGTGGAGTTTTCGAGGATGAGGATGGCAATATAGTAAATGTTGAGCCAAGCGACACACAAAAGGCGAAAAAACAGACATATAAACCTGTTTCGCGACCTTCGCAACCAGACCGCAGTAATCCTGGTTATTGGGTTCAATTCTACGACCCGCGCTATTGTGGCGGGAGCCTCGATGATTATTGCAAGAAAATGGCGGCAAAGTACGGATACAGTGGGCAGTAATTCTTCCTGTTGGCTTAGGGCGTAACACGGATGCCTAATGCCTTGCAGTATGTGTCAATCACGTCCTTTTGTTTCTTCCCCTGCACCCTTTCCTCAAAACTGCTGCCCTGCATGATATTGTCCGCTACGTCTTCTACTACCACATCGGGCGTATATGGACTGCGGGTGATAGTCAATGTGGAATAAGGAAAGAGCCCTTGCAGCGTGATGTGTTCTTTACTCCGCTCAAGCCATAGGTATCTCTCCACGAGGGTTTCTCGCTTCGCCTTACCGCGATAAAAACGCGAATGCACATCGTAGTTATCAGGAATATTATACGTCGGAGCCTCTTCTGAACCGCCTTCGCCAACAGCTATGCTGTACGGCTCGAAGCGTTGGCACGCTAGTTCGCGACCGTCGTCCTTGCCGTAAAGCACTTCATAGCTTACCATAGTAAATGGAGTCTCGTTAGCAAGATAGTGCGCACCTGCTTGAAGATAATGACGTGTTGTGGAACCATCGGGAGTCGTTATGTCATACTTCATCAGGTAGATTGTTTCGTAACGACATTCGTTGATAAGCCCTGTCCACACCATCCGCTGCACTTTCGTGGGGAGACAGAAAAGCATCGTCATGATATAACCGATAAGCACAATCGGAGCCAACTTGGACATCCAACCTTTTTGCGCATAACCCCATGCTAACAACGCCATCACGCCCGACAAGGGCAGAAACCACAAGAGCGTACTGCTCACGCTTCCTGTCAGTATGATATTGACGATGCCGTAACCAATGCCGCAAAGTAGCGATAAGCCAAATAGAGCCACGATGCCCCTATGAAAAGTCGCGAGGAAAGAAGTGTCGTGTAAATCTTCAGTTTTCATCATGAATCTAATAATGAGATTGCAAATATAGATAATTTTTCTGATACTATCAAATTTATAGGCAAAAAAGAATAGTACTCACCATACTCACCCAATTGCTGTCAAAGGAACACTAGGGACAGTCAGCGTTTCACTCCTAAAAAACAGAGGGTTCCTGTAATCTGCTTTGAATCCGAAATCGACCGCCTTGTATATCCGCTCTACGGCCTGACGGAAGATGAAATAAAAAAAATGTAAATGTTATCTTGGTGGACTCATTTATTTGTCGTACTTTTGCAAGCATGAAAACAGAAGGTTATCAAGTAAAAAGGTATGGGCAGGCGGTAAAGCGCTATGTACAGACCATGGAACTGAAGGATGACGCTGCTCTGATAGCTGAGTATCGTCGTCGTCACAGTGAACAGGAAGCATGGAAGGAAGTGCTGGATGGCATCCGAGAAGTCGGCATCTTGGACATGCAGCTGTTTATCTTGGGTACTCGTCTGGTGATGATTGTGGAAACGCCACTTGACTTCGACTGGGACTCGGCAATGGCCCGACTGGCTACCTTGCCGCGCCAGCAGGAGTGGGAGGATTATATGGCGATGTTCCAGCAATGCAAGGAAGGTGCCACCAGTGATGAGAAATGGCAAATGATGGAGCAAATGTTCTACCTTTACGAATGATGAAAAGGTACTTATAATCCATGTAATAAAGGACAAATCCTAAAAATCCAATTGAATTATTTGTCGTTTCGGAGAAAAAGCACTACCTTTGCAAGATAATTGCGATGAGAAAAAAAGGACTGGTATTAGAAGGTGGAGCGATGCGCGGGCTATGGACTGCCGGCGTGACGGATGTAATGATGGAGCATGAGGTGTGGCCTGATGGCCTCATCGGTGTTTCGGCAGGTGCAGCATTCGGCTGCAACTACAAGTCGCGGCAAGTAGGACGCGCCATCCGCTACAATATGCGCTTCGCCAAAGACTCGCGCTACAGCAGCATCCGCTCGTTGCTCACCTCGGGCGACTACTTCAATGCGCAGTTTGGCTATCATGTGGTGCCCTACGAGTATGACATCTTCGACACAGCAACCTTTGAAAAGAGTCCTCTGGAGTTTACCATCGTCTGCACGGACGTGGAGACGGGACAGGCTGTCTATCACACGATGGATCATGTTGACTACGACGAGCTGGAGTGGCTCAGGGCTTCGGCCAGCATGCCGGTGGTATCACGTGTGGTAGAGGTGCAGGGGCACAAGCTATTGGACGGAGGCGTCAGCGATTCCATACCCTTGGAGTACTTCGAGCGTCAGGGTTACCAGCGCAACGTGGTCATCCTCACCCAGCCCTTGGGCTACCAAAAGGAGCACAACCGGCTGATGCCACTCGTACGCATGTCGCTGAGGAAATATCCGCTGATGGTAAAGGCATTGGACGAGCGCCACATCATGTATAACAAGCAGTTAGAGTTTGTGGCTCAAGCAGAGCGTGAAGGGCGCTGTCTGGTCATCCGTCCTGAGGAGAAGATAGCCATCGGCCACATCAGCCACGACCCGGAACAGATGCGCCGCGTCTACGAAATGGGACGCCAGACAGGCGAACGATATATAGAAAGAATCAAGGAGTTTTATGAGAATTGACATCATCACTGTATTGCCCGAAATGCTGGAGGGCTTTGTACATGAATCCATACTGGCTCGCGCCGAGAAGAAGGGACTGGCGGAAATCCGCCTGCACAATCTGCGTGACTATACGCTGGACAAGTGGCGCCGAGTGGACGACTATCCCTACGGCGGCAGTGCCGGCATGGTGATGCAATGCGAGCCCATTGACCGCTGCATCACGGCACTCAAGGAGGAGCGCGAATACGACGAGGTCATCTTCACGTCGCCCGACGGCGAGCGCTTTGACCAACACATGGCCAATGAACTGTCGCTGAAGGGGAACCTGATTATTCTGGCCGGCCACTACAAGGGCATCGACCAGCGCGTCCGCGACCACCTGATTACCAAGGAGATTTCCATTGGTGACTTCGTGCTGACGGGTGGTGAACTGGTGGCTGCAATGATTGCCGATGCCATCGTGCGTGTGGTGCCTGGCGTCATCGGTGACGAACAGTCGGCACTCAGCGACTGCTTCCAGGACGACCTGCTGGCAGCACCCATCTACACGCGGCCTGCCGACTACAAGGGGTGGAAGGTGCCCGAGATTCTGCTCTCCGGCAACGAAGCCAAGATTCGCAACTGGGAACTGGAGCAGGCCCTTGAACGTACCCGCCGCCTGCGCCCGGATTTGCTCAACGAGAAGTAAGGTACTGCTCACACCTCTATCACCTGACCATCGTATGCTAACTGGATGTCGGGGGGCAACTGTGCGTTGACCTCGGCATGACGGCCGATGTCGTGACTGCTATGGATGAGCCACGTCTGGCGTGCCCCTACCCTACGGGCAAAGAGGACAGCGTCGGTGACGGTCTGGTGGGAGTGGTGCGGTTTTTCACGCAGGGCGTTGACTATCAGCACATCCGTACCCTCGATATAGGGCAGTTCCTCGTCGCTGATGGTCTTCATGTCGGTGATATAGGTCAGGTTACCAAAGCGGTAGCCGAGGATGGGCAGGTCGTGGTGCATTACCTCGATGGGCATGATGTCGATGTCGCCAATGCGCAAGGGTTCGTGCTTGTGTATCTCGTGCAGTTGGATGGCTGGCACGCCGGGATAGCGGTTCTCGGCAAAGCAGTATGGCAGCATCTGGAGCATGCCCTGACAGGCCAGCGGGTCGGCATAGACATTGATTTCGCCGAACTGGCAGTAAGGTCGTATGTCGTCCATGCCCCCCATGTGGTCGTAGTGGGCATGGGTGATGAGGATGCCGTCAATCTTGCGGAAGGGCTGCGGCATGATCTGCTGGCGGAAGTCGGGCCCGCAGTCGATGAGCAGGCGTGTGGCATCGGTCTCGATGAGTGCCGAACAGCGCAGACGCTTGTCGTGCGGGTCAGTACTGCTGCACGTATGGCAACGGCAGCCGATGGTCGGCACGCCACACGATGTCCCCGTTCCAAGAAATGTCAGCTTCATCCTCTTTTATATTATATTGACTTCAGGGTGTATGTCAATGCCAAAGGTCTCGCGAACGTCGCGACGGATGGCGTTGCAGAGGTCGACGACCTCCTGTCCCGTAGCACCGCCGCGATTGACGAGCACCAAAGCCTGGCGGTCATGGACACCGGCACGTCCCAGTGAGCGTCCCTTCCAGCCACACTGGTCAATCATCCAGCCTGCGGGAATCTTTTCATGCATAGCGTCAACAGTATAGTGCGGCATGCCAGGATATTCGGCAGCCAGCGCCTCATACTTCTCACGACTGACAATGGGATTCATGAAGAAGCTGCCAGCATTGCCTATCTCCTCCGGATCGGGCAGTTTGGCACGGCGGATGTCGATGATGACCTGGCGCAACTGTTGGGCGGTAGGTTCCGCAATGCCACAGCGTTCCAGCTCAGCACGGATATTACCATAGTCCAAGTGTGGTTGGAAGTCGGCAGACAACTGATAGCTGACATGGGTGATGAGGTAGCGGTTCTTCCACTCATGCTTGAAGCGGCTATCGCGATAGCCATATTGGCAATCGGCATTCGTAAAGGTACAAAGCCTGCCTGTGGCAATCTCCACGGCTTCCACCTCGACGATGACGTCTTTCACCTCCACGCCGTAAGCACCGATGTTCTGAACGGCACTGGCTCCCACATCGCCAGGTATCAGCGACAGGTTTTCCATGCCATAGCATCCGTGGTCCAGACTCATCGCCACGGCCTCGTCAAAGACCACACCACTGCCACATACCATCTGAGTGCCCTGAAACGAACAACCTTTCAGCACCGAGTGTACCACGATGCCTTCGAAGTCACGCGTCAGCAGCAAATTGCTGCCGCCACCTATTATAATATAAGGGGTGTCCGATGATGCCAGCACCTGTGCTACCTGCTGTGCCTCCTCGGTGGTCTCATACTCCAGGAAACGGCTGCACCGGGCATCAATGCCAAACGTGTTGTGTGCCAAGAGGCTATAGTTGCAAAGATCTTTCATGTCACCATCTTCTTGAGTTTCCACTTGCCACCCATACGCTTAAAGGTAAGCTCCATCTCCAGACCGTTGGCAATGCCGCGCAACACAAAAATCTTGGTATTGCCCTCGCTGCGGGGCTTGCCATAGACGATGTTATAAATCATCTTCTTGGGCAGGTCAGGGGCAAAAGCTTCCCACGTGTCAGGCGATATCTCACCCTCCATCGTCGAGAAGTCGTCGTCGGGGTCAGGCCCTACAAACTGGATGGACTCAGCAAGACTCTCAGTCTGGAATACGGAATCAGTGACAAAATGATGGTAGAAGTCCAGGAATGAGGCGTTCATCGACTGGCTGATAGGTATCGTCTCGATGGACGTCAGCATCCACGTGCCTCGCAGGCGGTTGAAGACGTGCTGGATGATGGCTCCTGTATTGAAGTAGATCATCTCCACCACAGCATGGCTGACCGACGTATCCTTGACCACCTCCATATCGCGCTCGCCGTCGAAGAGCAGCGTATAATAGTTCTGTCGCAAGAAATAGCGCTCCGTACGCCATTGCCCCTTGGTAACGGTCTCCTCCTTTTGGCCATTGATTTTCTTCAGTGGAAAAAGGATGCGTTCCTGCTGGAGTTTCTTGTTGGCGGCGAAGTTGAAGAAAAAGTCATCGAACAGTTCATCGGCAGCCTTGGGCATCGGGATATTGTCCAAGACACTTTCCGTCAGGCTGTCCGCCGCGTTGGCGGCAACAGAATCGGCTGCCGTGGTAGAATCGGCAGGTGCATCTCCCTCAGAATGATTGGTTTTGTTGCCTCCACATGCCATCAGCAGCGAGCAACAAATCATAGCCCAAAAATACCTTTTCATGGAATTGTTCTCTCAAATCTCGGCAAAGGTACAAATAAGTGTGCAAACAAAAAAATAAAATGCGAACTTTTTTGTTTTTCGACGTAATTTCGTACCTTTGCAGAAGAAAAACGAAACACCAACAGATTATGGCAAAAGACAAGACCATGTACGTCTGCAGCAACTGCGGGCAGGAGTCGGCCAAGTGGATTGGCAAGTGCCCCGCCTGCGGACAATGGAACACCTTCAAGGAAATCAAGGTCGCCGACACGCGCAAACAAATGGCAGCCACATCGGCAGCTGCGTCGGCAGGTCATCAGCTGCGCCAGAATGCGCGCCACACTCTGCTTGCAGAAAACAAAGTATTACGCCTGAACGACATCTCGTCGCACGACGACCCACGTATCGACATGCACGACCAGGAACTGAACCGTGTATTAGGTGGCGGACTGGTGCCCGGCAGCATCGTACTGCTAGGCGGTGAACCAGGCATCGGCAAGTCGACGCTGTCGTTACAGACCATGCTGAACCTCACCGACAAGCGTGTCCTCTACATCAGCGGCGAGGAGAGTGCCCACCAGCTGAAGATGCGCGCCGAGCGGCTCCGTGTTGGGGGTGGTTTTGCCACCGACGTCAGCGGCAAAACCGCTGACAACAATTTCCTCATCCTCTGTGAGAACTCCCTCGAGGCCATCTTCGACCATATTAAAGAGGTACAACCCGAAATCATCATCGTCGACTCCATCCAGACCATCTCGACAGAGGACGTCGAGAGCTCTGCCGGCAGCATTGCCCAGGTTCGTGAGTGTGCCTCAGCCCTGCTACGCTTCGCAAAGACCAGCGGCGTACCCGTCATCCTCATTGGTCACATCACCAAGGAGGGCACCTTGGCTGGTCCGAAAATCCTGGAGCATATTGTCGATACCGTCATCCAGTTTGAGGGTGACCAGCACTACATGTACCGCATCCTGCGAAGCATGAAGAACCGATTCGGAAGTACCTCGGAATTAGGAATTTATGAAATGCAGCAAACTGGACTGAGGCAGGTCTCGAATCCCTCCGAACTGCTGCTCACCGACAACCACGACGGACTCTCTGGCGTAGCTATCTCCAGTGCCATCGAGGGTGTTCGGCCCTTCCTCGTTGAGACACAGGCACTCGTGTCATCGGCAGCCTATGGCACGCCACAGCGCTCTGCCACAGGGTTCGACCAGCGCCGACTGAACATGCTGTTAGCGGTACTGGAGAAACGAGTGGGTTTCAAACTCATGCAGAAGGATGTATTTCTGAATATAGCTGGCGGTTTGCGTGTCACCGACATGGCCATGGACCTCAGCGTCATCGCTGCCGTGCTGTCGTCGAACGTCGACACGCCCATTGAGGAAGGCTGGTGCATGGCCGGCGAGGTAGGCCTAAGTGGTGAGGTACGCCCCGTAGCCCGCATCGAACAGCGTATCAGCGAAGCAGAGAAGTTGGGCTTTCAGCACATCATCATCCCTAAATACAACCTCAGCGGCCTCAACCGCAAAAAGTTCCAAATAGAACTCGTCCCCGTCCGCAAGGTCGAAGAAGCCCTCCGCGCCCTCTTCGGCTAACGACAACGCTCTAGTTTAAACGACAACTATTTTTATATTTTTAACGACAACTTGGACAACTTGGACAACTTTTTTTTAAAGGAGAGGGTAAAGATAGTTGTCCAAGTTGTCCAAGTTGTCGTTAATAAAAAAACTACATGTATGTTGTCGTATCGTCGATGCCGGCTTCGGCAAAGGCTTCGCGGCGCTCCACGCAGGTGCCGCATTTGCCGCAGTGGTGCTCACCACCTTTGTAGCACGACCACGTCTCTGAATAGTCGATGCCCAAGACCTTGCCGCGACGGGCGATGTCGGCCTTGGTGATATTGGTATAGGGCGAGCGCAATCGGACATTGACGAAGGTGCCGGCACACGCTGCCTGATCGAAGGCATTGACGAACTCCGGGCGGCAGTCGGGATAGATAGTATGGTCGCCGCCGTGGTTGGCCATCATCACATATTTCAAGCCGTTGCTCTCGGCAATGCCGACAGCTATCGAGAGCATGATGCCGTTGCGGAAGGGCACAACCGTCGACTTCATGTTCTCGTCGGCATAGTGACCTTCGGGAATCTCCTCACCACCCTCCAGCAGCGAACTCTGAAAGTATTTCGTCATGAAGTCCAATGGGATGGTAATATGCTTAATGCCCAGTCGCCTACAATGCAACTGTGCAAACGGTATCTCCCGCTTGTTATGCTTCGAGCCGTAGTCAAACGAGATGGCCAGGGCGATGCGCTCCTGCTCATCATATAATAAGGTGGTGGAATCAACCCCACCGCTAAGTATTAATACACTGTCTTTTTCCATTTCAGCGGCAAAGGTACGAAATAAATCATAATAAACTATCTTTTATTCCCGATTATTTCGTACCTTTGCCGAGAAATATGACAAAACTACTACGATGGTTCCTTTTCACCTTGCTCCTGTGCTGGCATCAACTGGCAGCAGCAGGCGATGATGCCTTGATAGACTTCCAGGGCGACCACTATGTCATCAACGTCGGGGCTCTGAACCCTGACAGCGAGATGACGCTGATGGACGTGCTGATGCTATGCCCGGAAGTGCTGACGGATAATGCCAAGATGCTGAATGGCAACTTCATCCTGTGTGTCGACGACATAGACCTTTATATGGATATTGAAACATTCCTGACAATGGTCAAGGCCAGCGAGGTAGAAACGATAGATGTCTATACCAACCCTTCGATATCACAAGGTGTGGGAGGCTCGGACGGAGTCATCAACATCGTCTACAAGGAGGCTGAAAAGGACGGCACGACAGGTAAGGTGGCACTGGAGGGCAGCACGTATGGCAACGGGCTTGCATACGCTGATGTCAAGACCCGAAAACGGCAAGTCAGCGTACGGGGCTATGCCCTGGGCAACCAGCATTTTGCCAGAGGGAACTACCTGGAAGGCATTAACTTCAGCCAGCGGGAGCTGGTGGAGGATGCACACGTCAGTGTGAACTGGGACATCAGCCCCAAGGACAATCTGACAATCAAGTTATTCCAGCAATTTATTGACAGTAAGGAATACTATCATAACACGAACGACACCTATCAGTCACCCATCAAGGATCGCCTGGGCGAACTCACCTTCAGCTATCTGCGCACACTGAACGACAAAGGGGCTGAACTGCTGACAGAAGTGGGTGGTGTCTTTGCCAACTTCAGCAATTTGGAAATATCGCAACGCGATGCCTCCCCCTACTTCTTTACCGAGCTGACCACGCCATTGCTGATTGATGACCTCAGTATGATAGCAGGATGGGAGGTGAACTACGACAACAGCTGGTATATAGGACTGAACCGCCAGCAATACCTCAAGAACGACCTCTACGTGCAGCTGAACTACCTGCATGGTCCATGGACCATTACGCTGGGCAACCGATACACGATACTTAACTACTGGAACCGCAATGATGACGAGGCACATAAGCTGTGGTCACACAATAGGAATGCCAACAGCTATCTGGTCAGCATAGGCCACAAGTGGGGACACCACTATGTGCAGGGAGCCTTCAACCGCGATTTTTACATCCCGATCATCGATGACTTCTATGAGGATGTCATGGGAGAACCGATGCTCAGCACCAGCTATGAAACCAACATGGTGTGGCGTACAGAGCTGCGCTACACCTACCAGCAGAAGAACCTGGCCATATTCGGCAGCGCGGTGCACAGTTGGAAAACCGACCTCCCCACCCCACGCGAGGAGACAACGGGCATCAGAGCGTCTGTCACCTGGCATCAAGGGCCGTTCAGACTAACAGCCGGAGCTAATTTCTACCACGAGCATTGTGCCGGCGACGACCTCATACCAGCCCAGTACGACAACTCCTTCACGCTGCGGCTCTCACCAGCCCTGCTGCCGGGTCATGGGTGGCGCCTGTCATCGACGCTGATATACCACAGCCGACAGGAGCAATACGGCAATCATCCCCACCTGTTTGCCTCGCTGAAGGTGAACAAGGACCTGGGACGCCATTGCAACATTTATGCCGATTTCCACGACCTGGCAGGCATGCCCTCCATGTCCATGGAACTGCTGCCCTATATCTACCATAACCGTGCTCTCACACTTGGCATGACCTACCGCTTCTAACAAGTGAGTTGCTGTTTAGAAGTGGACGCATCATGGGCAGAAGAGCATTATTTTGCCAACTCTGCCTTACATAATTACATTTACTACGCAAAAAAGATTTAATTTTTCTCTTTTCACTTTCCACTTTTCACGAATTATTCGTATCTTTGCAATCGATTTTGAAAGTTCACACATTAAATAACAACTATTATGACTATCAACGAAATGAATTTTGCCGGTAAGAAGGCAATCGTACGTGTAGACTTCAACGTACCCCTGGACGAGAATGGTAAGATTACTGACGACACCCGCATCCGCGGTGCCCTCCCCACCCTGAAGAAGATTCTGGCTGACGGTGGTGCTGTCATCATCATGTCACACATGGGCAAGCCCAAGGGTAAGGTAGATATGAAGAAGTCACTGGGTCAAATTCGCGAGGCTGTGGAGAAGGCTCTCGGTGTTCCCGTGGCTTTTGCTCCCGACTGCGCCAAGGCTCAGGAGCAGGCTGCTGCCCTGAAGATGGGCGAGGCCCTGCTGCTGGAGAACCTTCGCTTCTATCCCGAGGAGGAAGGCAAGCCCGTAGGTGTCGAGAAGGGTACTCCCGAATACGACGAGGCCAAGAAGGCCATGAAGGCCAGCCAGAAGGAGTTCGCCAAGACGCTGGCTTCTTACGCTGACTGCTATGTGATGGATGCCTTCGGTACCGCTCACCGCAAGCACGCTTCCACCGCTGTCATCGCTGACTACTTCGATGCCGACAACAAGATGCTTGGTCTGCTGATGGAGAAGGAGGTTCAGGCTGTTGACGCAGTCCTCTCTAACATCAAGCGTCCTTTCGTAGCCATCATGGGTGGCTCGAAGGTTTCTTCCAAGATTGGTATCATCGAGAACCTGCTGGGCAAGGTCGACAAGCTCATCCTCTGCGGTGGTATGACCTACACCTTCGCCAAGGCTCACAACGGCGAGATTGGTGATTCTATCGTCGAGCTCGACAAGTTGGATGTTGCCCTGGGTGTTGAGGAGCTGGCCAAGAAGAACGGCGTAGAGCTCGTGCTGGGTTCTGACTGCACCGCTACCAACGGTCTCGACTTCGATACGATGACGGTGAAGGAGGGTGCTGAGATCATCACCTGCCCCGCCAACAAGGTTCCTGCAGGCTTCGAGGGCGTTGACGCTGGTCCCGAGAGTCAGAAGGCATTTGCCGCTGCTATCGCTGGTGCAAAGACCATCCTGTGGAACGGTCCTGCCGGTGTCTTCGAGTGCGACAACTTCACCGCTGGTTCACGTGCCATTGGCGAGGCTATCGCCAAGGCTACTGCCGAAGGTGCCTTCTCGCTGATTGGTGGTGGTGACTCTGTAGCTTGTGTCAACAAGTTCGGTCTGGCTGACAAGGTGAGCTACATCTCTACCGGTGGCGGTGCTCTGCTCGAAGCTATCGAGGGCAAGGTGCTTCCCGGTGTAGCAGCTATAAAGGGAGAATAAGAATCAAATATCGATATTATAATGGCCGCAAACGATAAACGTCTGCGGCCATTATTATTTGTTCCTTCTTATTTTTTGTTAATTTTGCCCGTTTATTTGTTAATTTCTTTGTTATATATCGTTTTTTCTATACTTTTGTAAATTCTATAACAATAATTAAAGTACAGGCGCGCGAATGCGCGTTAATAAAATATAACAAGAAAAGAACAACTACCGTCTATGGCCATCATATTTTCAAAGGCGCTAAAGGCTCTACGGGTGTATCTTCTGTTGCTCCTGCTGTGCGTGATGAGCAGCACAGCATGGGGCGCTAACTATCAATACACCTACATTGTTATTAACTTGAGCGGCGAAATAGCCACTCAAGCCAAAGCCACACAGGAAGAGGGCGGTACACCCGTCATCCCCGATGTCATCAAGACCAACCTGGTTTCTACTTACCATTACTGGGCCGACAGTAACGTGACCCAGAGTGGCACCACCTATACGGTAAATAATCCAGCAGACGAACTGGCTTCCCTGCCCGCCAGCAATGCCACTATCTATGTGACCTACGTCTACGACAACGCATCGTCTCCCATCGACCTGTCAGGTAATACCATCTACTATATCAAGGATCAGGACAAGAACGACCCTACGAAGGTCCATTATATGACCTTCAATAAGAAATGGACCTCTGCTGACTGGCGTACAGACGGTTCCACGAATGCAGACGACAACTTCGGTGACAACGACAAAGAGCGCCAGTGGGTCTATGAGGGCAACGACCCTTATAAGATATACATTCGCAATGTCTATCGCCGTGATGCTGGTGCAGACTCCTACATACGCTCAGACCTAGCTAAAGGAAAGTTTGAAGACAACAACAACGTACGTTACGACGGACTGACCACCGATAAACTCTTCAACACCTTTTTCTTCGATAACGAAAATCATATAGTTGCTGCCAACAACGTGTACAACTGGAACGGAACCACCAACCGTTATATTTACTACGCTAAGGAAGATAAAAACAGCTATGGTGATATCGGTGGACGTTTTCTTACGACAAGTACCGCCAGATTGAATCTCACAACCCTGAACATCGTCAAGTCTACTGTCACCGATGCCACCATTCACCTCGTCAATCAGACGGCGGAACCACATAAAGAGTCTTTCAGTTTTAACACCCCCATTGACACGGACAATCCCAAGCCCTCTGCCACCGTGCTGGCGCGCCTGACACGTTTGGGAGCCACCTTGGGCACAACCTATTACAAGGAGGCGGCACTTACCAACGCCATTACCACTCCGCTGGATGTCACCGACATCTATATTCCCTATACCGTTGATGCGTCAACCCTGTCCGACACGTACCACATCACCTTCAGTACCGAGGCTAACCCTGAGTGGTTCAGCATGGTCTGCACTCGAAATGGCGGCAAGCAGATGGTGTACAACAGCAGCGCCAACGAAATCAACAGTAGTCAGGCTGGCTCCACTGCCAGGGCAGAGGCTATCACAGGACAGTACGCCTTCATAGGTGACCCCTACTCCTTCCGCGTCATCACGAAAAGTGCCGATGGACAGTACGCCTACGTAGATACTAAGAACAACAATAAAGTGCGCTTCAGCGATACACCAGACAACTGGGCACTCATTCCCGGCACCGCTGATGAAACATTTCAGATTTTTCGCTGCGATGACTTTCTCAGTACCTACCGTGCGTTCTGGGATGCATACAACGGCGGTAACCAGATAAGAATGACTGCACAAAGCAGCGGAAGCGATCTCCACGCAAACCACAACATCAAGGCAACGTCAACGCCCAAATACGACTATATCTATACCATCGTTGACAAATCGGGACGCATCGCCATCAAATACACCGACAGCCAGTATGCCTCAACCCGCCTTGACGGCGAGCACGGCCATGAGGCCTTACCTGAGGCCATCTATAGCCCGTACTTGAAGGGCGAGACGCTGTCTTTCTACTCCACACTCTCTGGAGAAGGTACACGTGACAACCTCAGTAATCCAATCACCGCAACCCCTGCCTCAAATGCCAACATCTATGTGAGCTACACCACAGAATTGCTGAACACACGTTCTCTGTCTCTAGACGGTTCCGGCAGTCTCTCTGTCAAGGTGGGCAGTAAATACGTTAAATACGATAGCGGAATCGGCTTTGCCGAGAATCTTCCAACCCGTGGTTCTTTGGGATACGAGACAGAACTTCCCAAATTCGTATGGAACATCGTCAATTCCGACCCCTATGATGTCGGCATACGCAGACCCATAACGGACGGGTATTACTACTTGCCTGGCAACGACGGCACCAATATCCATTTCATCCTGATGGCAGGTTCAGACCCAAACAACGGTCAGCAGGTAGAACTCATCTTGGCATCTAAACTGAACATTCATCCTGAGGCAGCAAGTGCCACAACGACAAGCCAGAGTCTGAACTGCGACGGTTCCAGCCTGACTACTGCCAGTACGGTAAGGGAAACCGCTACACAGCAGGTTGTCTTTGCCGACGCCTCCACCAAAGTGTATTACCGTATCATCGATAAGCAGGGTAAAATCGTAGTCGAATACGAACAGGCAAATGCTACCGGTGCTCCTGCCGTCAATGACGACTGGAGTAGCCCGCTTGTCACTCAGTACCACTATTGGAAGAGAAGTAACTTCATCGAGGTAGATGGTACCTACACGCTGAAAGACGATTTAACCGAGAAAGTTGGAGATAATTATGGTGATGAACTCGCATCAGTTTCCGACGTGGCAGACGGTTATATCTACGTCACCTACGATGTTTCCGACAACAATATCATCACTCAGGTAGATCCCACTGCAAGGGTACACCAAAATGGGAGTGCGACAGGCGCCTGGGTGCGAAATTATGAAGACTGGGGACAGATGTTTATGATTAAGTTTTCTGGTGGCGATAATTTCTACCAAGAGAGCGGTGACTCTCTGCAACACACGATGAAACAGGCCGTCTATCCCTACAGCAATGGCGACAGCGGTTTCAATATCTACGACGAGAGCAAATGGGAGGGCGACAAGGTGTCTGCATCTACCACCCGCACTCGCTGGTCGTGGTATGTGCTCAGCGAGAATAACGATCCCTATCACGTCAAGATAACCTCATGGCAGGGCAGCCACAACCGCAAACAAGACGGCGACGATGTTAACACCTCATTCTACAACTACTGGCGCACCTACTATAACAGTGATGTCGGAACTGGTGGTTCTATTGTTACTGCCACCATTTCTGACGACCCGCAGGTACTGGATGATTCCAAAACTGGCGGCTCGGCTTCGAATACCCCCACAGAATATATGCTACTGGGTACCACAGGTCATTATAAGCTGGTAACCACCAACGAGATTACAGCAGCGGGAGTGGATGATCATGCCACATACGGAAAGCGTCGTCCTGTCAAAGACTTCTTACAATACTGGAAGACATACGAAACAATTAGCCGTAAGGGTGTGAAACCTAAGAACGGCGAAGCCCTTCCTTATGATGAGTTTAAGGATCAATCACAAAACCCATATAGCTTTTTCAGTGCTGAGAACGTAACTGCACACCCCGTTTACAGCTTCGGTGCCTGGCAGAATGCCCGTCCTATCACACCAAGCGATCCTACGAAAAGTAACTCTAAGAAGTACGAATATGCCAACCACTTCTACCAGAAGATAACGATGGGGCCGGAGTTCGACCTTGTGGAGCACTCTATTGACGGTATCCTCGTGCTGCTCGACAACCACGGTTGGGAAATCATGCGCAAGCCTATGGCAAAGACGGGCGATGCCACCAAAGCCAGCCGCGATGCCGACATTCGCAAGTTCGATAGTCCCATGGTGAAGACCTACCACTTCTGGAGCACCGGCACCAAGCTGACGGGCTATCACAAATACACTTGGTCAAAAGAGGTAGGCACCGGCACGTCGCTGACCGACTACCCAGAGATACTGAATGCCAATGGCAACATCAACGATGTTTACGTCACATACGATGTAAAGCCAGAATATACCGAGCTTTACTCCGTCACAGCCACCAAGGACGGTTCCGGCAACATCACTGCACTGACACCCACCGTCGCCGCTGGGAAAACATTCCTCATCCGTCAGGACAGCAAACTGGCATACGACAACAGCGGCACGCTGACCCCAGACGACGATGCCGCCAAAATCACAAAAATTGACACAGGACAGTCATTGGACGGCCTCGCCGATACATACTATTGGTACTTATCGCCCAACTGGGATATCGACAAGGAGATGGGTTATAAGTATGACGTGACGCAAAACATCGAAGGTGAAGCCGTAGCAGTCACGGAGCTGGAGACCAATGCCAGCTACTACGATGACGGCAAGGCCGGCTTCGACCCGTACAACATACAAATCTACAACAAGTCGACCAGCAAATACTTTACCACCAATGCCAGTAGCTCCAGCCTTGACACCTACAACGCTATGGCTGCTACCTTCCCCAATGCCGACCCAACAGCAAATACTGTGGCTTTGGCAGCACATCAAGCCGTCAACACCAGCGTTAACAACGGTGTAGGTCATGATGCTGTCAACCTGCACATGACCAACCAAACGTTCATGGCGGTGCAGGATGCCAACGGCAATATGCGCCTCATGCCGCGCTTCGACCACTATCACGCCATCGAGAACTTCACCGAACTGAAACTCCTGGATGATGCCGACAAGCCCGAAGACGACAAGACCCACGGGCAGAGCACATGGCTGCTACGCCCACCAGCACATGTCTATGTCGTGGTAGATAATGAGGGGTACGAGGCGCTGCGCTACACCGCACTGAGCGATGGTGCCCCCACCATACCGGCTAAGTATCGCAGCCCATTGGCCGAGAACTTCACGTTCTACAAGGCTGCGACATATAATGAAGAAACACACAAATACGCCCTCAACAATAGCGACCTGATTACCGGTTCGTTCACTGAAAACAGCGTGGCTGATGATGCAACCATCTATGTGCGCTATCAGTATAACCCCGATGCCGATATTGACCAGTTGCTCTACGGCACGTGGTTTAACGCCAAATTGAATGCCAGCGATGTAAAGGTGACCACAACAGGAATTCAGAAAGGAGAACTCAATACAAGTAGCAGCGACTGGCGTTGGCGCTTCAAGAAGAGTGCTGGCGACGAGCCAGACCCCTACGCCGTCACCCTATGGAACGGTACACCAGAAACAGAAGCCAGTGGCAACCGCTATATTGTATTCCGTCATAACGACTATACCGACGAGAACCGCAGTTACGCCTTGATGAAGGCAGGAAATACGACAGAACCGACTACGAAATATTACTTCCTCAACGTCAGCAGTGACCCTGAAACTATCCTAGCAACTTTCGTAGAGCAGATTAATTACATAACCAGCGGTACTATCGTCGATGCCACAAAGAAACTGACGCTCACCAAGGTTGCCGCCACTAATGTAGTTACTTTCCATATTATCACCACCAGCGGCAAGGAGGCACTGTTCAGCGATGTGGTTACTGGTATCACAAAAGACACCAACTTGGCCGACGTCATGCCCACCTGGATGAAGTCTCCGCTTATGGAGGACGATGCTTATATCTTCCATTCAGCAGCTGACTATAACAACACCACTCATACCTACGACATCAAGGGTGTGCCTACCACCTCGCCTACCACCCTCGATGGAAATGATGTCTATGTACGCTACGACTACGAGAAGTCGAAGAAGGCCATTTCCGACTTTGGTATTCTTGGAACGGAACTGCCACTCAACGTGGCCCCACTCGACCTCAGCGGAAAAATAAAATATGTGCTGACCGTAGGTGGTGAGAATGATAATAAAAAACTTTACGGAAAGAAACTGGAAGTTGCCTATCTCAATTCGACAGACTACGTCAATCCAACAGACATCTACATAACCGACAATAAACTGACATCAGAGAGTTGCGTTTGGACTATCACCGGCAACGACCCTTACGAGTGCACCATCCACAATGGCGACAAGATTATCGCCGGCAAGTGGTGGGGTGACGACCGTGAAGCAGCCTCTGCTACTGACTATCCATTAGCAAAGTTGTGTACAGCGAAAGTTGCCACTGATAACGGCTACTATTCTACATTCATGGTGCTGAGACATAACGAACAAGAAAGCGCCAACCCCGGTAAGCTGAAGCTCTACTTCACCGGTCACGATAACCTTTGGTTAGCAGAGAGTAATGCAGTGGGAAAAGCACAGTTAAGTACTACTAGTAGCACCGGCGGACTCTATGTCTTCAAGGACTCAGAGCCCTATAAGACGCGTTATAACGACGCAACAGGTGAGCCCATAAGAAAAGATAGCGAATATAAAGTATTCAGCCGCTTCACTTACCGTCCTGTGATGACTTACCACATCATCACCAACAGCAAGAAGGAGGCCCTCGAGGGTTATTCTCTACTGTCTGACGCTACGGTAGAGATGCCTGAAGTCTATCAGTCGCCATTACTCAACAGCAGCGACTTTATCTATATCACCAAGGCGACTGAGACAGACGGAATATACACGGTGTCCTCCGTGTCCTCCGATACTATCAAGGCGCCAGCAAACACCACGATTGCCTCTATGGTCAAAGAGAAGATTGGTGATATCTATGTACGCTACACCTACAACAGCGAAAAGAGTCCCTTCAAGATAGCCACCAATATCAACGATGCTGCCGAAGACGGCACCCGCCTGAGTTGGATTGACGAGAAAGGACTCGACCTCAGTGGCAAAACGTGGTACACCATAGCCAATATGCAGAAAGGTTTCAATAGTAATCCCAGCCCACACGGTACCATTTTAGGCACAAGGGAGGCAAATACAACCTCTTTCCAGAAAATCAATGTCACGGCTCTGACAAACGGACGTGCACCATCACAGAAGGAGTATCTTTGGAAGCTGGAGGGCAACGACCCATACGCCATCAAGATTTCCAATGGATACTATGACACCAAGTATATGACATTTGTGGACTATAGCGGGACGAACTACCACCAGTACATGCAGGACAATGGCACAGGTGCCTGCCAGACCTTTATGTTGCTCAGCGCCCATCACACCGACAATGGCCATGATCGCTTTGACCCAGATAAAGACGGTGAGACGAACTACCTGCTTAAGCGTTGGACTGTACTGATAGGAACCGGAACCAATCGGTTCATGAGATGCACGCTCAATAATATCAACAACGATAATGCGGAGATCAACTCCAGTGACGACTGGTCCTTCGACCAAAAGAGCTACTCCGAATACGACATCCGCATGTCAGGCGGCGAGGTGGTGACGCGCAAAATCATCAATATGGGAGGAGGTAGCACTATGGACTACTGTGTGGAGTTTGTCAAGGCTCCCGTCACCCGTAAATACCACTACCACGCTATCAAGTATAATGGTAATACGCGTGTAGGCGAGACATGGAATGCCATCATGGAGCACGACTGGCTGCAACCTGTGATATTAGAGCCTAACATCGCACGACGATTCAGCAAATATGAGAAGCGTAATACCGAAGCCGAAGGTGATTACGTGACAGGTACTGGAGTATTCATGACCCAGAACGAGCTGGAGGCACCAGGACAGCCCAATGCCCAGTTCTACAGTAATCCAGAACTCACATTGCGCGTTAAAGACGGTACAGACCCTGAGAACATAAAATACGATGTCTATCCGGAAATAGATCTCGAAGCTGTCTATGACATCTACTTCAAATATCAGGTGGATAACGAAGCCACACTACACTTGGCAGGTTCTGATAAGACACTCAGCGAAATCACCAGTACTGCTGAACAGATTAAAGCTGATGTCACCCACTATAACTCACCTCTTGCGAGCGGTGGTGGCCGCATGGGACCCGATTACACACAACAGGCTAAGTGGTTCTATATGGTGCTTGACACTGACGAGGGTATCACTACTACGGTAGATGGAACTACCCGCACTCCAGTTGGCAGACAGTTGTTCCTGCGCCGCGAAGATGACGGTACTGTAAACTGGATGAACAACAACTACACCCTTCACAAGGAGAATGAAGACAACTACAAAGGTTGGTCATACAACCGACTGGCGGAATGGTATCGCAAAGGCGAAAACGATGCCTTTCGCGAGGGGCGCTGGCTGTGGACTTTCGTAGGCGATGATCCATACAACATGCATATCATCAACTTCGAGTCGGCCGTAGGAGTAAAGGCAGAGAGCTCCGGTGTTTACTCACTGGCAGCAGCCGACAACTGCTACGTCACCATAAACAAGGGCTCTACGACCAGTGGTGATGACACATATCCAGTCACCATTCCTACTGAAGGAACTACTGACGAGCCTACTAAGAACCAAAGCTGGGGTCTATGCATAGGTGTGAACAACAGCACGGAACAGACCTTCAGTCTGCTCTCTACAGCAATTACCGAGACTCTCGACAATAAGGAAGTAAGCCTCCCTCTCTACTGGCACATGGTAAGCCACACTGTCAATCGCGTAACTACAGAAAGCGTGGAAGGTATGCTTGACTATGTACCCGACCGAAGCTATGCTATCCAGCTGCTGCCCTACGAACCTCTGCGATATGAGGACGTGAAGGTGGTTATCCGACGTGACGATGAGGTAGCCACATATAACACTTGGAAAACTGGAAAGACCGAAGCCGAGAAAATCGAGTACGCTAATAACATAATGACCACTGGTATCTCGAAGATCTACTTCGCCGCCACCGATCGTAAGTACGTGAAAGGCGACCAGATTAACACAAGTGAAGAGGATGCACTGCCTCTGCAGGTTCGTCGTGCCTTCTGCGATTACACCATGTATAATGATGTCTTCGAAACTGATAATACCATATACGAGGTAAAGGCAGGTCCTTATCCAGATTACACAAAACCTAAGGAAGGAGTATTCGACGAAGACAGTCACCAAATATATGCTTACTACAATGTCACTGGCGACGAGGTAACTTCCGGTGCTCAGGCTATCTACGTGAAGTATGTGGTGAATAGCGACATATTCCTGAAGACCGCACCGACAAAGGATCAAGTGGCCACGATGGCTCAGACCAACGACCACGTCTATTTCATGGACTTCCCCGACAAGTCGGGCAAAAACACCTACCACCATGCCTACTACGACCCGACAAGTACCATGCGTGAACGGACTGGCGACCTGAAGACACAGCGCGACAAATCAGGGCATGCCATACCTGAAAAGAAAAAACTGGAGGGTGGCGTGTTTGTCAATGACACGCAGAATTGGTATAACCATGCCCAATACCACACTGGTTCAAATCGTATGGAGTCTGCACCTGAAAACCTGAAATGGTATTTCGTGGGCGACCCCTATAAGCTACAAGTATTCAACACGGCTGGTACCCATGGAGCTAACCTGGCGCGTTTCATTCCCGAAGAAACTAATTTCCAGTTTGTTGTAGACTGTGTACACATGCGTGTTTATGACGGAACAAAAATAGACGAACGACAAGAGTTACATCCCTATAAGGAAGACGGAACTGAAGATACAGAGGCAACACCCTACCCCAATCGTCACTACAACAAACCTTATTTCGACCACTTCTACTGGGAGTGCGTTCCAACGACGAGCGATGAGGAAGGAACCTTTGCCCTGCGCTTCAAGGAGGACAACCAGCTACTGGGCTACCGTAATGTGTACTATTATCTAGCACACGACGGACTGTCGAAGACCTACCAGCAGAAGAACTACAGCATCAACCTCAGTTACAACGCTGACAACGAGCAACACCAGTCAGGCACATACGCTGGTTACCACACAGCCAACAATGTTAACACCACCATCAAACTGGTACAGCCCGTCAAGGTATATGTCACTGCCAACCGCGGAGCCGATGACCGCTATGATGCACTATCCAACGTTGTGCAAGACGAACTATCGGAATACTACGGTCTGGACGAAACTATTACTGAGGTGCCTCGCCACCTGCAACGTAAGTTCGTACATTATTCCGACCTCGACAACGCGGCTGAAGGAACGGTGAGTGAACACAAGTTGAGCATAACCAACGCTACCAGTTCAAGTGACTGTTCAGCCCACATCAGCAATGTATTTAAGACTGGAACAAAAATAGACCCCGTCTTTAAGTTCACTGTTTACTATACCGTAGATGACCTGTCGAAAGACGAGGCCGGCAACGATGCTCACCTGTTCACTTCATCTTCTCAGTATGCCGCTGGCAATCTGCAGTGGGTGGACATGGCAGTGATGGGCAATGGCAGCAACTGGCTCTATTACAATAAGGAGCAGGGTGACAAGACACAGGTCAGCAACTACCGCACTGCCATCGGTGACAATACCGCCGATGGTTGGAATGACGGTCTGAAGGGTCTACACTGGGCCCTCGTTGGCGACCCCTACAACTTCACCATCCTCAACCGCCGCCGCTATGAGGACGGTAAAGGTGCAGAAGCACAATGGCTGGCCATTACAAAGACAACCATCGCCGACTACAAGGGTACTATGCCTAATGACTCCGTCATTTGGACCACCAGCATGGTGAACACAACAACGAAGGACGCAAAGAACGCCACCTTCTCATCCAATGTAGCAGCCGCTGACCAAGCTACCCACTTTGGCCTGCAGATGTGGAAGCTGTCGCCCAAGAATAGCAACGGTACCTATCAGACGGGCAATGCCGATGCCTACTACTTCCTGCGCACAACGTCACTGAAGACCGGTGCCGACGACTACACCAACGGCAACACCGCCAACACCAACCAGACCAATAACTATTGGCGCATGGTTGCTAAGGTCTATCCCAATGCTACTTCCGCTACCAGCTACTTCGAGATGGTGCCCTACAGTCTGAGTGAAAAGAACACCTATTCCAGCACACTCTATACAGAGAACTACTCAATGACGATGAGTGGACTGGGTGTCACTCAGCAACGCTTCGAAATCCGTACCGCCGTGGCCAAGGATGAAGACAACGCCAACAACAACTGTTTCGATGCCGATGTGGAGATACGCACCATGAACGGTGTCCTCAAACTCAAGAGAAGCGATATGGAGATCAGTTACGGCGACGTCATCACCTCGCTGCCTGCTACACTGCGCCGCTACGGTTGCAGCTACAAGTGCTTCCTTAACTACGACCCCGCCACCAACTCAGGAACAGAGGTTACCTACTTCGGTGAACTGGAGGGTGAGGAAGGCTTTGATGACCTGCACGCTGCCATGGTGGCAGCTGAAACAGCACATGCAGCAGACACGGCGAAGAGTCCGCGTCCGCTTCTGACCTATGTCTATAGCGTTGACGACGATGTCGCTAAGTTCTTCACCGACGAACAGGATGCACGTGCTGAGGACTACACCTGGGCTAACTCCTACTTCTACTGGGAGCAAACCTACACCGGTTCAAGTGTGGAGGTGGAACGTACGCGCCTCATCTTCGACCACTACGTTTACAACTCTGAAGGCAAAATCATCGATGAGGTATGGAGAGAGGAGCGCTACACCGAGGTGGTGAACAATCCCACCACTCCCTACCCGACTAAGGGCTATCTGAATACGCACACCAGTCAGACACCGGTATATGGCGACCAGACCGTTCAGAGTTCAGAGAACAACCAAAAGTGGAGCATGACGGGCGATCCCTACGGCTTCACCCTGAAGAACTATGCCCAGTATCTGGAGGATGTCAATGCCATCGTCAGCAGAAGCGGAGAGGACATCATCACGCAGAACTATGGCGACGGACAGGTGTTTGCGTATGTGACCAATAAGAAAGGAATCCCCTATCTGGCCATTATCGACAACAATCCGGAAAGTGCCACCTATGGCAACATCACCAAGCTGGTGGACTTCGAGTTCAGTGGCACATCGAGCAAGACGCTGATGACTGTTGGCAGTGGCATCAACGTAGCTGATGCCACTGGCAACTCGCTAGCAACCACCTATACCAACAGCAATGGACAGACAGTCTCCGTCAAACCATTCTATTTGGCCAGCCTGATGAGTTATGCAGACATGGTGGTTTATCACCTTATCATGGCTCACCAGTATTCATTGGATACTGATACACAAAGTTATCTGACTGATGACCAAAAGGGCAAGGTAAATGAGCGTATGTTAGAATTCCTCAAATACTGGGGTATTCAGGAACATAGCAGCAAAGACTATTTCATCTCAACTTATGATACCGATGGTCAGACTCCTAAGGCATACTACCCATCTAAGGAAAGCGACATTAAAGACTTGCTGAAGCAGAAAGGTACCCTGCGCAACTTCCTGAGCTACCCGGTTGAGGATGCCATCGTTGAACGAGTCGGTGTTGACAACAAGCCACAAGTACCTTGGTACATGAAGCGCCAGTTCTGTACCTACCACATCTATCAGCGCGACGTTCAGCGCTCGGTGGTTGATGAGGAACACCCGTCATTCCAGCAAGTCGATGACGAATGGACAGGAAAGACCTGTACCATCATTCTTGGCCATACTTACAAGGACTACAACAACAAGTCTTATGATGCAGACGAAGCCTTCGTAGCCTATTATGCTGGTCAGACCTTTAAGTCGCTCGATGGCACGAACCCCATCCCGATGACTTTTGACGACAAAGGGGTTACCAAACAGGCCTTCAACGTAAAGTGGGAATCTATATTCGACATGAATAAATGGACGGCTTGCAATTCTACTGATGAAGGTGCTGTAGAAATTAGTACCAACGATTGGCGCAAGAAGCCTAGTGGCTATGACCAAGCACATAGCCTGCAGGGTGTAGAGATTGACAAGATTTATCCGTGTCACAAAAACCGCAAGGTAATTATCGACGTCATTTACGAGGTAAATCCCAACAGCTTCCGCTTCGCACAGAAAGGGCGCAATACCACCGCCTGGTATCAGATGATGACGAATAATGAGACGGCCGACGGGCTGCTGAACTTCTCATACAAGGATGGCATCGGTGGACGTCTGGACCGTACTCATCACTACACCAACAACTACCTGTGGGCACCGGAGGGTGACCCATACGGTTTCGTGCTGCGCTCCCGCTATGCCACCATCAATGGTACAGGCTGGGACGACGTGGCTGTGACCACCGAGGGTAAATTGCCAAAGGGTGAGGACACGTGGGGCAACCCAATCTATAAGACAACAGACGGAGGTGCAGCTGAGCCCTTCGATGAGCCTACCGTTGCAGAGTCAAAAGCAAGCTATACCGGAGGGGCATCGTCAAGCCAAATACCATTTGACCACAAGCGCATCATCCACCATCGCACAGGTCAGGATGGTGCTACAACCGACGGTGCTACCAATGCTGTATATGAGATGTTTATCGGTGGGTATGACGATTCGTTCCTCATGCATCCAACTTCTGCATGGATGGACAAAGACGATGTCGATCATGAAAGCTACTACATGATACACAACACCACTACCGATGGTGACTATCAGGCCCATCGAGCCTACTTGCGTAAATACAAGTCTGACGATCTACGCTACCTGCCGGATGCCAACTGGCGTCTGAAGTGTACTAATGAGCAGTTACTGCCTTATTTCGACCGTGCCGGCTACGTAGGTGGTCTGAAACCTACCGTTGCACAAAACTTCACCAACCAGGAGTACTACAATAAACTGAAAAACGGCAGCGAACTGACTTTCGCAGACCTGACAACACTCCAGAATCTGGTATATGGTGGAACATTCTATAAGAGCGACGGCACTACCGTGGTCAATCCCACTGACGCACGTCCCACGGGACCTGACCTGCCTATGCGCTTCGTTTCTGACAATCTCGTCAGTATGGCACCGGGGTACTATCGCATCAAGGCCTTCTCAGAGGATGCCTTGAATACTGACGGTAACGACTTGGCGGGCAGCGGCAGCAACATCAAGGGCATCACTGGTCCGCGCTACATCAGCGGCTACCGCTTTGAGAGTGAGAAAAGCGACCCCAGTGACGACAACAACAAAGGTGGACGTTGGCTGCACTTCCTCGAGACAGACATGGTCCACAGCGACATCCATACTTATACAGACTTGTTTGCGAAAATCACCGCAGTGGATACTGAAAAAGGTGGTTCAAGCGACCGTGACCAAATTGTCCATACCGCCATGAGCGGCAACATCGAGATCCTTCCTGCTGACTTTGACCCATCAAGCATTTTCCAGTTTGTCGATGCATCTGGATCAGATAGTTATACTCGCTACAACATCAAGACACAGGGTCTCACCCTATGGGCACGTCCAGGTGGAACAGAAGGACTTACCGAAGCACACCAATTCGGACGTACAGAGCTCGTTGAGTCGACACCCTCAGCTGCAGAGGGGTATATCAATGCCGAGTCACCTGGCGGTTGGGACAACAAGTTCCGCTTGGAAGACATCGGTGGTGCTGCCACAACTATCAATGTGCGCAGCATAACGAATGCTAATTGGGATGTGATGGTGGCGCAGAATCTGAAGACCAACTACGTCTGCATCGACCGCAACCACCGCTACCGCATCACCTGCCACACCGACAACGAGATGGTGGAGATTGGCGACCACTACACGACTGATGGACTGAACGGTATCCAAGACACCAAGTGGCTACTGCAACCAGTAGGCAACCGCGAGCAATGGCCATACAACGAGATGCCTCTGCGTGTCGAGGTACAACAAGGCGGTGTCAAGGACCAAGAGCTGACGGAACCAGACTTAAGTTCCACGGACAACAAGGACAAGTACTACTATGGTTCACTCTACGTACCGTTCGACTCCCGTCTGTCGAACACTACCGACGCTGCCTTTACGCTTACCAACGATGCCCGTGCCAACAAGGGCACTGTTACCATGCAGTCCGTCAGCCAGCTCAATGGTATGGGTAACCCACAGTACATTCCTGCCGGATGGCCTGTCGTAGTGCGAACCAACTTGGCAAACAGCATCACGCTGAAAAATCAGAATGGAACAGACTATGCCACCCGCCACTATGTCAATATGTACCTGCCGTACACAACACCGCAAACAGGTCTTGACGATGAGAAGGCGACCATCAAACTCCGTGGTGAATACCTGGAGCGCACGCTGACTAATAGCTATATCGATGGAATTGAGAGTCAGTCCATCATGGTCTTCGGCATACCGTTCAAGGCTCACACTGGTGAAGGCGCTCACGAATACAACCGTGATGAAAAGCAGGTGGGTTGGTACACCAACGAGAACTGGAAGCGCGAGGGTGCTTCGACTGCTACGGCACGGACTGCTACCGACGATCAGCGTGACAACAAGTACGTTTACCACAACAAGGTGTACTACCCCTTCCCGCCCATCTCATCTTCCCGCAAACATATCGTTGCTATCTTCGATGACTTGGACGAGGAAGACGAGCCGATAGACATTACGAATAAGTCTGATGTGCCCTGGCCCTGCGATGTCTACGACCTGGCAGGCCGCCGCGTGGCAGAGAACGAGACACCCGCTACACTACTGAAGAACCATCCCGCCTTGAGCAAGGGTGTCTACATCTTCGGCGGACGTAAGGTAGTAGTAAAGTGAAGAGTGAAGAGTGAAGAATGAAGAATAAACGTATGAAAAAACATATCAATCACCATGGTTGGATGTGCTGCGGTTTTGCCGCAGCTGTCGCCCTACTCACTGCCTGCAGTGATTGGCGCGACGGCATTCCCACGAACAACAGCGAAAAGGATGCTATTGCCTTCAGTGGCACCGTCGTGGCCAGCAGTCAGGCTACCCGTGCTAACGCAACCATCGTCAAGCTGGGCGACACGCAGTTGCCTACCACTGCCAACAGCGGATTCTATGCTGGACTCTTTGGCTGCCATACTGGCCAATATACCTGGCAGCAATTGGTGGGTCTGTCACTGGAATCATCCCCTACGGATGAAGAGAAACAGATTCTCAAAGAGAACTACACTGCCAACCTGCTCTACAACGCCAAGGCCACCATCGGTACCGATGGCACACTCACCTATGAACCACTACGCTTCTGGCCAAATTCACAACTGACGAGCGATGCTACCAAGCATGAGTACTGCACGTTCTGGGCATATTATCCCTATAACCCTACAGCGGAGATTGGCGACTATGGTATCACGCTCATCCCCGAGAATATTGGTGAGGGAACGGGCATGGGACGCGTGAGGTTCACCATGCAGCCCGATGCCGCCAACCAGAACGACTTCATGATTAGTGACCTTGTCGTCAATTGCAATCGCGACACCTATCCCCTCATAGAAGGTCCGCAAGGTACCTACTCCCCCAAGCCTGTCCGATTACGTTTCCACCACATGCTGGCACAGGTGCGACTCTATGCCTACATCCGCGGCAATGATCGCATGGTGTACCAAGATACTAATGACGATGGGGCACCCGACCCTGCAGATGCAGCATGGCTTGCCACTTTGGCAGATGGAACACATTCCATCATCGATGCCTATGGCAATGAGTATATAATAGTAAAGGAAAGTGGAAGCATTACATCTATCACCAATAAAACTCTGCAACATGACTACCCTGAAGACCCAAAGGTTACGATTTCCAGCGATGACTTCGTAGCCCTTGGCCTGAAGGTGCCCGACGAGTCTAAGTGTGAGCGCTGGGAGCGTTTGCCGGTATGGGATGTCAACCACAAGCGGCGCCGTGCCAAGCTATTCTACCAGATAGAGTTCAACAATATCAAGACTACAACGACCTTCTACCCTGACTACACCAATCCCAATGGTGTCACTATCGGCTACACACCAGCCTCTACATTAGGTTCAGCCACTGTCACTGAATACATTATGAACCCCTATTGGTACCAGTTCAATGCCGAGGGACAACGCGACTACCTGAACGACGACTATATGTTCGGATACTTCGAGGACCAAGATGCCTATACCGCTGATGGTGGTGCTCTGAAATATACATTAGGTGAAAATAACGAGGACGCGACAAACCACAAGCACTTCAACTTTTCACAGAACAACATCCTGCTCGTGGTACCTCAGGTGCTCGATGACGATGACGTTCCCCATATTGTCTTGACAGCCAAAGGTCCGAAGGCTGGCAGCAATGAGACGGTAGAATACACTGCTCGCTTGACTATCAACATGCTGAAGATGAACATCGAGTGGAAGAGTGGCATCATCTATTGCTACGGTTTCATTGACGACCTTCGTCCTGGCGACGACATCGTTCGCGGCCCCGAAAGCATCACCACAATCTTCGACACCGACCAGTACACCGACCAGTGGTAACAAAAATAACAGCGGCCCTTCAGAAGAGCCGCTGTTTACTTGATGCTCGGCAATGGCATTGCCGAGTTTACTTTTGCACCGGACGGATGGCGCAAGCCGTACTGAGGTTGACAGCACGTGGCAGTTCCACTGGTGGCTTGCTTGTATTCGAACGACCATAGTCCGGATAGAGGTTCAGTGCACTGCCATGCGAATTGTCGTCTGCTGGTAGTTGATTACTCCACAACGTGCCTGGCGATGCCTCAATAAAGTTGTTATTAGGACTAGTCGTCAGCCACAGTTCCGAACCGACGCCCTTGGTGGCCTGATACTGACCTGTTGCTGGGAAGTACACCGTCTGACCATAACGTTTCAAAGACGCTCTGCTGGTATGAGGTACTACATAGAAGTAACCGCCATAGAAGTTGGCACCGGCATCCTCCCACATATTCAGATATGTTCCCTCGTTTGCCGTAGCACCAGTCAGCGAGAGTCCTGTGAAGATAATCCAATGGGGCACCTTGAAGCCAGGTGGACATGGGTCATAGACGGTCTTTGTCTCTCCCCAGTAAGGCACATTCTTACTATTTTCCCTTGCTGTCGACCATGTGGATGTCTGACTCTCTATGCGGAACAGTTTCGTTGGCTGTGCGATAGCCTCGTATGGATGCATGATGTTTTCCACCGTAAATTCAGGGAACACTTCTTCATTGCGGTAAATGGTTCGCTTCGTCTTTCCCGGGTCGTCGGTATAGTTGTAACCCGGCAGAGCCGTAGGTCTGCCCCACTGATAGAACGTCCCCTGCCCTCGCACTTCGGGTTGCTTGGCATGCTGCACGATATGAACCACCAGCGTAGCAGCACCTTCTGCCGGTTCCACCTGCTGCAGTTTCACCCATACCTCACGCTTTGAATAGTAGGCAAAGGCCATGTTCTGCGGCACCCATCCCAGATTCACAGGCAGGATGGTGTTAATGTTACCACTAAAATTCTCAAAGGCGACCTTATGGTCTCCGATATAGTTCCCAGAACCTACCGGATTATTATTCAGATACTGAGCATTCGTCGCACCATCATCTGTACCAGTATAATTAGGCCATACCTCGTCGGTCATCCAAATATGCCATGTCCAGAGCGTTTCCCAAGGACCAAAGTCGTAGCCATCTGTTCCCTGGTCTGTATCTAACTCCCAATTTACCCCACTGTCAGTAGACTTCTCATATTTCGTCACTTTCCTACCCTGCAGGGCAATGACGGCATTGGCAGGAACAGAACGATCGACCGTGAAAGAAATATACTCAGAAGTAATACCCAGACTTGAATTGATCAATCCTTCGGCATCCTCCCATACCAAACATGAGCGCAACGACTGAGGTTCCGAGCCATCCGCTACAGGATTCCACGTATAGGCTGTACGCTTCCGCTTTTCATTCGTAACAATTGTCTCATACTCATTAGCTGCAGGATTCTTCGCTTCTATCTGATCTTTTATGAGTCTCTTGGCAATGATTGCTCCTGTATGGTCCACAAAGTAAGCTGACTCATCACCATCACTAGTTTTGTTGCCATACACCAACGGGAACTTGTAACTGCCTCTACGATTAATGATATAACAATTCGCTGTTTCCGGCGATTTTGACTCTCCATTAGGTGTCATGACAGACAAGTCAAGTGAACTAGCCTGACTGGCATTACTATTTGACAACAGGTTTGTAGCATGATCACCCCTCTTGGTAGCAGCCTGTGCTGCTAAGTTATACGAGGCAAGACCATTATATCCACCGATATATTCACCCACAGTTCCCGAACTATTACCGGTAATACCAGTTGTGAGCCAGTCGGGTTTGGCATCCGTAAACGTCGTCTCTTCTGTAGGTTCAGTCAAAGAATACCCTGCGACTTTCCAGTTCACGCCATGTGTCCTTATCTCCTGATCAGTTTCCTTATCTATATACATTCGGTAACTATGCAGCGTAAAATTATGGGCCTCAACCACATCGCTGTGCGCATTTTCTGCAGGAGCCTCAGCCACGAAGTAGTATCCGTCAGCCACCTCGCCGATAGTCAGCAGGTAGGTGACGGTATAGCCTTTCCTCCATACGTCGCCCGACAGTGAACACTTCAGGATGTGTTCTACCTTATCTTCTCCTGCATAAAGAGTAGTTCCCTTTTCGCTATAGGTATATTTCGGTTTACACTCTATCACTACTTCCAATTCCACACCGCCGTTAATAGTCTGCGGCAACATATAGAATACAGAATCATTGATATATGTATTTGCTGTAGTGCCTGTTCCGGTAAAGCTGGCGTACATCGTGTAGCTTCCGGGAGTAGAGAAGTCGCTCCATGTTCCTTTCGTATCTGTCAGATTATCGACGGCCGAAGGAACAAACGTGGCCTTGGTATTCACATTGTTAATGGAGATTTTCTTGACTGTGACGTCCGAAGGAATTTGCCCCTGGGCAAAACGGATGGCCGTAAGGATATGCTGAAACTGCAGGTTCACCACCTTATTATCCTTTCCCTCATTGCTCGCCTCGGTTCCGAACGAAGGGATGTCAATATCGCCCGACTCTCCGTAGAGCAGGTCGCACATCTCCTGGGCTTTCTCGGGGAGCGTATACGTCAGTACAGGCGGTGTGGAAAAGTCGGCATCTGCAACGCTCATATTGATACTCTCCAACGAAGGTGCCACAGCATAAAAGCGCATCGGTCCTGTCTCGCCAAAGGGCCAGTGACGCGACGTGCGCCAGTTGGTGATACGCTGCACCAGCGTCTTGTCAAAGATGGTTGTTGCAGCATCGCGAGTATACCCCCACACCGTCAGTGAGTCGTGGAACTTATCTTCCGAACTCACATGGTCAGCCCAGGCAGCACGGGTAGTCTGGTCAGTGCTTTGTCCCGTAGTCTGCGACTCTTTCGCAGACGCCATCACCGCTCCACGGTGAATTCCCACGATGGGCAGCGACATTCTGACGGCTTTTAATCCATAGCCATCACCCTCCAATGGGTGCGCCACATATCGGTTGGCCTCAGTCCTTTGTTGTCTGACGTCCTGATTGTCGGCAGATGCACTACTCCGTGTCCCACCCACCCTGATGGTCATGTCAGCCTGTTCACCCACCTGCATGGCAAAGCCCACTCCGTCAGGGTCGTTGCTGCTTGTCGAGAGTCCTTCTTCCAGCGTATCAGCACAAGCAGTTATTACGCTTGCTGATACCAGTGCACATAGGATGTGATATATAACTGATTTCTTCATCTTAGTCTTCATTCAGCGTATGACTTATTTCATCTTCTCCGGAACCCGACGTAATAGGAGTAATACGAATGGGGAAATCCCAGTCCTCGACGCTGTCCACCACGAAGTCAACATGCTCCACACCGATGCGGATGACAAGCTTATAACGCTTGCCGGCATCGAGTTGAATGGATATGGCGTTACCCGTCACATCGTTGAGCACACGGCTGTAGTGGTTGCCTGCAGCATCGACCAGCGGACTATATATCAGGTCGCCCTCATCACCACGGGTCACCATAGAATATTTGATGCTGGGGATGATAGTCAGCGCGCTGGTCTGTGGGATGACCATGACGCTCCCCGCCTTGAAGAGCAACTGCTCGTCTTTGTTGACACCGGTAGTTGTCACGCCCCATTTCTCGAGTTCCTGGTTGCGGATGTCTTCGATTTGAGTGGATAACGTTCCTGCCAGTTTGTCGACGAATGCCGACGCAGGGAAGGTCAGCGAGAACGAACCTTCCTGCCAGGTCTGAGCATAACTGTTGTTAGCATCGGCAAAACTTGTCCACTCACCTGTTTCCAGGTTCAGGCGCCCCTTCTTGAACAAGCCGTTTGATGCCGTGTTGGTTGATGCCAGACTCAACTGTTGCATATACAATTTGGTTGTCTTGTCAGGAGTGTCTTTTCCCGAGCTGGTAGGCTCATCATAGACGCGTTGCACATAGACATCCAAACACGACAGCGCATGTTTGAATTCGAGTGGTACGGCCTGCCACTTCTCAGTCTCCCCCTCGTAGTAGATGAGTCCCCGCCCATTACGGGTAGCATCTTCATAGTGTGCCCAGAGCAGGTCGACAGGGTTCGTACCGTCCTCGTCGACAGTATATATGATGTGCGGACGCAAGTCGTCAGCCCACGTCATACCCGTCACACCTGTTCCGCTAACTGAGTTGATGACCGACCCTTCTACAAAGGGAGCGTATGCAAAGAAAGAGACATAGCGATTGGTGGCATTTTCCGTTGAGTTAGGCCAATACTTCATCGGCGAATAGCCCCAACGGTTCAACGTGGTGTTCCAGGTTACTGGCTGGTCGTACATAAAGTCTGGACGGGGAAAGTTCGACCCTGTTCCATATTCCTTATTTGAGTCCCCTGAGGTCACCCAAGCATCCTTAGCCTCACTCCACGTTTGGTCGTCAGTCAGATAGGCTATCACGCCGAAGCCTTCGGGAATGGTCTTCAGGTCGGAGATGACGCCAGTGGTGGAACGGGTGGGCTGGTCTTGCCACACATCACTGTCGAGGTTCGTGGCGAAGGTGATGGGAGTGCCACTGCCGGTGTCAGGCAGAGGCGTCGGAGCACCTTCTTCCTGGCTGGCGGAACACCCCGTCATTGCTATCGCGCACGCGAACATTATTATATATATATAGCCTTTCTTCATGCTTCACTTAACAATTATTTTCTTTCCGTTGCGGATATAGATGCCTGGCGGCAGAATCCCGTCATCGTTGACTTTCTGGCCCCGCAGGTTGTAGGTACCGTTATCAAATAAGTTGTCCTGGTTGTCGGTTATATCCTCCATATCGCTCACACCCTCAATGCCCACAAAGTCGAACCTGCGGGCCGGCGAAGATGAATTCCACAAAGGATAATTCAGATTCTCTGCACGCAATAACAGATAAGCTTTATTTGCAGCCAGTGTATTACGATTGCCTCCCGTCAGCGTTCCCGAATCGTATGTCGTATTAGTGAACTTGTGCATCCTGTAAAAGCCTGGTACTGTACCTGTAACAAAATGTTCGTCATAGGTGGCGGCATTGTCGCCCTCTTTTCTCCAGGTCATATACTTGTCCGAGAGAATGAAGCGCACATAGGCCCCACTGGCATTCTCGGTTCCATCGGCATCCTCGCACTCTGTTGTAAACTCACGAGCGGTCAGGTTCGGACGCATCAGATTGTTGGTAAACGAATAGTCGGGTTCTATGGCCGTCGTCACGGCAGGCACGAATAGTCGCACGGTATAGGTACTGCCATCAGCACCGGGCGAATTCTCTGCCTGCTTCAGCACAAGACCCTGTTTGGCAGGCACCACATAGTTGCGGTCTTGCAGTCGCACGGTGGTCTTCGTCTTATCTACGCTGTATATCGGGTTACTGCTTCGAGCTATCACGCTGTATGCCTGCATCGGTCGTGTGGTCAGCAGTTCGTTGAGTGTGTAGTCGACATCATAGCTGCGGCTCTCCGTCGCCCAGCCTACCCCATTCAGCCGCTTCAAAGTCTTGAAGTCCTTCGTCACTGCGATAGCATAGATGTCGGTGTATTTGCGATAAGAGTCGGGAGTAGCATTAGTGGTATAAACACCCAACTGGCCGTCAGTAGCCTTATCATCGCTGGTAAATGTAAACTCAGCATTGGCATTGGCAGAGAACTGATACTTATAGACACCCGTCGGCACTTCTTCATCAGAACTGCGGTCAGTAACGTTGGTAATTGTCGTTGGCTTATGACTACTCTTGATATAGATATAGTAGTCATTATAATGATCTGCATCATTTGGTTTCGGCACAATGATTATACCTCCTGAGCCGATGGTCAGGTGGCTGTTACCGGTATGCTTATCTGCATCTGTTTCGCCAGTATCCGTTATCCACGTCTGTCCGTTGACTGCCTGTTGGGGTGTAGCAACAGTATTGGTCATGTTGAGCAAGAGCATATTCTGGTCAGGTTGACCATTACGATCAGTGTCCAGTTTAAAGCCCAGACCTGCCGTTTCGCGAATCACACCGTTGTTTGTATTGCGTAGGCCATAGCTCACCAGCTGTGCACCTTCCACATAGTACGATTCGTAGTCGGCCTTATTGTAACTGTTGGCCCATCCTCCTGAACCGTAATTAGAACTGGAATGGTTGTTATAGATGGCGACACGCAGCGGATTGGCTGTGCCACTGTAAGCAACAGCAGCCCACGTGAGGTCATTGGTGGTAGAACCCAGCGTATTTGTGAAGAACTTCGTGAAGTCCCACGTATAGGGGTATGTCTGTTTCGGTGCCTGTCCGAAGGTGATGGTCCACGACTTCTGATTGGCCACATACTTCATATTCTGTGAGTAGCTGGTCATGGTAATCTTCAGCTTGCCCCATCCGCCATTATAGGTAATCGTTGCCTCACTGTCCATCGGGCCAGTCGTCTCCATCTCTGCACCTGATCGCTTCAACATCTCGTCCAATTCGAACTTCCATTCCTGCGGAGCATTTGGTGCATTCTGGTATGACTTCGAGAGAATGTTAATGGTATGGCTATCCAGGTCGTCCCAGATGTACTGCCATTCAAGGGTAGGAGCCGTTGCTCCTGTCCAGGCAGCTTTTTGCTCAACGGTATATGATGCCGTATCATCATACCCCCTCAACTTTTCCACCATATTCGACTGGAAATCCCAGTCAGGTTCATGCAACACAATCTGCTGGATGCTGACATAGATATTGTCGGCCACCTCAAAGCTGACATCGCCATCTTCCGTAGCCTGGAACATATAGGAACTGGTAGACCAACCGAGGTCGTAGAAACAGTTACCTATCTTGTAAGTCGACGTAATCGGTGTACCATCCACATCGCTCAGATTGGTCATGACGATACGTTCACCCATCTCTTCCTTATGACGTGTCCAACGAACCTCTACCCACTGTCCTTTTTTCAACATGGGAATGGTAATCTTTCCGCCACGCAGTACCATCAGGTTGCGACAGTCGTAGGGCACATTGGCAACGCCACCTGTCTGCATCATTTCCACACCTAACTGCTTGTTACTGGGCGACGAGAAAATGCGGAGACCTTCAGTCTCGGGAATGGCCAATGCATTATTCCCCTCTACTGAGTGGTTGTAGTAGTAGACTATCGAGCCCTCGGTATGGCCGCCTATCTTACGCACGAACTTCCAGTTGTAGGAATCTTTATGGTCACCGTCATCAGTAGGTTGGTCAATGGTGGCATAAGTGCTATTCCAAGCTTCAGTCTTCGAGCCGTCAGCTGTTTGCCAGCCACCAAGACCCGTATAGCCATGAGTAGCATCCGATACTGTCAACAGGTTATGCTGGAAGTTCCACGTGTGGCTGGTGTAAGCCACAGTAAGCGTGCCCATAATATTATAGGTAGTCGAACTATAATCATAGCTGGCATAGATAGGAATAACGCCACCCTTCTTGATAGTGCTGAAGCCGGTGATTGTCAATGTTGAACTGGAAATGGTATAGTCTGCCTCCTTGTCTGAAACATCTTCACCATTGAAACGCAACGTAGACGCTGATGTCTTCAGATCACCCATAATGGCATCGTACATTTGCTTGACCTTAAACTTGTGGGAGCTGGCATCTCCACCAGTAATTGTTATGGTATAAGACTCAACATCGTTGGCAATGACGGGGTTCAGACCATCAGCCAGAGTTCCACCCGTCACTTCGCAGGTGAATGTCTTTTCGATAGCGCCTAACGTAGCCTTGACTGTAACCGTCTGCACACCCTCGATGGTCAGCGTGCTGCCCGACAACGTTACTGAAGGCATCTGACGAACGAGTTCGAATTTCACCAAATTTTTCAGCGTCGCATCGTCATTGCCGTTGGTTCCTTTATATGTAGTTATACAATCCTTCAGCTCAAAAGTTCCGCCTGCTGATATTGTTTTAGAAGCAGAGGTAAAGCCCAATCCAATGACATTGGCTGTATAAGAGTCCGTCTTGCCGGCTAACACGCCTGAACCACTACCTTCTGCTGTTACGGTAAACACACCATATTGACCAGAGCCAATCGTCACCTCGCCTGTAGATGAATCAATTTCAGAAACAGGAGTACTTGTTGTATTTGAAAATGTATACCCTATCGTCGTTGTTCCCTGGTTCATGACTCTGTTAGTCCACTTGCCTACCTGAGCATCGACATAGGTGACATTGCCATACTCGAAAGCCATCTCTGCCGATACCTTGATATATTTAATGTGCAGGTCGAGGTTGGTTGACGGGTTGCGGACGATGACGTAGCCGTCACTCTTGGCCAGGAAGTACTGTGAAGCCACAGCAGGGTCTACATAGAACATTGTCACATCGTTGCCTTCCAGATCGGTGACACCATCAATCTCCATCTCTGACAGAAGATCCTCTGAGTAGCTATTCACTTCAACCAGCATTCCCGCCTTGACAGGTACTAGCAGTTGTCCGCCACCATTAGCCGACGCTGAGGAGCCAGAGCCCTGTCCCTGCAGGTGTAGGTAACCGTGATCAGTATGCAATAGGCGGTGCTTGCCCTTGGTCTGCAGAGCCAAAGCACGAGGCAGTGGAGTACCATCATTACGAAGGATGTCTGCAAACTCAGCATTGTCACGGGCGGCATACCAGCCACCTACTTGTCCTCCCCAACCCTCACTATTGTACATAGTATAGTGTTCATCTCGGCTATAGGTACGGAAGTCCCACATGCCATCGACAACCTTCAACTTCAATGTCTTGGTGATGGGGGCATAGTCGGCCTTATATTCGTTCTTGGGGTTCACGGTCAGCGTTACCTCAAGCACACCCGTATAGGCTGTTTCATCTATATTCAGCTGACCGGTTGCAGGATCTACCAATGTCACACCGCTGACAGCCTGTGTGATGGCGTATGTGCCAGTGGTTTCATATTTACTGGCCTCGTTCGTTTCGCCCGTCACGACAAAGTCTGTCGGCATATAGCTCCAACCAGTAAACAAAACCCTATCATCGGCACCCACGGCACCTCTATAGCCGAAGTCCAACGTGGGTTTCTTGCGGCTGACTTCTATCCGCTTGATAGTAATATCGGCTCCACCCGTATTGGTGATGGTGACTGAAGTTCCTGTAGCTGTCGTTTGGAAAACTGCATCCTCTATCATGGCCTCTAACGGCGTAGCATCTGTACCTGTCAACGAAATACTGCCAGCACTTACCTTGACGGCAAACGACAGGCCATTGGCTGCCGGCACAGAATATGTAGCACCAGGAGCAAGCGTCAACTCATGTCCAGGCTGGCGTTCCTCCACATAGTCACGACTATAGAGACGGATTCCAGTATAGCCTGCAGCAAAGTAAGAGGTCTCAGGGGTAGAGGCTTCCAACACACAGACGCCCTGTCCCATAAGGATTTTGTACTCTTCATCAGGATCGGCTTCCACATCCCTATAGTAGGTTTTGTTATCCGTATCATCCTTCACCTTCGACACCTCATGACTGTTGCCATTCCAAAAACCGTAACCACTGCCATAATATGACACATTACCATAGATAGAGACATCACCGTAATATGCCTTAGGCTCATCAATCCAGAACTTATTCTCTATCCTATCACCCTCATACCCGTAGAGACAGTCTTTCTCAAATTTCAAAGTTACGGGCTGCTTCGACATATTGAGAGTTGCACCATTTTTTAATGAATAGGTAATGGAAACAGCTTTCAAATAGAATGAAGTTCCGCTTCCGCTGGTAAGCGTAATGGTGATATCGTTGGCAGTCAGTCCTGTCCATGCACAGGATATATCAGAAGCCCTTAGCGTCTTTTCCGTCTGGGCGATGGTAACCTTCGGACTATTGGTAGCATCTGCGTATAGAAGTGTTACGCCAGTAATCTCCACATCTGTAGCGTTTCCAGAAGCCAGTCGCGGTATAATTTTCATATAATTGTTTGCCGGACCATTACTATCGTATCGTACAATAAAATTCTTTGATGATTCGTATTTGAAACCGTCACCCATAAATTTGATGTCAAATCCAGGGATGGTGCGATCCAGTCGTTTAAAATTACCATTGTTATTGGGGAAGAACAACAAAGACTGGTCAATCAGATTGATGGTAATGCCATCGGTCTTAGTCAAAGTCAGGTTGTTCAAATAAAGCGTGGGGGTAGATTCGCCGTCATGAGGAGTCATAAATTCCGTCTCCGCAAACAGATAATAGGTATCACCACTATTGAGCAGAGTACCAAATGAGTAGTTCGCCCAATCATTCGTAGTCACATTCGAAGCACTGATGCGTTCCAGTATAGTACCATCCGCATCTGTCAGTCGGATAGCATTGCCAACTAGCATAAAACCTCTGAAACTGAGCACACCATTCTGCTTGGGCTTAATGGCAAAATAGGAACCCATAGTGGGAATATCAGTAGGAACATAGACATGAGAATAACCATTAATGTCAATACCTCTGACACCAAGTTCTGTTGTTGATGAACCTTGTATAGACTCCACAACCTGCACCTCATTTTCTGCACCGAACGATAGCTTCATCATATTGCCGTCTATAGTTTGTGGCAAACTGCCTACTCCCGTCACGGTAAAGGTTTCAGAAGTTGTCTGAGAGCCTGGTGTAAAGGTATAGGTTCCTGTCGTCTCACCAGTCACCGTTATCGTATAAGTGGCAGTGTTTATTACATTATCACCATACTTATATGATGCAGTAATAACAGCAGTGCCATTATGATTAGCTGTTATCTCTCCAGTAGAAGCGTTTACTGTTGCCACAGCTTGATTGCTTGAAGCGTAGGATACAGTATGTCCCTCCATCGACAGATTGTTAACCAAAGTCGGAGTAGTATTCGAACCCTTTGCCAGCTCACCAGATGCCGGCAGATAGGCAAACTGTGCTTTAGCAAAGACGTAGTCCAAACCATAGTTACGGCTACCGCCAATCACCTGAACAGGAGTATTGGCAGAAATCTGGATATTGTTACTGGTGGTCTCATGCCAACCCCCATTGCCCGTATGTGTAAATACCACATCGCTGCCCACCTTGAAGTTGAAAGTCGTGCTATTATTTGCATAGGATGCAGTGGTTAGCGTATAAACGCCCTGTGGAAGAGTAAGTGCATCGACATAAGCGTTAGCGTACGCACCCTGCGTATTAGAACAGCGGATATAGAGATAGTTGTTGCCGGTAACAGGCATCATAAAGTCTTCAGCCTCCCGATAGGCAGCTACGTTACTAACTGTAGCATCATGTATAAGGATAACCTCTTGATTGTCCGTAGAGGTCAGCGTGAAGGTCTTTCCATAGTTGGGGTTGACACCCGTTGACGGGTAACGATAGAGTGTTGTGCCGCTCAATACATAATGTGGATATGGATGAGTCACAGTTACTCCTTCTGCACCGCCTGTGCTGACTAGCGTTGTTGGGATGTCGGTGTCGGTCTTCAAGTAATACCAGATACTATAAATGTTGATGTTGTCAACGGTCACTGTGCCGTAAGATCCCTTGCCAATGGTTGCCACAAGCGCCTTTGCCTCCATGCTCGTACCATCGGTTATATTGTAGGTACCCGACGCAGATGCTCCACCAGTGAGGGTGTAATTGACTTGGCGGTTAGTAATGTCGACGACAAGTTTAACGTGGAACCAAGTATCAGCAGCAATGACCACCTCATCTGTTGTTCTATTGATAACGTAGGTAGTTGAATTAGCCGTACCATTGCTTTTCAGCATAAACAAAAAGTTGTTGTTATCATCGTTGGTGTCGGCAAAATACTGGTTACCTGCCAGTTCATAACCCTCGGATGCGACTACCAGTTCTGTGGCATGACCAGAAGTATTACAAGTTTTTAAAGAGGCATCAAACTCGATGGTATATGAAGAATATGGCCATTCTGAGATACTGAAATTCGTATAGGCTGTTCGAGGTCCGCTTAAGCCATCTCCCGACTGTGCAAACTTGATATATTTACCATAAGTGGCATCACCTGTGACAAGTGAAAGACCGCCTGGATAGTTCACAGATGACCACAAACTGGCATCACTCTGGCTCTCATAGTTCTGCGTATAGTATGAATGAGTCGCCCACGTCTCGCAGACTCCCACCATCATCAGCAGGAGCAGAAGCAACAGCTTCGTAGTAGTGTATCTATGTCGTATCGTTGTCGTCATATCGGTGTTGTTTACTCTTCATCTATCACATAGTCACTGATTGTGCGGGTCTGGGCTGAGATATTGATGCCTATCTTTACGAGCCTTTTGCCATTGAGTTGGAATGGAAGGTCGTATTGTTTGTTGCGGATCTGACTGATAGCCTCTTGAGCGGACTTGTTGAGTTTCAGTTCCATGATGACAGCCATCTTGCCAGTAACAAGCAACAAGTCTATGCGTCCCTGTGAGGTCTTTACCTCTGCCCGGATGTCGGCACCACAAGCACTCAGCATCGTGTAGAGCAAAGCCTGATAGCTTCGTTCGTCACTGCCATGCAGATCGTAGGGAACGGCAGCAAGGAATACACGCAGCGACTTCACCCAGCGTTCCACGTCGCCATAAAGGGCGAAGTGTCTGTATTCACGTCTGAATTCATCAGTACCATTGGTGAAATCAGGCACCAGGTACTGAATGATGGAACGTCCGAAGCCTGTGCGCACCTCTTCATTAGGTATTCCAAGGGTGTATTCGTCCATCTGTCGATCGTAGTTTTTGATAGTCAGGTATCCCCCCTGATAGAGCACCGGCACGGGGTCGTTGGTGTTCTCTGCCGGTTGGTCGAACCGTGCTGCATCCGTATGCAACTGGTCCATGTCGGGCATGCGCATGCCGTCACGTCGCATCAGATCGATCAGGAAAGTGGGAGTTCCTGAGACATACCACCACTGGTCGAGTTTTGATGTCGAGAAGGCATAGAGCAGCGAAAACGGGTTGTAGATGTCAGGAGAGGGCCAGCAGAAGTGGTAGCCGTCGTACATCTGCTTGATGCGGCTGAACATTTGCAGGGTGTCCGTATGGTAGGCTTCTGCCATATCTGCTATCCCTGTCTGGAAATAGTCTCGCACCTCGTCTTCGGTAATGCCGCACAGAGCTGCATACTTGGGCTGCATGGAGATATTGTTCAGGTTGTTCAGTTCGCTGAAGATGCTTAGTTGTGAAAACTTGGTAATGCCGGTTATCAGGACGAACTCGATGTAAGGGTCGAGTCTTTTTAGCGGGCTCATGAAATTGCGTGTCACCTGGCGCAGCTTCTGCTGCTCTTCCGGATTGTTCATCGTCGATAGCAGAGGGGCGTCATATTCATCAACCAGAACAACACACTTCTGGCCAGTCTGTTTGAAGACTCCCTGCACGAGATTCAGCAGTCGGGTGCCCTCATCATTACCCTCGTCAACAATTCCATATTCCTTCTCATAATATTGGAGGTCACTGTTCAGCTGGTTGTGAAGCAGACTTACCTCATAGTACTTTCCTCCACTGAAGTCGAATCGCAGCACGGGTCGCGCCTGCCATTGAGTCTCCAGGGCATCAATGGCAAGTCCCTTGAACAAGTCTTTCCTGCCTTCATAGTAGCTGGCAAGGGTACTGATGAGCAGCGACTTGCCAAAGCGACGCGGACGACTCAGGAAAAAATATTTCGATGGTTCGTGTGTCAGTTCGTAAATCAGGCTGGTCTTGTCCACATACAAACAATCCCTGTCTCGTATCTCAGAAAAGGTCTGTATGCCTAAAGGGTAGCGGCGGTTCTTATCGTTGTTGCTCGTCATGACTATTCCGTTGTTTCATTATTTATTGACACGTTCTATTCTTGTTCGTTTTCGAAGTGTGCGGTGTGGCCTCGGGCCAGCGACTCACTGGCGCTGGTGCCATGCTCGATGACGACCTCGGCATTCTCTGATTCAGTAAGCCAGTCGGTGGCAGTCACCGTCAGTCCGATGAGTTTCAGTCCGATGACGAAGGTCATCAGGTATTTCGTGCCGGCGACCAACTCCAGACTGCTGATATTAATGGTGTTCTCATGGTCCTCAGCGATGTAGGTCTGCTCGTTGGGCAGCTTGGCACTAACACACCAATAGAGCTTCAGCGTATAGTCGCGGGCTTCGCTGGGAATGACGAGGAAGCACTGCTCCTTGCCGTCGTTGACGACCACCTGCTGCTGAGCATCCTGCGTGACGCCGATGATGTCGTTATTAGTCATAATCTTCTTTGCCTCGCTGTCGTTGTTGTCATTGCCATCTGTATCATCAGTACCGGCAGAACCTGTTTCAGTAGAAGTCTCGTTGTCATTCGGATGCTTCATACTCGCCGCAATCTGACTGTTCTGCACCGTCAGCGTCTGTGATGTGGCGGCGGCCTTGCTCGTCCAGTTGGGCGCATTCGCCGTTGCGTTGTCCAGTTTCAGCGTGCCTGTGGGGTGGAAGTTTCCTGTCAGTTCTATCTTCTTGATGGTCACCTTGTAGTTACCGCCGTTGTTTTTTAGTACACCGGCAATAGACGACTCGTCTTCAAAGTCGGTGGTGATGTTTTCTTTGTTGATCATTACCTGAGCACGGAAACCGATAGCCGCCAGTGCATGACGGAAGGTGAACAGCACAGGGCCGCCCGTGGGCTGCTTGCCATCACCCGTAGCGGTATAGGTGGTTTTCTCCCATGGGAGACCGGTAGAGCCGTTCACGCCCCATAGCAGGTCGACGCCCTGGGTGATATCGGTATTGACAGTATAGGACACATCAGTTCCGTTGATTTCCGTGATGCCTGTTCCTGCTGCTGGTGAAGCGACGTATGGCGCATAGGCATAAAAGTCGACTGCTGCATCGTTGATGTCCTTCACCCAAAACTTCACGTCACCAGAATAGTGCCACTTGCTGGGGAAGAAGAACGACGAGCCGGGGGTGCTGGTTCCACCGCTTTCGCTGTATGTCACCTGCTGGTTGGTCCAATTCAGCGGTGCTCCGGCAACGACGCCAAAGCCATAGCCGCTCTTCGACAGCACACTGTAGTCAATGCTGCCGACACTGCCGCTACGGGTCTTGGCATCGACCACCTCAGCCACATCAAACGACAGCGGCTGCCCCTGCTCGGTGCCCACCTGTTCTGCTGGGGCATCGTCGCTCGTGCAGCCTGTCAGCAGCATCATGGCTGCCAGCCCTATCATCGTTGTATATATCTTAAACTGCTTCATTGTGCGATAGCTAATCGTTTCTTCAGTACGCTTGCCTAAGCAAGAAATTCTTCACTTTTATCTTTTAACTCTATTCCAGCACCACTTCATGGTTCTGACCTATCTTGATATTGACGAACTTATTTATTCCCTTTTCAACCTCCATCGTGGCCGACACTTCAAATGTCGTCTTATTGGCGGTTTTAAACTGATACGTAAAAGTCAGCGTCGTTCCCGGAATCTGCGTGTATGCTATGTCCTTCGGGAAGGTCAGAGAGCCCTTGTCGGGAATACTCAGATCACCGAATATGCTTGCAAGTATCTCTTTATTATATACCACATTCTCTGAACTTGGCGTTATATCACTCCATTCCCCTGTACTTAGCGACAGCGTTCCTTGCGTATTTCTGGTACCCGAAATAGTAATCTGATTAAGGGATAGATTCTCACCATAATCGTTGGAAATGGTACCGACAGATAGTTTTCCAAGTGCATGCTTGAAGTTCAGCTGCACCACTCCCTCAGGACTCGTGGTATGCTCTGCATACATCAGGTCTATACGGTTATCTGAATGCGGTTTGAAGACGAGATTGTCCTTGTCGCGCGATACGATGCCATAACCACCGCCGGTAGCAAGGTTATCGTCGCTGATATATGGCGAATAGGCAGTAAAAGCAATCACACCCTGGCCCACAATCGTATTATTTGGCCAGAGCATCAGGTAGGCATCGTTAGAGATACCTTTCCAGCTCTGGATGTCTGCGTCCCAGACGATGTGGCTGTTGATAACCTTCATACGGTCACTATTACAGTAAAGTCCGAAGCCGTCGCTCTCGGCACGCGTCACAGAGATGCTGTAGATATTGATGCCTGTACCATTCGTTGTGTTTTTAAATGTTACTGCGCCATCTGCAATCACCGTTGCTTTACCTTCCTGAATCGTATTCTTGTTAGCTGCCGTAAATCCTGTTGCATCTTTCAAATTTGTGCGGGTATCAAAAGTCGCAGCTGTTTCGCCTGTAGCAGCAAACTTAATAGTAACCTCCTGACCAGCTATCAGGTTAGATATGGTAAGTACTATATTACTACCTCCCAACTGTAGTTGTTTGTCAATGTCTATCTTTATCTTTCCTACGTTACTCGTCTCACTGCTAAAGCTCAGTTCCTCAGTCATATACAGTGCAATGCCATTCGCCTCTAAGACTCCATCAATGTTCGATAAGTTTGTATAGCGTTTATTTTCAGAATCATAACTCCACTTCGCTCCCTCAGCTTTAGCGGCATCGCTTTTCAGCAAGTTGATGTCGGTACGCGGGGTCTTGGTGAAGTCCCAGATACGCACGGAACTGCTCTTCAGCGCCTCCAAGGTCTCACCGCTGCGCGTCAAGCTGACAATCTGACCATCCCAGCCAGTTTCTGTGACAGCAATGACCACTGCTTGTCCGGTAGTCGACGGCTCCGCCGTTAACTCCGTCATGTGGTCATGATCTGCACAGCCTGTCAGCAACATCAGCGCTACCAAAGCCACCAGCCATCCGATATGTCGTCTTACATCTTCCATCTTCCATCTTCCATCTTACATCTTACTCCTTACTCCTTACTCCACATTATATTCTATCGGTGTCGAGTACCAGTCCACCACTATGGGGTCGAGCGTCAGCGGCGTATCCCAGCCATCGACCACCGTTACCTCAAACTTTGCCGACGTCAGACCGGGCTGTAGGCGCAGCTTGTACTTCTTGTTCGGTTCAAACGAGAAGGCATCGAAAGTTGCCGTGATGTCGTTCTTCACGATGGAGAAGTATTTCGGATAGCCCGCCTTCACCAGCGACAGTCGTTCATCGTAGGTGATGACATAATAAACCATGTGTACCTTCATCTTGTCCGACGGGGTGTCATCACGATACTCCTTGTTCGGAAGCACCATATAGTAGTGATCCGCCTCATAGTACAAGGGGGTTTCTTCGTGGCTCACGCCCATGGGCAGCTGGTTATACAGTGCCAGTGCATCATCCGCATCCATGTCACCGTCCTCGTCCATGTCGGTATCCTTCAGCATGCCTTTGGCGGGTGTCGCCTCGTCCCAGTATTTCTTCATCGTACCGTCCAGGTAGCTGTTGCTCAAGGTAGTGTTGACGTCCAGTCCGCCGACGGTGATGCCTTGCCGTTTCTCGCTGTTCACGACCCAGTGGGGAACAGTAGCATCCGCAGGATTGGGAGCCATATACATGTTACCCTCCTTGAACAGAGGCGAGTTACTGAAATCTACCGACTCTATCAAGATATGGCTATACATATCGCGGTCATCAGGATAGGTTATTGACGTATCATCATTGTTGGCATGATCAAACAGGCCCTGCACGGTGATGGTAAACAACGCCAACGCATGCTTGAACTGCAGGTCGACGGTGCCATTGACGTAGCCGTAGCCAGCGTCATCGGTCTTGTAGCGGTCGGTCTGGACGGCCCAGAGCAGGTCGACGTTCTCATCGGGGTCGAAGGGAGCTGTGGCGCTGGTGCGGTAGGTCAGGTATGAGCCTGCGGCATTGGTCGCATTGGTGGTGATGGCGACGATGCCGTCATCACTGGCGGTTGCTGCTGTGGGCGTGAGGGCACCAGTGCTAGGGACAACCTCTACATACGGGGCGTAGGCAAAGAAATTCAGGTAGCTGTGCTCCTGGCTGCCGGTGGCTCCGTTTTTGTCAGCGGGATTGTTGTCGTTGGGCCAGTATTTCACGGGACTGTACGTCCATGCCGTCGAGCCTGCATTCCAGCCAACCTGCTGGTTCCACATGAAGTTAAACGGAGTCGTGGCTTTGTCAGTATAGCTCGTCCAGGCGGTACTCCCCGCATATTGGGCAAAAACGCCAAAGCCGCTCTGCTTCAGCTTGTTATTATCCATCTGACCGTTCGTTGCAGGATAGGTGGTGCGCGTTGTACCATTGCCCTCAGTGGTGCGTTGCAGATAGGAATCGAACGTCACAGCCTCCTGTTTTTCAGCCTGATGCGCTTCGGCACTATCCGTCATGTCGCTATTCGTACACCCCACCAGGAGGAGTACGAAAAGGGCCAACAAAAAGATATATATAGTCGATAGTTTGTTCATATCAGTAGCTGAAACGCTTTATCTACATGCAAAAGTATAAAAAAAATCGTATAGAAGCGCTATCTTGACCGCTGCATTAATATTATTTAACGTGCGCGCAAGAGGCTGCTCCCATTGCAATCTATACATCATAAATGAGACTGATAACGATGATTGAAGTTATCAGATAGGCCAGTTTTACAGGAAGTCCGATACGCAGGTAATCCGTTGGACGGTAACCTCCCGGGCCGTAGACCAGCAGATTGAGCGGGGTGCTGATAGGGGTCAGGAAGGCAGCATTTACCGCTAACAAGAGAGAGATGGCAAACGGAAGAGGGTTGCACCCGATATCCATAGCGGCATCATAGAAAACGGGGAACATCAATGCAAGAGCGGCTGAATTGGCTACAAACTCAGTAACGAACGCTGCCATCAGACATAGCGCAATCATCACCAGGAGGGGATGACTGCCACAAAGAGCCAAAACACCCGCAGCCATCTGATCGGCCAAACCTGTTTTCTGGAGGGCCGTCCCCAAGACAATGCCTCCTCCCAGAGATATCAGGATTTGCCAATTGATGGAGTTCATGGCCTGCGAGGGTGTACAGCAGCCAAACACCAACATGGCTCCAGCTGCAAGGAAGGCACTCTGCAGCAGAGGCATGACACCCGTGACGGACAGCAATACCATGCCTATCAGAATGGCTGTCGATACCAGTGTATTTAGTCCCACCTCAGTATCCTCAAAGGAATCGATGAAATGCAACTGTGACTTCAGTGCATCCGTATCAATCCTCTTATGAGGCTTATGGACAAAGAGCAGCAAGTCGCCGGCATGCAGCACAACCTCGCGTGGCGGTTCGTTAATGCGCTCACCCTTACGCGATACTGCCATCAGCGTCATCTCATAATCCTGCTCGAAAGTAGTATCACACAGACGCCTTTTTATTAAGTTGCTACCGAAACAGATATATGCCGTCTTGTGTTGTCTTTTCTCTATTTTATCACTGATGCTGAACACGGGGTAGTCTGGACTGACAAATCCCATCTCCTTCGCCAGTCCCATCAGCTCGTCAACATGTCCCGCAAAGAGCAGCCGGTCGCCGCCTATCAGGGGTTCGTCGTCACTTACTGGCGTCACCAGCCGTTCGTCGTCGAAGTGAATCAATCCCACAAGACTACCGGCGCGCTGACGGTTCAGTTCCAGCTCACCGATGGTTTTGCCAATGTGGCGATTGTTTGAGGTGACAAGCATTTCCAGTGTGTATTCACTGGTATTTTCAAAAGCCGACTCTGGATTTTTGATAGCGGGCAGGAGCCTACGGAAGACGATGAGTGCCAACGTGCCGACAACAAAACAGGCCAATGCTGGAAGCGTGGATGCAAAGATGCTTAAGGGCTGACCTGTCTGTTTCTCGTACATACCACATAGTAACAAGGTCGTCGGTGTGGCGATGGCTGCGAAGGCTCCTCCCATGTCGCCGGCATAGCTCAAAGGGATGAGCAGCTTGGAAGCCTGAATGTCCAACTTCTTTGACCATAGCTTTACCACTCTCACGAAGATTGCGACAACGGAAGTGTTGTTCACGAAGATACTCAGCAGCGCTACGGGCAACATCAGGTGCAACAAGGTATTAACCTCGCCTTTCGGTTTACCAAGCAGAGGTTTCGTTATCTGCTGAAGTGCCCCCGTGTGTGACAGGCCAGAGACTATGACGAACATGATACCTACAATGATTACCGATGAGCTGACGAAGCCTGAGAAAGCTTCGGAGGTATCCAGCACACCCGTCACAAATAATATGCCAATGGCCCCAAGAAAGATGACATCTGACCTGAGTCGAGTAAATAAGAGCACAGCCATTACCGCAATGACCGTCACAAGAGTAATCCAAGCATCAAATCCTAATTCCAACATCATCATGGATGATCTTCTTTATATTGTCCTTTTATTATATTCGTAAAACTGGGTACAAAGTTACGAAATAATCAGTAAAAAACAAATACCTTAACCGTTGTTTTTTATAATTATTCAATTCAAGTTTAGCAAGTTCTGAGGCAGGGCAGACGCTCAATAATTCTGACATGACGTTATGCAATTCCGAGAACCATATCCCTTGTGCGCTCGTCCCATCCACACATTTTCCTTTTACTTGCTAATCCGACTTTCAGTTTGCATTCTTTGAGTTTCATTAGGGCAATCTTGCAAATGGCCGAGAAGTTTATAGCCGCATTGTCCTTCTTTCTGGAGTAATCTTCCCTGAATGCCACATCCATTCTCCAGTGCAGTTCGTTCTCGACACTCCAGTGCCTCCTTGACGCCTTTAGTATCAGCTTGGGGTCTTCGGGCAAGGATGTGATATAATATCTGGTATCCTCTGTGACGGTGCCATCGGTGAGCCGTCTTTTTTCTGTAACACGGGCTAAGGTGCGCAAGTCCGTCCATCCTTCAAGGAAATACGGGACCAATCTTTCAAAGTCTACACATACGCACTCACGCCACTCTTTCCTTCCGTGACCCTCGTCCTCCTGCTCGCACCACTTACACATGCCGTCCTTCTTGTGCTCTTCCATGACAAGGGCAGCCACGATGTTTCTCAAGTTCTTCTGGTTCTTCTTGGCGCACAGCAAATAGTCGGCTCCTGCCTTCCTGATGGCTTTGGCTATGGACTTCTGGCATCCGATGGCATCTATGGTGACGATACAACCCTCAAGATCCAATGCCTCTATCAATTTAGGCAAGGCGGTTATCTCGTTAGACTTTGAATCCACTTTCTCCTGACCTAAGCAGATCCCGTTTTCTGAAGCCCACGCGCTTACCATATACAAACGGTTCTTCACGCTGTTTGACTTGCTTTCGGGGTTACGGCAGACTGCTTTCCCGTCGATGGCCACCACGCCCGAGATCCCATCGCACAGGTCGGCAACCCATGAGCGGAATGCACTTTCAAACCAGGATGTGTCAAGGACTGAAAAGAACCTGTTGAGCGTATCGTGCGAGGGAACGCCCTTTAAGTTCGGCAGCCTCTTCTTGAAGTAATCAAATTGACTTCGGCAGAAAAGCTCGACATCACCCCAAGTGTCAGACCCGCACAAAACAGACACAAGGGTGATAAACACTAGCTCGGAGGCTGTATAAAGCCTGTTCTTCTCGTTCCTGCAATCAGGAACGCTGTTGCAAAATTCCAAAATACCCATCTTTGTAATATAACTAAATTTGATTGCAAAGATAGTGATTTTATTTGACATAACAAAATATGTTATGTTAATATAACATAATGGTGTATAGTCTATTATAAAAGAATTGACATTGAATATTTTGGCAAATATGTTTATATAATTGTATTCATAATACAAGAACAATCTAGATACGTAAGCGTTTGTTCGCAAATTAAGGAAATGAAACTAATATTTCTATAGTCCCTTTAATAGCATGACATCCAATCAGGAGATGTCAGAATTATTGAGCGTCTGCCCTGACAAAATTTGAGTTCAACTTATGAGTAGAAATGTAAAGAAAAGTGGAGAGGAG
>CAMHJQ010000009.1 GCA_946185485.1 uncultured Prevotellaceae bacterium | reverse complement strand
CAATGAAGCCTCTTCAACTAAATTGCAGAAGAACCACCTAAATCAGTACACCTCAGTGTGTAGTGTAATAGTTGTGTGCCAGTGGCATCCAAGTAGCTGATGCCGTCTGCCCACGCCGTCTGTGCGGTGAGCAGGGCGAGGAGCAGCATGGTGGCTGCCCTCGCGGTGTGTCGGATTGTGTGAATGATGTTGTTCATTGTCGTAATTTTAATGATTCAAGTTTCGCAAGCTCAACTTACGAGTAGTATAGGAGTAAGGAGATGTGGAGGTAAAGGTAGGTCACCTTCATTCGAACATTTCTCCCGTCTTTCGGAGCAATGTGCAAAGGCTAAAAGTAATCTACTTTACCTCCACATCTCCTTACTCCTCAACTCCTTACTCAACTTGCGAAAGTTGAGTTATATATAAAAGGTGTTGTTACCTCTCTTGTAGGCGAGCGCCTGAGAGAGAGTAGCAAAATTATTGTAATGGCCAAAAGAATCAGCCATTATTTCTGCTCTGTTGGCATTATTTAACGTCTCTCTGCGGGGCATGGGGAAAGGGGATTATAAGGTCCTTACAATGTTTAGGAACTCGGAAAGTTTACGCACGTCAACTTTCGGGAAATCGTAGCGCTTAAGTTCATCGAAATGGCGGTCGTTGCTCACGATATAAGTGGCTCCGGCAATGACGGCACAATCGACGAACTTGTTATCGTCAGGGTCGGCGGTGATGAGGTTGAAACGGTAGGTAGGATTGACGCGCTCCATATTTGGAGTCTCCATCAACTCCTTCAACACGGTGTTGGCGATGATAAGGTTATAGCGTTTGGCCAATATTTCGTGGTACTCATAGAGTATCTCGTTGGTGACGCAGAGTGTGTATTTGCTGGCACGAAAAGCCTGCCAGATGTCGTTGTTGTACGACCCTGGCATGATGACGTTGACGAGGCAGTTGGTGTCGAGTACAATCTTCATCAGTATGGCGTTCTTTCGTGTTGGTCGGCCCATTCGTCCAACGTATGCTGGGTGATGTTGTTCTGCTGCTGGAACTGCAGGAGCAGACGGTCTGTTTTCTTACGATAGAACTGAAGCAGGATGTCTTGAAGTTCCTGCTGCTCTTGCTCCGTGCTGATATATGACATCAGACTAAGCACGTTCAGCTGGGCGGGATTCAATTGAGTAGTGGCCATGTTCGCAATATTTTTATATTATAGACTGTTGCAAATGCAGCCTTTTCGGCTGCAAAGGTACAAAAAGTTTGTGAAAAACGGGGCATTTGCGCGTTAAAAGTGACGGAAGGCGGGTGTTTTTTCGTTACTTTTGTATTCTTTTTGATGGGAATAGTCCCAAATAACCATCAAAACAGTTACAACAATGAAACGATTATCATTGATTGCGTCGGCCTTGGCGGTGCTGGGGCTGACGGCATGTGAGAAAGGGCTCGTGGAAGACATCGCGGATGTCTCTGCCACGAGCCAAGTGACGAACTCGGTATTGCAGGTGCGGACACGCTCGGGCGGCATGGCAGGCAGCGAGGCGACGGTGAGTTATCCCGTTTGTCCTATTCAGTCAGCACGATGCCGCCGTTGGGCTGGATGGTGACCTTGGCGCGGCCCTGCTTATCGACCTTCAGTGTGGTCTTGGTGGGCTGTCCCTGCTTGTCATCCACAAGGAAGTCGAGCTTCTTGCCTGCCAGCATGGGCAGGTTGAGCGTCAACTTCAACGGCTCCTTCAGGGCGTTCAGACCACCGATGTACCACTGGTCGCCGTGGCGACGAGCCAGCACCACGTACTTGCCGGGAAATCCGTCGATGAAGCGGGTCTCGTCCCACGTGGAGGGCAGGGAGCGCAGGAAGTCGAGTTCAAACTGCGGCACTTCCGTGAGGTTGTTCGGACAGAGGGCGGCACACTGGATGGCGCTCTGGTTGGTGATTCCCGATGCCAGTTCGAAGATGTCGGTGGTTTTGCGCGTATGGCGGCTCTTGTTGTCACGGCTCAGGTGGCGGTTCAGGATAACACCGCCCCAGTCCATCGTGGCCACGGCATTGCGGCAGAAGGGGTGCATGCAGAGGTCGAAGGCCTCACGCTCGGCATCAGGTTCGGTGAAATAGACGTTCTCGCTGGCCATCACCGCCTCGCTTGACACGTAGTTGGGGTACATACGCTCCCAACCACGCGGCAGGGTGCAGCCGTGGAAGATGACCTGCAGACCATAGCGGTTGGCATCGCTGAGGATGTCCTCGTAGAGTTGCATCGTCTCCTGCTTGTCGCCACCGAAGAAATCGACTTTGATACCCTTCACGCCGATACTCTTCAGCCACTTCATCTCCCGCTCACGGGCGATGGCCGTGTTCATGCAGTTGCGCGGTGTCTGCGGTGCATCGTTCCAGAAGCCATTGCTGCTATACCACAACAGCAGGTCAACACCCTTCTGGTTGGCGTAGCGCACGAGGTCGGGCATACGGTCGCGGCCTATCTGCGTGTCCCACCAGTTGTCCACAAGGCAGTATTCAAAGCCCAGTGTGGCGGCGAGGTCGATGAACTGCACCTGGTCATCCCAGTTGACTGACTCGTCCTGCCATACCAGCCAACTCCACGTATAGCGGCCGGGCTTATAGTCTGTGCTCGCCTCGAAGCGCGGCTCCACGAGGTCGTAGGCCGTGGTTGATTCCACGAGCGTCTTCAGCGGACCGACGGTGATGGTGCGCCACGGCGTGGTGAAAGGCAACTGACAGCCGACGAAGGCCGATCCGAATCCGCCGTTCTCCTGCTCGTCGGGGAAGGCGATGGTGTAGCCCTTGCCCACCTCATAGTCGGAGAGGTGCGTGCCGCAGTAGGCTCCCGTCGTACCCGTCTCGCTGACGAGCACCCACCTGTCGCCCTGGCGGAACATGCAGGGGAACGAGTAGCCGTGGTCGAACTGCGATTTCGCCGTCATCGGTGCGTCGGGCGTATAGACCTCCTCGTAACTGGGTCGAGCGTGTGCCCAGAGGATGCCTGGTGCAGCCATCGGACAGAGGTAGGTCGTGGTATTGTCTGGGAAGTTGAAACTGCTGGCCTCGCCGTATATCAGCATTCTGTTCAGGTCGGCCTCGCGCTCCGGATGCTCCACCGCGATGCTGTAGCGGAAGGCCACGTCATCATTCGACACGCGGAACGTCACCTGCAGCACCCTCTTCTCGTCATTCTTCAGCGTCGCCGTCAGTTCGTTGGCCACGTAGTCGCTGTGCCTGGCCTTCGTCTTCTGCATGTCGTAGTGCGCCTCCACACGGTTCTCCTTCGTGTCCGTCAGCGTCAGCCCCTGCGTCAGGTCGCCGATGCTCGTCCGCAGTCCCAGTGCCGACTCGCGGAGCACGGTCTGTCCGTCCATCGTGACACCATACGTCAGCCGTCCGTCGTTGTTACTCACCGTCACCACCAGCGCCCCGTTCGGCGACTTCACGGTGACATCCTTGGCCTGGCCGCATGTAGCGATTGCCAGTATCATCAAAAGAAAACTCTTTCTCATCATTTATTTTTTTACAGAATGGTAGTTGAAGGAATAGAAATCGGCCTGGGGCTTGGAGGCATCGGAAGCCGACTGGCAGAAGAGGGCGAGGATGATGCCCGTGAAGCCGCCAGCAGTCTCGCTGCTCAGGTAGCGGGTGTCGGCTACGCCCACCTCGGTGAAGGTCTTGCCGTCCTCGGAATAGGAGAATCGGTAGTGGTCGCGGCTGCCGGTGACACGCAGGTAGGGCTTACTGCCTTTCAACGGAATTTCCTTCGCCACGTGGTGGATGCTGCTCAGCCAATACTCCACAACAAGCGTATTACCGCCATTAGCCTCTCGGCGCAAGGCAATGTCGTAGTGGGCAAAGAGGTCCATGAAGACGCTCAATCCTGCCATGTCGCCCGATTTGCCCTCTGAGAGTTTCAGTTGCGTAGTAGCCTCAAAGTCGATGTGCTGCTGACGACGGCCAATGAACGTGGGCAGGTCTTTGCTGTTCAGTGTGGCCAAGGTGCCGGTCAGTCGCAAGGAGTTTGAGGTCAACTTGTAGTTCTCTATGAGCGGATTGCGCAGATACACCCATTCGTAGCCGAGCGGCTGCTTGCTGCTGAAGCGGATGTTGGTAGTGAAGTCCTTCTGCGGAGCAGGTTTCACAGGCAGGTCGGCGGTCATGTCGAGGGCGATGGTGCCGTTGCCGTTTACCACGGGCCATGCGTTCGTGTCCCACCGCACAGGAGCCAGATAAGTCTCGCGACCTGTCAAGTGATTCATCGCCGTCTGAGGGCGGAAGGCCAGACAGACGATCCACCAGGAACCGTCGGGGGCATCAACCAGGTCGGCATGCCCTGTGCCCTGAATGGGGCTGTTCTCGCCCAACTGGTTGCAATGCGTCAGGATGGGATTGGCAGGATTGCCAATATAAGGACCGTCGATGTTGGGCGAACGGGCAATGGTGATCATGTGGGCATGTTCCGTGCCACCCTCAGAGATGAGCAGGTAATACCAGCCATCCTTCTTATAGATATGCGGTCCCTCGGGGTAACGTCCGCCCGTACCATTCCAGATGCGGCGCGAGGGTGTCAGCGTCTTACCCGTCTTAGGATTGATCTCGCAGAGCCAGATACCACCGTCGGGATTACTCACCATATAACAATGCCCGTCCTCGAAATAGAGTGACGGGTCGATGCCACCCTGCTCCAGCCAGACGGGGTCAGACCACTCACCTCGGGGATTGTCCGTATAGACGAGGAAGTTGCCGCCGTTGGTGGTGTTGGTGGTAATCATGTAGAACGTGCCGTCGTTGTAACGGATGGTGGGGGCATAGATGCCGCCCCATGAGAGTGCTCCTTTCAAATCCACCTGACTCTTGCGACTGAGGCAGTGTCCTATCTGCTCCCAGTTCACGAGGTCGCGGCTGTGCCACAAAGGAACACCCGGGAAATAGTCAAAGGTACTGTTCACCAAGTAGTAATCACTGTCCACTCTGCAGATGCTCGGGTCGGGATAGAAACCCGGAATCACGGGATTGCGGTAGTGGTCAGTAGCATTAGCACTCCCCCATGAGAGTGCTAATGTAAAGGATAACAAGATCAATTTCTTCATATATTCAAAATTTCACTGCAAATATACAAAATTATTTCTAAATCTTTATACACTTAGACATGATTGTTCTATGCGGTGACTTTTTTTTGTCATATTAATAGTCTTTCGCCTTCAGCAGTGCCTGCATCACAAGGGGATAAGTAGGCTGGAAGGTAGTGCGGTCGATAATATTGTTCCAGTAGAACAAGGAGATGTTGGCATTCTGGCGGCAGTAGGTCACCATAAACTCGGCATACTTGGCACGTTCCTCCTCGGCAATTTTGTCGTTGGCAGCAAATTCACCGATGATGATGGGCACGTGGTTGGTATTGTAATAGTCTATCAAGATGTCCAACTCTGCGGCCAGTTCGTTCTGGTAGTCCTCCGTCCATACGGGCAGTTCCTCATCGTCCTTCAGTTCCTTTGTCATCCTACAGAAGTCAGCAGGATCATAGTTGTGTACCTGCACCATGAGGTGTTCGGGAATCTGGTCGGTAGGAATGACGAAGGGGTCGAGCATGTCGTGCGAACCATTGGCAGCGTAGGTATTGACGATGAGGTTGCGGTGCTGGTTGTTCTCGCCAAGGCTGCGAATGGTGTTGACGAAGGTCTGTGCCAGTTGATTGACAGCGATGAAGGCATCTCCTTTGGCATTTACCCAATCCTTGTTCTCGTCAAGAATCTCGTTGTAACTCTCAAACATCAGGTGGTCGTCGTACTTCTCAAAACGGGTGGCAATCTGCGTCCACAGGTTGACGTACTTCGCTGAGATTTCGTCGATGTTGCTCAAGTCGGCTGCCAGCCATTCCCCACCGGTGTCGTGGTGTACGTTGAGGATAACGTAGAGACCGGCATCCAGTCCGTACTTCACCACCTCCTCGACGCGGTTCATCCATTTCTCAGTCACCTGAAAGTTCTCGTCGGTATGTGGGAACCATGTCACGGGGATGCGCACGGCATTGAAACCATTGGCCTTCACGGCATTGAACCAGTCGGCAGTGACGAGCGGATTACCCCAGCAGGTCTGAAAGGTCTCGATGGGGTCGTCCGTCCAGTCAAACCATGTGCCGTAAGCCTCCATCGTATTGTAGAGATTCAGGCCGATTTTCATTGCATTACCAGCATCCTCAGCCGATATCCATCCGAGGGGATCCACGTAGGTGGCATTCTGTACGACGGCGAGTCGTGCTGTCTGTCCGTTGCCCGTCAGGGTGATGTTGGCCGTACGGTTCTGCTCTGTCGGGTTCTCTGTCACTGTCACTTTCAGGTGGAGTGTCTTGCCTGTCATGGGTACGCCGGAGTGGTTGGAGAGTGTCACCCAGTCGGCATCACAGGTCACCTCCCAATCGATGTTACTTTGGATATCCACCATCTGGAAGCTGCTCCACTTAGTAAACGTCAGTTGGCTGACGACAGTAGTCGTGTCGCCCACGGCACAGAACTGCATCTTCGGGTTGCTCACACCCGTGCTGTCATCGTCGCTGCAGGCAGCCAGCGCCAAGATGGCGCAGGCTGCGATAAGCATATATTTTAATGTCTTCATATTGGTTACTTGATTTTGTAAATACGGAAGTTATCATACGCAACGGCAAACCAGATGCCCTCTCTGCTCTCGAAGTCGTGGTATATCTTGAAGTTGCCGTCGTCGCCGGGAGCAGCACCCACAAGGTCGCCATAGGTACCCTCGCCGAACTTGGTCAACGGGATAGCCACACTCATCCATTCGCCGACAAGCGTCTTGCCCGTGTATTGGTCGGCAATGTCGGTTCGGTCAACGGTACCGCCCATGAAGGTAATCTGGGTGTAGCACGTAGCATCCGGCATCTGAGGCAGATAGACCTCATAGCGCAGTTCGAGGTCGGTCAGCGGTGTGTTGGCATCAATGCCCGCAGGAGCCTGCTTGCCATTGAACTGTATGTTGTGATCCCACCATCCGGCGTATGCTTCGAAGCCAATCCACCCGCCAGATGCAGGTTCTACGGTGAACGAAGCAGCGTCCCACCAGGCACCGCGCACATCGGTACCCCAGTTCCAGTTCTGGCTGGTGCCGTTGCCGTCGAAGTCTTCCAATATCCAGTCGTAGCGGTAGAACGGCAGTTCGGCCACGCCACCCAGGGTTCTCAGTTTGATGGTGCCCGTGGCCGCCGTTGACGGAATCTGGCTGGGCATCTTGAACGTCACCTTGTCCTGAGCATCGCTGACAGTGACATCGTCGAGATCAATGTCTATCTCGCCACCGATGTTGATAGCCATCAGGTCGGTCAGGTATTTACCTGTAAGGGTAACGGTCTGTCCGGGTATCGGCATATCGGGGAATACGCTGATGAGTTCCGGAGCCATTGGCGACTTCGAGAAGCCGCAGTAGGCCGTGCCGGCAAAGCACTCCATGACGATGATGCCTCGTGCGGGAATCGTCTGCGGCATATTAACGTATGCCACGGTGCAACTGTCGTTGACTTCCCAAGAAGGACAGTCCGCAATCTTCACCGTGTCGAGACCTGCCACATAGATGGATTCAATCTCGTGCAGCAGCGAACCGTGCAGTTCCACTATCTGTCCGGGCTGCATCTCAGGAATGCCCTCGCTATTCAGCGGCATATCTGCTTTGTAGTAGTCGATGGACGGTGTGCCGGCAATGACGTGGAAGCCATAGACAGCTGTTCCGTGTGTGGTCTCCACACGGATCTCCATCGGCAGCGAGTTGTCTGCTCCATAGACGATGAGGTCCGTCGGAATGGTCATGATGATATGTGTGTCCGTGTTGTAGTTGGTATTGAAGTAACAGTCCTGGTTGTTGATGTAGATGTTCATCGCATGCCCCAGGTTGTGACCCTCGATGAGGATCATCTGTCCCAAGCCTGCTACGGTAAAGGCAGAGTCAGCCTTCTCGGGGTCGGTCAGTCGGACTCGCTCTATGACGGGCTGTCCGCCACCATCGTCGTCTTTGCACGATGTCAGCGTCAGGCTGCTACCGATGGCCAGCAGCGACACGATGCACGTCAGGATATATTTCGAAATGTTCATAATGCTGATACGTTTTTATTCGTTAAAGTTATAATGCTCCGGTTCGCGCTTCAGATACGGGTTCTGAATGACGTCGGCCTCAGGATAAGGCAAGAAGATGTTGTCGTTGGTAATGACTGGTGTCACGTCGGGTGCCACCAGATCGCCGAACTCTGTCGGGACGACTTCCTCCCAGTCGTTGTCGGGATTGTGGTAGAACGAGAGTTCGTTGTCTGCTCCCACCCGCACCTCGTTGTAGGTGCAACCGCGATACTGGTTGTTCAGGTAGTTGAGCATGAAGTTAGGCTTCCACTTATACCACTCCAACATGCTGTACCAATTCAAGAACTCCATGCCGAACTCCACGCGGCGCTCGCGGATAATGTCCTCAAAGGTGATGGAAGTGGCCTCGTCGATGCCCGCACGGCGGCGCACGGCATTAAAATACTGCAGGCCCTCGCCCGTCAGCGATGCGCTGTTGCCCAAGCAAGCCTCGGCATAGATCAGATAGACATCTGCCAAACGGATAATATAGGTGTTCAGCGGCGAGCACATCATGGCCACATAGCCGTCGTTGTCGTCATCAGGTCCGCCCACCACACCTTTTTTTATGGGTGCTGCCGATCCTTCATAGGTATAGCCGCCGTCGGCTTTGCAGATGTAGTCGTAGTGAACGCCCGGCGTGCAGAACGATGCATCGCGTCGTATCACCTCCCACTTGTAGGCTCCGTTGCTGCCCTTATAGCGGTACTGCATCAGCATGTCAGGCGAAGCATTCAAAGCACTCCAGCACATCACGCCACCCAGCATCTTGCTGTCGGCACAGAGGTCCGAGATGGTGGCATTGCAGACGTACCACTGCAGAGTGGTCGATTTGTACCACTGGCAGGCCAGCAACGACTCCTCGTTGTTGTTGTAACGGTATTTGAACAGGTTGTGATAATCGTCGAGCAGTTTGGCACCGCTGTTCTCTATCACGTCAAGAGCATACTTTTTGGCCTGTGCCAAATCAGACTCGTCACGCTGCGACTTGTCCCAGCCCGAGCGGGCCAGATAGACCTTTGCCAGCATGGCTTTGGCACTCCAGCAGGTAGCGCGGCCTGCAGCGTAAGGACTCTCAGGCAGGTTTTCGGCAGCGTAGGTCAGGTCGTTGATGACGAACTTGAACACGTCTTCTTCAGGGTTTCGCGGACGGACGGGATTGTCCACCACCTCCTGGTTGCTCTCGAACAGCACCAGCGGTCCCCAGACGTGCATGGCATAGAACAGGGCCACGCCACGCATCAGTCGGGCCTCGCCGATGGCAGTCCGCTTGGCATCCTCCGTCACGTTGGCCGTCGACTTGGTCTCAATATTCTCAATCGTGGCATTGGCCATCGTAACTACCGAGAAGAATCCAGCCCAGATGTCACTCAGGTATTCATTCAGGGCTGTGACGGTGAACATGCCGTATTCGGGCCAGTTATATTGTGAGTAAGCATCGTTGGCGCGCAGACTGCCGAGCAGCAGCATACCACGTGTGTTGTAGTCGAACCAGGCACGGTTGTAGAGCGGTGCCGTAGAGGCATAGAGGGCTTCGTCAGAGTCGTAGAAGTTGTCCTCGATATATTCTCCTTCCGGTGTCTTATCCAGAAAATCCTTGCTGCAGGAAATGAAGAATGAAGAGTGAAGAATGAAGAATGCTGCGCCGAGCAACTTCATCATCACGTTCATGCTTCTTTCCTTTCTGTTTGTATTTCTATTATTCATAGTCATATCGTTTTTATGCCCCGTCTGTGCGGTAGCAAATTCTTCATTCTTCATTCTTCACTCTTCATTTTAGAGGTTCAGGTTCAGTCCAAATGTATAGATGCGCTGCGAGGGATAGCGGGCATAGTCCACGCCACGCAACAGCACGTTCTGATTATAGGAACCCACCTCAGGGTCGTAACCGTTGTACTTGGTGATGGTCCAGAGATTCTGCACATTGAAGTAGACACGCAGGTTTTCTATATGTATCTTATGTAGCCACTTCTTCGGTACGGTGTAGCCTACGGACAGGTTCTTGACTCGCACATAGCTACCATCCTCTATGAAGATATTGCTCAGACGGGAGTTGTCGTTGGCCTTAGCCTGATCGATGCGGTAGGTGCTTGCCCCCGGGTTCGTCATCTGCATGTTGTCCAGCGTGCGCTCACCCTCAGGGTCTATCAAGTCGTACTTGGCAAAGTTGCAAACCGACTTCAGTGTCACCCAGCGGTTCGTGGGGTCCGACTGCTGCTGAGCCAGATAGTTGAACACCTTGTTGCCCACCGAGCCGGTGATAAACAGGTTCACGTCGAAATCCTTCCAGCGCCAGCTGTTGTTCAGACCGAAAGTGAACTTCGGCTCTGGATTGCCGAGGAAGGTACGATCCTGCTCGTTGATGACACCGTCGCTGTTTTGGTCCTTGTAGATGTAGTCGCCATACCAGATGCCCGTGCCCTCGTCCACCACCTTGTCTTCAGGCAGTGCAACAATCATCTTGTTGCCTTTTGCGTCGAGCAGGTAGTCGCCGTTGATGTCCTTTTGGTAGAAGTCATCCTCTTTCTCGAACATCCCGATGACCTCGTAGCCGTAGAACTGTGCCACAGGCTGTCCGACGGTAGTGTAGGTATAGGTCAGACCGTTGATGTTTCCTTGTATGCCGCTACTCTCTGTGTAGAGCTTTGTCACCTCGTTGCGGTTCAGCGAGAAGGTGAGGCCCGAAGTCCATTCGAAGTTCTTGTTCGAGATGTTCACCGTATTCAGCGTGAACTCAAAACCCTTGTTGCGCATGGCACCCGAGTTCACCCAGGGTGAGGTGATGACACCACTCACATACGTGGGCAGTGCTGCCTGCATCAGCAGGTTGTCGGTGTTTTTCAGATAGGCATCAAAGATGAACTCGATACGGTTGTTGAAGAAGCTCAAGTCCAGACCGACGTTCCACGACTTGGTCTGCTCCCACTTCAGTTTGCTGTTGGCAAAGTTGTTGGGATAGAAACCCGTACCGTAGGCCGTTGCCACACTGGCCATTGTCGCACCATAGGCATAGGCACCGGCATTCTGGTTACCCACCAGACCCCAGCCCAGTCGCAGCTTACCGTTCGACAGCCAGTCGACATCCTTCAAGAACGACTCCTGCTTGAAGCGCCAAGCCAGGGCTACCGAGGGGAACCAACCCCAGCGGTTGTCCGGACCGAACGATGACGAACCGTCGGCACGCAGTGTGGCGGTCAGCAGATAGCGCTCGTCGAAGGTGTAGTTCAGACGACCATAGTACGACTCGATGCTCGACGAGCCCTTCTGGTTGCTGTTGGTGGCGGTCTTCATGTCGCCCACGTTCAGCTCGTGTACGGTATTAAAGAGGTAGCCCGTACGTCCGGCCGACAAGTTCTCCCACGACGACTCCTGTGCCTCGTGACCGGCCATGATGTTCACGCTGTGCTTCTTGGCAAAGGTGTTCATGTAGGTCATGTACTGCTTGAACGACCAGTAGCTGCTGTTCGATGCGCCGCGGCTGCCCGAACTGGTCTGCGACCAACTGCCCAGGGTCAGGTTGGGCTGATAGTAATAAGTGTTGTTATAGTTGTAACTGCCGCCATACTCCATGCGGAACGACAGCCCCTTGCAGATGTTCACATTGGCATAGCCGTTAATCATCAGTTGCAAGCCCTTCTCATAGTTCTCCTTGGTCAGGGCATCGGCCAGCGGGTTTGAATAATAGGTGGCCAGCTGGTTGGTCTCCTGATAGCCCCACGAACCGTCAGGGTTCTTGGCAGGCATCTCGGGCAACTGTTTCAGTGCCGTCTCAATGACGTTGCCGTCATCAATGGTGTTGTTCTTCTCTGTGCGCGAGAACGAACTCTGCACACCCACCTGCAGCCACTTGCCGATGTGCGAGTCGGCATTGACGCGAGCGGAGAAACGCTTGAAGTCTGAGCCTACAGCAATACCGTTCTGCTTCAGGTAACCACCACTGATCAGATACTGCCCGGCGTCATTACCTCCGCTCACCGACAGTTGGTGGTTCTGCATCGGTGCACTACGGAATATCTCGCCCTGCCAGTCGGTACCGTCGCCCAGCACTGACGGGTCGGCAAATTCTTCACGCTCACCCCATCCCAGGGCATCTACGCGTTCATTATATAATACAGCATACTCGCGCAGGTTCATCGTTTCCAACTTGGTGGGAATCTTCTGCACGGCATAGTAGCCCTCATAACTGATCGTCGGCTTTCCAGCCTGTCCCTTCTTGGTAGTGATGAGTACCACACCGTTGGAGGCCCGCGAACCGTAGATGGCCGTTGCCGAGGCATCCTTCAGCACCTCCATTGACACAATGTCTGAGGGGTTGATGCTCGACAGGGCCGAACTGTTGCCGTTGGTCTGTCCGTCGATGGCTACACCGTCAACCACATAGAGCGGCTCGTTTCCGTTCAGCGAGTTAACACCACGGATGGCCACAGAGATACCACCACCAGGCGAACCAGAGTTCTGCGTTACCTGCACACCAGCGGCACGACCTTGCAGGGCCTGGTCTACCGACGTGACGACCGACTTCTTGATGTCTTTCTCGCCCACGGATACCACCGAACCGGTGATGTCTGAGCGTTTCATCACACCGTAACCGACAACCACCACCTCATCGAGTGTGGAGGCATCAGTTTCCAAAGCCACATTGATGGTGGCTTGACCTGTGTACTTGATATTCTTCGTCTCGTAGCCGATATACGAGATAACGAGTGTTTGTCCCTTGGCGGCTTTCGTCACGAAATTACCGTCAAAGTCAGTCACCGTGCCAGACTTGGTCTCCTTGACCAGAACCGTAGCACCAATCAGAGGCTCCCCATCGGCGGCTGAGGTGACCACACCCTTCACCGTCTGGGTCTGTGCAGAGGCTGTCAATATGCCAACCGCTACCAGTAGTGTGGTCAGCATCAGTCTCCATCGCGGACAATCATTCCGCTGTTTGCTTTTAGTTAGTGTCATATAAACAGTTTTAACTGATTAATAAAAAATGATGTCGCAAAATTAGCCATTCTCCCACTTTTGTGCATATTCATCTGTAACGCATGGCTATTCATTTGTAACTAAATGTCACTTCGTGCGTTCCTCTCCGTAATATCTGCTCTCCTTCGGGGGTATAGAAGCGAACCGTCATGTCTCTGGGGATAGTGACGGTGGCATGATAGACGGAGCCGTCGTCCTTGAAACTATAGGACAAAGTGCCGTTCACCGTCGGGATAGTGATGTCGGTTTCGGTGATGGGGCTGACAATAGGACGGATAGACACTTCCTTCCACCCGGGGGCGGTGGGACGGATGCCGAGAATCTGTTCGCAGATATCGGTGAGCATGCCACCGCTCCAGGCATGGTTAGTGGAGCCGCCACCGTAACCACCCTCCTGCCAGCCTTCATAGAGCGTAGTATGCTGTGTGTCGGCAATCATCGGTCCAAAGCGTTTCTTGAAACGCTCTAAGGCATAGTCGGCATGTCCCATCCGCATCAGTGCCTCATAGACGTATTTCTCCATATAGGGACTGGCATACTCCTGCGTCTTGATGACCTCGAAGATGCTGTCATACTTCGTGTTGTCAGCCAGTCCGCTCACTACGGCCATCGCCTGCACACGGTCGTCGGTGGATCCGTGATACGACGGATGGCGGTAGGCGTAGCCGTTCCAGCAGCGGTTGAAGGCCGCACGGATAGACTGCATCTGCCGTTCGTAGTCAGCGATATCGGCATCGTGTCCCGTCAACGCTGCCACGTTGATGGCCGACTGCAGGGCCTGGTAGTGCCACGCAGCCAGTATCAGGCGCATATCCACGTCGGTGCCCCAGTCGCCCCAAGGCCACCCTCCCTGCCGTTCGTTGGTCAGTCCGTCGTCGTCGAGTGTCCATAAGGCGAGGTAGCGGCGCATGGCAGGATAGACATACGTCATCGTTTCCTTGTCGCCCGTGTGCATATAATAGTACCAGAAGCCGTAGGTACTGATGGCGGTCAGCGACTGTGCCGGCAGTTCCTTGTCCCAGTTCCCGGCGGGAATGGGCGAGAATAGGGTGCCGTCATCTTTCTGCCAATCGACGAGTTCGCGGATGGCCTTGCGCATCAGCAGGTTGGCACGTGGCGAGAGCTGGTAGAAACTCTGGCCCATCAGGATGGTGACATCGCCCCACCACTGTGCCCTTTCGCGGTCGGGACAGTCGAAGTAGTTGTCGCGCATGTTCACATAGAGCGTGCGCATGGCCTTCTGCCAGAAGCGGTTGATGGTGCTGTCGTTGCACGTGAACGAGCCCTCGAAGTCGCAGTCGTAGCCCGTTTCGCGGTAGCCGATACTGTGAACGGTCAGTCGTGCCGACTTGGGATAGATGATGCGCAGCACGTCGCCATTCATCCAGCCCAGCGACTCATACTGCTGCCGTCCCTGCCGGGTGACGTACTCAGCCCTGACGCACTCGGCACTGCCGCCCCAGACGTGGTCAGTCTCCAAACGGATGCAGGTGCCTTCGCTTTCGTCAGTCACATCGATATATGGTGTCATCTGCATGTTATAAGGCAGACGGACGGAGAGTATCCTATTGCCTTGCTCGTCCTCAGTGGTTTCATAGTCGGAGGTGGTCTTCATGCCGTAGTCTTTCCACTGTGGGATAGGCCGTTCCACCAACTTGCCCCAAGCTCCCTCGCCCCAAGAATCAAGGGGACAGGTCGCTTGATTCTGTCCAGAATCATGGACCTGTCCCCTTGATTCTTCCCTCGCGTCATAGCGTATATTCGACTCCGCCAGCCGGAAGTTTGTGTATGGTGCACCACAGGTCTGGTAGGCTTGCAGTCTTTGGCTCTGCCACGAGGCATCGGTCACCAGCCCGATGGACGGCGCATCAACGATGACACCCGCCTGTCCGCTGCTGACATGCGAAAAACCCTCCCTGCCGAAGTAGCACAGCAGCAGTCGCACGTCGTTCCGGCCTTTCCGCAGATAGGGTGCCAGGTCTACCACGTCGTAATAGGTGTCCGTGCGGTTCGGCCCTCGCTTCAGACCGCCTTCGAACACGGCTAGCCTACCGTTCACCCATAGCCAGTACTTTGAGTCGGCGGCAATCCGCGCCTCCGTCCTCTTCGGTTTCTTCTTCAGCATGAAGTCCTTGCGGAACTCTATCCACGTATTCGGCTCGTTCCGCAACGAGTCGTCCGCCGTAATCCAATGGGCTGTCTGTGCAGTCGCCATCAGTGTGGCGACTGCACAGAACAAAATAGTTGATAGTATTCTTTTCATTCCATTACAGCTATGAACTATAAACTAATCTTGGCCTTCCCCCGTATCTCAGCGGAACTCGCTCCTACTTGCAATGTGTACGTGCCATTGTCCACCTGCCACTCGTGGGTAGCTTCGTTCCATGAAGCCAGTTCACTGCACGGGATGCTGATGCGCAGGGTCTCACTCTCGCCGGGCTGAAGCAGACGGGTCTTGGCAAAGCCTTTCAGTTCCTTCACGGGCTTGTCCATCTGCTTGTTCTTTGGCGCACTGACATAGACCTGTGCCACCTCCTTGCCAGCCACGCTGCCTGTGTTCTGGATTGTCACCTCCACATTCACATGGTCACCGCTGACCTGTGCCGTCGGCTGTCCGTACTGGAAGGTGGTGTAACTCAACCCGTAGCCAAAGGGGAACTGCGGCTGTTTCTTGTTGCGCTCAAAGCCGCGATAGCCCACATAGATGCCTTCCTTATAGTCAACCTGACCGCTTCTGTCCTGATAGGCTTCCTTGCCGAAGCGCACATAGGGGTAGTCCTCATAGCGTTTGGCGAAGGTCACGGGCAGTTTTCCGCTGGGATTCACCTTGCCAGTCAGCACATTGGCCAGTGCCGTGCCTGACTCGCTGCCCAAGTACCAGCAGTGCACCAGTGCCTTCACCTGCTGGAGCCACGGCGTGGCGTAAGCATTGCCGCCGAAGGTGACAACCACAATGTTGGGCTGAATCTGAGCCAACTGGCTGATGAGTTCGTTCTGACCGAAGGAGAGGTCGTAAGACTCGCGGTCACTGTTCTCGCAGTCCTGCTTGGTGTTCTTGTTCAGACCGCCTATATATATAATAAGGTCTGCCTGGCGGGCCTTCTCCAGTGCCTCGGCTTTCAGTCGTTCGCTCTCGGCTGGGTCCACAGTGTCTACCTGGTCGTAGAGCGCACGGCCGGAAGTGTAGCCTTGGGCGAAATCCATTGAACATTGAACATTGAACATTGAACATTGGCTGCGCAGTGCCTCCAAGGGTGAGATGTCGCGCAGGGTCTTCAACTCGGATGATCCGCCGCCCTGCGTCAGTGAGCGCGTGGCGTTCTCACCAACAACGAGAATATTCCTATATTTCGTGAGGTTGAGCGGAAGGATTGTCTGACCACTCCCCTCTCCCTTTGGAGAGGGGGCGGGGGTGAGGCTGTTCTTCAGCAGCACGATGCCTTCTTCACCAATGGCGCGGCAAGCATCGTAGTGAGCCTCTGAACACTGGTTGCCGATGGCTTTCTTCGGGTTCATGGCCGTGCGGAAGATGAGGCGCAGCACACGACCCGCCTTCTCATCGAGCACCGACATGGGAATCTTGCCCTCGTTAATAAGTTGCTCCAGCGGACGGGCCATGTAGTAGTCATCAAAGGTAAACTCCGACTCCTTCACCTTGCCGTCGGTGAACGACCCCATCTCGATGTCGAGTCCGCCCATGGCTGCCTGCCTGGTGTCGGTGGTGCCGCCCCAGTCGCTGATGATGGCACCGTCCCACTGCCACTCGCCTTTCAGGATGCCGTTGTTCAGCTCGTCGTGCTGGCAGCAGTGTATGCCCTTATACATGTTGTAACTGCCCATGATGGACCAGACGTGTGACTTGTCCACAGCGCGGCGGAAGGGCTCCAAATAGATTTCGCGCAATGCCCGCTCGCTCACAATCACATTGGTGCCAAAACGGTTCACCTCCTGATCGTTCAGTACCCAGTGCTTCAGACAGCACGCCACACCGTTCTTCTGTGCCGCCTGGATATAGGGCACCACCATCTCGCCGGCCAGACAGGGGTCTTCGCCCATATACTCAAAGGCACGGCCGTTCATCGGTGTGCGGGCGATGTTCACGCCGGGGCCCAGCATCACATCCTTGCCACGGAAAGCAAACTCCTCGCTCACCGTGTGGCCGTAGAGCCGTGACAGGTCGCGGTTCCACGTCGAGGCCAGACACGTCAGCGAGGGGAAGGCCACAATCGAGTCGTTGGTCCACCCCGCATTGCTCCATGAGTTCCACCCCAGTTCTTCGCGCACGCCGTGAGGACCGTCGTCCATGTTCAGCTGGCGTATGCCCAGACGGGGCACACCGGCACTGGTGAACTTGCTCTGGGCGTGAATTACCTGAATCTTCTCATGGGTTGTCATGCGACTCAGCGCATCTTTTATGCGCTCCTCCATCGGAGCCTGCGGATCCAGATAGACCTGTGCGGTCATTGTCGTCGCTGTCATCGTCAGCATCAGGACCGACAACAAGATGGTTCTTTTCATATCTTATGTTTTTAATAAATGGTCTAACTTTCCTTTTTTATGAAAAGGGGGCAATTGCACCACGCAAGCGCCCCCTCCTAAAATAATACATATTGTACTACTAACTAATAATTACCATTAACTACTAACAAATCTCAAAAGGCGTATGAATCTACTTATTCAGACACGGTATAGAACCATGACTCCGGTACGCTCTGGCGTTCATTCATCCATCCTTGCGACTTGTCTACGGCGATAATCATCGGGGCTTCGCCAGCCTTCGGGAATTTCACATGGTTATAGACCCCTGTGCTGCCCTGTTTTATATTCATATTCATTCTCTGTTTTACTTGTTATACGATTGAATTTCTGCTAGCAAAGGTAGTGACATTCCAGCATTCAGGCATATTCAGATGTAACGCGAGGCTATTCATTTGTAACAAGTGCTGAATTTTCACCCATTTCTTTTGTTGTTTCAAAGTTTCTTCGTATCTTTGCAAGCGTTATGACAGAAAATAGTAAATACGTCCGTTTCGACTGGGCCATTAAGCGCATTCTGCGCGACAAGGCTAACAAGGAAGTACTTGAGGGGCTTATCACCGTGCTCATAGGTGAAACGATAAAAATCACCGACATCCTTGAGAGCGAGGGCAACCAGGACTCACGCGAGGACAAAACCAACCGTGTTGACGTGAAAGCCAAGACGGAGCACGGGGAGTATATCATCGTGGAAGTACAGCTGACCAAGGAGAAGGACTTCTTCCAGCGCATTCTGTTCGGCACTGCGAAAAACATCACCGACCAGATAAGCATCGGCATGGACTACAAGGTCATCCGCAAGATTTACTCCGTTAACATCCTCTACTTTGACTTCGGCTCGGGCGACGACTACGCCTATCACGGCGTGACCACCTTTAAAGGCATGACCAAGAAGGATGCTGTCCTGCGGTTCAACAATGCCAAGGAGGAACGCTTCATGGAGGTGCAGGCACCTGTGCGTCCTGGTGTAGGGCATTCTTCCATCACACCGCCCGACGAGGTGTTCCCGGAATACTTCCTGCTGATTGTCAACAAGTTCGACGAGGTGGCCCGCACGCCGATAGAGGAGTGGATGCGCTACCTGAAGGATGCCGAGATTCGTGAGGACACTACCGCCCCAGGCCTGCAGGCTGCTCGTAAGAAACTGGCCATCATGAGCATGACGGAGAAAGAACGCCGTGCCTACGAGGACTACATGGTGAGTGTGCATGCCGCCCAGGACGCCTGGGAGACCCTCAAAGAGGAAGGTCGTGCCGAAGGTCGTGCCGAAGGTCGTGCCGAAGGTCGTGCCGAAGGTCGTGCGGAAGGCCGTGCGGAAGGCCGTGCCGAAGGTCGTGCGGAAGAGAAAACGGATATTGCCCGCAAACTGAAGGGCATGGGGCTGGCTGCCACAGACATTTCTGCTGCAACAGGTCTCACTGTCGACGAAATCACAGAACTTTAGGCTATAAAAACGCTCGCCCCATTAGAGTATGCCCGTGATGAGCGAACGAAAAAAGACTATGCCAGGATGCGGATGTCACCTGGCATAGTCTTTTTAAGATGTCTGTGTGGCTGGTTTACCACTTAAAGGATGTCTTCTTCCTCATCCTCGTCATCGTCCCAATCGTATCCATGACGGCGCGACAACTGTTGACCATTCTCGACAGCATCGTCTGTGTTGTTGTTTATGCTAAATCCTGAGGCTGCCAGCATTGGCTGTCGTGTTTCGATCTCTGCCACCTCCATGGTGGGCTGCATATATCTCTTTTTCATTTGCTTATTCCTCCATTATTTAGTAATGACTACTTTCTTACCATTTACGATGTAGAGACCCTTGCTTGGGTTAGCTACGCGGCGACCCTGCAGGTCGTAATAATTGTCAATTGTCAATTTTCCATTGTCAATTACAGAAATACCGGTGGTGTCATCACCGAAGCCGATGAACTGACGCACACTGGTACTGGGGAGTATCTTTAAATAAGCCTTACCCTTATGCACGTAGCCATCTTTCAGCAGATAGAAGCCCACGCCGTTGTTGCCCTTGGCCAGCACGTAGATGGTGCTCAGGTCGGCGGCTACGGTGCCGTCGCTCACCAGCAGTGCGTTGTCGCCCACCTCGTCGGTGCTGTCGAAGGTCAGGGGGATGGTCACGTCGCCAGAGCCTTTCAGGATGATGCCCGTGCCAGCGGGAATCTTCTTGCCCTGGATGCTGTGCAACTGTGCCTTGTCGTCGCTCACGGTGACGGCGTAGGCATCCACGTCGGTCAGGTCGAGGGCTGCATCGGCATAGCCGAAGGTGGCATAGCCGGCGGTAGCGTCGATGCTGACGGTGGGAGAGGTCAGAATCTGCCAGGTGTCGAACTGCACGCTGCCCGTCAGTACGAACTGGATGGTCTTCGTGCCGCTCACGCTGCCGGTGCAGAGGGCGGTCTTCTGTTGCCAGCTGCTGCCTGTGCTGTTGATGGTAGCGATGTCGGTGTCGTCGATGCGCAGGGTCACGCTGCCCGAACCCTTCACCAGGCACTTCAGGGCCTTCATGCCAGCAGAGAACGCTACGTTGCGCACCTCGATGATGCCCTCGGTAGGCACGTCGGCTGTCATGTTGGGCGATCCGACCTTGGCCACGGTATGACCGTTGCCCTCTGCCTGCTCAAAGACGATGCCGTAGGTGGCGGCACAGGTAGCGGCATACTGCTTTGTATAGGGATCGAAGTTCTTGATGGCTTTCACGCCCGTGAAGGTCGGGGTACACTCGCTGATGACGACGTTCTCTTCGTCCACCTCAATCTCATCGACAAAGAGGCTGCGGAAACCGCCGTTGGTACCCAGTGACGGCTCGAGGTCGTTAGACTGGTAGAACAGGTACCACTTGCCCTGGTACTTGTGCAGGTGGGTGTGGTTGTTGCCGTAGTTCATGCCGTTCTCGCCGGTGTTCTTGAAGTAGTTGGCACCATAGACCCATGAGTCCTTGTCGAGCGGAGTGGTGGTGGTGAAGTAGTTCATGCTGCAGCCAGTGGGCTTCGTGCCGCCGTAGGTCCACGGCTCGTGGTCGCTCCAGTCGTTGTTATAGGTATGCACGTACTTGCCGCCGATATAGTTCAGTTCGTTGGCCTCGAAGTAGAAGGGAGCATTCAGCTTGACGGGATCTGCATCAATGGAATGGAGGTCGTCGCCCAGTTTCACGATGTACGACTCGCCGGTGCCGTAGGCCAGCCAGCCGTCGCCGTTAGCGTCGATGACAGCACCCGGGTCGAAGCCGCCGGTCAGGTCATCTGTGCGCGGTGATGTCCAGGGGCCTACAGGCGACTTGGCCTGAATGACACCCGTTCCCCTTCCGCTGTCGGAGAAGTAGAGCGAGAAAAGGGTCGAACCGTCGCTTTGCGGTTTGCTGATGATGGTGGGAGCCCACGATGCCATGATCCAGGGGGCTACGCCCTTCACGTCAATCGTTCCGTGGTAGGTCCAGTTCACCATGTCGTCGGTAGAGATGACGACGAGCGAGTTGATAGCCTCGTAGGTGTTCGATGCCGTGCCAGCCTCGTACTGCTGGTGGTCGTTGGTGCCATAGACGTATAGGCGGCCTTCGTATTCGATGGCTGTCGGGTCGGCAATGTAATGGAAGTCGAGCAAGGGGTTAGCCCTGTCGGTGCCCAACTTGAACGACGATGTCCACGTCTTCGGTGTGACGGCAGCAGCCGATTCCGCCGTGCGGATGATGATGTCGTTGAAGTAGAGCTTCACCGTTGCGCCTCCATTGAGGTTCTTCTGGTCGAACTGCTTCATGGTGAGCTTCACGAGCCGCTTGCCTGCAGTAAGCTTCACGCTATGGCTCTGGGCACCGTAGGTAATCTCGGTGTCGGTCTCGCTGTTGTCGCTATAGACGGCCTTCACGCGTACCTTATAATAATTAACGGGCTGTGCAAAGGTCAGGTCCACGCGGGTATAGATATCGGTTCTGAGACCGCCCACCGTCCAGTAGTTCTCGTCCCAGATGCCACCGAAGGTGCAGCTCTTCTCGTCGGCATCCTTCGTAGCGCCCCATTCCGGCAGTTGCAGGTCAGCCACCGACAGCGTGACGTCCTCATATACCTCTGGCTCTGTTGAAGCCTTCTTGTACAGTTCCACCTTGGCAATCTTCAGCGTGGCGCTTTCTGCCTGCCAGTCGAGGAAGAAACCAACCTTCGTGATGTTCTTGCGGGGCAGTGCGCTGAAGTAGGCCGTGGCCTTGGTGCCACCCTTGGTGAGGCTGCCGATGGCGGTGCCGCACCAGCTCTCATCGCCCTCCACCTCTGCATTGATGGTCAGACCATCTACAGGGATAGCCTCGGCAAAGGTCACGACAATCTTCTCGTAGTCATCGCTATAGATAGCTGGGCTGAGTGTCCAGTAGGCACTCCAGTCGTACTTGCTGATGGTGACGCTCTGCTCCGTCTCGTCCTTCGTACCGCCCAGGTTGGCAAAGGCCAGTTGCGACACTTCGCCCGTGCTGTTGGCCTTCACCACGGCGCTGGTGATGGTGATGCTGCAACCGTCAGGATTGGCAGTAGCCTCCCAGTCGCCATACTTGAAGCCAATTTTGGTGATGCTACCGGTGAAGGCGAAGCCGGCCTTGATGCCGGTGCTGCCCGTAGGCACGTCGATGCTTTGCTCGGCACCGCCCTCGTAGTCGATAAAGAAGGTGACGTGCGTCTCGGTGGTAGCCTCGAAGGCAATGTCCACACCGCAATAGTCGTCCTGGCTCAACGGGGTGGCAAACTGCCAGCCACCACCGCCGGCATAGTTGCCGAAGACAAGCGTGGGTGCGCCGGAGTTGTCGAAGCCCCAGTCGCCAAAGGATACGGTCTCAGACGGGTTGAGGGTCAAGTCGTCTGCTGCCCACGCTCCCACTGAGAGCACGGTAGCCATGATGAAAAACAGAATTCGTTTCATAATCTTTGTTTTTAATTATTGATGTAATCTGAGTGCAAAAATAGCATTAATCCAGCACACAGGGCTATTCATCTGTAACGCGAGACTATTTATTTGTAACAAAGAACAGACATCGGTATCTGAGCAAGTTCTTTCGTACTGTATCATACCACGAGAAAAGGCTGTGACCAGATGCTTCGGGGCATCGCGTCACAGCCTTCTATTGTGTGCGGACGGATACTATTTATTCGTCATCGTCCCAAAAACTGCCACCGCTTTCGCGCGACAGGGCAGCGCTTCCGCTAACCGCCGTTTCGCTGCTGTTCAAGTCCATTGTTGGTGATCCTGCCAGCATACCGGCTGCGGTCTGAATCTTCACCACCTTCATCTCAGGTGCATTATATGTCTTTTTCATTGTTGCTGTCCTCCTATGTTTTTATTTGATGATTACCTTTTTACCATTCACGATGTACAGACCCTTGGTGGGCTGAGCCACGCGGCGACCCTGCAGGTCGAAATAATTATCAATTGTCAATTGTCCATTGTCAATTGTCTGAATGCCTGTTGTCTCGTTGTCATCGCCGAAGCCGATGAACTGACGGGCTTGGGCGACGCCATTCTGAACCTTCAGATAAGCCTTGCCGGCTGCCAATTTATCGCCACTCTTCAGCAGGTAGAAGCCCACACCTTTCGTGCCGTTAGCCAGCACGTAGATGGTGCTCTCGTCGCCCGTCACATTGCCGTCGCTTATATGCAGGTTGTTGGTATGTTCAGTAGTGCTAGCACTCTCTTCGGTTGTTGTCACCGTATATGAGGTATCCTCTGCGACATTGGCATAGAGGATGACAGCAGTATTGGCCGAAGCCTTGCTGACTTCTTCCAGTTTTACCTTGCCTTCTGCTACGTATGCAATATAGGCTTTAAGACCTGATGCTGTAGAATAGTCGATGACATCAGGACTGCCGAGGTCACCGAAGGTGGCATACTTGTGTGCAGATACCGTGACCTGGTATTTCGCGGGCTTAGCCGTGCAAGTACCCATCTTGTAGGTTCCTGTACCTGCGAATCTGATGCGTGTGACGTTTCCAATCCGGTCGAAATTGACATTGAAGTTTGTTCCTGTTTCTGACGAAACTGCGTTCTCAATATTTACCTGCTGCGTCGTTTCGTCAGCATAGATTATTTCAATGGCACTGCCTGCAGGGGCTTCCGTCAGCGTGAAGTTAATGCCTTTATACAAGCTGGTGGGAATAGGCAGGGTGAAGTCCCAGAAAGCCCAATGGGCAGCATCACCTCCAGTGATGGTGAATGTCTTGTCTTTTGTGTTGTAGGTCACGCTACCGTTACCTGTATCCTCCAGCGTCTCGTAGGTCAGTGTCATGCTGGTGGTCGGTGTTGTGTAGGTAGCGTTGTCTTTGATTTGCAGTGAAACGGCGGTTCTACTCTTGAACTGAATCATACCATTATCGCCAGGAGTAGGTTTGCGGAACTTGATGGATGTCACAATTTTACCTGAAGCGAAATTGACTACGTCAGAATAATTAGAAACTGATTCTGCTGTAAATGATTGAGTATCGAAAGTGCCATCAGCGTAGGTTATAACCATTTGGACATTAAATGCTTGTGTGTATTCCACCTTCACACCAGAGAATTCGCTTGATGAAACCGGTCTGCCGATAGTTAAATCCCATCCATTCTCCTCGGTGTTATGAATCCAGAGGTTTACTGTACCATTGTCTCCATTACTACGCTCACTTTTAGTAAGTTTTATGTCTTCCGTGTCGAGTGTCACTGCTGAGAAATGGTTAAAGGTTGCGTTCACCGTCACTGCCGTTGCAGGCATGGTGAAGGAATAGGTGCCGTCGTGATTGTCCGTTACAGTTACGCTTGCGCTATTCTCGTCGGTTACGGTCAGCGTACCTAACTCATAGTTTCCGTCGGGAACGGGAGTCAGCGTGACGGTTTCGCCAGGCACTGCTCTCGACTTGTCTGTACTTACGGTTCCGTTTGTCATATCGTTTATAGCAACATCATAAGCACAGAAGAGGTCAACAGCAGTAAAGTAGTATTCAAAACCTCCAATATACAAACTATTTGCCTGAATAAGTGTAATCATATCATTTGTTAACCATATGTCTAACTTGCCTGTAGTCAGACGGGCTCCTTCGCAGGTATATAAAATATTTCCTGTATAATTTGCATCATGTGCTTGTTCTGCTTTGTCTTGTATAAAAAGTTTTCGCCAGTTTTCATTATTTCCAACTGCACTTATTGTAACACGTAAGTAGTCACCAACCTTAGCATACTTGAGCTTTTGAGAATCTAACAACATATACCAGTAGTCCATATGAAACCCTGATTCATTTGTATAAACATTAACACAAGTTTTTTTCTCAAGGTCAACCGATGTGATAGTGAATCCGTTACCAGCTATCCACAGTTCAGTTTCTGCTGCTGTTGCAATGGCATCTGTAACAACCATCTTGATTGTACCAGTCTGTGTCGATATTGTCTCTAATGTTTTGCCAGCCCAATATAGATTAGCGCTATTGTGTTCACATATTTGGAGACCATCATCGCTGGTTTTTTCTGAAATAGTGAAAATCAGGACATCTCCTGATGACAGACCTTTTGATGCTGTTTCAAGTTTGAATACACCTGATGACCAAGTTACAGTTTCTTCACCACTCCACAGGTTCTCTGCCCACGCTCCCACTGAGAGCAGGGCGGTCATCATGAATAGTAAAATTCTTCGTTTCATTGTTTTTTGTTTTTATTGATTGGTTATTGATATTATCAAATTTCGATTGCAAAGATACTACAATACGCGCGTACAGGAATATTCGTTTGTAACACAAGGCTATTCATTTGTAACATGGAGGGGGAAGTCGATGTTTTGAGGGGAAACAGGGGGACGCATCTCGCTCGATGCGTCCCTCCCAACCATGAAAAAACTACTAACTAATAAAGCTACTAACTAACCTTACCTAATAACAATCTTTTTGCCATTAATGATGTAGATGCCCTTTTTAAGTGAAGAGTGAAGAGTGAAGAGTGAAGAATTTGCTTCCGCACTTCCAATACGGCGGCCCTGTAGGTCGTACCACTGACTGTCAGACTGACCGTCAGACTTTGACCATTCTGCAGGATTGATGGCGGTGACTGTTGTCTTGACGAACGTGGCCGTGACAAGCATGGTGCCGTCCATAGTGAATGACCATGTGGCATTGTCTATTTCCACATTAGTGGAAACGGGGTCTAACACGATGGGAATGTCCGGAGCCCTCCGCCGGGGGGCATCAGCATTTACCGGTGAAGCAACTCTCTCCACCACAATCTTGTCAATCTCATAGCCTGAAACCGGAGTTGGGGTCAGCGTGATGACTATACCTTCGTCTGTCACCTCTCCCGTGGCTGTCACGGTGCCATGGGCCGTTTTTGACAGTTCACCGTCGTCCTGTGTCTTCTCCACGCTGATGCTCAGCCTGTTCGGACCTACAGTGTAGACTTTGGTGTAGACATCATCGTTGTCATCGGTTCCTACAAGCCTTACCAATTCAGTACTCTTCACCAGCTCGACCTTGGCAATCTTCAGCGTGGCAGTAGGAGCCTCGTCGGTATCACCTTGCTTGCTGTTCCAACTGTAGAAGAATCCGATGGACTCGATGCTCCCACCAGCGTAGAAGTAGTATGTTACCTTGGTGGCACCACAGACAAGGCCAGCGGCGTCTTCGCCATTGACACGCAGCGTCAGACCCTCCTCGGGGATGGCCTCGGCGAAGGTCACTACCACCTTCTCATAGTCGCTGCTGCTGAGGGCAGGGTTGAAGGTCCAACAGGGAGAGGATACATATCGATTCAGGGTGATAGCCTTGCTGGCTTCGTCCTTCGTATCGTCGTTCAGGTCGGCAAAGGCCAGTTCGACGACCTCACCCGTGCTGTGAGCCTTCACCACGGCACTGGTGATGGTGATGCTGGCAGCATCTTTCTTGGTTGCATCCTCCCAGTCGCCATACTTGAAGCCAATCTTCGTGATGCCGCCGTCGAAGGCAAAATCGGCCTTGATGCCGGTGCTGCCCGTAGGCACGTCGATGCTTTGTTCAGCACCGCCCTCGTAGTCGATGAAGAAGGTGACGTGGGTCTCGGTGGTGGCATTGAAAGCGATGTCCACACCGCAGTAGTCGTCCTGGCTCAGGGCTGTGTCAAACTGCCAGCCGCCACCGCTGGCCCAGTTGCCCAGATTGATGGTGGGTGCAGCCTCGTTAGAGAAGCCCCAGTCACCAAAGGCAACGGTCTGAGCCACGTTGAGCGTGAGGTCGTCAACGGCCCATGCTCCCACTGAGAGCATGGTTGCCGTTATAATGGTCAGTATCCTTTTCATCTTATAATCTTTATTAATATAAGGTGAGGGCGTATTATCAGCGTATCACGACCTTCTTGCCATTGACGATGTAGAGGCCCTTTGTAGGCTGAGCTACACGGCGTCCCTGCAGGTCGTAACAATTATCAATTGTCAATTTTCCATTGTCAATTGTCTGTATGCCTGTAGTACCGTCACCGCCGCCAATGCCGATGATGAACTGAGGAGCAGGATTAACTGGTGTGGAAGAAGCATTGAGTTCCAGATAGCAACGATGGGCTTTCAGTGTGCCGCTCACGGTGCGGGTGAAGACACCATTCACCAGAATATAGCGAGCCTTGCCGTCGTTGGTCAGTTCGGTATCGGTAGCAACGCCCTTGAACTCAGTGGCTGTGCCGGTGATGGTCGCGTCGGTTGTGACGGTGAGTGTATAGTCGGTTGTCGTAGCATCCTCGTTGTAGATGAGCATCGGGGTATTCGGCGCAATAACCTGCTGTTCTGCAACTTCTATGGTTCCGCTCTGGCCGTCGGCAGGTGCTGTAACGCTGGTCACGGTGTAGGCTTTCAGTCCGTCAGGCACGCTGAAGGTCTTTGAATAATTATGGTAGTAGGTGGTCCACTCCTTCGATGCTGTCAGACTGTAGGTGTATGCTACGCTCTGCTCCACGATTTCGGAGTAGTTGCCGTCGGCATCCAGGGCCAGCACCTTGACGGTGGTCATGTCTTCCGTGATGTCGATGTCGCCATCGGCAGAAAGCTGCGCACTATTGGTGGTAGGCTCGTTACCATCGGTGGTGTAATAGAGGGTGGCATCGGCGGTGTTGTTCGTCGCGGGGGCGGTGGTCAGCTTGAGGCTTACCTTGTTTTCGCCATCGGTATAGGCGACGGTGGGCTTGGCGGCTACGTTGAAGGTCTCTTCCACATTGTCACTGTTTCCTGTTTCTGTCGAGACAATCCATGCCTTGACGGCCGTGTTCTCCGTGATGACTTCGCTCACGCTTGCGTCTGTTGTCGTCTGCTCTGTTCCGTCGTTCAGGGTATAATAGAGTGTCGCGGTTACGCTGCTGCCCTCCACATACTCCGTGTTGGTGATGGTGATGGTGCGGGTGGCTTTGTCGTAGGCCAGGGTCGGCTCCAGGGTTTTCTCTGCAAAGGTAGCCGAAATGATGACGGGGCAGGCGGGCATCACGAATGTCCAGGTGCCGTCGTCCAGCTTGGTGGCGGTGATGAAACTGCCCACGTCGGGCACCCGTCTACGGGCGTTGGCACTTTCGGGTTCAGCCGTCTTCTCGATAATCAGTTTGCTGAGTTGATAGCCGGCGTCAGGCGTCACGGTCAGGGTGACGGTAGTACCTTCGGCAGCCGACAGGTTATCGGCCACGATGGTGCCGTTCTCGATGTTCTCATCGATGCTGATGACCGTCGGTGCATCGGGGTCGGTCGGCTCAGTCGGGGTGTCAGATGCCTTCTTGACCAGTTCCACCTTGGCTATCTTCAGCGTGGCACTTTCGGCCTGCCAGTCAAGGAAGAAGCCTATCTTCGTGATGCTGGCACCGGGCAGTTCGCTAAAGTAGGCCGTGGCCTTGGTGGCACCCTTAGTGATGCTGCCGATGGTGGTGCCTTGCCAGTTGGTATCATCTGTCACTTCGGCATTGATGGTCAGACCAGCCTCGGGAACAGCCTCGGCAAAGGTCACCACAATCTTCTCGTAGTCGTCGCTGCTGATGGCGGGGTCGAACGACCAGTAGGAAGCCCAGGTGTACTGGCCGATGGTGATGGACTGCGTGGCGGCATCCTTGGTGTAGCCCTCAGAGCCTTCACCCGGCTCGCTCAGGTTGGCGAAGGTCAGTTCTGTCACCTCGCCCGTGCTGTTGGCCTTGACCACGGCACTGGTGATGGTGATGCTGGCACCGTTCTCGTTGGCCGTAGACTCATGGTCGCCATACTTGAAGCCTATCTTGGTGATGCTACCGGTGAAGGCGAAGCCGGCCTTGATGCTGGTGCTGCCCGTGGGCACGTCGATGTCCTGCTCGGCACCGCCCTCGTAGCATATCATAAAGGTGACGTGGGTCTCGGTGGTGGCATTGAAAGCGATGTCCACACCGCAATAGTCGTCCTGGCTGAGGGCTGTCTCAAACTGCCAGCCGCCACCGGCGGCCCAGTTGCCGAAGACAAGCGTGGGTGCGCCGGAGTTTTCGAAGCCCCATTCACCGAATGATACTGTCTCGGAAGGGTTGAGGGTCAAGTCCTCTGCTGCCCATGCTCCCACTGAGAGCAGGACGGTCATCATGAATAGTAAAATTCTTCGTTTCATTGTCGTTTTGTTTTATGTTAATATTTTGAATAGTTGTTGGTTTCTTGTCGAATTGCGATTGCAAAGATACGGCAATTTCGGCATACGTGCATATTCAGATGTAACGCGAGGCTATTCATTTGTAACATGGAGGGGAAAGTCGATGTTTTGAGAAAAAACAGGGGGACACATCTCGCTCGACGTGTCCCTCCCAACCATGAAACAACTACTAATAATCTACTAAAGCTACTAACTAAACTTACCTAATAACAATCTTTTTGCCATTAATGATGTTGATGCCCTTCACAGGGGAAGCGACGCGCTGGCCACTGAGGGTGTATATCGTTTCATTATCCTTCTGTGCAGTAGCGACAGTGCTGATGCCCGTGCTAGAGCCGGGCTTCTTGATGAGCTTGGCAGAGGCAATCTTCAGCGTGGTCACGTCGTCGGTGCCCTGCTTGCTGTTCCAACTGTAGTAGAAGCCGATAGACTTGATGCTGGCTCCGGGCTTGGCGCTGAAATAGGCTGTTACCTTGGTGGCGCCCTTCGTAAGACCGATGAGCGAGGTGCCGCTCCAGCCGTCGCCATCGCACTCGCAATTCAGCTGCAAGCCGTCTTCGGGGATAGCCTCGGCAAAGGTAATGACCACCTTCTCGTAGTCGTCGCTGTTGAGGGCGGGATCGAAATACCAGGCGGGATAGGTGCTGTAGCGCGTCAGGGTGATGGCCTGGTTGGCAGCGTCCTTGATGCTCTCGTCCTCACTGGGATTCAGGTCGGCAAACGACAGCTCAACGACCTCGCCCGTGCTGTTGGCCTTCACCACGGCACTGGTGATGGTGATGCTGGCAGCATCTTTCTTGGTTGCATCCTCCCAGTCGCCATACTTGAAGCCGATCTTGGTGATGCCGCCGTCGAAGGCGAAGTCGGCCTTGATGCTGGTGCTGCCCGTTGGCACGTCGATGTCCTGCTCGGCACCGCCCTCATAGCATATCATAAAGGTGACATGCGTCTCGGTGGTGGCCTCGAAGGCGAACTCCACACCGCAATAGTCGTCCTGACTCAGTGGAGTGTCAAACTGCCAGCCGCCACCTGCGGCCCAATTGCCGAAGTTAAGGGTGGGAGCACCTGAGTTGTCGAAGCCCCAGTCGCCGCCGAATAATACGGTCTCAGCGGGGTTGAGGGTCAAGTCACTTGCAGCCTGCGCACTGAGTGCCAGGAAGGCTGCTGCAATAAGGGTAAAAATCTTTTTCATATTCGTTAATATTTAAATGAATGTTTAAAGTTGTTCAATGTTCAATGTTCAATGTTCAATGTTCAATGTTCAATGTTCAATCTTCAATGTTCAATCTTCAATGTTCAATGTTCAATGTTCAATCACCTTCCTGACGCTGCCGTCGCTCATGCGGACGATGCAGAGACCTTGCAGAGGCCGCTGTGACTGGCGGCCCTGCAAGTCATAATAATTTTCAATTTTCAATTTTCCATTCTCAATTTTCTGACTGCCGACGGACGTTGGAGAGTCGCCATAGTAGCCCTTATAGATGGCATCCTTGAGGTCGGCCTGGTTGAACTTGGGCACGCTGCGGTTGTTGCCGTCGGAGAGTCCCATCCAGTAGAAGGTGGCGAAGCCCTTGGTCTTGGCCTGCTCCACGAAGTACTGGGCGAAGGCCAGCATGTCGGCATTCTTCTCTTTGTAGTCTTTCTCCTTCTCATCGTCGGGCACGCCCCACTCGCCGAAGATGACGGGTGCGCCCTTCGAGGCGAGGTGGGTCTCGACGGCAGTCATCATTTGGTTGATGCTGTTCTTGGCACTGCTCAGGCCACTGTTGAGGCTGGGATAGGCGTGTACCTCGAAAATGAGGTGACCGGCGGCAGCGTCGGTGGGCAGTTTCATCTGGGTCAGCGGGTCTTGCAGGTGGGTGCTCCATGTGCCCATGCCAGCGCAGGCGGCGTAGGTGTTGACAATGAGGTTGCGCACGGCATTGTTGCCGCCCGTGGCACGCACGGTGTTGACGAAACTCTGGGCATAACTGTTCACGGCATCGTAGGCCGAGGCAGCAGCGGTGGCGTCGTAACTGCCCGAATTCTTGGACGAGGCGTACGACCAGGAGTTGTCGGCATCGAGCATCTCGTTATAGCCCTCGAAGAGCAGGTGCTCGTCGTAGTCGCGGAACTCGGTGGCTATCTGCTGCCACAGGTACTCAAACTTGCTCTTGTTGGTGGTGTAGTTGTCCATGTCGGCCACTATCCAGGCATCGGTGCCCGTGTCGTGGTGGACGTTGAGGATGCAGTACATGCCGGCGTTGATGACGTAATCGACAACCTCGTGGACGCGCTTCATCCAGGCTTCGTCCACCTTGCCATTGCTGTCCATGTGGTTGAACCAGGTCACGGGCACACGGATGGCGCCGAAGCCCGCATCCTTGAACATGGGGAACAGTTCGGCCTTGGTCTTGGGCTGGCTCCAGCAGGTCTCGGATGTCAACTTGTTCATGGTGGCATTGTTGAAGGCATCGAGCGTGTTGCCCAGGTTCCAGCCAATCTTCATATTGTCAACGGTCTGAGTGGCGGCCTCGAAGTTGTCAGCACCAGAAGCGGCTACTGCCTGCCAGGTGTCGAACAGCACGCTGCCCGTCAGGACGAAGAACACCTTGTGGACACCTGTTACTGTGCCGCTGTAGTTGGCGGTCAGCGTCTGCCAGTTGTCGTCGGTGCTGCTGACGGTCAGCAGGTCGCTGCCGTCCTTGTCGTCGAGACGCATCTTGACACTGCCGTTGCCCTTAACCAGCATCTTCAGCGAGCCAAGACCTGCAGAGAAGTCCACGTTGCGCACCTCGATGATGCCCTCGGTAGGCACGTCGGCTGTCATGTTCGGCGAGCCAACCTTGGCCACGGTATGACCGTTGCCCTCTGCCTGCTCAAATACGATGCCGTAGGTGGCGGCACAGGTGGCGGCATACTGCTCAGTATAGGGGTCGAAGTTCTTGATGGCCTTCACACCGGTGAAGGTCGGGGTACACTCCTTGATGATGACGTTCTCCTCGTCCACCTCAATCTCGTCGACAAAGAGGCTACGGAATCCGCCGTTGGTGCCCAGCGACGGTTCGAGGTCGTTAGACTGGTAGAACAGGTACCACTTGCCCTGATACTTGTGCAGGTGGGTATGGTTGTTGCCGTAGTTCATGCCGTTCTCGCCGGTGTTCTTGAAGTAGCTGGCGCCATAGACCCATGAGTCCTTGTCGAGCGGAGTGGTGGTCGTGAAGTAGTTCATGCTACAGCCAGTGGGCTTCTCGCCGCCGTAGGTCCACGGGGTGTGGTCGCTCCAGTCGTTGTTATAGGTATGCACGTACTTGCCGCCGATGTAGTTCAACTCGTTGGCCTCGAAATAGTAAGGGGCATTCAGTTTGACGGGACCTGCGGCAATGGAGTGGAGGTCGTCGCCCAGTTTCACGATGAACGACTCGCCTGTGCCGTAGGCGAGCCAGCCGTCGCCATTCGCGTCGATGACGGCACCCGGGTCGAAGCCGCCGGTCAGGTCATCTGTGCGCGGTGATGTCCAGGGGCCTACAGGCGACTTGGCCTGAATGACACCCGTTCCCCTTCCGCTGTCGGAGAAGTAGAGCGAGAAAAGGGTCGAACCGTCGCTTTGCGGTTTGCTGATGATGGTGGGTGCCCACGATGCCATGATCCAGGGGGCTACGCCCTTGGTGTCAATCAGTCCGTGGTAGGTCCAGTTCACCATGTCGTCGGTAGAGATGACCACGAGCGAGTTGATGGCCTCGTAGGTGTTGCTCGGCGTGCCGGCCTCATACTGCTGGTGGTCGTTGGTGCCATAGACGTAGAGGCGACCGTTGTACTCGATGGCTGTGGGGTCGGCAATGTAGTGGAAATCCAGCAGAGGGTTGGCACGGTCGGTACCCAACTTGAACGACGACGTCCACGTCTTAGGTGTGACGGCAGCAGCCGACTCCTTCGTGCGGATGATGATGTCGTTGAAATATACCTTGACCTTAGCACCTCCGTTCAGACCTTTCTGGTCGAACTGCTTCATGGTAATCTTCACGAGTTTCTTGCCGGCAGTGAGTTTCACGCTGTGGCTCTGGGCACCGTAGGTAATCTCGGTGTCGGTCTCGCTTTTGTCGCTATAGACGGCCTTCACCCTCACCTTATAGAAGTTCACGGGCTGGGCAAAGGTCATATCCACGCGGGTATATTCATTCGTGTTGAGATTGCTGACCGTCCAGTAGTTCTCGCTCCAGATGTCGCCAAAGGTGCAACTCTTCTCGCTGGCATCCTTCGTGCCGTCCCAAGGCAGTTGCATGTTAGCGACAGTGAGGGTGACATCCTCTGAGGTGGTCGGCTCGTCTGTTCCGCCAGAGCTTCCGCTGCCGACGATGGTGATGCTTGTGAAATAGAACTTAAACGTCGTACCGTTAGGATTCTGGCTGTCCCAGTCGTTTACATTAAACTCTATCTTGACAAGTGTCTTGCCAGGGGTGAAGTTCAGGCTGAGACTCGTGGCACCGTAGGTCATTTCGGTTTCCGTCTTGGTATCGTCGCTGTAGCAGGCCCTGACATAGACGCGATAAAAGTTGGCAGGCTTTGCAAAGACAATTTCCAGACTGGTGTAATCGTCGGTACTGAGATTATTCACCGTCCAGTAGTTGTTGGCATAGTTGCCAACGGTGATGCTGTTCTCCGTGGCATCAGCCGAGCCGCCCCAGCCGCCCCAGTCGTATTGCATGTCACTGACCGACAGGCTGATATTGTTTGCTGCGAAGGTGCTTGATGTCATGGCCATCAACAGCACTAAAAGGTTCAGAATGCGTTTCATATTTTCTTTATAGTTTTCGATTTCTGCTTGCAAAGATAGGCTTTCTTCTTGATACAGACGTATTCATTTGTAACGCGAGGCTATTCATTTGTAACAACCTCAATTATTGGGCTGTAACGGTTAGATTATTCTCCTTCAGACCATCGGAAGTGGCTGTCAGTTGGAGCGAGCCAGCAGACTTGGTGCTCTGGACGATGACCTGTGCCAGACCGTTGAAGGCGGGGATGCTGAACGTGCGGCAATCCTTGTCCTTGGGGTGGTCGGCACCAAGGTAGGACGGGTCGCCATTGCCCACACCGAGGATGCGGCCCTCGCCCTCAAGGCGGAAGGTCAGCATGGGACAGGCATCGGGGACGATGCGGCCCTTCTGGTCTTGCACCTCAACGGTCACTACGGCTACGTCGCGCCCGTCGGCAGCGATGGTCTGACGGTCGGTCTTCAGCACGAGCCTTGAGGCGGGCTTGGTGGTCTCGATGGTCTCGGTGAGGATGCGCTTGCCGTTCTTATAACCTGTGGCAACGACCTTGCCAGGCTGATAGACGGCCTTCCACTTCAGGTGACCGTTCTTCGGCATCTGCTGACGACCGAGGCGCTTGCCGTTCACCGTCAGTTCCACTTCGTCGCAGTTGCTGTAGGCCCAGATGTCAACCTCCTCGCCCTCGTGGCCCGTCAGGTTCCAATGGGGCAGCAGGTGCAGCACGGGTTCGTCGGTCCACCACGCCTTCAGATACCACGCCTCGTCCTTCCAGAAGCCGCAGTAGTCCAGAATGCCAAACTCCGACTCATGGGCTGGGAACTCCAGCGGGTTGGGTTCGCCACGGTAGTCGAAGCCCGTCCAGTAGAACAGTCCTGCCTCCCAGTCGCGGTCGGCATAGAACTGCCAGCCACGCTCGATGACATTCTCAACGCTGTTAGCTTCATAGACGCGGTTGATGGCGGGCATGTGGCCGGGCTGCTCAGGACTATTATAGTAGATGCCGCGTGTGCCGCAGCCCGAGGTTTCCTCCGTGCCTACGAACTTCCATGTGGGGTTGTACTTCTTGCGGTTATCCACGTCGTTCTGCACGATGTAGTTGATGCCTACCACGTCGAGGCCCTTCACCATCTCCCAACCGCCGGCATTGGCCATCGTCGAGGGACGTGTGGGGTCGAGCAGACGGGTGTATTCACGCATGGCCTCGGCCACGCGGCGACCATCCACGGCATTCTCCATACCCCACTCCTCATTGCCGTCGCTCCAGAGGATGACGCTGGGGTGGTTGCGATCGCGCTTAATCATATTCTCCAGCAGGCGCAGGTGCTCGCTGTTGATGCCCGACAGACGGTTCTCGTCAATCACCAGGATGCCCTCGCGGTCGCAGATGTCGAGCAGTACGGGGGTCATGGGGTTGTGCGACGAGCGGTAGGCATTGCAACCAAACGCCTTCAACTGCTTGATGCGCCACTCCAACAGAGCCTTGGGAATAGCCGAACCTACTCCGGCATGGTCCTGGTGCATGTTCACGCCCTTCAGTTTCAACGGCTGGCCGTTAAGCAGAAAACCACGGTCGGCAGTGAAGGCGATGTCGCGGATGCCAGTAGTGGTCTCGTAGATGTCGGTCACCTTGCCGTTCACCTTCACGGTGGTCTCTACCTTATATATATATGGGTCGGTGGTGCTCCACAGATGCGGAGATTGAACATTGAATATTGAACATTGAACATTGAGCGTTTGCTTCGCTTTCAGCGTGAGGGTTGAGGGGGCAGACTTGGCAACCTCCTTGCCGTCGGCATCGAGCAGGCGGTGGCTGACTTCACATTGCTGGGTGATCAGCGAGTGGTTGTTCACCTCCGTCTCCACGTGGATGGTAGCTTGGTCGTAAGGCGCTTTCAGGTCGGCATAGACGAACGTGCCGAAGGGGGCCACACTGACGGCGGCGGTCTTCACGAGCCATGCGTCGCGGTAGATACCGGCTCCCTCATAGAACCAGCCTTCCTCCAGCGTCGCGTCGGCACGCACACAGATAAGGTTGTCGCCACCGTAGTTCACATACTCCGTCACGTCATACACCTGCGTGGCATAGCCGCTCGGCTCCGTTCCCATATAGTAGCCGTTGAACCACACGCGGGCATCGCGGAAGATTCCGTCGAACTGCAACAGCAGGTGCTTGCCCAAGTCGGACTCTGGGATGCTGATAGTCTTCCTGTACCAGCCCACGCTGGTCTCAGGATATTTATAGCCCACGGTCTTGTAGCCGTGTGAGTGACTGGCCTCGCGGGAGTAGGGCAGCGTCGTCACCCAGTCGTGAGGCACGCGCACCTCCTCCCAAGCCGAGTCATCAAACTTCTAACTATAAGGCCCCTCGTTGTGCAGCGAGTTCGCCTTGGTCAAGTAGTTAAAATACTCCGTGCCGCACCCGAAATCCTTGGCAGGGTCAGAAGCATTACCCAGCGCAAATTTCCATCCCTCGTCCAACCGGATGGTCTCTCTAACACTCTGTGCACTGGCCGTGCCTGCCATCAAGCAGACCACCGCTAATATAATCAATCGACTCAGTTTCATCATGTTCAATGTTCAAAGTTCAATGTTCAAAGTTCAATGTTCAATGTTCAATGTTCAATGTTCAATATTCAATGTTCAATGATCGTAATATCCTGTTCCAGCGTATCCTCAAACTCGCAGAAGTGACCCAGCAGACTCCAGCCCCAGAAGGGGTCGAGACCGCAGCCCTCGCCCGTCTCGGAGTTGTAGTACTCGCGGTTGCCGTTCTCACGGACCAGCTTGGTGGTGTAGTGGGCCAGCAGCGAGGCGTACTCCTTCATGCCGTAGTAGCGCAGGCCGTGGTAAATCATGTAGTTGGTGGGAATCCAGGCATTAGCACGCCAGCCGCAACCAATGTCCGACGAATACTTGGTGGTGGTGTACCACGGACACGACCGCGACAGGGCAGCAACGGGGGCTCCCGTCCAGAACTCCTTGGGGTTGAACAGGTAGTCGCGCACCATGCGGGCTGCCTGCTCAGGTGTGGCGACTTCCGACCACAGCACGGCAAAGGCTCCCACCGAGCGAACGGGTATCAGATCCTTCTTCTTCCACTTCTGGATGTTCACGTCGGCCACAACGGCGGCACTCTTGGCAAACCAGTAGTCGGGTGTATGACGGCGGTCATAGTAAAAGCCGTCCTCCTCGTCCCACAGCATCGTGCGGATACGCTCGGCCAGTTCGGCACTCTTCTTGCGGTACTCAGCGGCCATCTTCTTCTTCCCCGCCATCTCGGCAAGTCGGGCAAACGCCTTCATCTCGCGCACTAAGTAGCAGTTCAGGTCAACACCCTCCGAGCAGCGGTCGAGCCACCATCCGGCACGCTCATGCTGGTTGTCCATGCCCGTGTGCGGTGCCGACATCCACTCACTCAGTCCGTTGCCGTCCTCGTCCATGTTCACGAGCCAGTAGTCCAGGTATTTCTTCAGTCGCTCAAAGGTGTTCTTCTCCAGAATCCAGTCTTTCTCACCATACTCCTGCACGGCAAGGAGTGCTATCTGCGAGAGGAAGGGCTTGACGTGCTCGTTGTCGTGCGACGGGTTGGAGGGCACCGAGCGGGCAATAAAACCGTCTTCGCGCTGGTTCTGCAGGAACAGCAGCACGCCGTTCTTGATATACTCCGACGACCAACCCATGTAAATCTGCACGATGGCCTCGAAATACTGGTCCCAGTCGTACAGCACGTTGTAACTGTAGCCCGTGAAGTAAGGCAGTCCCGTGGCCTCGTCCTTCAGGATGCCCAAGCGCATCAGCGAGTCCTCCGTCTGCAAATCCTTACGCATCTCTTTCAGTCCCTCAATGTCGCGGAACGACTGTCCCTGTGCTACGGATGCCACTGCCAGCAGCACGAACAAACAAATTTTTCTCATTTTCTGCATAGTTTTTTATCGTTTTAGTTATTATTCATTCTCGGATGCAAAAGTAAAGTATTACCCGCACGTCCGCATCTTCATCTGTAACGCATGGCTATTCATTTGTAACAAGCGGGACGAAAATCCATAAAAGCATTTGGCAATATAATAATAATGTATTATCTTTGCGGCATAAAATCTATTAGGACAATGAAAAAAGTATTACTGATGATGGCAGGATGGCTGCTCACGATGACGGCCGCTGCCAAGGGAGAGAACAAGGTGTACCAGTTTGACAAACCGCTGTATGGTGCTGCGTACTATGCGGAATACACGCCGACGGACCGGCTCGACGAGGACATCCGGCTGATGAAGGAGGCGGGACTGACGGTGGTGCGCGTGGGCGAATCGACATGGTCGCTCTTCGAGCCGCAGGACGGACAGTTTGAGTTCGCCTGGATGGACCGCATCATCGACGCGCTGCACAAGGCGGGCATCAAGGTCATCCTCGGCACACCGACCTACAGTATCCCGTCGTGGCTGGCGGCGGAGCACCCTGAGGTGCTGTCGCAGACATGGGACGGAGGACAGAGCCACTACGGCATCCGCCAGAACATGGACCTGCTGAACGCCACCTACCGCCGCTACTCGGAGCGCATCATCCGCAAGATGATGGAGCACTACGCACAGCACCCCGCCATCATCGGCTATCAGGTGGATAACGAGGTGGAGGCGCGCAAGATTGACAACCCCGACTACTTCGAGGGCTTCCGCGAGTATATCAAGCAGGAGTTCCACGGCGACCTGAAAGAACTGAACCGCCGCTGGGGACTGAACTACTGGGGCATGAACATCAACCGCTGGGAGGACTTCTACGACCGCAAGGGCGTGACGAACCCTTCGTATAAGGTGTGGTGGGAGCGCTGGAACCGCAAGGTGACGGCCGACTTCCTGAACTGGCAGGCGGACATCGTGAGCGAGTACAAGCGCCCCGACCAGTTTATCATGCACTGCTTCATGCCCAGTTTCTACGACATCGACCAGGTGGAGGCGTTCCGGCAGATGGAGTACCCCGCCATCAACGTCTATTACACCATGCAGAACGGACAGGACGGACAATGGATCAGTTACTCGTGCGACTTCATGCGCACCGTCAGCCGCAGCCACAACTTCCTCATCACCGAGACCAACGCCCAGGGCACAGGTTGGTCGAGCCGCAACCAGTGGCCCCCCTACGACGGACAGTTGCGCCAGAACATGTACGCCTTCCTCTCGGGCGGAGCGAACATGGTGGAATACTGGCACTGGAGCACGCTGCACTACGGTCAGGAGACCTACTGGCGCGGCATCCTCGGTCACGACGGCAAGCCCAACCGTGTCTATCGCGAGTTCCAGCGGGGAGCCAAGGAACTGGAGAAGATTGGCGACCGACTGGTGAACCTGAAGAAGCGGAACCGCGTAGCCCTACTGTTCAGTCACGACTCGAAGCATGCCCTCGACTTCATGCCCTACACCGACCGCGACCAATACAAGGTGAACATGATGTACGACGCACTCTACCGTCAGAACATCGAGTGCGACATCCTGTCCGTCGATAAGCCACAGATGCAGGACTTCTCGCAGTACGACCTGCTCGTGGTGCCCTCGCTCTATGTGGCCACCGACGAACTGCTGCGGAAAATCAGCGACTTCGTGCGCGAGGGCGGCGAAGTGGTGATGCTCTTCAAGAGCGGCTACACCGACTACGACAATGCCGTGCGCCCCGTGCTGGCTCCCGGTCCGCTGGCCGAAGCCTGCGGCTTCACCTATCAAGAGTATTCGAGCATCAACAAACTGCCGCTGAAGCCCAACGGCATCGGAGCCGCAGACAATACTGTCAATACCTGGATGGAGTTCCTGCAACTGACCACGGCACAGCCCTTAGCCACCGTTGACCACCAGTTCTTCGGCCAGTGGCCCTGCATCACGGAGAACCAGTACGGCAAGGGCCACCTCATCTACATCGGCACCGTGCCATCTACCGACCTCTTATATAAACTCATCGCCCGTGCTGCCGACCGCAAGGGTATCGCCACCGTGGAGCGCCAGTACCAGTACCCCGTCATCCTCCGCTCCGGCACTAACGCCAAGGGGCGTCAGATTCACTACCTCTTCAATTTCTCCTACGAGCCCAAGACCGTCGCCTGGCCTTATCCCGCCAGCCAGTCGCTGCTCGACAAACAGTCCCTCGCCAAGGGTCAGGACATCACCATCGAGCCGTGGGGCGTAGTAATAGGAGAAGAAAAATGACGAAACGGCTGTTGATATGCGTGACGATGCTCCTCGCCTTTGCTGCACAGACAGCATGGGCGCAGGCGGGTAAGTTCTTCGATATAGACCACTTGCGGTCGGGGTTGTTCATCAACCAGTTGTATATCGACAGGAACGGGTTCCTGTGGGCGGTGACGAGCAACGGCATTGTGCAATACGACGGCTACCAGTTCCAGACGTTCAAGCGGGGACAGAAGAATGCCGCAGGACTGGGCAACAATCATGTACTTTGTATGGCACAGACAGCCGACGGACGACTGTACTTCGGTTCCTACGCCAGTCTGCAGGCCTACGACGGTGTGCAGTTCCGCGATGTAAAGAAACTGAACGAGAAGGGCGAGAACATTTACGGCAATGTGAACTGCCTGTTGGAGCGGAAGAATGGTGAACTGGTGGCTGGCACCTCGACCGACGGGCTGCTGTTGGTGAAGGACCTGACTGCCCGTCAGATGCCCGTCAAGTTGCATGGGGCTGGTGAGATACGCAGCATGGCCGAGGACAATGCTGGCGGGCTATGGATCGCCGCAGAGAACGGTGTTTACAGCTATGACGGCAAGCAAGCCAGACAATATATGAACAATGCGGACGGCACGAAGTACTACAGCGTGTGCACCGACATGACGGGCTGTGTCTATGTGGGCACTGCCAACCGAGGATTGTTCCGCAAGCAGGGCGAGCAGTTCGTCCACATAGCGGAAACGTACAATACACCTGTCCCAGCCCTCTATCCCGACCATACGGGCAACATCCTCGTTGGCTTCGACGGCAGGGGCATCGGTGTGTATAACCCACTGACGGGTGAACTGACCACCAATCCCTACTACAGCCACGAGGTGGAACTGTCGAAAAGCAAGGTGTATGCCATCGTCGAGGACGGCAGCGACAACGTCTGGTTAGGTCTGACGGAGAAAGGCGTATTCCAGCAGCCGCCCTCCTCGTTGGGTTTCCACTATATGGGTCACAAGGCAGGAGCCAAGAACGTGATAGGCTCCTCCAATATCTGCTGCGTCTTCGTGGATAGCAGGGACAATACGTGGCTCGGCACCGACAAGGACGGCGTCTATTGCTTGGACAAGGAAGGCCGTCTCGTCAGGCACTTTGCCGACGATGTACCCTCGACCGTGCTGACCATCGGCGAGGGCGATGACGGGCGCATCTGGCTGGGTTCCTATGGTGAGGGCGGCGGATGGATCGACCCGAAGACCGCACGGTATCACCCGATGAAAATCCCACAGTTAGATTTCCTCAGCATCACCGACTACGCCAAAGACAGCGAAGGACGGGGATGGGGAGGCACAATGGGACACGGACTGCTGATGTTCGCCAAGGACGGAGCCGTCAGACAGTTCCGCTCGGAGGACGCCGCAGGGAAAGGACTCTCCCATGACTTTATCTCCCAACTGTCGGTGTCGCCCGACGGTCATCGCCTCTATGTGGCTGCCGACAACGGCCTGAACTGTCTGGACCTTGACGATTTGACGTGGAACGGCATCTTTGGCGGCAAGTGCCTGATGCCTGGTGCCAACGTCTATCTGGCCCGCGAATATAATAATGCACTCTGGATAGGCACTACCGAGGGACTTTTCCACTACGACCTGCGCAAGCGCGAGTTGGGCCATTACACCGTGGAGCAGGGTTTGCCCAGCAACAACATCACGTCAATAGAGAAAGACCAGTTGGGCCAGCTCTGGATAGGCACCGACATGGGGCTCTCCTGTCTGAACCCCAAGGACAATAGGTTCCAGAAATACTATGTGGAGGACGGTCTGCAGTCCAACTACTTCACCACGGGCGGATCGTGGGCCATGCCGGACGGACGACTATTATTCTGCGGCACGGGCGGCATCACGTGGTTCAACCCTGCCGACATCGACCATCGTGAGTGGAACGCCACCGTCAGCCTGACGGCCTTCACCATCAATGGTATGCCTGTCAATCAGACCACGCTGTCGGGCAGTTACCAAGTGACTGATACACTGGTCACCCAGAGCCAACACTTCGAATTGGACTACGGCGACAACTCGTTTGCCGTCAGTTTCTCAACGCTGACCTTCGACGATCCAGAGCGCATCACCTATCTGTATAGCATCAACGGCGACCCGTTTGTGGCGCTGCAACAGGGCACAAACGAGATTACCTTCTCGCGTCTGGCCCCTGGCACCTACCGCTTCCGCGTCAAGGCATCCTACAAAGGCACAGAGACTGCCGAGCGCACGTTTACGGTTGTGGTGCATGCCCCGTGGTATCGGTCGTGGTGGGCATATTTGCTCTACGCCGCACTGCTGACTCTCGTCGTATGGCGCTACATCGCCTACCGCAGGGGCTGGGTGCGCCAGCAGATGCAGTTGCAGGAGCATATCCATGCCGAGGAACTGAGTGAGGCGAAGTTGCGTTTCTTTATGAACTTCAGCCACGACATCCGCACGCCCATGACACTCATCGTCACACCGCTGCTGTCGCTCATCAAGCGCGAGAGCGACCCGCAGAAGCGGGGCATCTACGAAATCATGCGCCGCAATGCCGAGCGCATCCTGGGACTCATCAACCAAATGATGGACCTGCGCAAGATTGACAAGGGACAGATGCAGATGCACATGCGGGAAACCGACCTTGTGGGTTTTATCCAGGAACTCTACTCTCTGTTCGAGCATCAGGCCCGCAACCGACAGATCCACTTTCTCTATGACCACGATTCTGAGACGCTTCCCATCTGGATAGACCGCCGTTACTTCGACAAGGTCATCCTGAACGTGCTGTCGAATGCCTTCAAGTTCACACCAACAGGTGGTGAGATTGCCATCCGCGTCACCCACGACGACCAAAATGCTACCATCGCCATTCGCGACAACGGTGAGAAAATTCCCGAGGACAAACTGGAGCAGATTTTTGAACGTTTCTATCAGTCGGACAGCAAGCAGAGCGGTCAGCAGACGGGTACGGGCATCGGTCTCGACCTCGCCCGCTCATTGGTAGAATTGCACTATGGCACCATCTCCGCCCATAATCTGGAGCAAGGCTGCGAGTTCGTCATCTCCCTGCCCTTAGGCTCAGAACACCTGAAGGCAGACGAGATGGCGGTCGAACCCGATGTGGAAACGGCTGAGCAACTGACATTGGCAGAAGTGGAGGATAGCGATGATACGGCAGAAGGCCCCATCGAGGCGCCCACCCGTCAGCGCCCCATCCTGGTAATTGCCGAAGATGACGAGGAAATACGCGACTATCTGGTGCAGGAACTCAGCAGTGACTACGATATCAAAGCCTTCACCGACGGACGACAGGCTTTCGCGGAAATCATGCGCAGCGTGCCCGACCTGGTGCTCAGCGACGTGATGATGCCCGACATGGATGGCAACACGCTCTGCATGAGCCTGCGCTCAAACCTCGCCACCAGCCACGTGCCCGTCGTGATGCTGACAGCCATGAGCATGGAAGAGGACCGTCTGCGAGGACTCACCACGGGTGCCGACGCCTACATCGTCAAGCCGTTCAACATGGATATCCTCCGCCAGACCATCGTCAACCTGATACAGCGGACTCGCACCCTGCGCCTGAAGTACGAGCACACCGACCAGTTGGAAGGAAAGACCTCACCAAAGTCCGTCAAGTCGCCCGACGAGAAACTCCTTGCCAACATCATGAAGGCCATCAACGACCATCTGGACGACGAGAACCTGACGATGGACATGATAGCCAGTGAGGTGGGTCTCAGTCGCATCCACCTGAACCGCAAAATGAAAGACCTAACGGGTCAGACACCACACGACTTCATCCGCAAGGTGCGCCTGAAGAAAGCCGCAGAACTGCTTGCCAGCGGCAAGATGAACGTATCAGAGGTCACCTATACCTGCGGTTTCTCCAGCCCCACCTCCTTCTCGGCCCTCTTCAAGAAGTTCTACGGTGTATCCCCAAGCCAGTATTACAAGTCGAAAACAGAATAGACTATTTGGGAACTGTTACGGCAATTTACCAATTCTTGGAATTAAATCTTATATATGATTTATTCTCCCTACCTTTGTGCTATCGGAGGTTCCGAAACGTGACGTAAGTTAGCAAGAGGTTTTTTCGTGATACGAAAAACTCTTGAACACTTGGCGACAAGTGTTGATGGATGAGTACTCGACGCTGCCACCGGCATCATCTCCGTCATTCTGGAGAACACCTACACGCCCACGCTTACTGTCCGCTATACCCCCAAGCAAGAGGAGAAGAAGTAAATACCCAAAAAGAAAAAGTGACTGGATTCAGTCACTTTTTCTTTTGTGTCGACACTTGGACTCGAACCAAGGACCCCCACCATGTCAAGGTGATACTCTAACCAGCTGAGCTATGCCGACCTTTTCTTTTTAATTCTTCTTGAGCGAAGATTTTGTGCGCCTGACAGGACTCGAACCTGCACATCGCGAGATACTAGATCCTAAGTCTAGCGCGTCTACCAATTCCGCCACAGGCGCTTCCTGTTCAAACGCGGGTGCAAAGGTACATATTTTTTTTCAAACCACCAAATTATTCGGCTAAAACTTTTCGTGCTGCCTCGATGATGAGGTCGATGCCAGCGGCAGTGGCTTCATCGGTGAGGGCGACAGGGATGTCGGCATCAATGCCAAACTCGGTGTCGTGCTTCTGGGCGTCGTACATGGGACAGGCCGAGTAGCGCACGCTCCAGCCGTTGGGCAGCGAGTTGTTCAAGGGCATCCCCGAACCACCTCCGGTATGGTCGCCGACAATCTTGACATTGGGCAGTGCATGCATGATGACGGCAAATTCGTTGGCAGCACTAAATACGCTACGGTTGGTGAGCACGCAGACGCCACGATGCCAGCGCAGTCGGCTGGAGGGCTCCAGGTAGCGAGGTTCCATGTCGGAGAAGTCGCTATGCCCTGACCCCGTCTTGTGGCGCATGTAGCCCACGAGCGTCTTCTGCTGCACGAAGCGTGCTGCCAGCCGTTCGGCAGTCGTCAAGTCACCTCCGCCGTTATTGCGGATATCGATGATGATGCCCCGGCAGAGGGCAAGATAGCTGAGGCAGTCGTCGAGATTGGACTCTCCGACGGGTGTCTGGAACGATTCGTAGCGGATGTAGCCAATGTTGTCGTCAAGCACGCGATAGCGCAGGCCGGCAGCAATCTTGTAGTCGGTACCCATATAGCGTCGCTCCAAAGTATCACTGAAGTTCTGAGGATAGTCATCGCGCCACGCCCAGTAGCGCCCGTAGTCCATGGAGGTGGTGAGGTTGACGTGTCCGTCGCGCAGTTCGGAGAGCATGTCCGTCAGTACCTCGAAGAGCTGCACGTCAGTCATCCTGTCACTCACGCGAACCTTATATTTATGATAGACCTCGTTCCAGTCCAGTCCATAGGCGTGCTGCTTATAGTCGAAGAAGCAGTAGTGCTGGTCCACCATCTGCCACAGCGCCTCGAAATTGCCCGTGGGCGTGTCGGCATACTCCTCGTTGTCGACGCACGACAGGAAGAGGAGGAAGGAAGAAAGGAGGATACAAAACGATATAGATGACAATAGCTGTTTCATAGTTGACGAGGGATGATGCTGAAACTCTTGGTGATGCCGATGAGGGCGCGATGAGTATAGACGTGCTGTTTGATACTGTTGATGTCGGCCTGCTGGAAGTTGCCCAGATAGCCCAGTCGCAGCGTGACGCGTTTCGACAGGCGTGCGTCGAGTGTCAGCACGGTACGCCACTCAGGGGCAGACAGGGTGGTAGTAGGCACGACATTATGGTCGTAGTTGCCGCATGAGAATATCTCGTAGTACGACTGTCCGTAGTTAGGCGAGAAGCGGATACCTGCCAGATGGGCAGCCAGTTCACAACGTGCCGTGAAGGAGATGTTCCACAACTGGAAACGGTAGGTTGCAGCGCCTACGGGCATGATGTTTAGGGCGAAGCGTGCCTGGGCGGGGTTGTTGCCGTTGGCCGTGTTGTAGATAACGCCCAACGTGACGTTTGCCATGCCACCCGCCTGCAGCGCCAGTCGTCCGTCCAGCAGTTTCCAGGTGCGCAGCCGTCCCAGATAGAGGTTATAGGCACCTTCCAGTTCCTCGCGGTTGTCAGCGCGGTCGTGAACGGAGCTGATGTTGGCCTCATGCTCGACGAGTGTCGACCAGCAACGGTTATTGCGCAGGTATTCCGACGTAGACAGGAACGTCAGGCCGAAACCTGAAAAGTGCTCCTGCGACAGGTAGGTGTCAAGCACACGCGTACCACCAATACCCAGCATGTTGCTGCGGACAGTGATGCGCTGAGCATCACCAGCCGACTGTGACAGTGACTCGGCAAAGGGGCAGGCAGCCAGGACGAGGCCAAGCAACAGGCTATTGATAGTCTTCATCTGTAAACAGGGATTGCTGACCGGTCAGTTCATCAAGCACCTGCTGCTGGCTCTTGCCAGCGTCAGGGTCGAGGTTTTCTTCTTCCGGAGCGCTGAGTTCCTCGTCACTGTCCTCTGCTGGGGGTTCGGGGAAGCGCACAGGTTCCAATTCCTCGATGGTAGCGATCTCAAAGGTTGTCAAGCGTTTGCCCTTGGCCTTGAAACCCTTGACGGCTATGAACTGCTCGACATCGACCTCCTCGCTGCCACGGAAGGCATCACCGCCACCATAGGTCACCAGCAGACGCGGATAAGGGGTATCGGTGAGCAGCAGTTGCCGCGAGTTGACATTCTCGCCCAGATAGTTCTGCTTGCGCTTGGTAGCCTCCATGAGGAAGCGCTTCACGTAGGGGTAGCCCTGATTGTCGGCATCATAGAGCACACAGCTCCATACCTTGTCGGCCTCATACTTCTCAATGCGCTGGATGTTATCCTCAAAGTGTACGTTGGGGTCGAAGTGGGTCAGGTAGTAGTCGCCGTTCTGGAGGATGACCAGGATGCTGTCGCCGTCGTTGAACTCACCCAACAGTCGCCCGTGCTCGTCGTAGTTCAGACGGTTGACGTCGGGGTCGTACCATACCTTGCGCCCGCCCAGCGTAGAGTGTCCGTGGCTCTTCAGTCCGATGCGGTGCACCTGGAACTTGGTGAGCAGGTTGCCCTTAGCCGCACGTCCCTTGATGAGCACCTCGGAAAAGTCCTTGTCGAAGAAGACGCGCTTCAGCTTGGGCGCTGGGTCGAGGGTTACCTTGATAATTTCCGCCTCACCGTTGGGGTTGGCAGTAAAGTAGATGACACGCGAGCCCTCAGTTCCTGCCGTGAGGTCATACTCACGGTCGCGGGTGATGGCAGGTACGTTGAAGCGCTTGATATAGTAAAAACCTTTGCGCCCGTCGCGATATACAGCATTATAGATGGTGCGCTGGTCGTTCTTCTTGAACACGCCAAGCCACAAGATGTTCTTGCCGACAAACAGTTTGTCAGCCACTCTGACCACTTTGAACTTGCCATCCTTATAAAAGAGGATGATATCATCGATGTCGGAGCAGTTGCACACAAACTCGTCCTTCTTCAGACCCGTGCCGATGAAGCCGTCCTGGCGGTTGATATACAGTTTCTGGTTGGCCTCGACGACCTTGGTAGCCTCGATGGTGTCGAAGTTGCGGATTTCCGTCAGGCGCGGATGGTCCTTGCCGTACTTGTCCTTCAGGAACAGGAACCACTGTGCCGTCACCTCCACAAGGTTGGCCAAGTCGCGGTCTATCTCGTCAATCTCAGCTTTGATACGAGCCATCAGTTCCTCTGCCTTTTCCTTGTTGAACTTCAGGATGCGCTGCATCTTGATTTCCAGCAGGCGCAGGATGTCTTCCTTGGTCACCTCGCGAATCATCTGCGGGTAATAGGGTGTCAGGCGGTCGTCGATGTGCTCGCAGACGCTGTCGATGTCGGGAGCCTGCTCAAACTTCTTGTCCTTGTAGATGCGCTCCTCGATGAAAATCTTCTCCAGCGAGCAGAAGTGCAGTTGTTCCAGCAGCTCTCCCTTGCGTATTTCCAGTTCCTGACGGATGAGGTCCTTGGTGCGCTCCACGCTATGGCGCAGCACGTCGCTGATGGTCAGGAACTGCGGCTTATTGTCCTCGATGACGCAACAGTTGGGCGAGATATTAATTTCGCAGTCAGAGAAGGCATAGAGGGCATCAAGCGTCTTGTCGCTGCTGACGCCAGGAGCCAGCTGCAACTGTATCTCCACCTTCGCAGCTGTCAGGTCTTCCACATGGCGGGCCTTGATCTTGCCCTTGTCGACGGCTTTCAGAATACTGTCGATGAGCGTCTCGGTGGTCTTGGAATAGGGTATCTCGCGGATGACCAGCGTCTTCGGGTCGAGCTTCTCAATCTTGGCACGCACCTTCAACACGCCACCGCGCTGACCGTCGTTATACTTGCTGACGTCGATGGAACCGCCCGTAGGGAAGTCGGGATAGAGGTGGAACTCCTCGCCGTGCAGGTAGCTGACGGCGGCATCACAGATCTCCACGAAGTTATGCGGCAGCACCTTCGTCGACAGACCCACGGCAATGCCCTCGGCACCTTGTGCCAGCAGCAGCGGGAATTTCACAGGTAGCGTGATGGGCTCCTTGTTGCGCCCGTCATACGACATCTGCCACTCGGTGGTCTTGGGGTTGAAGACGCAGTCGAGGGCGAATTTCGACAGGCGCGCCTCGATGTATCGGGGTGCAGCTGCCTTGTTGCCCGTCAGGATGTTGCCCCAGTTACCCTGTGTGTCGATGAGCAGGTCCTTCTGCCCCATCTGCACCAAGGCATCGCCGATGGAGGCGTCGCCATGGGGGTGGAACTGCATGGTGTGGCCGACGATATTCGCCACCTTGTTGTAGCGTCCGTCATCCATGCGCTTCATAGAATGCAGGATGCGGCGCTGCACGGGTTTCAGTCCGTCCTCGATGTGCGGAACAGCACGATCGAGGATGGTGTACGAGGCATAGTCCAGAAACCAGTTCTGGTACATGCCCGACAGGTGATGCACGGCAGCAGCGTCGAAGCGGTTGACGGGCTTATAGTCAGAGTGCCCCTCGCCGGCCTCGTCCTGCTCCAGGGCATCGTTCTCTATCATTTCGTCTTTGATTTCGTCATCCATAGGAAGTAGTAATCAGATATTTTCGTGCAAAAGTACAAAAAAAAAGCGATATGACCAAATTTCAAACGAATGAAAAAAAACAACCTTAGGTTGAAAGCCCAAGGTTGTTTATATTCGGAATCGGGAGCCAAGACTCCCATGACGCTTACTTCACCACTATCTTCTTGCCGTTGACGATGTTGATGCCGCGCTGGAGCTGGCCCATACGAACACCCTGCAGATTGTAGATGACCTGACGGTCGGAAGCGGTAGTGCGGACTGTGCGGATGCCAGTGACGACACCATCGGTGGTCATGGGGGCAATCTGCCAGCGGGCACCATTGTAGGTCACCAGACCAGTGATGTCGGTAATGTCCTTAGGCCACTCATAGCCATAGTCATAGAGCATGAAGTCGTCAGCCAGCTGGATGCGGGCGTCGCCCTGAGTAGCATAATAGAAACGGCCAGACTTCTCGACGGCAATTCCCGACAGCTTCATGACACGGCCATGGTTAGCTTCCTGGGCAGCCTCAGCCACAGTAGCCTCGACGGCGACCACCTCACCCTCAGTAGCGGTGAAGGTCAGCGAACTGGTATAGTCGTTCTTGTTGAGGATGTTCTCCTTCAAGTCAGGATAGGTACCCATATAGTCGAGATCCTTGACTTCCTTGACACCCAAGATGTAGCCATTCAGGATGTCGCCGTTGCTGACGGTGATGCCCGAACGCTTCAGGTTCAGTTCAGTAATACCAGTCTCATCCTCGACATAGGCGATGTTGAAGAGCGGGTTGAAGGCATTGACACGAGCGTTGTTGAGCAGAAGCTTGACGCTCTTACCGTTCTCCACGGCATTGAAGGCGGCAACGCTACCGGCCTCCACCTCGAAGGCAGCAGCCTGGGGCGCTGCACCATGCCACTGGATGAAACCGAGGTCGGTATGGTCGGTAGCTCCGTTGGCAGCGGCAATCTTGTCGGCAACAGCCTCAGTCAGGAGGTAGTACAGACGGTCGCCATCGCTGAATGTAGCCTGGTTGTACTTGCCATCGACAGCATCAACACGCTTGAAGCCAACATTGCCCTTTTCGTTGTGGAGCTTGTAGAATATACGATTGGCCTGGCTGACAGACTTGGTATCCTCGTCAGACCATGCCATGCCAGAGGAACGAGTTCTCATGACACCCTGCGACTCTGACAGCTTCAGCATATAATCGCCAGGCTGGCCTACGGCTATCCATGCGCCCTTGATGAGCAGGGTGGCATCACCGGGGAACTCATAGTAAGTCATGTCGGTAGTAGCGGCATTGTTGGTAGCATTGAGATAGACGAAGGTCAGCTCCTTGGAAGCGCAGAAAGGCTTCTCAGGATTAATAGCCAGATAGCCGCTCTCAGGGATGGTAATCTGCATGGTCTCGCTGAGTCCCTTTACCTCAGTACTATAGGTACGGGTGCTCAGGTCGTCAGTAGATTCAAAGTCGACGCTGGAGTCGTTGGTATCGAAAAGGACGATACGTCCGTCGCTGCACACAAAAGCCGTCTTGCGGACAACAGCCTGAGCATTGAACGTGCCAGGGTCTGCCGTGCAGGCGAAACCCTTATCATAGGTGTCAATAAAGCGCTTGTCGTCGGCAGAGGGCGTCTTCTGCTTGACGATGTCGACGCAGTCGATGCTCTTGCTCATGGGAACGATGGTATAGACATTGCCAGACTCCTTGCCCTTAGCGAACGTGGTGGCACACTCGTCAATCTTGGTGTCAGCTGCCAACAGGACGATGCCAAAAGGACCGGGATTCATGAAGTTGATGAAGTCGGCGGTGCCAAAGGTCTTAACGAGCTGTAGTTCAGGAACAGCCTCGTTGTGATAGTCCTTGTAGGCATTGTTCTGGCTCTTGCACTCAAAGTCGGCATCGCTCAGGTTCACGCCACCCTCGGCAATCTCGCTATGGTCAATGGCACACTGGGCAATGACCACGCTCTTGCCAGGCTGCAGTACATAGCTGGCATCAGGCGAAATACGGAAAATCTGCTTCACCACTGCCATGCCTTTCATATTGTTCTCCTCAGTCATGTCGGCAGCCGTCCAGGCATTGGCAGCCGCGTCGGAATTGGCGAGTGCCACATAGATGCCCTGCAACTCCAGCTCCTTGTCGCTGTTGTTGTACAGCTGGATGTAGAGGTGGTTCATGTAGTTCTTGGGGGTAGCACCGTTCAGTCGGGTACTACCGGCGTAGAACACCTTACTGATGACCAAGTCGGCACTGACGGAGCCGCCACTTGGCTTAGATGCTGCTGCAAAGCTGCTGCTTGCACCTGTCAGTAACATGCCAGCCGCTAAGGCCAGCGTCTTCATAGATGTAAAAATCTTCATAAGCATATAATTTAAAAATTGTGTACTTTCGCGGTTGCAAAAATACACAATTTTTAAAATATACACAATACTTTGTTGTAGGTATTTTACTTCACGTTGCCAACTTTTATGAGATACTCGCCAATCTGGACGGCATTGAGGGCAGCGCCCTTGCGAATCTGGTCGCCTGAGAGCCAGAAAGTCAGGCCGTTCTCGTCAGAGAGGTCCTTACGCACACGGCCGACATAGACGTCGTCCTTGCCGGCAGTATCCAGCGGCATGGGATAAGTGAGCGTTGCGGGGTCGTCGACCAGCGTACAACCGGGAGCGGCGGCAATGGCCTGCTGGGCCTCCTCGACGCTGATGGGACGTTCGGTCTCAATCCACACGCTTTCGGAGTGGCTGCGCAACGAGCTGACACGCACACACATAGCCGAGCACTTGGCATCGGTATGCATAATCTTCTGCGTCTCGTTATACATCTTCATCTCCTCCTTGGTATAGCCGTTAGGCTGGAAGACGTCAATCTGCGGAATGACGTTGTAGGCCAGCTGGTGGGGGAACTTCTTGATGGTCTTCACCTCGCCGTCCTCGACCATCTCCTTGTACTGCTGCTGCAGTTCGGCCATAGCGGCGGCACCGGCACCAGAGGCACTCTGATAGCTGCTGACGTGGATGCGCTTGATGTGGCTGAGCTGCTCCAGGGGCTGCAGCACGACGACCATCATGATGGTGGTGCAGTTGGGGTTGGCAATGATGCCACGGGGACGGTTCAGGGCGTCCTCAGCATTGCACTCAGGCACCACCAAGGGTACGTCGTCGTCCATGCGGAATGCGCTGGAGTTGTCAATCATCACAGCACCATACTTCGTGATGGTTTCTGCAAACTCCTTCGACGTGCCTGCACCGGCCGAGGTGAAGGCGATGTCAATGTCCTTGAAGTCTTCGTTGTGCTGGAGCAGCTTGACGGTCAGCTCCTTGCCACGGAAGGTATATTTCGTGCCTGCCGAGCGCTCGGAACCAAAGAGCACGAGTTCGTCCATCGGGAAATTTCTCTGGTCAAGGATGCGTAAGAATTCCTGACCCACGGCGCCTGAGGCACCCACAATTGCTACTTTCATCTTGTTTATCAGTCTGTGTTAAATTCTTGCAATGTCTCAAATTTCGGTTGCAAAGGTAAGCAAATTATCCGAAATACGTATCATCTTCTTTCTTTTTTTCTCTTTTTCACCCATCGCGGCTGTCATTTTGCTACTTGGAAAACGTCACAGACTGCTTTGCGCCATCGTAGTTGACGGTCTGCCGGCGGCCATCAGGCAGCACGACGGTAAACTGGCGGCTCTGCAACATGCCGGGATAGCTGCCCTGGCGGGCAGCGATGGTCAGCGTAGCCGTCTTGTCGTTCCACTGCATCTGAATGGTGCTGTAGGCCCCCTGCTCGTAGCGGTAGCTGTCGCCCTCGTCCTCGTAGAGCGTGAAGGAGCCGTCGGCACCCGGATAGACGCGCAGTTCGAGGTTGTCCCAGGCTTTCTCACCCACATACTGCATCTCAGGTCCCAAGGGCAGGATGCTGCCGGCACGCACGAACATGGGGACGCGGTTGAGGGCAGTCTCGATGGTGACGTCCTGACCGCCCTTATACTGCTTGCCCGTCCAGAAGTCGTACCATACGGCATCCTTGGGCAGGTATTTGGTGGCGGTCCTGGCGGCGGTCCAGTCGATGGCTCCGATGGCAGAACCATCGGAAACAGACTTGCGGTCCCAGCCCGTCATGGCGTCTTCTCGGATGATTTTCTCCTCTGTGTACTGGGGGGTGACGATGGGAGCGGCAAGGATGCTGCGCCCGAACATAAACTCGTCGGTCATGTTCCACACCTTTCTGTCGGCTGCGAAGTCACTGAACAGCGGACGCATGTAGCTGCCGTTGTTGCTGGTCACCTGCCAGGCGGTACTATATAAATAAGGTATAAGGCGGTAGCGCAGGCGTATCATCTGCTCAATGGCATCATAGACAGGCTCGCCCTTCTTGCCGAACTGCCATATTTCACGCGGAGCGTCGGCACCATGACTGCGGAATACGGGACAGAACAGCCCGTACTGCATCCAGCGCACATAGAGTTCCTGGTACTGCGGATTCTTGGGGGCCGAGGCAGGCCCCTGCGTGTTGTAACTGCTGCAGAAGAAGCCGCCGATGTCGGTATTGAAGTTGGGATTGCCCGTCAGCGAGAAGCTCAGTCCGGCCGGCACCTGCTTGCGCAGCATGTCCCACGACGAGGCCACGTCGCCGCTCCACATGTTGGAGCCATAGTGCTGCTGACCGGCATAGCTGCTGCGCGTCATGATGAAGACACGCTTCTCCAATGGACAATTGACAATTGATAATTGATAATTGCGCTGGGCTTCATAGATGCCACGGACTGTTGCCAGGGGGAAGGCATTGCGCTGCGAGCGCCAAGTACCGCCATAGACGGGATGCTCGTAGTCGCTCTCCTTCGGGTCGAAGAAGTCCGGGTCTGTCGAGTCCATCCACCATGCGTCAGTACCATAGTCGTAGAGCGTCTTCAGGTACTTCCAGTAGATGGCGCGGGCCTCGGGATGGAAGGCGTCATAGACCTTTACGCCGGAGGGATAGTCCAGGCGAGGCGGCCAGATGTGGGAGATGCCACTCTGCGGCCAGGTAGAGAAAGGCATCAGCAAGCCCTTGGCATCGAGTTCGCGGAACTGCTGTGTCTGCGGTCCGAAGCTGGCCCAGATGGAAATCATGAAGTGGGCGTGCTTCTTGTGTACGTTGTCAATCATCTGCCGGCCGTTGGCAAAGTCCTCAGAGAGGAAGTCCATGGCGTTCCACAGGTAGTTGGAGCCCCAGTACTGCCAGTCCTGGATGATGCCGTCCAAGGGGACGTTCAGTGCCCGGTACTGGTCCACGATGCTCTCGGTTTCACTGGCGCTCTTGTAGCGCTCCTTCGACTGCCAGTAGCCGTAGGTCCAAAGCGGGAACATAGGGACGTCGCCCGTCAGGTGGCGCATTTGTGCGACGACGCCGTCGGCACTTCCGCCATACATGAAATAGTAGTCTATGCCCTCGCCTGCCTCTGCGTCGAAGGTCATGCCCCCGGCGTTGTCCTCAAAGACGGTCGGCGAATAGTTCTCCCAGTAGAGCCCCCAGCCCTTGATGGACTGCAGCACGTTCTGGAAGTCCTCCAGGTTCGACTGCTCCATGCGCTTCTTCTCGCCACGGCGGTTCATCTTGCCGTTCTGGATGGTGCCCAGTCCATAGATGGCCTCGTCCTTGTCGAGGACAAAGGTCTGGCGCACGGCCTTGACGTCGCAGCCCTTCTCTTTGAGCAGCACCTTGCCCTGAGCCGTCAGGAATGTCAGGTTGCCCTGCACGTCCTGCCTGACCGTCAGTACTGCGCTCGACAAGGTATTGCCCTTGCGGCTGACTGCCACCTGTTCAGGCCGGGCGGTCACTACGAGGGTCTTGGTAGGCTGTCCCTTGACGACATGGACGATGCGTGGGGTCAGGAACTCAATTTTCACGTCCTGTGCAAATGAGGACAAGGCTGCTGCCAACAGGGGCAGTAAGGTAAGAATCCGTTTCATACTAATAGGGTGTTATCGGTTATTTTATGGAGGGTTAAGCGCCTTTTCGCCGCAAAGGTAATAATTTTTCCGAACTCTCAACGCTAAACTCTAAACTTTTTCGTAACTTTGCAGCCGAAATGGACAGTTTGACGTCATACTTTCCCATCACCAGCCCGACGCTGATCTTCTTCGTCGTGCTGCTCATCATCCTGTTTGCCCCTATCATCATGGGTAAACTGCGCATCCCGCACATCATCGGCATGGTGCTGGCGGGCGTGCTGGTGGGACGCTACGGACTGAACATCCTGGAGCGCGACTCGTCGTTCGAGCTGTTCGGCAAGGTGGGCCTGCTCTACATCATGTTCCTGGCCGGCTTGGAGATGGACCACGAGAGTCTCAAGCGCAACTCCCGGCGCATCCTGCTGTTCGGCCTGCTGACGTGCTTCGTGCCCCTGCTGCTGACCTACCTGATGTCGATGTGGCTGTTAGGATATTCGCCCACGGCCTCGTTCCTGCTGGGATGCATCATGGCGTCAAACACGCTCATCGCCTACCCTATCATCTCTCGCTACGGACTGCAGCGCGACTCCAGCGTGATGCTCAGCGTAGGCTCCAGTATGCTGTCGCTGTTCATGGCACTGATGATGCTGGCAGCCCTGGCGGCCTCGTACGGCGAGAACGCGGGCTTCGGCTTCTGGCTGCTGTTCCTGGTGAAGTTCATTGCCTTCTTCTCCCTGTTGATGGTGGTCATCCCCAAACTGGTACGCTACTTCCTGCGCCGCTATTCCGATGCCATCATGCAGTTCATCTTCGTGCTGGCTGTCATGTTCCTGTCGTCGGCCCTGTCCGAAGCCATCGGCGTGGAGGGCATCGTAGGCGCCTTCCTCTCCGGTCTGATATTAAACAGGTACATCCCGCACGTATCACCCCTGATGAACCGCATCGAGTTCATCGGCAATGCCCTCTTCATCCCCTATTTCCTGATTGGCGTGGGCATGCTCATCAACGTCCGCACACTCTTCGAGGGAGCGCACATGCTCTGGATTGTAGCACTGATAGCCTTCTTCGGCACCTTTGGCAAGGCACTGGCTGCCTACCTGTCGAGCCTGCTGTTCCGACTGCCCAAGGCGGCCGGACACATGATGTTCGGTCTGACGTGCGCCCATGCTGCCGGAGCCATCGCCATGGTGATGGTGGGCATGCGGTTGGAGGTCAGCCCCGGCCACTATTTAGTGAACGACGAGATACTGAACGGTGTCGTCATCATGATACTCATCACCTGCATCATCTCGACGCTGATGACGGAGCATGCCTCCCAGCAGATTGTGCTGGCCAACAGCCAGAAGCTGTCCGTCAACAGCCAGGAGGACGACGAGAAGATACTGCTCTGCGTAAAATACCCGGACATTGCCCCGCAGTTGTTGGAACTGTCGATGATGATGCGCAACGAGAAGCTGAACCGCGGACTGGTGGCGCTGAACGTGGTGTACGACGACAACCTCTCGGCCAAGCACCGCGAGGAGGGCATCCACCTGCTGGAACAGCTGCAGCGGCGGGCAGCGGCAGGCGACATCCAGATGCAGACGCAAGTACGACTGGCTACCAACATCGCCAACGGCATCAAGCATGCCTTCCGCGAGTTCGGTGCCTCGGAAATCATCATGGGTATGCACGTGCATACAGACATCAGCCCGAAGTTCTGGGGTGAGTTCATCCAAAGCCTCTACAACGGTCTGAACCGCCAGATTGTGCTGTCGCGCTTCGTACAGCCGTTGAACACGCTGCGCCGCATCCAGGTGGCAGTGCCTTCGAGGGCGGAGTTCGAGCCGGGTTTCCACCGCTGGCTGGAACGTCTGGCGCGCATGGCGGGCAATCTGGACTGCCGCATCCAGTTCCACGGACGTAACGAGTCGCTGGAACTCATCCGCGAATACATCAACAACCGGCACCCCAGCGTCCGGGCCGAATACACCTATATGGCTCACTGGAACGAGCTGCCCCGACTGGCGGGGAACATCAGCGACGACCACATGTTCGTGGTTATCACCGCCCGTAAGGGTACCATCTCCTATAAGAACGCACTGGAGCGGCTGCCCAACGAACTGATGCAGCACTTCTCGGGCAAGAACCTCATGATTATCTTCCCCGACCAGCACGGCGATGCCAAGGAGGAGAGCATGACATTCACCGCCGCCCAGCACCAGGAGGAGAGCAGCATCTACGACAGCATCTCACGCTGGATCAACCGTTATCGTTCCCAATAACCCACAACGCCACCCACTCCCCCCCCCCTACCCACAAACACCCACAAACACCCACACATCTATGATAGAAATCAAAGGCATCAAGAAGAGCTTCGGCTCGTTAGAAGTACTGAAAGGCATCGACCTCACCATCCAGAAAGGTGAGATAGTCAGCATCGTCGGCCCCAGTGGCGCCGGCAAAACCACCCTGCTGCAGATTATCGGCACGCTGGACAAGCCCGATGCCGGCACCGTGCACATCGACTCCGTAGACGTGACGACCCTCTCGCAGAAGAAACTCTCTGACTTCCGCAACCGCCATATCGGCTTCGTGTTCCAGTTCCACCAGCTGTTGCCGGAGTTCACGGCACTGGAGAACATCATGATACCGGCCTACATTGCAGGCACCTCCAACAAGGCTGCCCGCCAGCGTGCTGAGGAACTGCTGCAGTTTATGAACCTCAGCGACCGTGCCAACCACAAGCCCAACGAACTGTCGGGCGGTGAGAAGCAGCGCGTCGCCGTGGCCCGTGCCTTGGTCAACAACCCCGCCGTCATCCTGGCCGACGAGCCCAGCGGCTCCTTGGACACCAAGAACAAGGAAGAGCTGCACCAGCTCTTCTTCGACCTGCGCGACCAGTTCGGTCAGACCTTCGTCATCGTCACCCACGACGAGCACCTGGCCGGCATCACCGATCGCACCATCCAGATGCGCGACGGCCTCCTCGTTCCTTCCGAGGACGCTGCCGAATCCGACTAAATATTATGTCGTTTCGAAAATGAAGCACAAGAATTCAGTTCCCTTCCTTTTTTTCTAACCTTGCGCTGCAGCTACTGAAAGTATTGCCCGCAGCTACGGAAAGTATTGCTCGCAGTGCGTGATTTTATGCTCCATCGTGCAGACTTTTATGGCTAACTCTTGCTCGAAGTATTGCTCAGACCGCCACGGCGGAACATAAAATCCGCCACCGCGGAGCATAAAATCCGATAACGTCAGACAACTAATAATCCGCCAGTCCTGCTGAACTTGATGCAGAGGACTGGCGGATAATCATTCATGCACGGAGCGGACTTGGGCGTAGCTAGGTGGTTCTGACAAGTCGCTTGCCTTGGGATGCTTTCTTGACGTTCTTTGGAGGAGCGGGGGCGAAGGAATTCGTGATGATGGTGGCGCGGAGGATGCGTACATCCGTCACGGGACGGTGGTATTTGTCGGTGGGCATCTGCTGGATGCGGTCTACCACGTCAAGCCCTTTTGTCACTTCGCCAAAGACGGTGTACTGGCCGTCCAGGTGGGGAGTACCCCCAACGGTCTTGTAAGTCTCAATCATTTCGGGAGTCAGCTGGACACGTCCGTGGGTCAGGGTGTCCAGACGCTCCTGCACCTTCATGATGGCGGCATCGTTGAAGATGCGCCCCCAGACGATGTAAAACTGGCAGGCGCCGGAACGCATGTCGGGGTTGACCTCATCGGGTTCGCGGGCTGCTGCCAGCACGCCACGGCGGTGGTACAGCTGCGGCAGGCGGAATTCGGGTTCGATGGTGTAGTCCAGTTCTCCCGTTCCCAACCGCTGCCCGGGCTGTGCGTGCTTGCTGTTCAGGTCGCCACCCTGTATCATGAAGTCTTTGACGACACGGTGGAAGAGCAGCGAGTCGTAAAGATGCATGCGTACCAGCTTCAGGAAGTTGTCGCGATGCTGCGGCGTCTCGTTGTAGAGCACCAGCTGGATGTTGCCCTCGGTGGTCTCCAATAGTACCTCGGCCCGTGGTTGGGCTGGTGTGTCACCTTGCTTTTGTGCGTATACTACCGTCCCCAGCGTCAACAGAACGGCCATCATCGATAGCATTATTTTCTTCATGTGATGAGTCTTTGAAGTGAAAACTGGGTACAAAATTAGTAAATGATCCTTATAAAACAAAGGAAAACGAGTTCTTTTTATCAAGAAAGTTTTGGACATTTGGATATTATTACCTATCTTTGCACGGAAATTTAAAACTAAATATTACTCCCATGAAGAAATTGTTGGTCATAGTATCATGTGCTCTGCTGGCGGGATGCGGTCTCTTCGAGAGCGATGAAGACAATCTGGACATTACCTCCAGGTTTAATGGCACGTGGAACATCTACGAGCAGATGAGCCGTAACAGCGACGGTGTCATCACCTACCATGCCATACCCTGGGGTGGGTTGGTGGCTTCTGTCAGAGAGCACAACATGCCTGTCGACTGGTCTTCATACGAATCCGTGCAGGTGGAGTTTGCTGAGCCCACGAAGGTGCAGACGCAGTTTAAGATAGCTGACCGCGTGAGCACGTGGGGCAAGGCCGGCATCACCAAGCTGACGTGTTATTTCGACGGTCAGGATGTGAGTTCTATTGACGAGGTGGTACTTCAGGCAGCCGACTCGGGGACGTTGTATGTAAAGAATGTACGCCTGTCGCCGCTGACCACCGTCTGGGATTCGGAGACCATCTGGACTGGCAACTGTAAGTTCGGCAATTGGCAGAAGGGCTTCACTGTGAAGGCCGAGCAGTTCAGTTCGGCATACGAAGGCGACAAACTGGAACTGGTCTATACGACTGACCGCTCAGAGCCTACTGTCACTTACTGGCAGTACAAGGCCATCTATAATGCCACCGAAGAAACGCTGGAAGGCAATGAAAGCGAGCAGAACAACTGGGGAGCCGTCATGGTTGGCAAGATGTCTACGGCCTGTCGTATCGTGCTGACTGCCAAGGACGTGAAGAACCTGAAGGAGAAAGGCTTGTTTGTCAACGGCTTCTATATGAATGTCACCCAGGTCAACCTGTTACGTAAGGGCGCCAGCCCTGGTGCTTGACATATGCAGTGGACAGACCGTATCAGGCAAGTGAAGATCGTCCTGGTGGCTACGGCTGTGGCGATAGCCCTGGCCTCGCTGCTGGTGTCGCATTTTCTGGTGCGTGACCTGTCGAAGGAGGAACTGCATCGGATGCGGATATGGGCTGAAGCCCTGCATTCGCTGAACGAGGCTGACGAAACGACCGACCTTGCACTGGTGCTGAGCGTGATGGAGGGGAACAACACCATTCCCGTCATCGTGCTGAACAGCGAGGGGGGCATCGACGACTATCGCAACATCACCGACACAGCCCATGTTGAAGACTATGCCCGACGTATGCTGATGGCTGGCGACACCATCCGTGTCGACTCACAGCTGGTATGCTACGACGAGAGCATCATGCTGAAACGCTTGCAGGCATGGCCTTACGTACAGTTGGGTATCGTCCTGATATTTGTCGTGGTGGCCATTTTTGCCCTGTTGTCGTCGAAGCGTGCCGAGCAGAACAAGGTATGGGTGGGGCTGTCGAAGGAGACGGCCCACCAGTTGGGCACCCCCGTGTCGAGTCTGATGGCGTGGGTGGAGATGCTGAAGGAACAGTATCCCGACGACGAGCTGTTGCCGGAAATGGACAAAGACGTGAAGCGCCTGCAGCTGATAGCAGACCGTTTCTCGAAGATTGGCTCGCTGCCGGAGCCTGTCGAGGGCTCTATGAACGAGGTGCTGGAGCATGTCGTAGACTATATGGACCGCCGTACCTCGCGACAGGTGGAGATGATACGCCGCTTCCCTGACCATGAGGTCATCGTCAGAATGAATGCATCGCTGTTCGAGTGGGTCATCGAGAACCTCTGCAAGAACGCCGTGGATGCCATGGAAGGCAAAGGAACCATCACACTGACGCTGGTCGACGAAAAAGAGCAGGTGGTGATAGAAGTGCAGGATACGGGCAAGGGTATCCGCAAGAAAGACCTGGGCAATGTGTTTACGCCAGGCTTTACGACGAAGAAGCGCGGCTGGGGCCTCGGTCTGTCGCTGGCCCGCCGCATTGTAGAGGAGTACCATAAAGGTCGTATCTTTGTCAAGCAGTCAGAGCTTGGCAAGGGTACGACCTTCCGTATAGAGATGCCTAAGGGCAAAGGCTAAATCACCTCGATGCCTTGCTCCTCGCAGAGCTTCAGGCTCATCTCCTTGAGTTTGAACTTCTGAATCTTTCCACTTCCCGTCAGGGGGAACTGGTCGATGAAGAACACATACTTCGGAATCTTGTAGCGGGCTATCTTGCCGCGGCAGAACAACTGCACGTCCTCGGGCGTCATCTTGACCCCCTCATCCAGAATGATGAAAGCTCCTACGGCCTCGCCGTACTTCTTACTGGGCACGGCTGCCACCTGTACGTCGCGGATACCGGGCATGTGGTAGAGGAACTCCTCAATCTCGCGCGGATAAATGTTCTCGCCGCCGCGGATAATCATATCCTTGATACGGCCGGTAATCTTGTAGAAGCCTTGCTCGTCCTTTACGCCCAGGTCGCCTGAGTGTAGGTAGCCGTTCTTGTCGATCACCTCGGCAGTAGCCGTCGGGTTCTTGTAGTAGCCCTTCATGACGTTGAAGCCTTTGCAGCACATCTCGCCCTGGACGCCCACCGGGCACTCCTCGCCGGTCTCCGGGTCGAGCACCTTGACATCGACAAACGGGTAGTCGCGGCCTACGGTGGTGCAACGCTGCTCGAAGGTGTCGTTCAGACAGGTCTGCGTCATGCCCGGCGACGACTCGGTGAGTCCGTAAACGCTGGTGATGGTCATATACATCTTCTCTGACACCTGCTTCATCAGTTCCACGGGACAGAGGCTGCCGGCCATGATGCCCGTGCGCAGACAGGACAGGTCGAACATGTCGAACATCGGGTGGTTGAGCTCGGCGATGAACATCGTCGGCACGCCATAGACAGCGGTACACCTTTCTTTATGTATAGAGGCCAGCACCACCAGCGGGTCGAATTTCTCGACCATCACCTCAGTACAGCCGTGGGTGAGGCAGTTCATCGTGGCCAGCACCACACCGAAGCAGTGGAACAACGGCACGCAGACGCACAACTTGTCGTCGGAAGTGAATCCCATGTTCTCGCCCGTGAAGTAACCGTCGTTAGCAATGCCAAAGTGGGTCAGCATGACACCCTTGGGGAAGCCCGTCGTACCACTGGTGTACTGCATGTTGCACACATCGTAGCACGAGACGCTCTTCTTAATCTCCAGGAGTTCCTCGTCCTCGACGTTCTGACCCAGCAGCAGCAGTTCAGCGGTGTTGAACATGCCGCGATACTTCTCCATACCTATATATACTACGTTCTTCAGGAAGGGGAAGCGCTCGCTGTTCAGGTGGCCACGCTCGCAGTTCTTCAGCTCCGGCAGCATGGTGTAGGTCATGTCGACGTAGTTACAGTCCCATGTGCCGTCGGTGATGCACAGCGTATGCATGTCGGAGTCCTTGCAGAGGTACTCCAGCTCGTTCTGCTTGTAGTTGGTGTTGACGGTGACCAGCACGGCGCCAATCTTTGCCGTGGCATAGAGGAAGGTGAGCCAGTCGGGCACGTTGGTAGCCCAGATGCCGACGTTTGAGCCTTTCTTAACACCGATGGCCAGCAGACCCTTGGCGAGGTTGTCGACACGTTCGTTGAAGGTCTTCCACGTAAAGCGCAGGTTGCGGTCGCTATAGACGATGTACTCTTTGTCGGGTGTTGTCTCGGCCCAGTGCTCAAGCCATTCTCCCAATGTACGTTCCCAGAGCTGGTAGCCTTCACCATGGTTCTCTGCAGGATAGACCCTCCCCCGGCCCCTCCCTACAGGGAGGGGAGTAGTTACCTTGGAGGATGAAATAATATTTGATTGATTATCCATTGAAATAGTTTTCTATTTGTTCTATTACATATTCTATATTATAGAGGACTTCTTCATTTGTGAAACGGATGACATGATAGCCCATCCTTTCAAGATACTCTTCCCTTAGTCTGTCGTCTTCTTGCTGTCTTGGTTCAGAGTGGTACCCACCATCAACCTCAACGACTAATCCGTCATGTCGTGAGACAAAATCTACGATGTAGTCACCAATTACATGTTGGCGCATAAACTTCACTCCCAGCCCATTGTCTCTCAATTGTTCCCACAAGACATCCTCTGCGAGCGTCGCATTCTTCCTGTTCCTCTTGCATATTCTTTTAGTAGTGCATTCCTGTCAGGTGAGGCCGTCTTAAATCCCATTGCTTGAACAATCTACTCCCCTCCATTCAGGGAGGGGTTGGGGGTGGGTCTTTTAAAACGGGATATATACCACAGCCAGGATTTTCGCACTCTTGCCGGGAGCACCGTGGACGTGGTGCTTGACGATGGAGTCGTAGAAGATGCTGTCGCCCTCGGAAAGGGTATAGGTCTCCTTGCCATAGTCGATTTCTATCTCACCCTGCATCACATAGATGAACTCCTCGCCCTCGTGAGCAGACAGCTGGAACTCGTGGTTCTTCTCCGGGTTGATGTCAATGATGAACGGCTCCATGTGACGGCCGGCCTTCTGCTGTGCCAACGGATGGTACTCCATGTGCTTGCGGGCGTCGGTGGCCCCATTGCTGAAGCTGATACTGCTGTCGGCTTCACGATCCTTGGCACGGCATACCACCGGTCCGAGGGCATCGTTGTCGTCCATGAAAGTGCCTAAGCGGACGCCCAGGGCACGTGCAATCTTAATCAGCGGGCCTAACGACGGCATGGTCTGGCCACTCTCGATGGCTTCTATCTGCTCGACGGTAAGACCGCAACTTTCCGATACTTCCTCTAAAGAGAGGTTCTTGGTCTCTCTGATTCCTTTAATCTTTGAACCAACAAAAGAATTATTACTTGACATAATCTACTGTTTGTGTTGGGGTGCAAAATTACACAATTTATGTGAAATACAAGCATTTTAATATGTTAAAAGCAAAAAAAACTCGATTTTTGTTCCTTATTTGCCAATTTCTTTGTACCTTTGCAGCCGATTTGCGGGTATTTGTTGCTTTTTGGGCACAAGTTCCTGCATTAAAAATTTGGAGAATATGTGTAGTTTGGAGACGTTGAAGATTGACCTGAAGGGACTGAAAGAGGTGGAAACCACCCGTGAGTACGACCTGGACGACCAGTTTTTTGCGGCTTTGGACGGTTCGCAGTTAGAACACGGTTCATTGCATGTGTCGGTGTCTATACGCAAGGTTACCGGCTTTTACGAACTGACGTTCCATAGCGAGGGTACCGTCACCATTACCTGCGACCGCTGTCTGGGCGACATGCAGCAACCCATTGCTGCCGACGACCAGCTGACGGTGAAGCTGGGTCACACATACAGCGAAGACGATGACACCGTGACCATCGACGAGAACGAAGGAATACTCGACCTGGCATGGTACATCTATGAGTTTACGATGCTGGCCATACCCATCAAGCACGTTCATGCACCTGGAAAATGCAATAGTGCGATGACGCAGAAGCTGGAAGAGCTGAGCGGTGCCGTCCGAAGCGGTGAAGAGGAGGCAGAGGCAGTAGATCCACGCTGGGCAAAATTGAGAGAATTAAACATAAAAGATTAAACATTAAACATTAATAGAATTATGGCACATCCTAAAAGAAGACAATCGAACACTCGTACTGCAAAGCGTCGTACACATGACAAGGCTGTAGCTCCCACACTGGCTGTATGCCCCAACTGCGGAGCATATCACATCTACCACACCGTATGCCCCACCTGTGGCTACTATCGTGGCAAGATTGCCATCGTTATGGACGAAGCTGCTGAATAATTGATAATTGATAATTGATAATTGCAATTGGAAAGAAAGATTAATGCGATAATCACCGGCATTGGTGGCTACGTGCCCGACTATGTTCTGAACAACGAGGAACTGTCGAGGATGGTAGACACCAATGACGAGTGGATTATGACGCGTGTCGGCATCAAGGAACGCCGTATCCTCACTGAGGAAGGTCTCGGCACCAGCTACATGGCCCGTAAGGCTGCCAAGCAGTTGATAAAGAAGACCAATACGGATCCCGATACCATTGACGCCGTCATAGTGGCTACGTCAACGGCTGATTATAAGTTCCCGTCTACAGCCAGCATTGTGCTGGGCAAGCTTGGACTGAAGAATGCTTTTGCTTTCGACTTCTGGGCTGCTTGCTGTGGATTTCTCTATGTGCTTGACGTGGCAGCATCGATGATACAGTGCGGCCGTTACAAGAAGATTATTGTAATAGGTGCCGATAAGATGTCGTCCGTCGTTGACTATAAAGACCGGGCTACCTGTCCGCTCTTCGGCGACGGTGCTGCTGCTGTGTTGTTGGAAGGTACGGAGGAGGAGAACATCGGTGTGATGGATGCCTATTTCCGCGCTGACGGAAAGGGACTTCCCTTCCTGCACCTGAAAGCCGGCGGCTCTGTGTCTCCCCCCAGTCATTTCACGGTAGATCACCGTCTGCACTACCTCTATCAGGAGGGGCGCACGGTATTCCGCTATGCGGTGACTAACATGAGTGATGACTGCGCCCTGATTGCCGAGCGCAATGGCCTGAACAAGGACAACATCCAATGGGTAGTACCTCATCAGGCCAATATGCGCATCATCGAGGCAGTGGCAAAACGCCTGGAACTGCCCATGGAACAGGTGATGGTCAACATTGAGCACTTCGGTAACACATCGGCTGCTACCATCCCACTGGCACTTTGGGAGAACGAGCATCTGCTGAAAAAGGGCGACAATATCATCATGACAGCCTTCGGAGCAGGCTTCGTGCATGGCGCATCCTATTATAGGTGGGCCTATGATCCCAAATGAGAAATGACAGAAATGAGAAATGATGCATAAAGCAGGATTCGTCAATATCGTTGGAAATCCCAATGTAGGTAAGAGTACGCTCATGAACCAGCTGGTTGGTGAGCGTATTTCGATTGCCACGTTCAAGGCGCAGACAACGCGCCATCGTATCATGGGCATCGTCAACACGCCCGATATGCAGATTGTGTTTAGCGACACCCCTGGGGTGCTGAAGCCGAATTACAAGTTGCAGGAGTCGATGCTGGCGTTTTCGGAGTCTGCCTTGCAGGATGCCGATGTGCTGCTCTACGTCACTGACGTGGTGGAGAACCCGGAGAAAAACATGGATTTTCTGGGTAAGGTGCAACGAATGACCATTCCCGTTCTGTTGCTCATCAACAAGATTGACGAGAGCGACCAGAAGACATTGGGCGATATCGTGGAAAAATGGCATGCCCTGCTGCCTAATGCGGAGATATTGCCCATCTCGGCCAAGAACAAGTTTGGCGTGGACATGCTGCTGAAGCGTATCCAGGAGCTGCTGCCCGAGAGTCCGGCCTACTTTGACAAGGACCAGTTGACCGACAAGCCTGCCCGTTTCTTTGTTTCGGAGATTATCCGTGAAAAGATATTGTTGTATTACGACAAGGAGATTCCCTACTCCGTGGAGGTGCGTGTGGAGCGATTCAAGGAAACGGAGAAGAACATCCACATCAATGCAGTCATCTATGTGGAGCGGGATTCGCAGAAGGGCATCATCATCGGTCATCAGGGGGTCGCTCTGAAAAAGGTCTCTACGGAGGCTCGCAAGGCCTTGGAGAAGTTCTTTGGTAAATCCATCTTTCTCGAAACTTTCGTCAAGGTTGACAAAGACTGGCGCAGCAGCCAGCACGAGCTCAACGCCTTTGGTTATAATCCGGAGTAGCAGTTAGAGAAGTTAGAGAAGTTAAGAAATTAGAGAAGTTAAGAAGTTAGAGGGCATGGCAAACTTAGTAGCGATTGTAGGACGTCCGAATGTCGGCAAGTCCACCTTATTTAACAGACTGACCAACTCGCGTCGCGCCATTGTGAGCGATGAGGCAGGAACAACCCGTGACCGCCAGTATGGCAAGTGCGAGTGGAACGGGCGGGAATTCTCAGTGGTTGACACGGGCGGCTGGGTTGTCAACAGCGACGACATCTTCGAGGAGGAGATTCGCAAGCAGGTGCTTATAGCAACGGAAGAGGCAGACCTGATTCTGTTTCTGGTAGATGTCAAGAACGGCCTGACCGACCTTGACGAGGATGTGGCACTCATCCTGCGCCGTTCGAAACTTCCTGTCGTGCTGGTAGCCAACAAGGCTGACGACGGCAAGGACCTGTACGGCCAGTACGAGTTCTATAAACTCGGACTGGGTGACCCCTTCTGTATCAGTGCTGCCACAGGCAGTGGTACGGGCGACCTGCTGGACTTTGTGCTGACGAAGCTGAAGACCGACGAGGTGGATGACCTGGAGGATGGTACGCCACGCTTTGCTGTCGTGGGACGTCCCAATGCCGGCAAGTCGAGCATCATCAACGCCTTCATCGGTGAAGACCGCAATATCGTTACTGAGATGGCTGGCACTACCCGTGACAGCATCTATACCAAATACGACAAGTTTGGCTTTGATTTCTATCTTGTCGATACCGCCGGCATCCGTCGCAAAAACAAGGTGACGGAGGATTTGGAATTCTACTCTGTCATGCGCTCCATCCGTGCTATCGAGAACTCAGATGTCTGCATCCTGATGATTGACGCTACCCGCGGCATTGAGGCACAAGACATGAACATCTTCCAACTCATTCAGAAAAACAACAAGAGTCTGGTGGTCGTCGTCAACAAATGGGACCTCGTAGAGGACAAGTCGCAGGCCGCCATATCGACCTTCGAGAATGCCATCCGCAACCGCATGGCACCGTTTGTCGATTTCCCCATCATCTTCGCCTCTGCCGTCACCAAACAGCGCATCTTCAAAGTGCTCGAGACAGCCAAACAGGTATACCTGAACCGAAAGATCAAGATTGGTACGTCGAAGCTCAACGAAGTCATGCTGCCTATCGTCGAGGCTACGCCGCCACCCAGCATTAAGGGTAAGTACATCAAGATCAAGTATGTCTCGCAGGTGCCGGACACGCAGATTCCTACTTTTGTGTTCTATGCCAACCTGCCCCAGTATATCAAGGAGCCTTATCGTCGCTTCTTAGAGAACAAACTCCGTGATAACTGGACGCTGACAGGAACACCCATCAATGTCTTCGTCCGCCAGAAATAAAGTTCCTTGAAGTTTATGACGAGCTCTTTGCGGAAGCAAATAATACTCTTTTCACTATATGCCATTACCTTTCTATGGGCTTGTTCTGAGGTGACGCCTGAGGAGCAAGCGGCTCGAGCTGCCCGTACTTACTATCAGTGCTTGGTCGACGACCGCCCTGCCGAGTTCCTGCAGGGCAAGGCCGATGCTGACAGTCTGCCTGACAACTATCGTGCTCAGTTGCTGATGGCCATCAATCAATATCGTGCTGACATGCTCGACAAGCACAATGGCTTGCACGAGGTACAGGTGTCTGACAATGTAGGACGACGCGATTCTTCACTCCATCTCACTTACGCTTTCCTGATTCTGTGCTATGGCGACTCTACGCAGGAGGAAATAACCGTCCCTATGATTGAGCGCAATGGAAAGTGGCTGATGAAATAAAGAATTATTGCGATGTCATGTGGGTGCGGTGACCATACTCATGACAGTTCTTGTGTTTAACTCAGTAAACAATAAATAAAACGGATTGATTTCCGTTGGAATCAATCCGCTTCTTTAATTTGTCGTACGATAATTATACAATCTTGCGATGTTGTTGCAATACTCTGTGTAGGCTTCGCTTTTGAGCCATTTGTTAATTAACTTTTTCATCATCTTTTTACCCTTTCTTTCTTTTAATTGTTATCCTTTGTTATCCTTACTTGCTGCTTCGCTCGGCAGCTCTTATCTCTTTTTGACGATGCAAAGGTACGACGTTTTTGGTTCTCCTGCAAGCAAAAAAGCGAATTGTTTACGTTAACAGCCTTTATTTTGACCTGTGTCAACGGAATTGGGCTTTCGTTGATGCAGGTCAATCGGGAGTGGAAAAAGAGAAATACTAATGCTGGCTGGTGATGGCCTCACGCATCTCTTTCAACAGGTCAGAGGCGAAGATGAAGTCGGTGAGGCGTTTGTTGGTCGACCTCATAATGTCTGCCGACACGCCTTGCCATTCCTTATGCCCTTCGTAGATGAAGATGATGTTCTCACCGATACCCATGACGGAGTTCATGTCGTGGGTATTGATGATGGTGGTCATCTTGAATTCCTGAGTAATGGAATGCAGCAGATCATCAATAATCAGCGATGTCTTAGGGTCTAGACCACTATTCGGCTCGTCACAAAACAGGTATTTGGGATTCAAGGCAATGGCACGGGCAATGGCTACGCGCTTCTGCATACCGCCGGAAATCTCTCCGGGAAACTTCTCCTCTGCACCTACCAGATTGACGCGGTCGAGGCAGTCCATGGCTCTTCGCTGCCGTTCACGCAGGTTCATGGAGGAAAACATGTCAAGCGGGAACATCACGTTCTCCAGCACCGTCAGCGAGTCGAAGAGTGCTGCCGACTGGAATATCATGCCCATCTCGCGGCGCATGAGTACCTTTTCCTGCTTGGACATGAGCACAAAATCACGCCCGTCATAAAGAATCTGTCCCTTGGTGGGGTCGAAGAGTCCCACCAGGTTCTTCATGAGTACGGTTTTGCCACTGCCACTCTGGCCGATGATGAGGTTGGTCTTACCATCCTCAAAAATGGTCGAGATATCCTTCAGTACCTCAATGTCGCCAAAACTCTTATATAGGTTCTTTACTTCTATCATGATAACAGCTCGGTCAAGAAAACATCACTACAAAGAATCAGTACACTGGAACTTACCACGGCATCTGTCGACGCCTTACCCACATTGACCGATCCTCCTTCTACGGTATAGCCGAAATAGGAGGGTACGGCAGAGATAATGAAGGCAAAGAAGAGGCTCTTGATGATGGACATCCATACAAACCACGACTTAAAGTCGTGCTGCAAACCCAACGTTAGGTCATCAGGTACGATGATGCCTCCAAGAAAGGCCGTGCCGTAGGCTCCCATGATACCCATGGCTGACGAGAAGATGACCAGTAGTGGCATAATGGTCAGCATGCCTAATATCTTGGGCAGAATGAGATAACATGCCGAGTTGACACCCATGATGTCGAGGGCGTCAATCTGTTGCGTGACACGCATGGTGCCGATTTCAGAGGCGATGTTCGAGCCAACCTTTCCTGCCAGAATCAGACACATGATGGAACTTGAGAACTCCAGCAGCATGATTTCACGGGTTGTGTAGCCGCTGACCCAGCGGGGCATCCAAGGCGACTGGATGTTCAGTTTCATCTGGATGCAGATGACGGCACCGATAAAGAAAGATATCAAAAGTACAATGCCAATGGAGTTGACACCCAACTGGGCCATCTCCTTGACATATTGTTTCCAAAACATCCGAAAACGTTCAGGCACCGAAAAAGTGCGTCCCATCAGTATGACGAACTTGCCGAGCGTTGTCAGCCATTTTTGTAGTAATTTCACCATATCGGGTGCAAAGGTAGTCATTTTCTTTGAGCTTTGGGCTTTGAACTTTGAACTTTGTGATTTGCCAAAGTGTTAAATATCACTAACGTACTGTGATAAAGCTCATCGTTCAAAGTTCAAAGTTCAAAGATTGTCGTACCTTTGCAACCGATATGGATGAAACGATGAACATACAGACAGAACAACCGCAGAAAGAGCAGGACAGTATGCCTCACTCAGACCGCCAGGCGAGGGAGAGTCTTGTGCTGCGTGCGGAAGGACTGGTGAAGATTTATGGTAAACGTACGGTGGTTAACGATGTGTCGTTTAATGTCAAGCAGGGCGAAATTGTCGGTCTGCTGGGACCGAACGGTGCCGGAAAAACCACGTCGTTCTACATGACAACAGGACTCATAGTTCCCAATGGTGGACATATTTATCTGGGCGATGAGGAAGTGACGACCTATCCGGTATACAAGCGTGCCCGTGCCGGTATCGGCTATTTGGCTCAGGAAGCCTCGGTATTCCGCAAGATGACGGTGGAGGATAATATCCTGAGTGTCTTGGAGATGACGGGCAAACCCCGCGACTATCAGTTGGAGAAACTGGAGAGCCTGATTAAGGAGTTCCGTTTGGAGAAGGTACGCAGGAATACGGGTGACCGTCTATCGGGTGGTGAGCGCCGTCGTACAGAAATAGCTCGCTGTCTGGCCATCGAACCAAAGTTCATCATGCTTGACGAGCCGTTTGCCGGTGTGGACCCCATTGCCGTTGAGGACATCCAGTTCATCGTGTGGAAACTGAAGGACAAGAATATCGGTATCTTGATTACCGACCATAATGTTGAGGACACACTGTGTATTACCAATCGTGCCTACCTGCTGTTTGAGGGTCGCATCCTGTTCCAAGGTTCGCCGGAGGAATTGGCAGCCAATCCGGTGGTGCGCAAGAACTATCTGACGGAGTCGTTTGTATTGCGCCAAAAGGATTTCTCTGCCTTAGAAGAACAGCGTAGACGAGAAGAAGAAAGTTAATAATTCTTAAGAGGTGAGAGGCGGAGAGTAAGAGGTAAGAGAAATTTTGTACCTTTGCACGCTCAAATCGCATATATATAATAAATAAGGTATAAAGAGACAATGAATATTCAATTTGAAGCTCCTGACAAGATCAATGGCTTGATGACCATTACGTTGGAGACGGCTGACTATCAGCCTGAGGTCGAGAAGACCCTGAAAGACTATCGCAAGCGCGCTAATATTCCCGGATTCCGTCCCGGCCAGGCCCCGATGGGCATGATTAAGCGCCAGTTTGGTACAAGTGTCAAGGTTGACGTGGTCAACAAGATGCTGGGCGAGAAACTGTACGACTATGTACGCGAGAACAAGATACAGATGCTCGGCGAGCCCCTTCCCAGCGAACAGCAGGAAGTGCTTGACTTCGAAGGTGATGCTCCCCTGACCTTTAAATTCGATATCGCCGTGGCTCCAGCCTTTGAGGCTCAGTTGAACGCCAAGGACAAGGTGCCCTATTATAATATCACTGTTGAGGACAAGTTGGTTGACCAGCAGGTGGAGATGTACCAGAGCCGATCTGGTGAGTACCAGAAAACTGAGCAGTTCGACCCCGAGCAGCGCGACATGCTGAAGGGTGACCTGCGCGAAGTTGATGGCACCATCGAGGTAGCTGACGCCGTGCTGATGCCTCAATATATGAAGGCGGACGACCAGAAGAAGTTGTTTGACGGCTGTAAGCTGGGCGACATCATCACTTGGAATCCCCGTAAGGCCTATCCCGAGAGCGACGTCGAGGTGAGCAGCCTGCTGAAGATTGAGAAAGACCAGGTGGCTGAGCATACGGGCGACTTCACGTTCCAGATTACCGAAATTTCCCGCTTTGTCAAGGCCGAGGTTAACCAGCAGCTGTTTGATCAGGTATTTGGGGAGGGCAATGTCAAGGACGAGAAGGAGTTCCGCCAGAAGATTGCCGACATGATTGCCCAGCAGTTCAAGACCGACTCTGATTATAAGTTCCTGCAGGACGTCCGTGCCCATCTGGAGAAGAAGGTTGGCAAGCTGGAATTCCCCGAGGCCATCCTGAAGCGCGTGATGATTCAGAACAACAAGGACCGCAAGGACGCTGAGGAGTATGTCGAGAAGAACTTCGAGGCCAGCATCAAGGAGCTGGGTTGGCACCTGATGAAGGAGCAACTGGTAGTTGCTCAGAACATCAAGGTCGAAGATGCCGACCTGAAGGCCGTAGCCAAGGAGGCAGCCCGTGCCCAGTTCGCCCAGTATGGTATGTCGAACATTCCCGATGAGTATCTGGAGAACTATGCTCAGGAGATGCTGAAGAAGCGCGAGAACGTTGATGGCATTGTTGACCGCGCCGTCGATGTCAAGCTGATTGCTGCCTTGAAGAATGTCGTGAAATTGGACGAGAAGTCAATCACGATGGAAGACTTCCAGAAACTGATGCAAGAAAAGTAAAAAAAAAGGCAATTATATTTCTTTAACCAAAAAAAAGAGTCGGGATGCTTTGCGTTCCGACTTTTTTTCGTAATTTTGTATCTACGTTTTCAATAAAGGGTGGTAAATGCACCCTTTGCATTATTAAAGGAGAAAGAAATGATGAATAACGATTTCAGAAAATATGCTACGAAGCATTTAGGTATCAACGGTCTAGTGCTCGATGAGGTGATGAGTGCGCAGGCCCAGTATTTGAACCCGTACATCCTGGAAGAGCGTCAGTTGAACGTTACCCAGATGGATGTCTTTTCACGATTGATGATGGACCGCATCATCTTTCTGGGTACCCAGATTGACGACTACACTGCCAACACGCTGCAGGCCCAGTTGCTCTATCTGGACTCGGTGGACTCGGGCAAGGACATCTCTATCTACCTGAATTCTCCCGGTGGCAGCGTAACGGCTGGTCTCGGCATCTACGACACCATGCAGTTTATCTCCAGCGACGTGGCTACTATCTGTACGGGTATGGCCGCCTCGATGGCTGCCGTGCTGCTGGTGGCCGGTACGGAGGGTAAGCGTTCGGCATTGCCACACAGCCGCGTCATGATTCACCAGCCGTTGGGTGGTGTTCAGGGGCAGGCTTCGGATATCGAGATTGAGGCCAAGGAGATTATGAAGTTCAAGAAGGAGCTGTATACTATCATCTCTGAGCATTCTCACACACCCTACGACAAGGTGTGGAACGACTCCGACCGCAACTACTGGATGACTGCTGAGGAAGCCAAAGAATATGGAATGATTGACCAGGTGCTGAAGAAGAAATAATGGCAAAGAAGTGTAATTTCTGTGGACGTTCTGAGCGTGAGGTGAAGCTGCTGATAACCGGTGTGGACGGCTGCATCTGTGAGGACTGTGCCGTGCAGGCCTATCAGGTGGCCACTGCCAATGGCTATGGTCCTGAGGCCCGTCACAAGGACAGCAAGTTCAACTTGAAGCGCATCCCCAAACCCAAGGAAATCAAGGAGTATCTGGATCAGTATGTCATCGGTCAGGACGAGGCTAAGCGCTACCTGAGCGTGGCAGTCTACAACCACTATAAGCGCCTGCAACAGCCCAAGAACGACAACGAGGTGGAGATAGAGAAGTCGAACATCATCATGGTGGGTTCGACGGGTACTGGCAAGACGCTGCTGGCACGTACCATTGCCAAACAGTTGGATGTGCCGTTTACGATTGTTGATGCCACTGTGTTCACGGAGGCTGGCTATGTGGGCGAGGATGTGGAGAGCATTCTCACACGACTGCTGCAGGTGGCTGACTATAATGTGGAGGCTACGCAGCGCGGCATAGTCTTTATCGATGAGATTGACAAGATAGCCCGTAAGTCGGATAATCCCTCCATCACCCGTGACGTCAGCGGCGAGGGCGTTCAGCAGGGACTGCTCAAACTCTTGGAGGGTACCAATGTCAATGTTCCCCCCAAGGGAGGTCGCAAGCACCCCGACCAGGACTACATCTCGATAGACACCCGCGACATCCTGTTTATCTGCGGTGGTGCCTTTGACGGCATTGAGCGCAAGATAGCCCAGCGCCTGAACACCCATGTAGTGGGCTACAACTCGGTGCAGAACGTGCGTAAGATAGACAAGGAGAACCTGATGCAGTATATTGCTCCGCAGGACCTGAAGTCGTTCGGACTGATTCCTGAGATTATCGGTCGTCTGCCCGTGCTGACCTATCTGAATCCGCTCGACCGCGATGCCTTGACCAAGATACTGACCGAACCCAAGAACTCCATCATTAAGCAGTACGAGAAGCTGTTCGAGATGGACGGCATCAAACTCACCTTCACACCAGAGGCACTCACGCTCATCGTAGACAAGGCGGTGGAGTACAAACTGGGTGCCCGTGGCTTGCGTTCCATCGTGGAGAACATCATGATGGATGCTATGTTTGAGATACCCTCCAAACGAACAAAATCCTTTGAAGTGACCGCCAAGTATGCCCAAGAGCAGCTTGATAAGTCGCACTTACAATAATACCTCTAAAAAGTCTATGGCAAACAAGAAACAAAATCTAACAGAAGCACTTAAGAAATACTTCGGTTTCGACAAGTTCAAGGGCGATCAGGAAGCCATCATCCAGAACGTGCTTGATGGCAACGACACCTTTGTACTGATGCCGACGGGCGGCGGCAAGTCGCTGTGCTATCAGCTGCCGTCGCTGCTGATGGAAGGCACGGCTATTGTCATCTCCCCGCTGATAGCGCTGATGAAAAACCAGGTCGACGTTATCAGTTCGATGAGTGAGGAGGGCACGGCACATTACCTGAACTCTTCGCTCAACAAGTCGGCTATCGACCAGGTGAAGGCCGATATCACGGCTGGCAAGACCAAGTTGCTCTATGTGGCTCCTGAGTCATTGACGAAGGAGGAGAACGTGGAGTTCCTGCGTCAGGCCAAGATATCATTCTACGCCATTGACGAGGCCCACTGTATCTCTGAGTGGGGGCACGATTTCCGTCCGGAGTACCGTCGCATCCGTCCGATTATCAACGAGATAGGCAAGGCTCCAGTCATTGCACTGACTGCAACCGCTACAGACAAGGTACGTACTGACATCAAGAAGAATCTGGGCATTGTGGATGCTGTGGAGTTCAAATCGTCGTTTAACCGTCCCAACCTGTATTATGAGGTGCGTCCGAAAACGCATGACGTGGATAAGGACATCATCAAGTTCATCAAGCAGCATCCTGGCAAGAGTGGCATCATCTATTGTCTTTCGCGCAAGAAGGTTGAGGAACTGGCTGAGGTGCTGAAAGCCAATGACATCAAGGCGGCGCCCTATCATGCCGGTCTCGACAGCGCGCTCCGCTCGCAGACGCAGGATGACTTCCTGATGGAGGAGATTGACGTCATCGTGGCTACCATTGCCTTTGGTATGGGTATCGACAAGCCCGACGTGCGTTTCGTCATCCACTACGACATTCCTAAGTCGCTGGAGGGTTACTACCAGGAGACGGGGCGTGCCGGTCGCGACGGCGGCGAGGGCATGTGCATCACGTTCTATGCCCAGAAGGATTTGCAGAAGCTCGACAAGTTTATGGAGGGTAAACCCGTTGCCGAGCAGGACATTGGCCGTCAGTTGCTGGCTGAGACGGCAGCATATGCCGAGTCATCCGTATGCCGTCGCAAGATGCTACTCAACTATTTCGGCGAGACCTACGACAAGGACAATTGTCACAACTGTGACAACTGCCTGCACCCGAAGACGAAGATTGAGGCCAAGGCTCAGCTTGTGATGGTGCTACAGGCTATCCATGCGCTGAAGGAGAATTTCCGTTCCGACTATATCATCGACTTTGTATCGGGTCAGGAGACCGAGGAACTGCTGGCGCACAAGCATCAGGACCACGAATTGTTCGGTATCGGGGAGAATACTGAGAGGAAATACTGGAATCCCGTTATCCGGCAGGCGCTCATTGCGGGCTATCTGAAGAAAGACGTCGAGAACTACGGTCTGCTGAAATTAACATCGGCTGGCAAGAAGTTTATGAAGAACCCGGAGTCGTTCATGATAGTCGAGGACCACGAGTATAACGAGGACTACGATTCTTCTGCCGATCACGAGGGAGGCACCAGTGCCCTTGACCCCACGTTGAGCGCCATGCTGAAGGACCTACGCAAAAAGGTCAGCAAGAAACTCGACCGTCCGCCATACGTCATCTTCCAGGATGTCAGCATCGAACAGATGGCTACCGACTATCCTGTCACACTGGAGGAGCTGAAGAATATCCAGGGTGTCGGCGAGGGTAAGGTGCGCCAGCCGTATGCGAAAGATTTTGTGGACCTCATCAAGCGCTACTGCGACGAGAACGAGATAGAGCGTCATAGCGACCTGCGCGTCCGCACGGTGGCCAAGAAGTCCATCTTGAAGGTGAAGATCATCCAGGCCATTGACCGCCAGATAGCCCTTGACGACATCGCTACCGCCCAGGGGCTGGAGTTCGAGGAACTGCTCGACGAGGTAGAGGCTATTGTCTACAGCGGTACGAAGCTGAATATCGACTACTTCTTGGAAGAAGTGATGGACGAGGACCATGTCGATGACATCTATGACTACTTCGCCGAGAGTGAGACCGACTCTTTGGAGGACGCCCTACAGGAACTTGGCGCCGAATGCTCTGAGGACGAAATCCGCCTCGTCCGTATAAAATTCCTCTCCGAGATGGCGAACTAAGTATGAGGGATATGTTCGGCCTAATGGCGTCGCAATTTGTGCTGAAGGCGATGTACGAAATCATCCATATTCCCATTATCCTGCCATTGTTTAAGTACGTTAAAAAAGAATAATGTTCGACGGGCATTGGTCGCTGTTCAACGAAAAAGCAGTAAATTTGCACGCAATAAAAAAATAAGTAGTAATATTATGTCATCATTTATTGCAGATAAGATTGTGATGGACGGCCTCACATTCGACGACGTCCTGTTGATTCCCGCCTATTCTGAGGTACTGCCGAAGACGGTAGAGTTGCAAACGCGCTTTTCGCGTAACATTGTGTTGAACGTACCTTTTGTGACAGCCGCCATGGACACGGTGACGGAGAGCCAGATGGCTATTGCCATTGCCCGCGAGGGCGGCATCGGCGTTATTCATAAGAATATGTCGATAGAGAATCAGGCCCGCGAGGTGGCTATTGTGAAGCGTGCCGAGAACGGTATGATCTACGACCCGATAACAATTCCGTTGGGGAGCACGGTAGCTCAGGCGCTGGACATCATGGCAGAGTATCATATCGGCGGCATTCCCGTGGTCGATGACGATCGCCACCTGGTGGGTATCGTGACGAACCGCGACCTGCGCTTCGAGCGCCAGTTGGATCGTCCCGTGGACGAGATAATGTCGAAGGACAACCTCGTCACCACGCACCAACAGACGGATTTGACAGCAGCTGCTGACATCCTGCAAAAGAACAAGATTGAGAAGCTGCCGGTGGTGGATAAGGACAACCGCCTGGTAGGTCTGATTACCTATAAGGACATCACAAAGGCAAAGGATAAGCCTATGGCGTGCAAGGACGACAAGGGTCGTCTGCGCGTAGCTGCCGGTGTCGGCGTCACATCAGACACGCTCGACCGTATGCAGGCATTGGTGAGCGCCGGTGTCGATGCTATCGTCATCGATACGGCTCATGGTCACTCGAAGAGCGTCATCGATAAGCTGCGCGAGGCCAAGGCGTCGTTCCCCCATATCGACATCGTGGTGGGTAACATCGCTACGGGCGCTGCTGCTAAGATGCTGGCCGAGAATGGTGCTGACGCCGTAAAGGTAGGCATCGGCCCAGGCTCTATCTGTACCACCCGCGTGGTAGCAGGTGTGGGCGTTCCCCAGTTGAGTGCCGTCTACGACGTCTACAGTGCCTTGAAGGGTACGGACGTTCCCCTGATAGCCGATGGTGGTCTGCGCTACTCGGGCGACATCGTGAAAGCGTTGGCTGCCGGTGGTTCGTGCGTTATGATTGGCTCGCTGGTAGCCGGTACTGAGGAAAGCCCTGGCGACACTATTATCTATAATGGCCGTAAGTTCAAGAGCTATCGTGGCATGGGTTCATTAGAAGCTATGGAGCACGGTTCGAAGGACCGTTATTTCCAGGCCGACACGAAGGACGTGAAGAAGTTGGTTCCTGAGGGCATTGCCGGTCGCGTACCTTATAAGGGAACTGTTCAGGAAGTCATCTACCAGATGGTGGGTGGTTTGCGTTCGGGCATGGGCTACTGTGGTGCTGCCACCATCGAGAAACTGCATGAGGCCAAGTTCACCCGCATCACCAATGCCGGTGTCAATGAGAGTCACCCGCACGACATCACGATAACCAGTGAAGCCCCGAATTACTCACGTCCTAATGATTGATTTTTAAACAACGAATTACACGAATTGAACAGATGAAGCTAAAGATGATTCTGGCGGCCTGTCTGATGAGCACTGCCGCAGTGGCGCAGACAGACCCTATTGTCATGACGGTGGCTGGTGTGCCAGTGCCCCGTTCGGAGTTTGAGTACAGCTATAATAAGAATAATACCGACGGTGTCATTGATAAAAAGACCGTTGAGGAATATGTCGACCTGTTTGTCAACTATAAGCTGAAAGTGCAGGCTGCCCTGGATGCCCGTCTGGATACGATGAAGACCTTCAAGGAAGAGTTTGCCCAGTATCGCGACCAGCAGGTGATGCCGACCTTCGTAACCGATGCCGACATGCTGGCTGAAGCCCATAAGGTGTACGACCAGACTAAGGAAAGTATCGGTCCTGACGGTCTGGTGAGTGCCGCCCACATCCTGATATTGGTGAAACAGAAGGCCACGAAGGAGGAACAGGATGAGGCCAAGCGCCGCATCGACTCCGTCTATACAGCCTTGAAGGCTGGTGCCAACTTCGAGGAACTGGCCAAGCAGGTGTCGCAAGACCCGGGTTCAGGTCGTCGTGGCGGTATGCTGGGATGGTTCAGCCGCAACCAGATGGTGAAGGAGTTCGAGGACGAGGCGTTCGCTCTGCAGCCCAACCAGATGAGCAAGCCTTTTCTGTCGCCTTTCGGTTGGCATATCATCCTGATGAAGGACCGTAAGCAGTTGGAGCCGTTTGACTTCCACAAGGACAATATCCTTCGCTATCTGGAACAGCGTAACGTCCGTGACCATATTTCTGCCGAGAAGGTGAATGCCCTGGTGAAAGCTTCTGGTGGCACGCTGACCAAGGAACAGGTCATTGATCAGCGTACTGACTCGCTGGCTGAGGCCGATATGGACATGCGTTACCTTATCAAGGAGTACCACGACGGCTTGCTGCTCTATGAAATCAGCAACCGTACCGTCTGGGAGAAAGCCTCAAAGGACGAGGAGGGCCTGGCTAACTATTTCAAAAAGAACAAGAAACGCTATAAGAACGAGTGGAAAGACAATCCCCGTTACAAGGGTATGGTTTACCACGTGAAGGACGAGTCCTATATCAAACCTGTCGCCAAGTGCGTGAAGAAACTGAAGTTTGCCGACTGGAACGAAGCCCTGCGCAAGACCTTCAATGGCGACTCCATCATCCGCATCCGCGTGGAGAAAGGACTGTTCAAGAAAGGCGATAACAAGTTTGTCGACCGCGAGGTGTTCAAGGTTCAGGATGTCCAGGTAGACAGCGTGAAGGGATACCCCATTGACGCCGTCTACGGCAAGCTGCTGAAGAAGCCCGAGGACTATACCGACGTACGTGTCCAGGTCGTTGCCGACCTGCAGGACGAACTGGAGCGCCTCTGGGTTGCCGACCTGCGCAAACGCTATTCGTTCAGCGTCAACGAAGAAATTCTCAAGACCGTCAATAAACATGAATAGACTATTCCTTCTGATATTTGTCTCACTGGCGTCCATGGTGTCGCTGGCGGATAATCAGCCCGATAGTTTGGGAACTGTTGTCGACGAAGTTATCTGGGTTGTCGGCGACGAGGCCATCCTGAAATCTGACGTGGAAGCTATGCGTATCCAAGGACAGCAGGAGGGCATGCGGTGGAAAGGTGACCCCGACTGTGCCATTCCCGAGCAGATTGCCGTTCAGAAACTGTATCTGAACCAGGCCATCATCGACAGCGTGGAAGTTACGGAATCAGAAATCAGCCAGGGCGTGGAACAGTACCTGGATAATATGATTAATTATATAGGCTCGCGTGAGAAGCTCGAAGAGTATCACAAGAAGAGCATGAGTCAGATTCGTGCCGAGTTGCGCGACTCCTACCGTGAGCGTCAGATGGTGCAGGGCATGCAGCAGAAGTTGGTCAAGGACATCACGGTGACCCCTGCTGACGTGCGTCGCTATTTCAAGAACATGTCGCAGGACAGCATCCCCTTTGTGCCTACCGAGGTCGAGGTGCAGATTATCACGCTGCAGCCGCGCATTGAGCAGGAAGAGATTAACCGCGTCAAGGAGGAACTGCGCGACTATACCGAACGTATCAACAAGGGCGAGTCGACGTTTCAGACCCTGGCACGCCTCTACTCCGAGGATCCTGGCACGGCACGCCGAGGCGGTGAGCTCGACTATACTGGTCGAGGCACGCTGGATCCGGCTTTTGCCAATGTCGCTTTCAGTCTGACCGACCCCAAGCGTGTGTCGAAAATTGTGGAGTCGGAGTTTGGCTACCATATCATCCAGCTCATTGACAAGCGCGGTGACAAGATTAAGGTGCGACATATTCTGCGCAAACCTGTTGTCAGTGATGCTGCTATCGAACTGGCCCTTCATCGTCTCGACACCTTGGTTACTGCTATCCGCGACAACGTGCCCCCCGAGATTATCAAGAATGTCTATAAGGACAAGGACGGCAATGCTATTGAAAAGTTTACCTTCGAGGATGCCGTGACACTGTTCTCCGACGATAAGGATACACGTAACAACAACGGTCTGATGTCGAACATGACACAGGAAGGTCGTACTTCGCGCTTCAAGTTAGCCGACCTCCCTCCTGAGGTTGCCAAGGCTGTCGATGGTCTGAAGGTAGGTGAATTATCAGCCCCCTTCCTGATGATTAATGAACGTGGTAAGACCGTCTGCGCTTTTGTCAAACTGAAGAACCGTACGGAAGGCCATAAGGCCACCATCACGGAGGACTATCAGGTACTGAAGGCCGTTGTGTTGGAGAAACTCCGCAGCCAGCGTCTCCACGACTGGGTGGTTAAACGCATTAAATCCACCTACGTGCACATCAACGACCGCTATCGTAATTGTGACTTCGAATACGAAGGGTGGGTAAGGTAGATGTTAGAGGTTAGAGGTTAGAGGTTAGAGGTAAGAGGTGAAGAGATATCTGCTTGTTTTGTTAGGTTTGGTGGTGCTGGGTATGGTGTTTGCCATGCAGCCGGCACGTAAGCGTACTCAGCGGAAGAAGGCAGAGCAGGACAAACGCGTATATCTAGTGCATGCCGACAATCTCCACTATGACCAGTATCTTAATGGCGACGCCCAGGTGCTGAACGGTAATGTGCATTTTCGCCATGTGGGGGCGAACCTCTACTGCGATAGTGCCCATTTCTATGAGCAGTCCAACTCGTTTGAGGCTTTCGGTCATGTCAAGATGGTACAAGGCGATACCTTGCGCTTGACCAGCGACTATGCCTTCTATAATGGTGACGACCAACTGGCCCAGGCTCGTCGTAACGTAGTGTTGAAGCATCGTAAGACAACGCTCTATACCGACTCTCTCGACTATGATCGCATGTATAGTTTCGGTAACTTTTTCGAGGGCGGCAAGTTAGTTGACGGCAAGACGACGCTGACCAGTGACTGGGGTGAGTATCATACCGACTCGAAGGTGGCTATGTTCTACTACGACGTACACCTGAAAGATAACAAGATGTACCTCACCACTGACTCGCTCTATTATGATACGCGGACATCGACAGCGCATATTGTCGGACCGTCTACTATCATTTCCGGCGGCAGCAATATCTACAGCGAGAACGGCTACTATAACACTCGTACGGAGCAGTCGCAGCTCTATGGACGCTCTATCATCAAGGATCAGGGACGCACGTTGATTGGCGACAGCGTCTACCATAACGCCAAGGATGGTACGAATTATGCTTTCCGCAATGTCATCTTCAACGACTCCGTCAATAAGAACATGCTGACGGGCGACTATCTGGAGTATAACGACTCTACGGGCTATGCCATGGCTACCAAGAATGCCGTGACCGTCGACTTCTCGCAGAAAGATTCGCTGTTTATGCATGCCGACACCTTCAAAATCTATACCTTCAATATCAATACCGACTCCGTCTATCGCAAGATCCATGCCTACAACAAGGTCCGGGCCTATCGGACGGACGTTCAGGCCGTCTGTGATTCGTTGGTCTACAACTCGCAGGACTCCTGCATGACCATGTATCGCGACCCCATCATCTGGAACGAGGGACAACAGCTCTTTGGGGAGAAGATATGCATCTATATGAAGGACAATGCCATCGACTGGGTGCATGTCATCAACCAGGCTTTCTCCATCGAGCAGATGCCTGACTCGACGCATTTCAACCAGATATCGTCAAAAGAGATGAAAGCTTTCTTCCAGGACGGTCAGATGCGCGAGACGCAAGCTATTGACAATGTGCTGATTGTCTTCTATCCCACTGATGATGCCGACAGCACGCTGATAGGTCTCAACTATACGGAGACGCCATTGCTGAAGATGTTTCTTGAGAACCGGAAGATGAAACGTATATGGATGGAGAAGCCTACCGGCACCCTCTATCCCATGACCCAGATACCCCCCAACAAGTTATTTCTGCCTGGTTATGCGTGGTTCGACTATATCCGTCCGCTCAACAAGCATGACATCTTCAACTGGCGGCCTAAGGAGGGCGGTACTGAATTGAAAAATCAGACACGACGTGAGCCACCCAAGAATACCCTCAATCAATGACAGATGTAATTCAGCTTCTTCCCGATAGTGTGGCTAACCAGATAGCTGCTGGTGAGGTCATCCAGCGTCCGGCGTCCGTCATCAAGGAACTGGTGGAGAATGCCATCGACGCCGGTGCCAGCATCATCCATGTGTCGGTGGTTGATGCGGGGCGTACCAGCATCCAGGTCATCGACGACGGCTGTGGCATGTCGGCAACGGATGCCCGTCTGGCTTTCGAGCGTCATGCCACGTCGAAGATTCGTCATGCCGACGACCTTTTCTCGCTGCATACTATGGGGTTCCGCGGCGAGGCCTTGCCTTCCATCGCTGCCGTGTCGCAGGTGGAACTGCTGACGCGTCGTCAGGAAGATGAGGTGGGAACCTGCCTGACAATCTCAGCTTCGCATGTGGAGAACCAAGAACCCTGTTCGTGTGCCGTGGGCTGTCGCTTTACGGTCAGCAATCTTTTCTTCAATGTTCCTGCACGTCGCAAGTTCTTGAAGACCAATACCACCGAACTTAACAACATTCTGACTGCCTTCGAGCGTATCGTACTCGTCTATCCTGCCGTCAGTTTTACCCTCCACAGCAATGGTCAGGAGCTGATGAACCTACGCAGCGGCAGTCTTCGCCAGCGCATCACCGATGTCTATGGGCGTCGCTATGGTCAGGAACTGCTGCCTGTCAATGTCGAAGTGCCCATGTGCCGCATTACCGGTTTTGTGGGCAAGCCAGAGTCGGCACGTAAGAAGGGTGCCGTGGAATGCTTCTTCGTCAATGGACGCTTCATGAAGCATCCCTATTTCCACAAAGCTGTTCAGCAGGCTTATGAACGATTGGTTCTTGCGGGCACGCACGTACCTTATTTTATATACTTTGAAGTCAGCCCTGCCGACATCGATGTCAATATCCATCCCACGAAGACGGAGATTAAGTTTGAGAATGAACAGGCCATCTGGCAGATTCTCACTGCTGCCGTGCGCGATGCCATCGGTCAGTTCTGTGAAGTGCCGCAGATAGACTTCGATACCGAGGGACGCCCTGATATCCCAATATATAATCCTACTGGTGGTGACGCGCCTCGTTTCCCGTCGTCGCAGCACCAGCCACAATACAATCCCTTCGTGTCACCGGCATCACGGACCTCTCGTCAGCAGGCGGCAGGCTGGGAGCAACTCTACGATGCGCTACCGTCCCACTCCCCACAGGAGGATGGCAGCCAGCAGCCATCGTTCTTTGATGAGCCTGCTACCAATGGAATGGCACAGCCGTTCAACAATCCCGTTGAGGAGAAATCGCCTGTCCACTATCAATACAAGGGTTGCTACATCATGACAGCGGTCAAGTCAGGACTGATGGTTATCGACCAGCACCGTGCCGACATGCGGATACGCTACGAACAGTACCTTGCCCAACTTCAGACGCGTAATGCACAGATACAGCAGGTGCTCTTCCCCGAGGTGGTTCAGTTCACGCCTTCGGAACTGGTCATTATGGAACGTCTGCTTCCCTCGCTGTCAGCCATCGGTTTCGACCTCAGCGACCTGGGACAGGGTAGTTATGCCATTAACGGCATACCCGCTGGTATCGAGGGACTTAACTACGTTCACCTGCTGCGCAGCATAGTAGACGAGGCTGTCGACAACCGTCCCGCAAATGCTGACGAACTGAACTCCCTACTGGCTCTAAGCATGGCTCGCCATGCTGCCATCCCCCGTGGACAGGTGCTCAGCAACGACGAGATGGAGAACCTTGTCAATGGACTCTTTGCCTGTTCTAACGTCAATTATACACCTGACGGACATGCTGTCCTGGGTATCCTGCCCCAGCAGGACATCGAACGGCTGCTGGGATAGTTTTTTAGGGGGGCATAGTTTAAAGTTTATAGTTAATTAGTTTATAGGTTCTGTTTATGAAGAAGTTTTTTTCCTTTTTGACTGTGATGTGCGTGGTTTTGACTGCCTCTGCTCAGTCAGAGACGCCAGTGGAGAAACATAAAGTGACTACCAATTCCTTTTGGGCAAATTGGTTTGTACAGGCAAATATCGTGGGATCAAGTTTCTGGGGTAGCCAGGAGGCATCTTCGGTCAAGTTCTCCAAACTGACCAAGGACTATCGTACCAATCTGGGACTCTCTATTGCTGTAGGCAAGTGGTTCACGCCGGGCATCGGTCTGCGCACCAAAATGAACGGTTTCTGGGGACGTTCTATTGTTTCAGAAGACAAGGCGCTGAATGCCAACAAGTATTGGACACTCCAGGAACAGGTGATGCTGAACGTAAGCAATATGCTACTGGGCTATAATGAGCAGCGTTGCTGGAACTTCATCCCCTATGCGGGCGGTGGCATTGGTCATAACATCACGAGTCACAGCAATGCTATGGGGCTGACACTGGGATTATTGAACACATTCCGCATCACTAACAAACTGGCTGCCAACTTAGATATCAACTACGGCTTCTACGAACCTGACTTCGATGGTAATCCCGCCTGTCACATCAAGGAGTCAAGCCTGAAGAATAAGGATCGAGTCATCAATGTTGAGGTGGGTCTAACCTATAATCTTGGCAAGTCTACGTGGAAACATGCACCAGATATCGAGTCTATGCAGGCCTTGACACAGGGCGAACTTGATGCCCTAAACGCTCAGTTGCAGGATATCCTCGCTGAGAATGAACGTCTGAACGCAGAGTTCGAAGCACGGCCTCAAGAACAGCAAGAGGTTAGGACTGATACCGTCACGAAGATGCTGACTGCTCCTGTCTCTGTCTTCTTCCCGCTGAACAAGGCTGTCATTAGCTCACGCCGCGACCTGCAGAATGTGGCAGCGCTTGTAGACATCGCTCGTCAGAACGGTACCCGTCTCCTCGTCACTGGTTATGCTGATAGCCAGACAGGCAATGCCGACTACAATCGCAAACTCTCGCAGCAGCGTGCTGATGTGGTAGCCGATGAAATTGTCAAGATGGGCTTCGACCGCAGCCAGATTGACATTGTTGCCGCAGGTGGTGTGGACATCCTGAATCCACAGCCCTACAACCGTCGTACCCTGGTTGAAATCAAACAATAGTACATGACAGGGGGGCTTTTGGCCGATGATAATTCTCATACAACCCCTTTTGAAGTTAAAAAAGCAAAAAAGAGGCGCAAAAGTTTGGTAGTTACGAAAAAACTCCTTACCTTTGCACCGATTTTCAAACAAGGGCGTTTAGCTCAGCTGGTTTAGAGCATCTGCCTTACAAGCAGAGGGTCGGCGGTTCGAATCCGTCAACGCCCACAAAGAAGACGATGGTGTGTCAGTTTTGGCACACCATCTTTCAGTTTGTTCAGCACGAAGATGAAGACACTCGATTGTTAAATATCAAAAAATATCATCCGCAGAAGCAAATTCTTCACCTTTCACTCTTTGCTTTTCACTTTTATTTCGTACCTTTGCACTCGCTTTGAAGAAAAGCATAGCCAAACATGATTTATTTGGGATGAAGACACAGTAAAAGGATTTAAGTTTTATATTATCTATAGAAAAAGCAATGGAACTAAATGCACTGACCGCCATCTCGCCTATTGATGGACGTTACAGAAACAAAACAGAACAGTTAGCAGGATACTTTTCAGAATATGCGCTGATACGCTATAGGGTGCGTGTGGAGATCGAATACTTCATCACGCTTTGTGAACTGCCTCTGCCGCAGTTGGCTGATTTCAACCAAAAGCTTTTCGAACCATTACGCGACATCTATCGCAATTTCACCGAGGAGGATGCCCAGCGTGTTAAGGACATTGAGAAGGTGACCAATCACGACGTGAAAGCTGTGGAGTACTTTATCAAGGAGCAGATTGACACGTTGAACAGTTTCCCCGCCGAGGCTAAGGAATTCATCCACTTCGGTCTGACCTCGCAGGACATCAACAATACGAGCGTGCCCCTAAGCATCAAAGAGGCATTGGAGCAGGTCTACTATCCCATGGTGGAAGAACTGATAGAGCAATTGAACGACTATGCCGAGCAATGGAAGCAGGTGCCAATGCTGGCCAAAACCCACGGACAGCCTGCCTCTCCCACACGTCTGGGCAAGGAAATCATGGTGTATGTCTATCGTCTGGAAGAGCAGCTGCGTGCCTTGAGAGAGACGCCTATCACAGCGAAGTTCGGCGGTGCTACGGGTAACCTGAATGCCCATCACGTAGCCTATCCGCAATACGACTGGCGCGAGTTCGGCAATCAGTTTGTAAGTGAGAAGTTAGGACTGGAGCGCGAGCAGTGGACCACACAGATTTCGAACTACGACTGGCTGGGGGCCATCTTCGACGCCATGCGCCGCATCAACACCATTATTATCGACCTCGACCGCGACTTCTGGATGTATATCTCGATGGAGTACTTCAAGCAGAAGATCAAGGCTGGCGAGGTGGGCAGCAGTGCCATGCCCCACAAGGTGAACCCCATCGACTTCGAGAATTCGGAGGGTAACATGGGCATGGCCAATGCCGTGCTGACATTTTTGGCACAGAAGTTGCCTGTCAGCCGACTGCAGCGCGACCTGACCGACTCGACGGTACTGCGTAACGTGGGTGTACCCATGGGACATACAGTCATTGCCGTACAGAGCACGCTGAAGGGACTGCGCAAGCTCATCCTCAACGAGGCGAAGTTGCAGGAAGACCTTGACAATACGTGGGCTGTGGTGGCTGAGGCTATCCAGACCATCCTGCGTCGCGAGGCCTACCCCAACCCCTATGAGGCACTGAAGGCGCTGACACGTACCAACGAGAAGATGACGGAGGAGACCATCCACCAGTTCATACAGAATCTGGATGTCAGCGATGAGGTCAAGGCAGAACTGATGGCTATCACACCGTCTAACTACACAGGAATGTAAGCGCGTTCGCTAATTGATAATTGACAATTGATAATTGATAATTGAAAAAAGTCTGGGCCGGGAGGCTCATATATCCAAAACACAAAACACGAAAGGAAACAAGATTATGGAATTCGAAAACGAAAAGAAAGCCGAAGAACAGACTGCTGAACAGCAGAACATGCAGAGCCACGAGGGTGGCTATCAGGGTTATCGTCAGGGACGTTCACCGCGTCCGCGTATCCACCAACAGACCCGTCCCTACAATCAGGGCGGCTACAACAGAAATCACAGCCAGGACGAAGGCGGTTTCCGCCCAGAGGGTTTTGGAGCCGGCCTGCAAAGCAGCGGCAGCACTCCTCAGCGCAGCTATCGTCCTCGTACCACTTATAATAGCGAGGGTGGTTACCAGCCTCGTGAAGGCGGCTACCAGCCACGTCCCCGTCAGCAGTACGGTCAGCAGGGCGGCTATCGTCCCCGCTACAATCAGCCGCAGGACGGCGAGGGTGGCTACCAGCCGCGTCCCCGTCAGCAGTACGGTCAGCAGGGCGGCTATCGTCCCCGCTACAATCAGCCGCAGGACGGCGAGGGTGGCTACCAGCCGCGTCCCCGTCAGCAGTACGGTCAGCAGGAGGGTGGCTATCAGCCCCGTCAGGGTGGTTACCAGCCGCGTGGCGGCTACCAGCCCCGCCAGGGTGGCTATCAGCAGCGTGGCGGCTATGCTCCTCAGCGTGGCGGCTACAAGAAGCAGCATGCTCCTTACAATCCCAATGCAAAATATTCGCTGAAGAAGCGTATCGAGTATAAGGAAGAGCACTTCGATCCCAATGAGCCCATCCGTCTGAACAAGTTCCTGGCTAATGCCGGTGTCTGCAGCCGTCGCGAGGCCGACGAGTTCATCCAGGCAGGCGTGGTGACGGTCAATGGCGAGGTCGTTACAGAACTGGGCACCAAGGTGCTGCGCACGGACGTCGTGAAGTTCCACGAACAGCCTGTCACTCCTGAGAAGAAGGTCTATGTGCTGCTGAACAAGCCCAAGGATTATGTCACCACCAGTGACGATCCCCAGCAGCGTAAGACCGTGATGGACCTGGTGAAGGATGCCTGCCCTGAGCGCATCTATCCCGTCGGACGTCTGGACCGCAATACCACGGGTGTGCTGTTGCTGACCAATGACGGCGACCTGGCTTCGAAACTGACGCACCCGAAATTCCTGAAGAAGAAGATTTACCATGTGTACCTCGATCATAACCTGACGGCTCACGACATGCAGCAGATTGCCGAGGGCATCACACTGGAGGATGGCGACATCAAGGCCGATGCCATTGAGTATGCCAGTGACACTGACAAGAAGCAGGTGGGCATCGAAATCCACAGTGGCAAGAACCGCATCGTACGTCGTATCTTCGAGAGTTTAGGCTACAAGGTAACCAAGCTCGACCGCGTACAGTTTGCCGGTCTCACCAAGAAGAATGTCCGCCGTGGTGACTGGCGCTACCTCACCGAGGAAGAGGTCGACCGCCTGCGCATGGGAGCCTATGAGTAATGGACAATTGATAATGGACAATTGACAATTGATAATGGATAATTGGTAATTGATAATGAAAAGAACAAAGATCATTGATGTGCTGAAGAGCACGGAATATGGCAAGGAGGTATGCGTAAAGGGCTGGGTGCGCTCGCACCGCGGCAACAAGAATGTTGACTTTATTGCGCTGAACGATGGCTCCACCATCAAGAACGTACAGGTAGTTGCTGACCCCACGAAGTTTGACGAGGAACTACTGAAACAGATAACCACCGGAGCCTGCATTTGTGCCACTGGTACACTGGTGGAGAGTCAGGGTGCAGGCCAGGCTTCAGAGATACAGGCCACGGAACTTGTTGTCTATGGACTTTGTGACAGTACCTATCCCATGCAGAAAAAAGGTCAGACCTTTGAATACATGCGCCAGCATGCCCACATGCGTCTGCGTACCAATACCTTTGGTGCCGTGATGCGCATCCGCCACAACATGGCGATGGCCATCCACACCTATTTCCACGAGCATGGTTTCTTCTATTTCCACACGCCGCTGATTACTGCCAGTGACTGCGAGGGAGCAGGAAACATGTTCCAGGTAACCACCAAGAACCTCTACGACCTGAAGAAGGACGAGCAGGGGAAGATTATCTACGACGATGACTTCTTTGGCGAGCAGACCTCGCTGACCGTCAGCGGACAGTTAGAGGGTGAGCTGGGCGCTACGGCCTTAGGTGCCATCTACACTTTCGGTCCTACCTTCCGCGCCGAGAACAGCAATACCCCGCGCCATCTGGCAGAGTTCTGGATGATTGAGCCTGAGGTGGCCTTCCTGGACCAGGAAGAACTGATGGACCTCGAGGAAGACTTCATCAAATACTGTGTGCGCTGGGCGCTTGACAACTGCAAGGACGACCTGCAGTTCTTGAACCAGGTGATTGACAAGACGCTCATTGCCCGCCTCGAAGGTGTGCTGAAGGAGACCTTTGTCCGTCTGCCCTATACTGAAGGTATCAACATCCTGCAGGAGGCCATCAAGAACGGCAAGAAGTTTGAGTTCCCCTGCAACTGGGGCGACGACCTGGCCAGTGAACACGAGCGCTACCTCGTGGAGGAGCACTTCAAGAAACCCGTTATCATGACTGACTACCCGCGTGCCTTCAAGTCGTTCTACATGAAGCAGAACCAGGAGACGGCCGATGGTGGTTCAGTAGGTTACAAGGGTGCTGTGGCCCCTGGTCCTACGATGCAAGGTACCGACGTACTGTTCCCGCAGATTGGCGAGATTATCGGTGGCAGCGTTCGTGAGGAGAGTTATGACAAACTGATGGGCGAGATCAATCGCCGCGAGATGGACAAGACCCACCTGTGGTGGTACATCGACACCCGCCGCTGGGGTTCATGCCCCCACGCTGGTTTCGGACTCGGCTTCGAGCGCCTCATCCTGTTTGTCACCGGCATGCAGAACATCCGTGACGTCATTCCCTTCCCTCGCACCCCGAAAAGTGCCGAGTTCTAAGGAAAAACGTTTAATTTTCGTCTTAAATCCCTTAAAAAATGTCTGTATTATTGCAATACAGACATTTTTTTTTGTATTTTTGTAGCCAAAATACTAACCATTAGTTGTCATGACAACAAAGCAGCGTTTTTATCTCATCATGACATTAACAATAAAATCTAACATATATGAATACTGCACCTTTATCTAAATCCCAATATGGCATCTATGCGGAATGCGTAGGCCATGACAACGTGCCTTATTACAACACACCGTTCCTGTATGTCCTTGACGGCAGCCTGGATGCCGACCGCTTGTGCCGGGCCATCGAGGCAATGCTAAAGGCGCATCCCACGTTCTTCACCCGCATTGGGGTCAACGACCAGGGCGAACCGTTCCAGTCCATCGACATGGAAAAGGAGGACGTGAGCCTCTCGGTCGAACAGATCCTGGACGTGGAGGCAGCGAAGCAGCAGTTCGTCGAACCGTTCCAACTCCTGGGCGGCAGACTGTTTCATACTAGGGTGATGCGCGACACCGAACATATCTATTGGTTCTTCGACACGCACCATATCATCTTCGACGGCGTCTCGCTGAACGTCATGCTGCACGATGTGGAGGCGGCCTATAACGGCAGCGTCCTTGCCCCCGAGGAGATGACGCAGCAGGAGGTGGCCATCGCAGAGGGTGAACGGAGACAGACACCGGCCTTTGAGGAGGGCAAGCAGTGGTATGCCCAACACTTCGACTGTGGCGACACGTTTACCCAACTCATCCCCGACCTCGAAGGTGCGGAACGCTCGGAGGCGAACATGGTCCGCGTGCTCGGCATGGACAAGGGGACGGTAGAAGCGTTCTGCCAGTCCAACGGCATCTATAAGAATACGCTCTTCACGGCGGCATACGCCTATCTCCTGGCAAAGTACAACAACGAGCAGGAGGCACTGTTTACCACGGTATTCAACGGACGTAACGACCAGCGGCTCCTTCATTCCATAGGCATGACGGTGAAGACGCTGCCCGTATACGCGAAGTTCACCGACGAGACTTCCGTGCTCGACTTCCTGAAAGACTGCCAGGAACTGATGACCGGCTGTCGCGAGCACGACATCTATGCCTATAGCGACCTGATGGCCGACCTCAACCTGCAAAGCAACACCTTGTTTGCGTGGCGGGGGGAGATGCTTGGCGGCACCCAACTGATGGGCAAACCCATGCAGACCGTCCAACTCCGTAACTTCACCTTGGAAGTTCCATTCTGTCTGACGGCCTATACCGTCGGCAGTCAATACCATGTCAGGGCAGAGTACAACGCCAGCGCATACTCCGAGGCGCTGGTCAACCAGTTCGTGGAGAGCTACGAGGCCACGCTGGCCGGATTCCTCAGTCAAGCCAACCTGTGCGACATCAATATCACGACAGCCTCGCAAATAGAACTGCTCGACAGCTTCAACCAGACCGAGGTGCCTTACGACGACACGCAGACCATCGTCTCGCTGTTCCGACGTCAGGCCAAGGCCACGCCCGACAACGTCGCCGTGGTCTATAAGGACAAGCGCCTTACCTACGCTGAAGTCGACGGGATGAGTGACCGCATTGCCGGAAACATCGCATCGAGGGGACTGGGAGAAGAGGACGTCGTCTCCATCCTCATCGGTCGTAGCGAGTGGATGGTGCTGGCCTCGCTGGGCGTGCTGAAGGCCGGCTGTGCCTATCAGCCGCTGGACCCCACCTATCCGAAGGACAGGCTTAACTTCATGATGCAGGATGCCAGTGCCAAGCTGCTCATTGCCGACGAGGACCTGCGTCCCATCGTGGACGAATACCAGGGTGAGGTGCTTTTAATTGAAAATGGACAATTGAAAATGGACAATGGACAATTAGCTGCGCCAAGTGATGCGGATGCCGATAATTATCAATTATCCATTATCAATCATCAATTGCCCGAAGGGCCCAAGCCCGAAGACCTCTTCATCCTGCTCTACACTTCAGGCTCTACGGGCAATCCCAAGGGTTGTCAGCTGGAGCACCGCAACCTGGTGGCCTTTGTCCATTGGTATCACCGCTACTTCGACTTGAAGGCCGGCGACAAGGTGACGGCATACGCCAGCTATGGTTTCGACGCCAATATGTACGACATGTATCCCGCGCTGACCTGTGGCGCTACGGTATATATCATCCCCGAAGAGCTGCGTCTCGACCTGATAGCGCTGAACGACTATTTCGAGAAAGAGCACATCACCAATGCCTTCATGACGACACAGGTGGCTTACCAGTTTGTCACGAGCATCGAGAACCATTCGCTGAAGCACCTCTCTACAGGCGGTGAGAAACTGGCTACCCTCGTGCCGCCGAAGGGCTATAAGATGCATAATGCCTACGGACCGACGGAAACGACCATCCTTGAGACCTGCTATCAGATTGACCGGAAGATGAAGAATATTCCTATCGGCAAGGCCGTTGACAACATGCGCCTGTATATTGTCGACTCCCAGGGCCATCGTCTGCCCGTAGGTGCTGCTGGTGAGTTGTGGGCCAGTGGTCCCCAGGTGAGCCGTGGCTACCTGAACCGTCCCGAGAAAACCGCTGAGGTGTATATCCCCAATCCGTTTGTGACCAATGACAATACCAAATACGCCCGCATCTACCGTACTGGCGACATCGTCCGTTATCTGCCCTCTGGCGACATCGAGTTTGTAGGCCGTAAGGACGGACAGGTCAAGATTCGCGGTTTCCGCATCGAGCTGAAGGAGGTGGAGGCCGTCATCCGTGAGTTCCCGGGCATCAAGGACGCCACTGTCCAGGCCTTCGACGAGGACGGCGGCGGTAAGTTTATCGCAGCCTATATCGTCAGCGACGAGCAGGTGGACATCGCCGCCCTGAATAACTTCATCCTCGACCAGAAGCCGCCGTATATGGTGCCTGCCGTCACGATGCAGATAGACGCCATTCCCTTGAACCAAAACCAGAAGGTCAACAAGAAAGCCCTCCCGAAACCCGAGAAGAAAGCCGCCGAGTCCGTGGTGGAGACCAACGTGCCGATGAATGTGCTGGAGAAGGAAATCCACGCCATCATCGCACAAATCATCAATACCGAGGACTTCGGCGTCACAACGATACTGGGCTATGTGGGCCTGACTTCCATCATGTCCATCAAGCTGGCCATCCAGATCAACAAGCGCTTTGGCGTCACCCTCGACTCCAAGGCTCTGGCCAAGACGGGCAGCGTGCAGAGCATCGAGAACGAGGTGCTGACAGCCCTGATGAGCGGGGGCGCTGCCAAACAGGAGGCTGCCGAGACGGCACATGCCGATATGAGCAACATTCCTTTGTCATACGCTCAGATGGGTGTCTATGTGGATTCTGTCAAGAACCCCGAATCCACCATCTATAACACGCCGGTCATTCTCCGTTTCCCCAAGACTGTGGACATCAAACTGCTGACGAAGGCCGTAGAGACCCTGGTCAAGACGCACCCCATGCTGCAGGCGCATTTCGGCAGCGCAGGCTCTGACATCATCCAGATAGTCGACCTGGACCAGCCTATTGAGATTGCCCAAAGCCAGTGCAAGGAGGAGGATATCCCCCGTTACAAGTGGGAGTTCGTCAAGCCCTTCAACCTGAGGCAGGGTCCGCTCTACCACGTGGAGATTGTCACCACCGACGAGTGGGTATATCTGATGATGGACATCCATCACCTCGTCGTGGACGGTGGCTCGTTCGACCTGCTGCTATCGCAGCTGTTCGACCTGCTCAACGGCAAGGAGATTGAGCCCGAGACCTTCACATACGCCGACTTCGTGGCTGCGCAGAAAGCCGCTGAAGGCAGCGAGGACTTCGTCGCTGCCCGCGACTTCTTCCAAGGGCGGTTGGGCAATATCGAGGGCGTGACGGAGGTTCCGGCCGACCTCACCAATCCGCAGCAGCAAGGCACCTTGGGCACCTTGTACACACCGTTGGATTTCACTGCCATCGAGAACTTCTGCCGTCAGCAAAACATCTCTCCGGCACACCACATCCTAGCCGCCACCTTCTATGCCCTGTCACGCTTCGCCAACAACGAGCAGCTGTGCATCACCACCATCAGCAACGGACGATCCGACCTGCGCATCAGCAACACCGTCGGCATGTTCGTCAACACGCTGGCCCTCAGTGCCACCATCGGCGAGCAGAGCGTCATGGACTTCATCCGTGAAACCAGCAAGAACTTCGACGAGACATTGCAGCACGAGACCTATCCGTTTACGCGCATTGCTTCCGACTACGACCTCACTGCCGAAATCATGTTCGCCTACCAGATGGGCGTCATCGACAACTATCAGTATCAGGGCGTGGCCATTCCCTTCGAGACCTTCGAGTCGGAGACCCCCAAGTTCCGCATCGCCTTCTTCATCACGCCCGACGAGGAGGGCAAGCCGAGCATCTGCCTGCAGTACGACAAGGGACGCTACAGCCACGAGCTGATGCAAAGCCTGGCACAGTCCATCAGCATTGCTGCCAACGTCTTCATCAGCCATCCCACGTCACCGCTGAAGAGCGTGTCACTGCTCGACGCCAGACAGGTGTCGCTGCTCGACAGCTTCAACCGGACTGAGGTGCCTTACGACGACACGCAGACCATCGTCTCGCTGTTCCGTCGTCAGGTGGCAGCGACGCCCGACAATCTGGCTGTCGTCTACCACGACGTACGGCTGACCTACAAGGAGGTGGACGAACGCACCAACGCCATTGCCGCCCTCATACAGAGCAAGGTGGAGAGCGGCAAGGAGAACGTCGTCTCCATCCTCATCGGTCGTAGCGAGTGGATGGTGCTGGCCTCGCTGGGCGTGCTGAAGGCCGGCTGTGCCTACCAGCCGCTGGACCCCAGCTACCCCACCGAGCGACTGAACTTCATGATGCAGGATGCCGACGCTAAACTGCTGATAGCCGACGAGCCGCTACTGGATAAGGTAAGCGACTACCAAGGCCCCGTACTCCTGACCAAGGACCTCGCTGACTGTGCTGCCGCCCCGCAGCAGTCCGCTGAGCCGAAGCCCGAGGACCTCTTCATCCTGCTCTACACTTCAGGCTCTACGGGCAATCCCAAGGGTTGTCAGCTGGAGCACCGCAACCTGGTATGCTTCTGCCACTGGTACCAGCGCTACTACGACCTGCAACCAGGCGACAAGGTGGCAGCCTACGCCAGCTACGGCTTCGATGCCTGCATGATGGATATGTATCCCGCACTGACCTGCGGTGCTGCCGTCGTGATAGTGGGCGACGACATCCGTCTGAACCTTCCCGACCTGAATGTCTATTTCAACGAGGAGGGCGTGACCCACTCGTTCATGACCACCCAGGTGGGCTGTCAGTTTGCGATGAACTGCGACAACCACTCGCTGCGCCACCTCTCAGTGGGCGGCGAGAAGGTCCTGCCGCTAACGCCGCCCACGGCCTATCAGCTGCACAATGGCTACGGTCCTACGGAGTGTACCATCTTCACCACCACCTACGCCATGAAGGAGTTCGAGCAGAACGCGCCTATCGGCAAGCCGCTGGACAACCTGCAGCTGTTCATTGTGGACAAGGACTTGAACCGTCTGCCCTTAGGTGCCGCAGGCGAGATGCTGATAGCAGGTCCTCAGGTGAGCCGCGGCTACCTGAACCTGCCGGAGAAGACGGCCGACACGTATATCCAATGGAACGGCAAGCGCTGCTACCGCACGGGCGACGTGGTGCGCTATCTGGCTGATGGCAACATCCAGTTCGTGGGACGCCGCGACGGCCAGGTGAAGATCCGTGGCTTCCGCATCGAACTGAAGGAGGTGGAGTCCGTCATCCGCGAGTTCCCGGGCATCAAGGATGCCACCGTGCAGGCCTTCGACTACGAGACTGGCGGCAAGTTCATCGCTGCCTACATCGTGGGCGACCAGCCGCTGGACATCCAGGCTCTCAACACCTTCATCCGTGAGCGCAAGCCGCCTTACATGGTGCCCGCTGCCACCATGCAGATTCCCGCCATCCCGCTGAACCAGAACCAGAAGGTCAACAAGCGTGCCCTGCCTGCACCGCAGATACAGGTGGAAGAGCACGACTATGTGGCTCCCGTGGGCGAGGTGGAGACGCTGTTCTGCCAGATCTTCGCCAGCATCCTGTCGCTCGACAAGGTGGGTGCCACCGACAATTTCTTCGAGATGGGCGGCACGTCGCTCATGGTCACCAAGGTCATCATCGAGGCTGACAAGGCCGGGCATCATGTGGCTTACGGCGAGGTGTTCGACCATCCCACGCCGCGCCTGCTGGCACAGTTCCTGGGCGGTGAGGCCCCCGTGGAGATGACTGACCCCGAGGTGGAGAACTTCGACTACAAGGGCATCGACGCCCTCCTGCAGCACAACCATATCGAGACGTTCCTCAAGGGCGAGCGCCAGCAGCTGGGCCATGTGCTCCTGACCGGCGCCACCGGCTTCCTGGGCATCCATGTGCTGCGCGAGCTCATCCACTCCGATGCAACCGCCATCACCTGCATCGTGCGCGGCAAGGACCAGCCCTCCGCCGAGCACCGACTCAAGAACCTGTTGTTCTACTATTTCGAGACCTCCTTCAAGGAACTCTTCGGCACCCGCATCTTCGTGCTCAACGGCGACGTGACGGAAGACATGACGGCCGTACTGCCCGATGGTCATCCCGCCATCCAGACCGTCTTCAACTGTGCCGCCAACGTGAAGCACTTCTCCAAGGGTACCGACATCGAGGATGTGAACATCGGTGGTGCCCAGCGCTGCGTGGAGTTCTGCCTGAAGACCGGTGCGCGCCTGGTGCACATCTCCACCACCTCCGTCGGCGAGGTCTGGGTCGTCCGCGAGGAAGGCGAGCAGGTGCCCATGCTCGACGAGCGCAAGCTCTGGTTCGGCCAGTTCCTCGACAACCGCTACATCCACTCCAAGTACCTGGCCGAGCGACTCGTCCTCGATGCCGTTGCCCACCACGGCCTCAGTGCCAAGGTGATGCGCGTGGGCAATCTCGCGCCGCGCAGTGCCGACGGCGAGTTCCAGGCCAACTTCAAGACCAACAGCTTCATGGGACGCCTCAAAGTGTTCTATATGCTGGGCTGCTGCCCCTACGACAGTTATGACGAGCAAACCGAGATGTCGCCCATTGACGAGACAGCCAAGGCCGTGGTGCTCCTCGCCTCGACGCCGAAGGAGTGCACCGTCTTCCAGCCCTTCAACAACCACACCGAGTTGTTGGGCGACGTGCTCTGCCTCATGAAGGAAGTGGGCAGGGATATAGGCTTTGTAGAGGACGACGCCTTCCAGCAGGCCATCGACGAGGCCGGACAAGACCCCGAGAAGGCCAAGCTCCTGGCAGCCATGATTGCCTACCAGGACGTGACCCACGGACGGAAGGCTGCCGTTATCCAGCGCGACAACCGCTACACCTGCACCGTCCTCCACCGTCTCGGGTTCCACTGGAGCGACACCTCCCGCGAATACATCATCCAGATGTTGCGCCAGATTGCCGCCTTCGGCTTCTTTGAGTAGCCAATCATGTCGCCATCCTTCCAGGTGAGCTTGTGTTCGGCAACGAAATCGAGCAAGAAATTCTCCTCGGTGAGGGTCTGAATGTGGCCACCATCGTTCTTGTGGGTTGAAAGCAGCGTTCTTGTGGGGTACAAACAGCTTATTCACAGGGTTTAAGCTACGTTCCTGAAGGGGGCGAGGACGGTCCTTCCAACCGTTTGCGTACGCCCAAACAACCGTTTGCGTACGCCCAAACAACCGTTTACGTACGCCCGAACGGTTGTTTGCCTATGCCCGAATGCTGCGGCAGCGTTTTGAAAGGACACTCGCAAGCGGCACAGTAGCGGCATAGTAGCGGCATAGTTTTTCCAAGTTTCCCTATATATAGTATAGCGTAGAACCCTCACAATAACTGCCAAAAAGGGGCGAAGCTGTCGGATGACGATGGGGTTGCGACGAGAAAAAACTTGCGTTTTGTTTGGTATTTCGCCCGATTTGCACTACCTTTGTAGCTGCTATGTACAAACCAAGATTCAACATGAAGCGGCCGGTGCTCGTGTTCCGACAGTTTGGGAACAAGGGCTACTCGCTTTTCAACTGCCTCGGCAGGGAGGTGGTGTGCAGCGTGCTCTCCGTGGCAACGCTGACATACGCCTCGGCAGAGAGCGTCAGCACCAATCCGGTGGTGACGGACTCTGCAGCGACGGCAACGGCCCGCGAGATGGTGCTCGAAGAGGTGAGCGTGACTGGCTCCAGGGCACCCCTGACGAAGAGTCAGGCGGCGAGAATGGTAACTGTACTGGACCGTGCCGACATTGCGCAGGCTCCAGTACAAAGTGTTAACGACCTGCTGAAATACGCCATTGGCGTGGATGTCCGTCAAAGAGGACCGATGGGGACGCAGACGGACATATCGATCAGAGGCGGGACTTCCGAACAAATCATCCTACTGCTGAACGGCATCAACATCTGTGACCCGCAGACGGGGCACAACACCATGGACTTGCCCGTGGACCTGAGCGACATCGTGAGGATTGAGGTGATAGAAGGTCCGGCGGGGAGGATATACGGGACGTCATCGCTGGCAGGGGCTATCAACATAGTGACAACGAGCAGAGGAGAGAGACAGGATATAAGAGGTAACGGTCATGACGCTGCCCTCCGGCTACATGCGGAGGGAGGGTCCTTCGGATATGCTAATGCGGGAGCCAGGTATTCGCTGCCCTCATGCCTCGCACCACTGACCTCCTCACTTTCCGCCAACTACAGCCGGAGCGACGGGTGGAGCCGGTCGAAGGCCGGCAGGCTGAACACGGACTATAGCGGGGCAAAGGGATTCTACCAGGGAGCGTATGAGAGCGAGGCCGTCCGACTGAACTGGCACTTGGGTGTGACGGACAAGGGCTGGGGGTCCAGCACCTTCTGGGCCTCGCCGCAGTGGCAGGCTGACGAGCAGTATGAGCATACCACGAAATGGCTGTCTGCCATTCAGGGACATACCAAGCAGGGACCGCTGCACCTGAGCGCCAGCATCTACTGGAACCAGCACCGCGACCGCTATGAGGGCTATCGGGGACAGCCGGAGAAGATGAAATTCAACTACAACCGGACGAACGTGTATGGTGTCAGTGCAGGAGGCTATTTCGACTGGCAGGCAGGACGGACGGCCTTCGGGGCGGAACTGCGCAACGAAGACCTGGTCAGCGGCAACTTAGGGGAACCGCTCTCGCAGACGCATCATATAAAAGGTACGGACCGCGACTACACACTCGGCGTGAACCGAACGAACATCAGCGGCTACCTGGAGCATAACGTACTGCTGAATGAAGTGACCGTCTCGGCAGGACTCGTAGCAGTGAAAAACACGTGGAGCAACATGAACATGACCGTCTATCCGGGCATCGACGTCAGCTACCGACCCAGCCAGAATTGGAAACTGCATGCCTCGTACAACACCTCGCTGCGCATGCCGTCGTTCACCGAGATGTATTACAAGCTGCAGGGCTACAAGGCCAATCCGCACCTGGAACCGGAAGAGATGCAAGCCATAGAAGTCGGCACGAATGTGCAATGGCCAATCTTCAATGGCCAATCTTCAATGTTCCTCGCAACGCCACACTCTCTCCGAGAGAATGGTCAATCTTCAATGGTCAATGTTCAATGTACGCTCTGGTATCATCACGGCAGCAACATGATTGACTGGATCATGGACACCTCGAAAGGCGACGAGGCGGCATGGCAGAGCGTGAACCACACTTCCATCAACAGCATTGGCCTAGAGGCCGGTGCCCAATTATCAATTGTCAATTATCAATTATCCATTAACTACAGTTACATCCACCAGGACAAGCAACAGGAGGAGAACATCGTGTCGCAGTATGCACTGGAGTACCTCAGACATAAACTGACAGCGAAAGTACAGACACAGGTGACGAAACGGCTGTCACTGGGTCTGTACTTCCGCTGGCAGGATCGGATGGGGTCCTATACCGACTTCGAAGGACAAAAGCACGACTACGAACCCTACGCGGTAGTGGACTCCCGGCTGACGTGGACAGAGGCCAAATGGCTGGCCTACATCGAGGCAAACAACCTCTTTGACACCTGCTACCGGGACTATGGCCTGGTAGCGCAGCCAGGACGATGGCTGACGGCTGGCTTCAGCATCGGATTATGAAGAGAGGGCTGGCATGGGGTGACTGTTACAGCCGGATCTTCTTAACCGTACCGTCGCTCTGACGGCAGATGTAGATGTTGCCTGGCACCAGCGTCGTGGCCTGACGACCGTCGAGCGTGAAGTAGACAGCAGACTCATGGTTCGTTGCTGTCGGCAAACTGCGGATGTCAGTGGCATTGCTCTTGACGTTGACAACGTAGGTCGACATGGCCGACATATCAGCACTGAGGGCATGAACAGTACAGACAAAGTGGTCGCCATCCGTCTCTACATCCTTAGCAACGTAGGCAGACCTGCCGTCGACGGTGACCTCGATGTCGTCAGCCGTGATGACCTCGTTCAGCTCCATCTCGTATGACGTCTTATCCGTGTTGAAGCCTTTAACCTTCTGGCCCTTGATCTTCAGACCAGTCACCGTGGCGTTGTAGACAAACTCGATGTCGTCGACCAGCAGTTCGTCGTTGTTGCTGCCCTGACCGGCATCAGCATTGGTAGAGAGGGTTATCAGCACTGCCTTCGGTTCCACATCATTCGAGGTGTAGGTAAAGGGAGCCGTCACGCGAACCCATCTGCCGCTGGTAGTGGTTATCTTGTTGTTCTTGGCTTTGGCCACGACATTCCAGTAGGTCTTGTCCTCCGGGTCCTGATAGTACGTACCATCGGTGATGACAGCGCTGATGGTGGCGTAAGGATGCTGGTTGTTGGTTCTGCCCTGCTTGAACTTCACCCAGACGGCCACCTCGTCGGGGTACCAGCTAAAGGGCGTGTAAAAGGGGTCGCCATTGCCGTCGACTTCGGTATCGCTCATGTCGAGATAGGCATTGTTGACGGTGTTATCTGCCGACATGGAGCCTGCATTCATGCGGCCGGTGGTCATGGTGCCGTTGGCAACGATGCCAAAGATGGATGTTGCATACAGACGTGCGCTGGCATCCCCCGAGTGGGCATCACTCGTTTTGTTGAGGTGGTGACCAGCCAATGACACCAGCGAACCCGTGGCACTCTCGAACGAATGCCAGCCATTGGGCTCTTCATAGTTTCCCGGGGCGGTGTGCCACTCCTCAAAGCTCGGATTGGGCATCTGATAGCCACCCCCGATGACCACCTGAACAACCTGCTGCAAAGCCGCCAGGTCAATGTCAAGATAGCAGCGCAGTTCGTCACCTTCTATCTTTCCACGCAGCAAGACATCGACGGGGGGCAGTATGCTGGCCATCCAGTAGTCGACACTCGCGTCGTCGCCATCGGTAATCGTTACCTGTTTGTCGGCGATGAGCAGCGTGGCGTCGCCATCCACGTAGGGCTTAATCCCTGTCAGTGCCACATTACCCACACCCAGAGAGTTGCCGTCGGATTGCAGCATAAAGTTTCTCAGCGTAAGGTCATACAGTCCGTCGTTATTATTGACCGTAATGGTGGCGTTCTGTTCAGACGACACACCATTGACGGTGACGATGATGGGGACATCGTAATCCGTTGCCATGACAGCAGAGGCTGTCATGGCCATAAACAGTAAAGAGATAAGTTTTCGCATATTTTATAATGTTCCTTTGAAATACTCTATGGTCTTAGCCAGGCCCTCGTCGAGCTTCACCTTCGGTTCCCAGTCGAGCTTCTCCTTGGCTAAGGCAATATCAGGACGGCGCATTTTCGGGTCGTCGGACGGCAGCGGACGGAACACAATCTTGCTCTTCGAACCTGTCATGGCGATCACCTTCTCGGCCAGTTCCAGCATGGTGAACTCGCCGGGATTGCCGATGTTCACCGGGCCTAAGAAGTCGTCGCTGCTGTTCATCATGCGCACCATACCCTCTATCAGGTCGGAGACATATTGGAAAGAGCGAGTCTGGTGACCATCGCCGTAGATGGTGATATCCTCGTTGCGGAGTGCCTGCATGATAAAGTTCGAGACCACACGACCGTCATGCTGTGCCATGCGCGGACCGTAGGTGTTGAAGATGCGAATCACCTTGATGCGGACGCCATGCAGACGATGGTAGTCGAAGAACATCGTCTCGGCACAACGCTTGCCTTCGTCGTAGCACGAACGGATGCCGATGGTGTTCACGTTGCCCCAGTAGGTCTCAGGCTGCGGATGGACCGAGGGGTCGCCATACACCTCGCTGGTCGACGTCTGCAGAATCTTGCACTTGGTGCGGCGTGCCAGTCCCAGCATGTGATAGGCTCCGAAGACCGACGTCTTGGTGGTCTGGATGGGGTCGTTCTGATAATACACCGGCGAGGCAGGGCAGGCCAGGTTATAAATCTCGTCGACCTCAGCCCAATAAGGCTGGCACACGTCATGCCTCACAATCTCGAAGTTAGGCCGACCAATCAGGTGCCACACGTTCTCTTTGGCACCGGTATAGAAGTTGTCCAGGCAAATCACGTCGTTGCCCTCGTTTACCAAGCGTTCACAAAGGTGGGAGCCAATGAAGCCGGCGCCGCCAGTCACTAATATTCGTTTCATCATAATGACATAATACTATTAAGTTGATTATTGAGACTACAAATATAGGCATTTCCATCCGATTTCGCGTCATTTTACCCATAATATTAGCATTGTTTAGGATTTGTGTCAAAAAGAAGTCTACTCCTTCTAAGGGGTGTTCTTGACCGCCCAAGACCAAATTATAGGGATTTCCCGCCCTACTGATAGGGCTTTTCCCTTGGCAGATTCCTGCATCTGTCCTATTTTTGCCGTATAATTTGTCATTTTTTGCGGTATGAAGAGAACGGAATTGATATTATTATGCCTGATATGCTCCATTTCCCTAATGGCGCAGGCGACGTCGCAGAAGCTGGTTTACATAGGTCCGGACAAGTACAACCAGAAGGTCATCAAAAGATATAACCGATGCCACTACCACGTCAACCTAAATCAGATATCCGTGGTAAACTCAATGAAGTCGAAACACCTGACGGCCATCTTCGGTGTCAGGACTAATTCCCTGATGTCGAACGACGACATCGAGATCAACTTCCTGAAGAAACGCATCCAGAACCCTATCTATAATGACAAGGAGGACCGTGTCTATTTCGTTGTGATCAGAAACAAGACCGACCAGACCATTTACATCGACCGAAGCCACTGCTTCAGAATAGACAGCGACGGAAGCAAATACTGCTACTTCGACCCCAACAACAAGGTTGACAAGGAGTCCCGGAAAAGACTGATAGCAATTCCGCCACATGCCAAGAAGAACCTGACGGATTATCGCTGGGAGAAGAGCAAAAAGGGCAATTACATAGAAATCATAGAATACCCGGAGGAGTTCTTATGGAATACAGATGCCGCCAAGATGTATGAAGGCTATGTCAACTATGGAGAAGCAAAACGCTTTACAGAGGAAGACTCGCCCTACTACCGCTCGTTCCTCATCGCCTACTCCAAACAGGAGGACTTCGCCACCTATTCCCTCGCCATGATCAACTTCTACATGAAAGAAGTCGTTGGACTGTATTATCCGGAGAATTATGAATATAATAGCATACAGAACTTTTACATTAAGGGAGATGACCGATACAGCATCACCAGCTGGACGCGCCTATATTGACTACCTGGACGCGCCGGTATTGAACAGCTGACCTGCTCCTTCTTTATTTGATGGCTATCTCATATTTCGACATGAACGAAGCCCCGGGATGAAGATGGTTCATCAAAGGCTTGTCCTTGAACTCGCCCTTGAAGCCACGAGGGCGCCCTGTCTCAATATAAAAGCACCCTGTCTCATTGCTGAAACAGGGTGCTCTCAGAAAAAAGTGGCGGCCTCCTACTCTCCCGCATTGCATTGCAGTACCATCGGCGCAAGC